>NZ_RQEP01000005.1:600000-1200000 GCF_004770055.1 Leptospira semungkisensis | reverse complement strand
ATTTAAGCGAGCCTCAAAGAGCCGAAGGTGATCCTCCCATCTATTCTTATGAAATAGATTCCTGGACATTGCCTGGATCAGTGTACTTTCATTCCGAGACGAATCGACTCTTCTGGATCCAAGGTTCAAACGACGAGTATGGAAGTACAAATCGATTTCCCGCGGTCTGGTCTCCGAAAGGATTTCACTCTTTTGATCCGAAAGGATTCTTGAAAGAAGGACAGACGATTCTTCATTTCGTACCTTCTCCGGATGGAGGAACTGCCGCAATGATCCTGGGCAACTTGGATCCAAATTTAGAGATCCAATCGCCAGTCTTAGTACTTGCAGATGCGAACGGACAGTCTTCTTCTTTAGATAGTTCTTATACGGAATTCATTTTGAATGAATGGAATGAAACTCCTGAATACAGGATCCGTTGGTCTGAAAATTCTTCCGAATTATTTGTTCGAGTAAAGGATACTGTATTTAAAGCGAAGGAGAAGGCTAAGAAATTAGAAGAAGCGAAGGAGTTTCCTCGTTGTTTCTTTCCGCCTTCTAATTTTGGGCCTGTGGGTATTAGTCCTGCGGGAAGTGGTGGCGACTCGGACCGCAAGAGAGATATGGAGCCGCCTCCTTTTAAGAGATACAAGGACAAACCCTTTGTGAAGAAGATCTCACAAATCCGGGATTGCCCTTCTTCTTAAATAATGATCTTTAACTCTGAGAGCGTTTTGCCTTTCTAGATTCTCTAATAAATTCTATGATCGCAGGCATTACCGAGATAATGATAATAGCAAGGATCACTATCTTGAAGTTTCTTTGAACGAACTCAAGATTTCCGAACTTGTATCCTCCAAGAGTGAATACTAAGATCCAGAGAACCCCGCCAACAATATTATAAAGAATGAATTTACCGTACGTCATCTTTCCTATTCCGGCCACAAAGGGAGCAAAGGTACGAATGATCGGTATGAATCTGGCGATGATGATTGTCTTTCCGCCGTATTGCTCGTAGAATCTGTGAGCCTTTTCTAAGTGCTGCTTATTCAGAAAAGGAATCTTTTCTTTAGAGAGGATCTTATCTCCTGCCAGATTCCCTATGGAGTAATTTACTGTGTCTCCCAGAATAGCTGCGATAACGAGTAGGATCAGAATAGTTCCAAGATCCAGGCTTCCCCTTGCTGCAAAGGCTCCCAAAGCGAATAGAAGACTATCCCCAGGAAGGATAGGAGTTACTACCAAACCGGTTTCGCAAAAGATGATCAGAAATAGAATAAGATAGATCCAAGTCCCGTAAGCCAGGATCAAAGCATCCAGATGCTGCTCTAAATGCAGAAAAAAGTCCAAAACGAATTTGATGGTTTCCAAAATCTTGCCTCGAAGTCAGATTCGAGGGCCTTTCGAAGAAGTCAAACGTCTTCACGACTCCGGAAAGAGGCCGACTTGATCGCCTCCATGCTTATAAATCTTAGTAGGGTAATTTAAACGGATTTTTTCGGAGGAAACTCCTCTCTTGTCGGGTCTTATCCTAGCATCAAACTCTACCGGATCTCCTTGTTTGAGCCTTAACTTTCTGAATCTGGTAGAATAATAAAATTCCTGGGCGAAGATCACCTTACGTCCCGAAACAAGCAGTCTTATGTCTTTGATGAGGATCCTGGATTTTTCTTCACTTCTATGAACGAGAATAGATCCTACGACCCCTTTAAACCTGGTTCTAATCTTAGGCAAATCCTTAGGATCGTCTTCTATGTCTTTGCCCATCGTTACCAAATAAGAGAAAAAGAATAGATTCGTACAACCGTTTTTCTTACCGTTCATTCCGATTCCCTTTCAAAGGGAAACGTTCCGAACTATAACCCGGTCCAATAATAAGATAGGACTCTCCGGAGATTTTTATGAACAGGTTTCACTTCTTTTCCCACAAATTCGGCTTACTTGCAGTCCTTGTCCTAGGCCTGATTGCAGGCACAGGCTGCTATACAAATATCCGTCCAGGAGAGGCGGGACTCAGATACCATCCTCTTACCAGCGGTTTGCAGAGAGATTTACTGACTAACGCTCTCTACTTCTATGCGCCTTGGAATGATATCATTCTGTATCCTACTCAATGGACTTCTTATAAGGAGAAAGTAGACGTTCTTACAAGGGACGATTTGACCATCAATGTGGTTGCAGCAGTCATTCTCAGACCGGTTCCAAGTGAGATCTATAATCTTCAGATAGAGATCGGTCCTGATTATTATGAAAAGGTGGTCCGTCCTCAGTTTAGAACCTCGGTGCGTAACGCGTTATCCGCTTATAGCATGATCCGCATCTCCAAAGAAACTCCGAAAGTTTCCTCCGATATCAGACTGGCTCTAGGTGATAAGCTTAGAGGAAAGCATATCGAAATCGACGATGTGATCATTGACGATATCGAATATAGTCGTCCGATCCTAACTGCGATTGAAGGAAAGCTCACAAAAGAGCAAGAGCAAGAGCAGATGAAATTCGAGATCAATATCGCTAAGAAAGATGCTGAGATCACAGTGATCCATGCAGAAGCAAAAGCAAAATCCACTGCAATCGAGGCGGAAGGTAATGCTCAGGCAATCGTGATCGAAGCTCAAGCAAAGGCAAAAGCGCAGAAACTCATTGCGGCCCAGTTAACCAAGCAGTATCTACAGCTAAAGGCATTCGAAAATCCGAATACCAAGCTATTACTCGTTCCTACAGGCAAAGATGCATTACCAATGATCTTCAATATGCCTGACTCTGGAAGAATTCCTACTGCTCCGGTGGATGCGAGCCCACAACCTTAGTTTCTTCTTCTTTCCTCCCGTTTAAACCAGCGGGAGGAAATTTCCTAACTCTGGCAGAAAAGTTTAAACTCTCTAATATCAACTTTAATAGCGGGCGGAATCAAAATTCCGCATGCGCGCTTTGCTAAAAAACCAAGGTAGCGTCTGAAGCTCTTTTTAAAAGCCTGCGGAATAGAAATTCCACTTCCGCTCGGCGAAGTTGATCCGCATAGAGTTTCAATTGTAAATAGAGAACAAAAAATTTTCTCATCTTGTTTCCTTAAGAACCGCTCTTTCTATGAAAGAGCCGAATTATAACCCAGAGCAAAAAGAAATCATAGAAGATACATCAAGATTTCTGCAAGTGATCGCAGCGGCAGGTTCCGGAAAAACGAGCACATTAGTTGGAGTAGTTAAGAAGGAATTAGAAAGAAAAACTTTAGGCGAAGAGATACTCGTCTTAAGTTTTACCCGAAAAGCCGCAGGAGAGATCCGAGAAAGGATCCATAAGCAAACCGGGATCGAAACAATTAGAGTTCATACCTTCCATTCCTTTTGTTTAAGAGCGCTAACTACTTGGCATCCCGACTTCAAAGAGAACCGACCCTCTATCTTAATGCCTTCGGAAAAGAATGCATTCTTTCGAGAATGGTTCCGAAGAGAGTCCGATAGCATAGGAGGAATCCCGTTCGAATTATTGAGTGGAGATCTCTCACTACCCAAAGATTTTTCTCAATCTTGGAAAATTCCTCTATTAGAAGATTATAAAGAATATAAATCAAGAGAGCATAAACTGGATCTAGATGATCTGGTTACATTGTTCTTAGATTCGTTAGAAAGCTCGGAACCTTGGACTGAAATCCCAAAATCTATTCTAAAGCGCATCCTAGTAGACGAGTTTCAAGATACAGACTCGGAACAATTGCGCTTCTTAAAGCTCTTATCCGATCGCTCGAGAATAACCGTGGTTGGAGACGATAGCCAAAGCATCTACTCATTCAGATCTAGCGACCCCAGCATCTTTTTGAATTTTCCGGATCTATTCTCTCCCTGTTCTCGAAAATTTCTGAGCACCAACTATAGATCCTTGCCTAAGATCGTAGAGGTTTCTTCTATCCCGATTGAAAAGAACGAGAATCGAATACCTAAGACAGTCCTCGCTCACAGAAAAGGAAGTTCGAAAATTGGAAGACTGAAAATGGATAAGATCAGTGATCTGTTTTCTTCCTTAGGAGAATTTTATAAGCAAAGCCGAGGAGACATTCGCATACTATGCAGATCCAATCATAGGATCCGTGAATATTTAAGAGCTGGAATTCCTTCCGAACTATTGCTTACGATCCATGCTTCTAAGGGTTTGGAATTCCATACGGTATTTGTGGACCTTTCCGATGGATGGAATCTCCGAAAGGATTCGCCGATCTCTGTTTGGGAAGAAGAGAGAAGGGTCTTGTACGTAGCATTGTCCAGAGCCAAGGATAATCTTGTGATCTTAGGCAAGAAGAGTCTCTCCAAACGAGAAACTGCCGAAGATACATTCTTCTCTTACTTTAAGAAAGAAGTCCCTATTTTGAAATAGAAGACCTTATCTTCTCAGAATATTTTTAAGAAGGATCCGAATTTAAAACTTCAATCGATTGCCAATCGAGTTAAAAATCAAAAAGCTGGAAGTACAAAGCCTATGAAATTTTTCCTGATTGAAATCGAATATATTGTACCGATCGAAAAGCTGGACGAGGTCACTCCTGCTCACAGAGAATTCCTACAAGTTCAATATGATAAGGGAATATTACTAATATCCGGCCCGAAGGTTCCAAGAGTCGGAGGAATGATTATCGCCAAATCTTCTTCTCAAGAGGAACTACAAGACCTGATGAAGGATGATCCTTTCTTAAAGCAAAACTGCGCGAAGTATACGTACAAGGAATTTGCCCCGGTCAAGTATCAGCCTTTTCTTAAGGATTGGTTAGGGATCTAAGAAAGAAAAAAACCGCTTCCCGTTCTATTTGATTCGAACCGGGAAGCGGGGAGCAAAGTGATTGGATGGGTGCTAAATAGTTATAAGAGCTTCGTTTGCAAGCTCATAACCGCCTGTTTGGTCCGGATGAAAATCCTTCTTAAAATACAGAAGAGAAAGTTTTACAAGCCTAGGATATAGTTTTCTTCCGAAATCCCTAGAGGCGTTGAGGTCTTGGAAATATTTACGAATTCCCACCTTCTTGTCCGCAAGTAAGAACCAATGCTGAAACGAAATCGAATATCCCCAAAACATAAAGGATGCGATGATGAATCCTAGTATTCTCAAGAAATAACTCTTGGAAACCGTCTGAAGAACATCATAAGCTACTGACTTATGCTCTATCTCTTCGCAAGCATGCCAAAGAAGAAGGTTTCTCATGTCTCCGTAAGCATGCTCGTGCAATTGATGGCGAATAGAGATCTCAGCCATGCTTGCAGTATAATGTTCCAAGCCAGCAGTCACAGCAAGCTTCAACTTCTTACCAAAAATGAATTCAAAAAGAGGGAGAAAGAAACTAAAAGCGGTCCATTGATACGCCTTCACCATGAAATTGATGGGCCTATTCTGACCTTTTAGTACTTCTAGAATCTTTTCGTGCTCTTTGCCGTGTTGAACTTCCTGGCCAATGAATGCCTTCACTCGATTGGCTAGGCCCGGATCTTTTACTTGATCCGCAAAAGCCTTCACACTCTTGATAAAGAATCTCTCCCCTTCCGGAAAGAGAACGTGATACGCATTCACGTTGTGAGTCAAATATGCATTATTCGCAATATAATGGTCCGGCAAATTTTCCAAACCTTCGAAATTCATTTTTCGAACAGTAGGAGAATTCGCGTCAATGGATTTCAGATTTCTCTTCTTTGTCTCTGTTTGAACACTCATGTTAATCCTCTTCTATTTTTAGATGGTGGCCAATGCTGCGTTTGCCAGATCGTATCCGCCGGTTTGATTCGGATGAAATCCCGGTTTGAAATAAAGTAGGGACATCTTTCCCACTTCGAACACAATCAGCTTTGCATAAGAACGAGCACTTATTAAGTCCGCAAAATATCTACGGAATCCGATCTTTGGATCTGAAAAGATAAATAGATGCTGTAAAGTAAATGCATATCCCCAGAACATCACGGATGCTACTATAAATCCGAAGATCCTAAGCACATAGCTTTTAGAAATCGTCTGAAGAACATCATACGCAACCGATTTATGTTCTATCTCTTCGCAAGCGTGCCAAAGAAGAAGGTTTCTCATCTCACCTTCCGCTTGGTCGTGGAGATTATACTTTAAGGAAACTTCTCCCAAGGAAGCGGTATAATGCTCCAAGCCTGCAGTCACAGCAAGCTTAAGCTTTTTGCCAAAGATAAACTCAAGAACTGGCCAGAAGAATCCGTAAGCAGTCTTAGCATAAAATTTTAATATTCTAGAAACAGGACGACCTTGTTTCTCCAACATTTCCAGAGCCTTCTCATGCTCCTTTCCGTGTTGGACTTCTTGGCCGATAAATCCTTTGATACGACTCTGAAGATCAGGATCGGTCACTTGGTCTGCAAAAGCTTTCACGCTCTTAATAAAGAATCTTTCCCCTTCCGGAAAAATTACATGATACGCATTCACTGTGTGGGTGATAAAAGAATTCCCCGCAACATAGTAATCGGATAGTTGATCCAACCCTTCAAAGTCCATCTTGCGCACAGTCGGCGAGTTCCCATCGATGGGCTTAATTTTACGTTCCTTTTTCTGAGTCTGCACTGGCATCTGTTTCTCCCCCGTTTTCATCGGGTTTTGTAGCACACACTATAACCGCTGAGAAGAGGACTAGCGCGCCGATCTCGGAAAACCCTCGCCGATTTTGAAATCAGCCAGGAAAACTAGCTAAAATCCCAGAAAACACCCTTTTTAATACAGTTGTTACGTAAAAATAAGGCGGCTAGTTCCAAAAGAAATCGCAAAGAGTTCCCACGTAGTAGGAACTGCCAGCGAAAGTCCTTGAAGAAAGAATGATTTTGTGATAGGGAAAAGGCGCTCCCACAAGCCACTCCCCCCACCCAAAATTCAGGGTGGGGGCGCCAAAAAAATCCAAATGTAGGAACTCTTACTCACTTCACCGAAAGTGGATCACATAGATCCGCTTCCAACCTTCTGATCGAAAAGGCTTTACGGCTCGATTTGCAACGAAATACTGACTGTACCGGGGGATTAGCTCAGCTGGTTAGAGCGCTACCTTGACATGGTAGAGGTCACTGGTTCGATCCCAGTATCTCCCAGGTTTTCCTACCTTTTCCCGCAAATATTATAAGATCTGAATAAGATCAGTTCCCACTCTCTGCAATAAAAAAGGCCCCCGAACTTGGAGGCCTTCTTAAACTTGCTTTATAAGCAAAGATCCTACTCTCTAAAATAGAAAGGAGTATTGGCAGGCATCTTGAATCCAGTGACATTCGCCAGGTCCTTCTTGATCTGCTCTCTTACGATTTGGTCATGCTCGATCAGCAATGCTTCTCTTAGAGAATATTCTCCGGCCTTTAAGTCCACTTCTCCAACTGCCATAGAAGCTCGATAGCGCACCATCGGAGACTCATCTTTTAAGAAGGAGCAGAGATCATGGAATTTTTGGTTCGCAATACGATTGATATAAACGATCGCATTTAAGATCGCTACCTTCGCATAAGGATTCTTCTCCTTATCGATTGCGGAATTTAACTGGCTTAGAGTATCTTTTCTATTCAAATTCTTTAAACCGTCTGCCGCAGAGGCGCGAATATAAAAATTAGAATGGCTTAAGCCTGCGATGATTGCGTCTTGGTTTTCCTTGGTATAAGGTAAAAGGCCAACATTCCTTAATAATTCTCCTGTAGAGATCACAAGATTATAACCGTCAGGAGCGCTAAATGTCGGCTGATCATTTTCTTGCACAAGTGCAGAAGCTCTCTTGATCTCATCCACCATAGGAGGACCTGAGATCTCCGACTCCATTGCTCCTAATGCCTGAGCGATCACGAATTTTAAAGAAGGAGAATTCTCATCCGATTTAGGAACATTCGGATTTCCTTTAAGTGCTTTGAGAAGGGGACGGACCGCAAGTTTGCTGGTCACAAATTTTAAATAGTCGGCCGCTTGGATCTTTTCTTCCAAACTTCCGCTGTCCAACTTCCTGACTTGATCGTAGAATAATTGGTCCAGCTTTTCGTGGATCATTTCCTTCGCAGAAAGATTGAATGCAAAAACTGAAATGATTCCGAGGCTAAGGATTCTCAAAATAGACATGGGTTCCCCCTGTAGAAAGTATCGGATCTTGGAAGCCCGGTCTTAACCCGAGCAGGGAGAGAATCGATTATAAGGACTCGGTTTCCTTGACCCTTTCGGCGATCCTGCGAATTTTCTCCGAGAGATCCTCGACCGCCAATTCCTTTTCTCCCCCTTCTTCCAGCTCCCTTCCGACTTTTTTCAGGTCTTCCTGTATTTGTTCGCTGTTTTCACTGGCTCTTTGGGCGAGATGGGTCAACAAGTCCTCTCGATAGCTTTTCACTTCTTCAAGTCTAAGTTCCCCCAGCGCTACCATGCTTTGGAGGATCCTGTCCATTTTCTCTTTGGTAAGATATGCGAGTCCGATACCGCCTAGGACCAATCGTCCGAACAAGGCGCTGATATTCTTTCCAGTCTCTCGGATCAGAGCAGAAAGCATGTAATTGGAAAATTCTTCGTTTCTTTGGCCGAGGCTGACTTTGAGAAAGGTCTGTCCCAAGATCTTAGGAGTGATGTCCTGCCCGCTCATATTATCGATCACTTTGATCTCTTCGCCAGAGATGATCATCTCTGCCACGTCTTCCAAAGTGATGGTCTTACTGGTTTCGGGGTCGTACAACCTTCTATTTGCGTATCTTTTTAGAACCTTCATTCTTTGTTTTGCTCGTGCCCTGGCTTAGGAAGAATGCCCTCAAGCTGTTTGCCTCAAGGGGCAAACTGGTTTTTATTTACGATTTCCCTTTCCTAGTTGCGAGTTTTTCGCAACGCACCAATTCTAGGATCGGACGAAAATCCCCAAGGTCAAGGAAAAAACCCGTCCTTCTTAACTGCGATGAACTTACTGTCCGACGTTTTACTTCTGCATCGACTAACTTCGGATGAACTCGACTTCCTAGTCGCCTTATTGAAGTGGAAAGGAATTGAACAGACAGAATGGGTCACCTCATCGGGTTTTCCATCCGCTTCTAAAGAAACTTTAATCTGGAAATCTTCAGTGATTCCGGATGATATTCGATCCGCTCTGGATTGGTCAAGAGAGGTCTGTCTCGTCGGTCGTTTCGATCCGGAAGAAAAGAATTCTTTTTTAAGAGCCGGAGCTACTCGAGTCTACGATCTCAATTTCTTTCCTCTGGAAGAATTTCCTTTCTTTCGTTTCTCTAAACCCTTGCATCCGGAGATGGTACTTCTTACGGAGAATGCGGACCTATTCTCTAAATATAGATCTTTACTGCGCGCCTGCGGCTCCAATGCTCATTGGTGCAAAGATATTTTAGGACTTCCTAATATGCTAAAAGAGACTAAACCGGGAGTATTGCTACTGGATGCGGAATCCTTTTCTCCCAGGGATCTAAGTCCTAGGATTAAAAGTCTTTTAGGCGCTCCTTATTTTCCTTTGAGCTTCTGTCTGATCGATTTCAACCGGGAGAATGTCTACCAAAACCTGGCCACCGGCCTCAAGGATATAGCAAAGGCTTTCTTCGAGTCTCGGGATCTTCTTCTTTTCTTACGAGATAGACTGGCACTTTCTCCCTCTCCCAAGGAGTCCTTATTCCAAGCGATTGATTGGAACGGAAGTCCCAGAAATATAAGAGAATTCGAATTTACGAATGTTCCGGACGGGGTGTTGGAAAGAGCAGAAGCCTCTTATTTATACAGGATCAGAAGGCTTTTTTTATGGTTGGGAGAAGGGACCAGCAGAGGAACCGAGATCTCTTCTTAAGCCCCAGCCTCTGATTCCAATCTTTCAAATACTTGTAGGAACAGTTCCGGCCCCTGAGCTCCGGAAACCGCATACTTATCATTGAAAATATAAAAAGGAACTCCAGTCACACCCATGATCTTTCCTTCATTCTCTTCGTTTGCGATCTCGGAGAGGAGTTTAGCATCGTTTCGGACGTTTTCGAGTTCTATCTCCGGCATTCCTACCTGAGCCAATCCTTCCTTAATGACAGAGTCGTCGGATAGGTTTTTGGATTCGGAGAAGAATTTGCTAAAAAAGATTTCAGCGAGTTCGGCTTCCTTATTATAATTTCTAGCCTTGCGTATAAGTGCGTGTAATAAAAACGTATTCGGTTGATGGCCTTGTAATATATTAGAGAATTGTAATCCGTCTTCCTTAGCGATGTCGGTTACTCTTTGGGTCATCATCTTCACTCGGTCCAAGGAACCGAATTTTTTGACCATGTGTAATTCTCTGTCCTCTCCTTCATCAGGAAGGTCAGGGTTCAATTGAAACGGCTTCCAACTGACCTGGATCTTGTCCTCAGGATGGTTGGCCTTCCAGGCTTCAATGGCCTGTTCCAATCTTTTCTTACCTATATAACACCAAGGACAAACTACGTCGGAATAAATCGATACTGTTGTTTCCAAATCACTACCCTGTAATCGTTAGACTTACAAGACGCAAGAAATTAGCATTCTTTTTTTACTCTTCATCCAAGAGTTCTGCAGCTTCGATCTCTTCCAAGCCTCTGTTTGGAAAGGCTTGCTCATAAAAAAGCGCAGCAAACAGATCAAAGTCCTCATCTGCGGGAAGGTTCTTCTTCTCCCAATACTCGTTCCTTCTCTTGATCAGAACGGAGATCGTCTCATCTTCTAAAGAAAATTCCATTCCACCTTTGTTCAACCTTCGGATCAGCCAATTCAGATTGTGCATGAAGAAGTTTCCGGTGAATTCTAGAGTAGAGAGGGAAGGCTCTCTCTTCATTAATGTTTCCGTATGATACAAAGGTATCCTTAAATAATGAGCATCCTTTGTCTGTTGGTACTGTTTATATCCGGAAGAGATGGATTCAAAAAAAGCCATGGAATTCACATAAGAAGAATGAATGAGTTTCTCCTTTTCCGGGTGAAGGCGAATGATATCAATCAAGTCCACGAAGTAATCTTTCTGAGCGGCTTCTCTCAGAATGGAATCCAAAGGATATGGTCTAGGCTCTGAGTCAATCAGCCTGACGTAGAGATATTTTACTTCGTACGCGAAGCGTGATTCTCTCGGAATATAATATTCTATCCAGATAGGTTCTTTATAATAATTAGCGAGTTCTTCTGCGGGAAGGTCAGGAGTGACGCTCAAAGATTTGAGCTTTTTCACGTCATCCGTTATGACCTTATTGCCCTGGACCCTGGTTCTAGAGCGTTTGATCTGACGCAATTCGCTTTTATTTAAAAGCGGTTTAGGTTTATAAGAGTCCATGGTATTGATTATCGGAAAACCGAATCACCAAATTCAAGAGTGAGTGAGGTTTCCTTTCTTTCTAGGACGGATCAAGTCCAGAAAATTCTTGTCCAGAGAAGTCGTAAAAACATCCCGAAAGGGCTCATAATTCCGGATTCCGCAAAACGGACCCTTCCTTCGCCGTCCAAAATGTAAAAGCTAGGATAGCCTCTGATTCCCCAATCCCTAAGCAACATAGGATTGCCTACGATCACTGGAAAATCTATGTTTTGCTTTTCCAGATAATTCTTGAGAGCTACTTCGCTGTCCCCTTCTTCTACACTGATAAATGCAAAACGGCTTTGTTCTTTTAAAGTAGAAGCATACCATTTCACTAAAGGAAGATTCGTATTGCAGACTCCGCACCAAGTCGCCCAAAAATAAACGACAGTTGTTTTGCCCTTGATGCTAGCCTTCTCTCCCACAGGAGTTCTGAACTCTTTTCCATCCAGACTCAATACAGGTTCTGTGTCTAAGGCTCTAAACCAGGCCAAGAAAAAAGTAGCGGCTAATAAAAGAGTAAATGCTCCTCCATATTGTAATGCCGATTTCACCTTCTGATTCATTTCCTAGTTTAGACCTTTATTATAGGTGAAAAGGAAGACTTTGTCCGGAACCTGAGTACATGATCCAAACTACAAGTAAAAGCCACAGAAATCCCGCCATAAGGACACCCCAATCAGTGAGGATCGCTTTTGTAGGATTGTGCCCCATGTTCTTGATATAAATAATATAGAGAGATCTAAAGATCGCATAGACTACGATAGGAATGGTATACACCATTTTATCCGTTCCCAAATTTTCTATCGTATGCGGACTAGTCACATACATAACGTAAGTAACTAGAGTCATGGTTGCTACAATTCCCATCATAAGATCTAAGAAATTCACCGAGTATTCTTCTAAGATCTTGCGATGACCTTTGGCTCCTTCTTCCAAGATGATGAGCTCTCCCCTTCTCTTTCCAAAGCCCCAATACAAAGCTAACATGAAAGTACAGAGAAGAAGCCAGGATGAGAAACTAACTCCTACTACGATGGAACCTGCAATGGCTCTCACTACGAAACCGAAAGAAATGCTCATCACGTCCAAGATAACCATGTGCTTTAAGAATCTGCTATATACTACATTAAAGATCAGATATCCGGTTACCCAGTAGAAGAATTCAGGCTGCAACTTGAACGAAAAAATAAGAGTAAAGGAAAGAAGGATCGCAGTGAAGAAGAGAGCAATCGTAGGTGAGATCGCGCCGGAAGCAAGAGGTCTATGCTTTTTTTCAGGATGCAAAGCGTCTTCTTTGCGATCCATAAAATCATTCACTACATATTGGCAGCTCGCAGTTAAGGAGAACAAGAAGAAGGCATAAATTGCTCTCTCTACAGATTCTATATCGCCTAGCTTTTTACCGAAAATGATTCCCGCAAAAAGGATTATATTCTTAACCCACTGATGCGGTCTTAAAAGCTTTATGTAAGAAAATAGCATTCTTTCTCCCGAAGATCAATTCGCCTGTAGAGGCCAGATTGCTTATAAATCTAAGGTTTGCAAGGGAATTTTAAGCCGCTTCGAATGGCTGTTTTTGACTTAAAAAGTCGAATTCTGGAAAAACATCCGTCTCTCCGACTCCGCAACTCATCTTTCGAAAAGAACATTCTCTATACCTTAAGGAGTATCAGTCCTAAAACAAAATGGGTTCTTATTTTCGAATTAAAACAAATGCAGTTATTATAATATGATTTTAGGCTTTACACCTATATTTTGTTAGCTTATATCAATTGCACTATGCATAGAAAAATAAACTACAAGATCGTCGATACTCAGGAGCCGTTGAATCAGGATGCTTTTGACGCTTTGGGATTATTGGGATTCGAGCTCATAACGGTCATCTACAATCAAAAAAGCGAATATTTCATCTACCACTTCAAACAAGTAGAAGCTTCTCATTAAGAGAGTCCGTGAGACGTTAACCGACTTGGATCTTGACCCCGTCGTCTTGTGCGCCTAAGGTTCCAAGTCCGGAATGTCCCGTAAATGCGATCAAGAGAGTAAATACTCCGACTCGGCCCACATACATGATGCATGGGTATAGGAATTTTTCCACACCGGTGATATAAGGAGTCAATCCTTTTGAAAGTCCTACTGTTCCGAATGCGGACATGACCTCAAAGAAAATATCCTCTATTCCATGCCTGTGACCATTGGCCAATGTAATGACCAACATAAAGAACACGATAGAGATGGTTGCTAAGAAATAGATCCTCGTAGAGATTGCGACAGAGTTTTTGGAGACATCTTCTCCCATGATGCTCACTCTGGCTTGCGGGTTGATCACATTTCTTAAATACATGAGTAGAATTACAAAGGTGGTGATCTTAATTCCTCCTGCCGCTCCCTGAGGTCCTCCTCCTACAAACATCAGTGAACATAGCAATACATAAGTAGGACTCCTAATCTCGGAAAGATCGAATGTATTGAAGCCTGCTGTTCTAGAAGATACGGAAAGGAAGAAAGAATTAAACAATTTATCTATAAAAGAGAACTTACCTATGGTCTCCGGGTTATCCCATTCCGTAAATAGGATACCGATCCCACCTACATGGACCAATATTAAACTTCCATAAAGTAGAAGTTTCATCTGAATCCTGCTGGACTCACCTCTCAATGCCTGGCGATACAATGCCAATCTTTCTTCGGCCCAGAATGACATTCGAATGAGAAGAAGATAGATCCAAGAAGGTTCCTTTCCTTCTTCCAAGGCTCTGGACATGAGATAAGTTTCCATAGCAACTTCTACTCGATTCATTACATTGCGAAATGCTTCGAGAAGTGTCTTTTCAAAGAATAAGATAACTGGGAATCCGATCCCGCCCATGACTACTAAACTTTCCACAACTAGTAGAGCCAATGGATCCCTGGATAAGAAGGAAAGATCGTCTACGATCGAAAAGCCCGCGTTATTGAATGCAGAAACTGCAGTGAATAAACTTAAGAAAAGACGATTCGGCTCCCCAGGCAAATCGCTAAGATCATCGGGCATCGTTATATAGAGCAGGCAGGCTCCTAACAATTCGATGGAAAGTGAAATATTCAAAATTGATAATAAGATCCTACGAACATACGGAGCCTTTTTATTCTTTCCATCATCGGATTCGTGAGAGTCTATCGCCTCAAAGAAGAAGGCTGCAATGCGAGTACTTCTTGAAAGGCCACGAACCACTAGGATTCCGACGAGCACCGCAAAGGTAATAATCCCCAAGCCTCCGATCTGGAACAAAAAGAGCATGATCACTTGAGAAGAAAACGCCAGTTCGCTTACAGGGATCGTGGTAAGTCCGGTAACGCAGATGGCAGAAGACGCCAGATAAAAAGAATCCGCATAAGAAACCCTTCCCGCCTCGGAAGCGTAGATCATGAAAGAGCCTAAAAGAATGGCGCCTGCAAAGCCGAGACAAAGGATCCGGGCCACCGAAAGCAATAAGAAGGAGCGAGCGATCCTATTAACGTTGCGTTTTAGAAATTTGAATTGGCCCATGAGAAAGGGAATACCCTTTCCAGGAACTATTTTGGCCTAGGCATTCGGGGGCAATGACTTTCTGCAGGCAAGAAAGGGAGCTAAAATCAGATTCTATATTACATTTCCAAATCGACATCTGATTGCATCTATAACCGGAAACGATCTTTACAAACGCGGTTCTTTTAGAAATCTGGTAAGAATTAGGGTTCCTTTACCTAAGGAACCCAGTCAGATTAGTATCCGCTAAAGATCCTATTCTACTCTGCATAAGATTGAATGGGGATCCTTAGCGTAGGCTTTTAAAGAGGACTCTAATGAGCACTGCAGTTGCGGACTTCAAACCCACCGAAAAACTCCTAAAGACTAGGAACATCGGTATTTCCGCCCATATCGACTCAGGAAAAACAACCCTGACCGAGAGGATTCTATTTTATACGAACCGTATCCATGCCATCCACGAAGTTCGTGGTAAGGACGGAGTCGGAGCAAAAATGGACAGTATGGAATTGGAGAGGGAAAGAGGAATCACCATCCAATCCGCTGCTACTTACTGCCAGTGGAAGAACCATACTATCAACATTATCGATACTCCGGGTCACGTTGACTTCACAGTAGAGGTTGAGCGCTCTTTGAGAGTTCTTGACTCAGCTATTCTCGTGCTTTGCGGAGTTTCCGGTGTGCAATCTCAGTCCATCACTGTGGACAGACAGATGCGCCGTTATAACGTTCCTCGCGTCGCTTTTATCAATAAACTGGACCGTACAGGTGCGAATCCTTTCCGCGTGATCGAACAATTGCGTGAGAAACTGAAGCATAACGCAGTTCCTGTTCAAATTCCTATCGGACTCGAAGGAGATCTAGTAGGGATCGTTGACCTGGTCATCATGAAAGCCGTTTATTTCGAAGGAAAAGACGGAATGGAAATCGTTGAGAAAGAGATCCCTGCAGAACTACAAGAACTCGCTCAGAAAAAACGCGAAGAACTCTTGGATGCAGCTTCTATGTTCTCTGACGAACTGACAGAAGCAATGCTTGAAGGCGAGCCTACTGTTGAGCAGATCAAAACTGCAATCCGCAACGGAGCGATCTCTCTTAAGCTTACTCCTGTTTTCATGGGTTCCGCTTTCAAAAACAAGGGAGTTCAAAAACTTCTGGATGGAGTTCTGGATTATCTAGCTTCTCCTGTTGACGTTGTTAACTCCGCTCTGGACATCAAAAACGAGTCCGAGAAAGTTGTATTACCTTCTGATAAAGACAAACCTCTCGTTTGCCTCGCGTTCAAACTCGAGGACGGACGTTATGGCCAGTTGACCTATGTGCGCGTCTACCAAGGAAGAATCCAAAAAGGTATGACCATCTACAACATGTCGACCAACAAGAAACATAACGTTGGTCGTCTATGTCGTATGCACTCAGACGAGATGGAAGATATCGAATTCGCAGAAGCGGGAGATATCATCGCATTATTCGGTATCGATTGTGCTTCCGGGGATACTTTTACCGACGGAAAAATGAACGTTTCCATGGAATCCATGTTCGTTCCTGCTCCGGTAATCTCTCTTACAATCGAGGCCAAAGAATCCAAGCACCTGAACAACTTGGCAAAAGCACTAAACCGCTTTACCAAGGAAGATCCTACGTTCCAAACTCACGTAGACCAGGAATCCGGACAAACCATCATCAAAGGGATGGGAGAACTTCACCTCGAAGTTTATATCGAAAGGATGAAACGAGAGTATGGAGTGGAGCTGATTACTGGAGCTCCTCAGGTTGCGTATCGTGAAACCATCACTGCTCGCGCAGACTTCGACTATACCCACAAGAAACAAACAGGTGGTCAAGGTCAGTTCGGACGTGTTGCTGGATTCATCGAGCCGATCCCATTGGAAGAAGATAAGACTTACGAATTCGTAAACAACGTTGTGGGTGGAGCGATCCCTCGCGAATACATCTCTTCTGTAGATAAAGGATTCAAGAGCTGTTTGGATCGCGGTAGCATGATCGGATTCCCTATCATCGGAGTAAAATTAACCATCAATGACGGTTCTTACCACGATGTAGACTCTTCCGATATGGCATTCCAGATCGCAGGACGCTATGCATTCCGCCAAGGTTTCAGCAAAGCAAATCCTCAGATTCTTGAGCCTATCATGAGAGTAGAAGTAGACGGTCCTGCGGAATTCCAAGGTCCAATCCTTGCTTCCTTGAACCAAAGACGAGGAATGATCCTAAACACCACCGAGCAAGACAGTTATTGCAAAGTGGAAGCTGAAGTTCCTTTGGCAGATATGTTCGGATACTCTACAGTAATCCGTTCCTCTACCCAAGGAAAGGCAGAATTCTCTATGGAATTCTCTCGTTACGCTCCTGTTCCAAGAAACGTAGCAGAAGAATTGCAAAAGAAATACAAGCCGAACTCCAAAGACGAAGATTGATCTTAGCAAAGATCATCCTTTTTGGAAAAAAGGGAGCCAACTCGGCTCCCTTTTCTTTTTTGAACGGCTCCTAAATTGCCGATAAATACTGCATGCGGGAATACTTTTCATTCCAATCCGTTTGCCTCAGAATTCTATTCGTATTCTTTCTCCCGCTAAATGTTTTTGGTGGGGCTCCCGCAAAAACGCATACCGTCCAACCCAAGGAGACTGCATTCTCGATCAGCCGAAAGTATGGGATCGATTGGAGGATCCTAATGGACTGGAATGGTAAGAAGGATACGGAAGGTCTAAAAGTGGGAGAAAGGCTTCGCATTCCTCCGGATCCGAACTCTAAAAATTCGGAAACACCTAGTTCTTCTTCGCATTCTTCCGTCTCTTATGGAAATGGAAAGTTTCATTCTCCTTTGAAGAAGCTTCCTCCAGTCGCCTTGCCTTATTCCAATCTCTCCTATTATCCGAATCGGGGAGTCTTATTCAAGGCGGGACGCTTCAAAGAAGTGCATCCTGCTTCCTCGGGCAAAGTAGTTGTACTGGACCAAATGGACGGTTATAGGAAATATATTATTTTGGAGCATAAGGGCGGATATTCCAGCGTATATGCCAACCTTCGATCCGTTTCCGTAAAGGAAGGAGAAACGGTCAAGCCTGAAGATCTCTTAGGAGAACTGGAAGACGGAAAGGGCCTTTATTTTCAGGTCAATCAGGGGAATAAAGCAATTGATCCGATTCCTCTTCTGAGAAATTAATATAGAATTTCAGTATATTAGGTTTTTTGCACTTAAATGGAATGGGAAATCGTAAATTCTAAAGCGGTTACTCCGAAAGGAGTCTTGGAGAACGCAACAATCAGGATCCGAGACGGTAGGATTGTATCGATCTCTTCTGGAACTCCCAAGGATTCCCTTCCCATTCGATTGAATCTGGGCGGGCTATTCGTATTTCCTGGATTAATAAACGCACACGATCATCTTCTGGGCACCTATCTTCCTAAAGTGGGAACCAATCGCCCGTATTTGAATTGGCTTCCTTGGGACAACGATCTCAAATCCTCAGTCGTATACGCCGAAAGACAGCAATTGGAGCCGGAACAACTCTATCTTTTAGGTTCTTATAAGAACTTGATCAGCGGAGTTACGACTGTATTGGATCATATTCCCCACTTCGTCCAAACGCCCTTCTTAGAAAGATCTCCAGTACGGATCCTGGATCATTTTACTTTAGCCCACAGCATTTGTTCTTATTCTTTGAATTGGGGAGACGGACCCGAAATAGAATATGCAAGGGCAAAGGAAGGAAACCTTCCCTTCGTAACTCATATCAGCGAAGGATTTGATGAAGAATCCAGAGAGGCAGTTCGTTATCTAAAGTCTATCGGTTGTTTGGGAGAAAATACGGTACTCGTTCACGGGATCGCATTCGATTCGGAAGATATCAAGAGTCTTGCCCAAGCAAAAGCTCATCTAGTCTGGTGTCCCGAATCCAATTTGTTTATGTTCGGCAAGACCACTTCCATACAAGAGGTCTTAGAGGCTGGGATTAACGTAAGTCTCGGAACTGATTCCCCGATGTCGGGCTCCTTGAACCTTCTGGATGAGATCCGTTCCGCACGAAATTTCTTTCAGAAAGAATACGGCAAAGAATTAGATCCTAAAATTGTGTTTCGCATGGTTACAGAAAATCCGGCCAAAGCTTTACGAATTTCGAATGATTTAGGAAGTTTGGAAGCCGGAAAGATTGCGGATCTACTTGTGCTTTCCTCCGAAAAGGATGACGCGTACCAAGCTCTTTGCTCTGCGGATCTTTCCTCCGTACGTTTGGTAGTGCGGGATGGAAAGCCCTCCTATGGCGACCATTCTTTGAAAGAATTTTTCGACGAAACAGGCGTCGTTGGACGCGAAATTAAGATCGCGGGAACCGATAAATACCTTGCAGGAGACCCCCTAGGGTTGCTAGAATCGGTCACCCGGGCCCTTGGTTACAAAAAGGATTTGGCATTTTTTCCTGTCGGGTGAGATTAAGAGAAGAAGGTAACGGTCTTGGCTGGGCCCATAATCCGAACTTATAAAGGCGGCTCTATTATTTACTTCGAGAAAGATCGATCGGAGGATATCTATGTCCTTCGCCAAGGTCGCGTCGTACTCACTTACACTGCAATCGATACAGGCTACGAAGTAAAAGAAGATGTGAGACTCGGAGAATTCTTCGGAGTCAAATCCGCTCTCGGAAAATATCCTAGAGAAGAGACCGCTCAAGTAGTGGGCGGAGCCACAGTTCTAGTATTCAAATTAAACGACTTCGAAGTATTCGTTTCCGAAAAAACCCATCTCATTCTCAAGATGATGAAAGTTTTTTCCAGCCAGCTTCGCCAAGTTCATAAGAAATTGAGAGAGATTCTCGGCCAAGCAGAGGCAAGAAATCCCGCGTTCGAGTTAATGAACGTTGCAGAAGTATTCTATAAGAATAATAACTTCGAACATGCTGCCTATGCCTTTGGAAAATACTTGGATCATTATCCGACCGGACCTTATGCAGGAAGAGCCACCGAGCTTCAGGATCTATCTAGAAAGGGAACTCCTTATCCGATCAATATGCCTCCTTTGGTGTACGAAGCTGCTTCTACTAGCAGAATGACCCAAGAGAATCTGCAAAACATCATGAAGCCTGCCGCAGAAAAAACGAACCTGGGCGCAGGCACAGACAACACGATTACTTCTCTCTATAATCGAGCTCATACCTTCTTGAACGTAGGTAAATTCGAAGAGGCCGCTGCAATCTTTAAAGATCTGATGGTTCGCAACGATTTCAAATACGATAGCGAGAAGAAGTTAGTAGATAATGCACTCTTCCAAATGGGAGTCTGCTTCTTAAAATTGAATAATCTGGAAACAGCTAGCAATACCTTCTCCGCATATATCAAAAAGCACCCTTCTGGAGAATCCGTAAAAGAATCCCTTTTCCATTTGGCAGAGATTGCGGAACAACAGGGAGATCGCCAAAGAGCAGGAATGCTATTCGGTAAGGTAGCATTACTTCCTCCCGAGAGAGACAGCCTATCTCAGAAAGCAAGGCAGAAAGCCAAGGAGCTCAGCGCTTAATGGATTTAATGCTCGAGTCCATGTTCTCCAAGTTCGGTAAGACCTACGAACCGAACCAGATCATATTTTGCGAGAACGAGCCAGGAAACGATTTCTTTCTCATCCAAGCAGGAAAGGTAAAGATCACCAAAACTGTAGGAAATTCCATCAAGACATTGGATATCCTGGAGCAAGGAGATATCTTCGGAGAGATGGCGATCTTAGAGGAGCAGCCAAGAAGTGCGACTGCAATCGCTATTTCCGAGGTAAAGGTGCTCAACTTCAATCGTGCAAATTTCGAACTCTTACTCACAAAGAACCCTACTCTCGCACTCAAGATCCTAACTATCTTCTCCGTACGTATTTATGATGCTAAACGAAGATTGCTCATCCTTCTTCTGGACGATATCATCGGAAAAGTTGCCGACGTATTTCTCATGCTCTATGAGAAGATGCATACTCACACTGAGTTCAAAGAAGTTGTATTGAACGTAACCGTCGAGGACGTAGCAGACTGGTGCGCCCAGCCTGTGGGAGAGGTCCAAAAGGTGGTTAACCAATTTGCGAAAAGCGGTAAAATCGAGATTTATTCAGATAAAATCGTTATTCACAATATCAACGACTTCCAGAGAATAGTCTCCCAGAAGCGCAAGCCTGCTTAAACAGGGACGCGTCTCTTAAACTGACAAGGTCCCGTAGCTCAGGTGGACAGAGCAGAAGTTTCCTAAACTTTTGGTCGGAGGTTCGAATCCTCTCGGGGCCACCAAGGTTCAGATGGCCGATTCCCAAGATAACGTTCTCACCCTACTCAAGAAATCCGAAGAATTCCTAAAGAAGAAGAATATCCCTTCCGCAAGATTGGATGCCGAGATACTTCTTGCTGATTTACTCAAGATCCAAAGGGTCAAACTCTACGTAGACTTTGAAAGACCTCTTTCCGTTTCTGAAAAGGACGAGTATAGAGAAAGGATCGTTCAAAGATCCAAGTTCCGGCCCACAGCATACATCATAGGAAGGAAGGCATTCTTCGATTCCGAATTCCAAGTAAACGAATCAGTACTCATTCCAAGACCGGAAACAGAAGAATTAGTTGCCTGGGTCTTAGAAGAATATTCCGAAAAGGCTTCGTCCTTAAACGCTTTGGATCTTTGTTCCGGAAGCGGATGCATAGGCATCAGTCTCGCCAAGGCTCGTCAGAACTGGCAGGTTTCTTTTTCAGATCTCTCTGCGGAAGCATTGGAGATCAATCGTAAGAATATTCAAGAAATCTTAAATTCTCAGGATCGTTCGGAATTATTCCAAGGAGATCTATTTTCTTCTCTTCCTCCGGAGAAGACATTTGATCTGATCGTTTCAAATCCTCCATATATCCCGGAATCGGAAAAACCTTCCATCATGCCGGACGTGGCAGAATACGAGCCTCATTTGGCTCTATTTGTTCAAGACTTCGAGAACTTCCATAAGAGAATTCTAATAGAAGCTTTGCCTTTCTTGAAGCCGAGTGGAACGATCTATTTGGAAACTCATCCTAAGTATGCAGGCTGGCTCAAAGAAACAGCGCTTTCTCTCGGTTATTCCGAAGCCATTTCCAAAAAGGATCTGTCCGGAAGAGATAGTTTTGTCAGATTGAAACGGGCTTAATTTTCAAAAGACCTTTTCTCTCTTAAAATCCCAATCGAACGATAGCAAATACAAACCGCTACATAGCCCCAAAATAAAAATGGGGCCGGCATTGCCGACCCCGAGCTAAGTTTCGACTCGTATGGGGAAGAATTAAATCGCTGAGCTTCCTCTTTCTCCGGTACGGATACGGATCACGTCTTCGAGAGGAAGGATAAGGATCTTTCCGTCTCCGATCTTTCCATCGCCGGTCTTGGCAGCTTTTAGAATAGCATCTACGGTTGGCTTAACGAACTCGTCGTTTACCGCGATCTCTAATCTTACTTTTCTGAGAAGGTTCACTTGGTATTCATGTCCGCGGAATACTTCCGTTTTACCTTTCTGCTGCCCGTAGCCTTGCACGTCGCTTACGGTAAGTCTGTAAATTTCATTCTTAGTAAGCTCGGCTTTTACCTCTTCCAGTTTATGTGGCTGGATAATTGCTACGATTAATTTCATATGCTCTCCTTTACTTAATGTATAAATTCAACAAAAGGTTATATAATATAACCTTTCTCTCCGTGGATCTCGGAATCGAGACCTGCGATCTCTTTCTCTTCGGAAATCCTGAATCCGATTGTCTTCTCGATGATGAAAACAAGAACCAAGGATACGATGAAGGAATATGCACCTGTAGCGACAACGCTGATCAACTGAACGATGATCTGGTCTCCGCGAGTTGCAACTCCCGCTCCTAAAGTTACGGTAAATACTCCGGTAAGGATTGCGCCTATCGCACCACCTACACCGTGAATACCGAATGCATCCAGAGAATCGTCATAACCGAGTTTTCCTTTCAAGAGGATTGCGATATAGCAGATTGGAGAAACGATCAAGCCCATTAGGATCGCACCTTTTGCATCCACGAATCCTGCTGCAGGAGTGATCACGACCAATCCAGCTACGATCCCGGAAGCAGCGCCCAATGCGGTTGCTTTTTTAGTATGGAAGTATTCGATCAACAACCAAGCTACTCCAGCTGCTGCAGGAGCAATCAAAGTCACTGCAAAAGCTCTTGCTGCAAGTCCGTTAGTCGCAAGACCGGAACCGGCGTTAAATCCGAACCATCCGAACCAAAGGAACCCAGCACCTATCAAAGTATAAGTCAGGTTGTTTGGAGCGATCAGAGCTGGTCCGTCACCTTTACGTTTTCCTAATACGATTGCTGCTGCGAGACCTGCGATACCGGAGATCAAGTGAACTACTGTTCCACCAGCAAAGTCAAGTGCGCTTTTTTGGAATAACCATCCATCGGAGTCCCAAACCCAGTGAGCCACTGGATCATAAACCAGGGTGGACCATGCAAGAATGAACACAACATATCCGGAGAGTTTTACTCTCTCTGCAATTGCTCCGGAGATTAGCGCCGGGGTAATTAGAGCGAACATTCCTTGGAATAGGAAGTGAATGAATTTAGGAATAGTTCCTTCCAGTGTATCGATATCAATTCCGTTTAGGAAGAGAAGTCCGAAGTCACCATAGAAAGGATTACTTCCGTCGAAAGCAAAGCTGTATCCGAAAATGGTCCACTGAAGAGTGAGAACCAGGATCGCGATGAAGCTGTGCATCATGGTAGAAAGAACGTTCTTAGATCTTACGATCCCGCCGTAAAACAGCGCGAGACCAGGGATCATAAAGAACACGAGTGTGGAAGCGACGATCATCCAAGCCGTGTCCCCTTTATCCAAAGTTGGAGCAGGAGCAGGCGGAGGTGTGGTTGCGTCCTGACCCCAAAGAAGTGCAGGGACCACTAAGATCAGAAGCGCGAGTAGTTTATGGGCCAATTTCATTTTCTCAAATCTCATCTCGAAATATGTTTTACCCAGTTATTGCAAGAAGAGTACCTACTCCCGAAAAAGGATTAAAAAATAGGAAAAAAAACGAAGTACCTATGCCAAGTGCAACAAACCGACTTTCCCCTAAGGGTACTTGGCCCTTTTTAGATAGGAAATCCAGACCAAACTCAATGAGGGGAGATTCCCTCCAAGTTGAGGTCGGCAGTTTGCGTACTTTATAGGCAGATTTTTGGAACTTGCCTGGAAATTAGAGTGTTTAGTTTATTAGCTACTTTCGGAAAACCAAATCCGAGTCTGAAATTTCCTGCCAAAAAATCACATGCGGAAAATCGCATACGAAGGATCTGGTTTTTTTCCAGAAAGATCAGAATACAAGGCAAGGCCCAAAGCCTCTCTGGTCCTTGCAGGATCCAAGATCCCGTCATCCCAAAGTCTTGCAGTAGAGTAAATGCAAGAGGATCGTCGATCATAGTCCTCTAGAATAGGTCGTCTGAATTCAGCCTGTTCCGCTTCGGAAAGGGATTTGCCTTCCTTCTCCAATTGCTCCATCTTAACAGTGAGAAGAACATTCGAAGCCTGTTCCCCACCCATTACGGAAATCTTAGCATTTGGCCACATCCAAAGGAAACGAGGACCAAAGGCCCTTCCGCACATTCCGTAATTTCCGGCCCCATACGAACCGCCAATCACTACAGTGTATTTAGGAACCACAGAAGTAGAGACTGCATTGACCATCTTGGCTCCATCCTTAGCGATCCCTGCGTTCTCGTATTTCTTTCCTACCATAAATCCTGTGATATTTTGCAGGAACACAAGTGGGATCTCTCTTTGATTACAAAGTTGGATGAAATGAGCTGTCTTTAAAGAGCTCTCTGAGAATAAAACCCCGTTATTCGCAATAATCCCTACCATCTTGCCGTAGATATTTGCGAATCCGGTCACGATCGTAGTCCCATAATATTTTTTGAATTCTTGAAAGCGGGACCCGTCCACCACTCGGGCAATCACTTCTCTCACATCGTAAGGCTTGCGAATATCTTTTTGGATAATTCCATAGATCTCTTCGGCAGGATATAAAGGTTCTTCAAAAGAGATCGATTCTTGGATTCTCTGAGCGGAACTTCCTAAACTTCCTACGATATGCCTTGCGATTTCTAAAGCATGCTGGTCATTCTCCGCATAATGATCCGTTACTCCGGAAATTCTACAATGCACATCTGCACCGCCTAATTCTTCCGGAGTTACGATCTCGCCGGTTGCAGCTTTCACTAACGGAGGTCCGCCTAAGAAAATGGTACCATTTCCTTTTACGATAACCGACTCGTCGGACATCGCAGGAATATAAGCACCGCCGGCAGTGCAACTTCCCATTACTATGGAGATCTGAGGAATGCCTTCTCTGGAAAGATTAGCTTGGTTATAAAATATCCTTCCGAAATGTTCTTTGTCCGGAAACACTTCATCCTGCATCGGAAGAAAGGCTCCTCCTGAATCCACCAGATAAATGCAAGGAAGTCGATTCTCCCGAGCGATCTCTTGCGCACGTATATGCTTCTTTACTGTGAGAGGATAATATGTTCCTCCCTTGACGGTAGCATCGTTTGCGATGATCACACAAGGTGTGCCACCTATCTTTCCGATACCTGTCACGATCCCCGCAGAAGGAACCTCGTCCGAGTAAACCTTCTCTCCCGCAAGAGAGGAAAATTCCAAAAAGGTAGTATTCGGATCGATCAGAGTATGGACCCTTTCCCTGGCAGTAAGCTTTCCTCTGCTCTTATGCCTTTGGATCGCCTTATCTCCTCCACCCTGGTACGCTTTCTGTAGAAGTTTTCGAATATCTTCTACCTTACCGGATAGATCGGAATAATTCTCCTTATACTCAGGAGAAGACGTGCTGATGCGGGATTCCAGTACTTCCATGAAGCCTCTTAGAAGGTATTATTTGTGTACCTTTGTTTCGTACAGAATGCGAATGAGTTCAGATTCGGAATGAGAGAGTTCTCTGTTCCTTCTCGCCATGATCTTGCGTGAATCTCTTAAGAAGGAATCCAAGATATAGGGCTGACCATCGGCCCACACGAAAGGATGAAGGTAACCGCTGACTCTTGGAGATACAACATTGCATCCGAAGTCTATTACGGTGCCGGTATTTAACATCACTCCGATTCCTATCTTGGAGAAATCTCCGATGACGGAACCGAATTTAATGGAGCCTGTATTTACTTCAGTGCCTTCTTCTCTGATCTTAACTACGCCGTAATTGTTCTTGAGATCGGAGGTTGTAGAGAGAGCTCCTAGATTGACCCAGCTTCCTACCACGGAATGCCCCAAGAAGCCTTCGTGATGTTTATTCGTAAAATCTAATATAATACTATCTCCGACTTCCCCGCCGATTCGGCAAACATTGCCTATCGTGGTTCCACCAGTGATCCTAGCATTGTCTATATGAGTTCCCTGGCCAATATACAAGGGCCCTTCTAAGAAGGAAAAAGAAGTAACCTTAACGTCCTTATCTATGATGACTGGTCCGGAAGTTACATCTATCACCACTCCTGGATAGATCTTTGCGGAAGGATGGATATGAGCGTGCTTGGATTTTCCAACGATATGAAAATCACCGGACTTCACCTTGAGCTTGCGAACCCATTTTCTGAGTTCTTTATTGGATTCAAGATCGATATCTATATTCTTACCGACTGCCTGGATGGATTTCCAAGGAAGGAACTCCTCCGGCTTGATGATAAGATCTATTTCTCTCTCATCATATTCTGCGATCTTAGGATTTCTCTCAAAGAATGTCTTTTGAAAGGCTGGATTAGAATGAGAATACAGGATTTTGGCGTCAGGATACTGATCCTTTAGCCTTTGGAGTGGGGTTAAAACCCCGTCGCGGATCTCTGAGAATGATCGGATCCGAGTCAATGCCCCCAAACCGGCTGGGGTTTCCCTCTCGTCGATCCAAATTCTCTGAACTCTGCCCACGAAGAATTACTCCACTGTGACGGACTTTGCGAGGTTCCGCGGTTGATCCGGAGGACAACCCCTCGCCACGGCAGAATAATAGGCGAGAAGTTGGAGAGGAAGAACATTCAAAATCGGACTCAAAATTTCCGGACAATCCGGAACTTCAAAGCAATAATCCGACAGTTCTCTGGCCTCTTTATCACCTTCTGTAACAATCGAGATAATAATTCCGTTCCTTGCCTTGATTTCCTGGATATTAGAAAGCATTTTACTGTAAATTTCCGATTTGGTGGCAATACAAACCACAGGAACCTCATTGGTGATGAGCGCAATTGGACCGTGTTTGAACTCTCCCCCGGCATATCCGGAAGCATGGATATAAGAAACCTCTTTTAATTTCAGGGCTCCTTCTAACGCGATCGGATGATTGTACGTCCGACCGAGGAATACAAAGTCCTTGGTTTTCGTAAAATCCGCGGCCCAATTTTCCAGAACATGAGCCTGGGCCAAAATTCTCTCCATCTTTCCAGGAAGAAGTCGGATCTCCTCTATCAGAGTCTTAAGCTCCTCATCGGAAACGATCCATTTCAATCTAGCTGTGTATAAGGAAAAAAGAAGAAGGTTGATCACCTGAGCAGTAAACGCCTTAGTACTCGCCACGCCGATCTCAGGACCAGCATCCGTGCGAATGAATGAATCAGATTCTCTCGCAATGGTAGAATTCACATTATTCACCAAGGACAATACCTTGATGAATTTTGCCTTCGCTTCCAAGAGAGAAGCAAGAGTATCTGCAGTCTCTCCGGATTGTGAAATCCCTACGATGAGAGTATCTCCCTCTACCACTGGGTTTCTATAACGAAACTCGGAAGAAGTCTCCGTATCCGTTTGTATCTTTGCGAAATTTTCCAGGTAATGCTTGCCTAACATTCCCGCATAATAGCTGGTCCCGGCTGCCTGGATAATGATTCGGTTCACTTTGGACATCAGCTCTCTGGAGATCGTACTCTCAGGGAATTCTATCTCTCCGCTTTCGCCGATCCTGGACTGGATAATTCTACGGAAGATCCCAGGTTGCTCATGGATCTCCTTGATCATGAAATGAGGATAACCGCCCTTGTCTACGTCCTCGAATTTGATGTCCTGCTTCTTGAACTCGGGCTCTTTTTCAGTTCCATCAAAACCGAAGATGTTACATTCGGTTTTTGTAAAGTATCCCCATTCCTTGGAATTGATATAATAGACTTCTCTACAGTTACGAGTCAAAGGAGAGATATCGGAAGCAAGATAGTATTCTTCTTTTCCTCTTCCAAGAAGAAGTGGAGCTCCATCCTGAGCAAAATATACTCTGTCCGGCTCATTATCGAAAACGACTGCAACAGCCCACTTTCCTTCGACTCTATCAAATAATTCTAAGAAAGCTTCTTTGTTTGTCTTTCCGCGTCTTCTGCTTTCTGCAAGAAGGTTCGGTAGCACTTCTGTATCCGTCATGCTATGGAATACAAAGCCTTTGTGCTTCAATTCCTGGCGAAGCTCTCCGTAATTTTCTATAATTCCATTGTGAACCACTGCAACAGTGGATTTTCCATCTGTATGAGGGTGAGCGTTGATCTGATTAGGCTCTCCATGAGTGGCCCAGCGAGTATGACCGATTCCTACGTTTCCGCGAACAGGATGTTCTTTTAGAAAATTCTCAAGGTCCTTGATCTTTCCTTTTTGCTTGCGAACTTGGATTTCACCTCTATCCAGTACGGCAATCCCTGCGGAATCGTATCCTCGGTATTCCAAACCGATCAATCCTACGATCAGTACGGACTCTACGTTTTTTTCTCCGGCGTATCCTACGATTCCACACATATATTATGAATTCTCCATGATCCTTCCGGCCTTGTTTAATAGGGATTCCAGGTCTTTTTTAGTCCTAGACTCTCCTATCAACCGGAGGATCGGCTCGGTATTCGAAGGTCGAATATGTATCCAAGAGTCCTCGTTTGCTAAGCGAAGTCCGTCTCTCGCATCTTCTTTATAGTCGGAAAATGCACTGCGAAACCGAGAATAAATCTCTTCTGTCTTTTGACCCGCAATTTTATACGCGATTTTTCGCATATAGACTGCAGGAAGATTACTGAGCACAGTATCAGTATCTTCGCCCTTCAGAGCAAGCAGATTCAGGATATGAGCCACTCCCGAAAGAGAGTCCCTTCCATAGGAAGGAATGGCAGGATCTATGACTCCTCCGTTCCCTTCTCCGCCGAACACGGATTTGCGGTGTTGCATTTCTGCCACAACGTTTGCTTCTCCAACCTTAGAACGGTAGGTAGGAATTCCAACTGAGTCGGCGACCCAATCATTTACGAAACTAGTGGAGAGATTTACGGTGATCGAAGCCTTCTTCGAAATAGAATTCGAAGCAAGGTAAGACATAAAGCTCAAAGGAAGAGTTAATTCTTCGGAAACGGCGCCCTTCTTAGGAGAAAGCACCACGAGTCGATCCGCATCCGGATCCAACGCAAAACCGATATGAGCCTTGGATTGTTTGATAAGTCTTGAAGATTGCTTCAATGCATCCGGAGTAGGCTCAGGTGGCCTAGGAAAGGTTCCGTCCGGTTTGCAATGTTGAGCGATTACCTTGCAGTTCAATTGCTTTAGCAATTCTGGGAGAACGAAACTTCCCCCACCGTTTACTGCATCCAAGAAAACGGTGAATTTTTTTCGTTTGATGGCAGCCACATTCACTCTGGCTAAAACGGAATCGATATGAGCCTGGATTCGATCTCTTCCATCCTCAACACTTGCGTTGGGCTTGAACTGGAATGGCTTATAATCTTCTGTCCGAACAAAATCTAAAAGTTCTTCGAGGTCCTTGGCATTTGTGAAGAAGCCGCCAGGTCCGATGAACTTAAATGCATTCCACACAACAGGATTATGGGAGGCGGAGATCATGATCCCACCTGCGGCTCCGGACTGATTGACCACAGCCTTTACAGTGGGAGTAGGCACGATCCCGAGTTGGATCACCTTTTTGCCCATTCCGAGCATGACTCCGATGGCAATATTCTCTATATAGGCACCGCTTGGGCGGGAATCCCTACCGATTACTACTGTATTTCCCTTGAGCCACGACCCAAAGGCGCGAAGAGAATGGTAAATTACGTCGGAGCTAAGTCCTGTAGGAATGATACCCCGGATTCCGGACACAGAAACCATCAAATCCGGATGTTGAAAAACCGGTTTTTGAGGATTCAGGGCCATAATTCCGGGGTTTGTTTTAAAATTGGGAAAAAGAACATGGGCGATGACAGGATCGAACTGCCGACATCCTCCTTGTAAGGGAGGCGCTCTCCCAGCTGAGCTAATCGCCCGTTATGATAACGGTTCTTACGCGTTCGCAGCCTGGCTATTGATGCGTAATGCCATCCGACTCTTTTTGCGGTCTGCATTTTTAGAGTGGATGAGGTTGGTTTTAGCAGCTTTGTCAAGTAGAGAGGAATACTCATTGAACAGAGTCTTGAGGGAATCCTTCTCTCCTTCGTTAAGCGCTTTTAGGATCTTTTTTGCTTGGGTCCTAAGGCGGTTCCGGTTTTGAGAATTTGCCGCATTCCTGCGTTTCGTTCTACGGATATCTTTTTCTGAAGATTTAATGTTCGCCAAGGATTTACTTCCTATGAAGGGATAGACCCAGGTTTTCGTACCTCACCTGCCTGTCAACGTGCTTTTGTTCCTACGGCCCTAAATCGCCTGCTTTTTCAGGACGGGAGAATACTGCCAAAATAAGATCTCTCCGGCTTTTGCCCAAGCTTCGGCGGATATGTGAAGACTATTTCATCCAAACTTGTCATAAAGTCTGATTTCAAATTGGCAGAGAACGTTACTCGTCATTGATCCCTAAGAGACCCTCGTAAGCCTCGCCAGAACGAGGGATATTTTAAGCCAGAGAAAGGTTTGGAAATATTTTTTTGCTTTCCTTGAGCTAAAATTAATCCGATTTTTAGAAATCGAGTAGTTCCGAAAATTTATTTTTCGTCACATGAAAGAACTACGGAAGCGAATCTTATGCTATCGAGACAGACCCAAGACTATATCATAGTTAACTCGATCGACGAAATCGATCCGAACAAGCTATCTCTTTCTCAGTTGGGTACGAAGTATTTGGATCGGAACGGCAACAGATATGCTGTGCGTTTCAATAAGGATACTAGAAAAGCAGAGATCATACGGATTACTTTGCAAAAAGCTTCCGAAGCGGCTTCCTCCAAACCCAGAGCAGGAAAATTAAATTCCAAGTCCTATCCTCTGGACCTTCAAAAACTTTCGAACTTATTAAAAAATACAAAGCATCCTAGCGCAGAATGGATCGAGAATTTAGCGGATAAAACTAAATCCTCCCCTACTCCAAGAACTACGAATGCGCCGGTAAATTTGGAAAGGCCGTCTTACGCGGCTAACCAAGAGACGGAAAATGCAGTCTCTTCTTCTGAGACTCCGGACCTGATGGCGAGAGTCGCTGCGGCGAACTCGGATCAATTCGATCTTTCTAAAGTAGATCTGAATATTTCGGACGCAGGACTTTCCAATTCTAGCAAAGAAGATTCTCTCCCTGTGTTTGTAGAAGCGATAGAAGCCGGTTCTACTAGAGAATCAAAATATATAGAAGATTCAGTCCAACAGTTCCAAAAGGTCAAAGAAAGAATAGAGTCTGTACTGAACAATATTCGTAACTCCAAGATCTTTGAAGCAACGGGCGATCCTTCGGACAATAAGAATATAGTTGGGAATCTGACCCGAGAGTTCGACATAGAATTCTTTCAGAAATTGGATAAGATACTCAACTATCATAAAGAGCTGACTTCTTATCCTAGATCGATTACCTATTATACTGCTAAGTACGAATCTCATAGAAAACAGGCATTGCAATCTAAGAGTTCCGATCAGGAAAAACTGAAATTAGTGATCCGCTGGGAAATGCAGGAAATGCTCCTAAGTTTGGCGAGAAAACTTAAGAAAATGGTCCTGAACGCCCTGAATGTTCTAAACACTAAGAACGAAAACCATCTCAAGCAGGTGGCGTACAACCAACAGCAGATGTACAAAGATGCCCGGAGCGCCCTTTTATATTGCTCGGAAGATATTGGTGCACTACTTATCTCCTTGCAAAAATGGGCCGATAGCGAAGGGTAGAAACCTTTGGCATGGCTCTGAACGACCAAGAGATAAAATCCCTAGTAGAAAAGATCCGCTCCGAGTACCGGGAAGGCGCGAAACAAAGTCCGAAGATCTTCGACGGAAAAAGTTTCGAAGATCGTTATATTCAAACCCTAAAACACAGGGGGAATCTCGACTCCTTTCTCAAGGACGAGGTCAGCTTTCTAGAAAAAATCAAAGAAAAGCACAAAGAGCTTACAGAGAGAAGGAATGCTGCCAAGGGAGAGACGATCAATCGCATTCTAGACGAACAGGAAGAGAAACTCTCCAAATACCAAAAAGTAGACTTCCATCCTTTGGCCCGCCCAGAAATGCGCTATTTCTATGGAGCAATGACCAATTTTGCGGACACCGATCTTCCTGTGCTGATCCATATTTTTAGAGGAACTCCCGAATATTCCTCCTTTCAAGATAGCATTGCAATGATCGAAAGAGTGGGAGTGACCAAGAGAGGACTGCCTTCCTTAAGGATCTCAGAGCATATTAAGGCATTATTAGATGCGAATGGAAATCAATCTGCAATGGAGAGGGATAGCCAAAATATCCTGAAAGAAGTCTGTATCGCTCTCGCCGCACTTCGCAAAACCGCCATGGAATGCGTGGAAAAGAATCGGGTGAGTGATCGAATGACGGTCCAAATCAACGATCGAGACTTCCCTAAAGCAGCTGAGGCCTATAAGAATTTGCTTTTCGGTATCGCCTTAGAAAAAATAATTGTTAGGACTGAAAACATCATTCGGGATTTCCGAATGAGCGACTTAGTCGGCCTAGACGCTAAATGAAACTTTCCATCGTAATCCCTTGCTATAACGAAAAGAATACCATCAAGAATATCTTGGAGACCGTTAAAAAGGTCCCTTATAAAGATAAAGAGATCATCCTAGTGGATGATTTCTCTACGGATGGTACCAGAGAATTATTACAAACTGCTCCATTCAAAAAGTTGGTGGATCAACTTCTATTCCATGAAGTGAACCAAGGAAAAGGAGCGGCTCTTCGCAGCGGATTTAAGGCTGCAAAGGGAGATATTGTTATCGTTCAAGATGCAGATCTTGAATATGACCCGTTCGAGATCCCTGATGTGATCGATCCGATCCATAAAGGAAAAGCGGATGTGGTCTTTGGAAGTCGCTTTATGGGCGGAAGAGCTCATAGAGTCGTCTATTACTGGCATCGTTTAGGGAATCTTTTCCTCACCACTCTTTCTAACATGCTGACCAATATCAACCTCACCGATATGGAGACTTGCTATAAGGCTTTCCGTAGAGAAGTGATCCAAGGCATTGAGATCCAAGAGAACCGATTCGGCTTCGAACCGGAGATCACTGCTAAGATCGCAAAGATACCGAATATCCGTATCTATGAAGTCGGAATTTCTTATTACGGACGCACATACGCAGAAGGCAAAAAGATAGGTTGGAAAGACGGATTTAGAGCAATCTACTGTATTCTCCGTTACAATCTATTTTCTTAAATCTTAGTTCGAAGTTTTGTACAAACGTTACAAATTTCTGCTCGAACTAAGATATTTTTACTTGTAATCGGAAATATTACACCATTTCCTTTGTCTAAGTTCCATAAAACTCTTAAGGAGAACTTTACTAGTGAAAAGGAAACTTTTATTATTTCCTAACCTTCTTCTCGCAGCTCTTGCACTAACAAGCTTGCAAGCGGGAAACTTCAAAGTGGATAACGCTCACACTGCTGTTGGTTTCAAAATTAAACACCTTGCTATCGCCAACGTTGCAGGTAATTTTAAAGATTACAGCGGCAAATTAGGTTACGACGAAGCTACCGGCGCATTGACTGCGTTAGACGTAAGCATCAAATCTTCTTCTATTTCCACAGGAGACGAGAAAAGAGACGAACACCTAAAGGGAGGAGATTTCTTCGACGTAAGCAAATATCCTACCATCACTTTCAAGGCAGCTAAGGCTACCGTTAAGAAAGGTGGAGTTTCTAAGATCCCAGGCGAATTGACCATCAAAGGAGTCACTAAGCCTGTTACTCTGGAAGTTAAATTCTCCGGTTCTGCAAAAGACCCGTGGGGAAACACTCACCTAGGTTTCGAAGCTGAAACTAAAGTCAAAAGAAGCGAATTCGGTATCGTTTGGAACAAGACCTTAGAAAAAGGCGGAGTTCTTGTAGGCGAGGACGTTTCTATTCGCATCGAAGGCGAAATCGTTCCAGAATAATTTTCTTTGAGAAGTCGGGGCGTTCTGCCTCGACTTTTTACTTCTCATTCCCTTCCTTCTCCATTCTCTCAAAAAATTCTTGGCATTTCCTGTAACTAGAATCTAGTTCGAGCGAATCCATAAACGATCGAAACGATTCTTTAAAAAGTTTCGTTCTTAAAATAAATTCCATGAGGGACCAATGAACGATCTCACTAAAAGCATGATTATAGGCGCAGCTTTAACCGGACTGTTTGCAACCGGAACAATGGCGGAACAAAAAACCGCTAAAGAAGAAGCAAAAGGAGAATGTCACGGAATCAATTCCTGCAAGGGAACCGGAGACTGCGGTGGCAAAGGACATTCTTGCGCAGGAAAGAATTCCTGCAAAGGACAAGGTTGGACATCTTTAACTAAGAAAGATTGCGAAGCTAAGAAAGGAAAATTCAAAGACGCATAATCTCTGAGATCAACTTACCTTGAGACAGACCGGAAAGGAATTCAGAAATGGATGCAGATCCTCTGGGAGCCTTTCCGGAATGCTCTACAGCCTCGATCAGACTTTTTCCTTGCAATAGGCTTTTTCCAAATTTGAATTCCCAGAGATCGATTTCTCTAATCCAAAGATTCTCTTCTCTTTTTCCCATCACCAAATACTGATCTTGTTTTTGAGGAAGTTCTGGTTCTGCATCTTCTTCTTGGTCTTTCCAAAGTTCGTAGATAGGATGCGTATAGTGAAGAAACATTATAGATTCATGAAATATGAATTTTAGATCGCTAAATTCTCCTAAGGAAGGAAAATCTTTCGGCTCTTCGTTCCTGTTCGGAGGAAGATGAAATATTTTAGAAACATGCAATTCTAAATCGGCAACTTCTCCGATAAACGGATGCTCCGAAAAATTCTCCCCGACAAACTCAGGAAAACTTTCTCCATAATCGGAAAGATTATAAGAATGCGAAGGCACCGAAGAAATATATCTTTTAGCTAGTTCGAAAAAATCCTCATCTCCTAAGATCCGCCAAACCGTTTCGAATCTATCTCCTAAGGCTTCCGTAAATCTTGCAGTATATGCCTCTTTATACACTTTTAGCGAAGAATCAGAACTCAGTGTTCCTCCGGGTAAGACTTGAGATGCAAAAGAAGATCCTGGTGTAGTTTCATCCGATTCCCCTTCGGAACGAATGGCCTGAGAAAATAGAGACCTGAATTCTTCCGGCTTCATTTATATTCCCTCTTGGAAAATCCGAAATGAAAATCTCTCAAGGAAGATCCGTCGTAAAATAGTTCACGTTTCATGGGACTGTCGCCTTGGAGAGAATTGCCTCTGCTTTTAGTGCTTCTTCTTCTACTTCTAAGAAGCTTGGAATATCATCATCCCATTCCAATAGAATCGGAAGATCTTTTATTTTAGAGGAAAATTGAGAGAATAAATCCCAGACCTCGCTCGAAACAGGACGAGAGTGAGTATCGAATAAGAACTCTCCAGTATCGGTATGTCCTGCAATATGGATCTGTCCAACATGATCCCAAGGTACGGAGCTTAAATATTCTTGGGCAGAAAAACCGTGATTCTTTGAGTTCACATATACATTATTAATATCTAATAGAAGTCCACACCCGCTTCGTAATGCCAACTCGCGGATAAATTCCCATTCCTGCATTTCGCTCTCTTGGAATCTTAGATACGTAGAAACGTTTTCGAGAAGGATCTTTCTTTGTAAAATCTCTTGCACTCGATCCACTCTCTCTACTGCAAAGTCTAGAAATTCTTTAGTAAAAGGGAACGGTAATAGATCATGGAGATAATTTCCTCCTTCTTCTGTCCAACATAGATGATCCGAAACCAAAAAAGGTTGGATCCGATCGATCAGTTCTTTCCAACGATCTATATATTTAGGATTCGGAAAAGTTCCTCCTAAAATAGAAAGAGATACTCCATGCAAAGCTACGGGAAAATTCTCTCGAACCTTCTCCAACATGGACAAAGGTTTTCCCTTGCTATCCATATAATTTTCCGTGATCGCCTCGAACCAGGAAACTCTCACCGGAGAACCTTGTTTGAGATACGGATAATGTTCTTTTCTTAAACCAATCCCGATCCGACTCATTTTAATTCGTGTATGTAACCTAATTCGATCAGAACCGAAATAGGATACATGAACAAGCTGTATTTTTTGATCGGTTTCATTTTACTCTCCGTCAATTGCGCCGGAAGACAGATAGCAGATCCTGTGTTTAAAGCGGATGGAAAGATTGCGATCCGAGGTTATGATCCTGTAGCATATTTTACGGAATCCAAACCTAAAGAAGGTGACTCTAAGTTTAGCCTGAACTGGAAAGGAGCTGAGTGGAAATTTTCCTCTAAGAAGAACATGGAAGCATTCCTAAAGAATCCTGAGAACTATGCTCCTCAGTACGGCGGTTATTGCGCGTATGCGATGAGAGATGGAGAAACCTATGAGATCGATCCAAAGGCTTGGAAGATTGTCTCCGGAAAATTATATCTAAATTACAATGAAAAGGTAAACGGTTTTTGGGAGAGAGATATTCCGGGCAATATTGCAAAAGCGGATGCTCAATGGAAGATCCTACCTAAGAAGGATCCGAATTCTAATTAACGAGCATCTCTCATAATTAGAAAATTGTACGAAGCGATGATCTTCTGAGTCATCTCTAGGCCGTCTTTGTTTACGTCCGGATGATATTTCTTGATCATCTCTTTGTAGCGATTCTTGAGTTCGGACTTTGTATAATCCTCCGACAATCCCAGAAATTCGCGATGCTCTCTAGTTTCAGCATCTTCATAGAAGGTTCCGGATCCGAACCTTCTGCCGTGATTCGGTTTCTTTCTTTTCTTTTCCTTCTCTTCTTTTCTGAACTTTCCAAAGATCTCGTAATAGGCTCTGTCCCTATATTCCGAAGTGATCTGACGAATCGGAAAAAGTTTCGTATTCAATACTTGGAAGAAGTAGGATCGTAAGAATACATCCGCTCCATAATCTGCGGAGAAGGATTTAATTTCCAAGAACTCGGCAATCCCATTGTCCACCAATCTTTGCAGATCGAATTTATCGTCGAAATAGGAATCAAACGCATCTTCGAATCGTTTGGTGGAGGAAATAAGTAGAAGAAGTAATTCCTTGTCCAGCTCATGCCTATCTAGTTTGGAGAGCACGATCTCCTTTAAGAAGGTCCTAAACTCATCCAAGTATACGTCGTCGAAGTAAACCCCTGCCCTTGCAAATTCCAAGGCAAGACCTTCTATCTTCAAAACCTTCTCCAATAAGAGAATGAGCATATCTGCTTGGCTTTGATTGAATCCTTGGGATCCTCTGGAGGAATATTCTCTCTCCGAGCGAAGAGAATAGAGTATCTTGAAATAATCCTCTCTTCGGATCTCCAAGATCTCGATTAATTTGTCGGAAGAAATAAACCACTCGCAATCTGCACTAGCAGATTGTAGCTCAAAAAGTATGTCTTCTAAAGAAGACCTGACTTGATCGAAACTGCGGGTAGTCAAAATAAAATCCTGTACTACTTTAGACCCTGCGCTCCAAACCGAGTTTGTCCACCTATTTTCCCAATAAAAAAGATTTGATGGGGACTGGCTTAAACGAGATTCTTCCCACATGTTACCCCTGATCACTGTTCTCGGTTGTTTCCTACTTTATTTCTTAGGTTATAAGTTTTACTCGGGATATTTATCCAAATCCATCTTCCAACTGAAAGATACGAGAGGGGATACTCCGGCTCATAAATTCAATGACGGAGTGGATTATCTTCCTACAAAACCTGCCGTTCTATTTGGTCACCATTATGCGTCAATTGCAGGACTTGCTCCTATTCTTGGACCTGCCGTTGCAGTGATTTGGGGTTGGCTACCTGCCATGCTCTGGGTGGTTCTAGGAGGAATTTTCGTAGGTTGCGTGCATGATTTCGGAGCCATTGTGGTTTCCATTCGTAACCAAGGAAAGTCTATCGGACAGGTTGCGCAAGATCTGCTCGGACCGAGAGCAAGAAGTCTCTTTCATACCATCATTTTCTTCTTAGTAGCGCTTGCTATGGGAGTGTTTGTGATCGTTCTCGCAGAAATGTTCTCTGCCGATCCAAAGACAAAACTAGCTCCAGTTCCTTCTCCCGCTAAAATAGAACAAACAGAAGCAAAGCTTCCGAGTATTAAAGAACATACACATCCTAGCGAAGTAAGAGTAGAGACTTCTTCTTCTCCGATTCAGCTTAGAAGTCATTTTCCGGAAGCTGTGATCCCTACTGCAGGAATCATGATCTTTGCATTATTAGTAGGTTGGCTTCATTATAAAAAAGGAATGGATCTTGGGCCTTTGACCTTTGTTTCCGTGGCCTTGACTCTTGTAGTAATGGTCTTAGGAATGAATGATTCTATTCTAACCTGGACAGGCTTAAATGATACCGCCAGATCTCCTGGGGTTCCTCTTTGGAAGATCATTCTACTTCTGTACGCCTTCTTGGCTTCCGTAACTCCTGTATGGCTCCTTTTACAGAGTAGAGACTATATTAACTCTTTCTTATTGTACTTAGGGATCATTGCAATCTACCTTGGCTTCTTTAAGGGAAGCATATTCGGAGAATTTTCTTCCTTCAATGCGGAAGCAATCCGCGCAGAGAAAGTGGATATGGATATTATTCCATTCGTATTCATTACAATCGCATGCGGGGCAGTTTCCGGTTTCCATGCTTTGGTAAGTTCGGGAACCACTGCAAAGCAATTGGATCGAGAAATAGATGCAAGAGCGATCGGCTATGGAGCAATGATCGGAGAATCCTTGTTGGGTTTGACTTCGGTAGTTGCTTGCACGATCGGATTCGCTTCTGCAACGGAATGGTCTTCCTTCTATAAATCCTGGTCCGGGATCCAAGGACTCGCTCCTTCTGTTGGCGCCTATATTTATGGAACGGGAAGATTTATTTCTCAATTAGGTTTCGACCAAGGATTTGCCCAAGGATTTATCGCATTAGTTGTGGTCAGCTTTGCCTTGACTTCTTTGGATTCTGCGACTAGATTATTAAGATATAATATAGAAGAGATCGCAGACAGTATTAACTCCGAACTCGTAAAGAAGGTCTTGGGCAATCGATATGTTTCCAGCATCCTTGCCTGCGTTGCGATCGGATTCTTTGCCTTCTTGCAAATCGACCAAGGAGGAAAGAAGACCACGGCAGGATTGGCTCTTTGGAAACTATTCGGGACAACCAACCAGCTCTTGGCAGGACTTTCTCTCTTGGTAGTAACGATCTATCTTCTCTATTCTAAAAAGAAGACTTGGACCAGTTTCTTGCCAATGGTATTCGTACTCACCGCAACTCTTTGGGCTATGGTAGTCAACTTCTACGATTTCTTATTTTCCAAATCTCCTAGTTATTTGCTGGCTGGGGTTGGAGGAGTATTGATCTTCTTAACATTATGGCTTTTGATAGAAGCGGTTCTCGCCTGGAGAAGGTTTTCTAAGGCATGAAATTCTGCAGCGTTTGCGGCTCCGAAGTAGTTCAAAAAATTCCGGAAGGGGACAGTCTCACTCGTTACGTATGTGAGAACTGTGGGACCATACATTACCAAAATCCGAAAGTAATTGTTGGGACCATCCCCGTTTGGGAAGGAAAGATACTTCTATGCAAACGCGCCATCGAACCTCGCAAAGGATATTGGACCCTTCCTGCCGGTTTCTTAGAGAATAGAGAAACTGTCGAAGAAGGTGCCGCAAGAGAAACTGAAGAAGAGGCGAATGCAAAGATCAATATAGTTCGATTGCATTCCGTCTATAGCATTCCTCATATCAGCCAAGTGTACATGTTCTTCTTGGCAAATCTGGTGGATGGAACCTTCTCCGTTAGCCCCGAGTCCGAAGAAGTGAAATTATTCCATCCGGAAGAAATTCCTTGGGATGAGCTAGCGTTTGCTTCCGTTACATTTGCTTTGAAACGATTCACCGAAAAAGCGGATATCCCTGACACAGGGATCCATCTTGGTTCCATCCGAAATCGAAAAATGGAAGGTAAATCCTAAGAAAGAAAATTCGGTGCATTTTTTCGCCGAAGGAATTTTCTGGGAGCATGCTCGGAAAACTTTTGCCGTATTCCTTAGTTCTTGGGATTTTTCTCTCTCATTCTATTTCGGCAAATTCACTGATCACAACCGAATCCGGGACCTTCTCTCCGAACTGGGACGGCAACTCGGACTTCATGAAATTCAAGATCCAAACTTCTTCCTTGCCCAAGTTGCAGGATTGGGAGCTCACCATCCGTAGCGCTTCCGGAGATGCTGTTCGTAAATTCGAAGCAGGCAAACTCAGAAAGAAAGGATTCACTCTTTTTTCAGATGAGAATGAATTCGCTCCCGAAGATATTTATCTACCTTCTTCATTAGAATGGAATGGAGAGAATGAAACGGGAGATCTTGCAGGAGACGGATATTATACATACCAGTTACTTCTTCTTACTGCGAATAAAGAAAAGATACTTTCTGAAGAAGCGACCTTTTACTTGGATGCGAGAGCTCCCAAGGTAGAAGCGAATTGTAAGACAAAACTTCTTCTCGTAGATGATAGAAACCTAGCCAAGATCTTTATCCAACAGAAAGCCTCCGGAGAATCCACGGATATGTTCGTGGGAGAATTCTTAGATTCGGAAGGAAGATCCATCAAGTCCTATTCTTGGAGAACGAAAGACCTTCCTTTTCAACTTGTATGGGATGGAACGGATTCGAATGGAAGAATGGTTTCTCCGGGATTGTATTCTTATCGTTTGACCGGAAGGGATTCGGCTGGAAACGAATCTTCTGACAAAGTAGAAAACCTTTCCGTAAGGAACGAATCTTCTGGAATCGATTTAAATACTGATGGAGAACTTTTTCCGTCCGATCCTTCAAACTCTCTGAATCATATTAAATTTTCTGCATTTATTTCCTCTAAACTCAAATCGGATTCCTATGAATGGGAAATCTTTAAGAATAAACCGGAAGATGAGAATTTAGTGTACTCCCAAAAAGGATTGGGAGAGCCTTCTGCAGAATGGGTTTGGGAACCTAAGAATAAGGAAGCAAAAAGTTTAGATGCCGGGATCTATTACTATCGATTAACAGTATTTAGTCGATATGATAAATACATAAGCCTTCCCAAAAAATTCGTATTATCCAACGAATCTCCTAAATTCTCTTACGATGTATTTCCGAACGGACTTACACCAGACGGAGATTGGCAAAAAGATATACTAGAGATCCATTTAAGATCCAAAAGCCTTCCTTTATCCTCCTGGAAGATCAGTATTTTGGAATCCTTCGGAGATGAAGAGAGCAGAGAAGAAAGAACCGTCCGTTCCTGGTCTGGCCAAGGCAATGGACCTGAAAAATTGATCTGGTATGGACTAGATGACCAAGGCAGAAGAATAGGCTCTCTTGCTCCGATCCGAGTCATTCTCTCCTACAAAGATATTTTTGGCGGAGAAGGAGACGTAACCTTAGGCAGTGTTCAAACGGATATACTGATAGTTAAGGAAAAAGAAGGATTTAGATTCTCGATCCCAAATCGAATTTACGAGGATAGATGGTGGACCCTTCCTTCTCGAGTAAAATCCGTATTGGCAAAGTTCCCTGGTTACAAGGTCGAATTGCAGTACCATACTTCTCACAGAGGAGACGACGAATATAATCTTAGATTCTCCGAAGAGAAGGCTAGAAAGATCTTCCAGTCCCTGTTCGGAAAGGATTATGAGTTTGGTCGTTACAGATTCAGAGGATACGGAGAAACCCTTCCCCTTATTCCTGGAAATGGATCGTACGAAGTGGATCGAAATGAAAGAGTCGATTTCTTCCTTAGCGTAGGAAAATAATCATGTGTACTGCTTTTATCTATAGAGATCCGAGCCGAAGAATTTTTGGAGTTGGATTCAACCGAGACGAATCCGTTAAGAGAGAACCGGCTCTTTTCCCCCGCCTCATAGAATCTCCAAACAATAGTAAGGCGATTGCTCCGATAGATGCGGAAGCGGGAGGGACTTGGATCGGGATTTCTCAAAATGCAGAAATTACCTGCCTGGTAAATTACTACGAAGCCACTCTCAAACTTCTTCGCAATCCTGTTAGCCGAGGATTACTCGTTCGTTCCGTCCTGTTGGGAGAAAGAACTCCTGAGTCTTACACCGCCCAAGAGTTAGAGAAATACTATCCGTTTAAATTATTTCAAGTGAACGAAGAAACGACCAAGATCTTTATCTGGGATGGAAAAACCTACGAGATCCAAGAAGATAAGGAGAACTTCACTGTGTTTGGAAGTTCCTTCACGCAAGGTCCAAAGGCTCAAGTCTCTCGAAGAGAAATATTCGACTCTCATTTCCGTCCTAAGGAAATGCCGGACTCTCATGGATTCGTCCACATGGCCAAAGAATTCCTGATCTCTCATTTGCCGGAACAAGGAGCATTGTCGGCTTGCATGCATAGAAGAGACGCTCACTCCGTTTCAAGGACGGTGATCTCTGTGGACAAAGGCTCCGTTTATTTTTCCTATAAGAACTGCCAGCCTTGCGAAGAAGGGCCAGAAGAAGATTACAATTTCACTTTGACTGAATTTCGAACTTCTGCATGATTGCCTTATGGCGGGCACCAATTCCCTTTTCGACGATAAATACGAATACCGGGATCCTTCTCAGCAGAAAAGGAAGAATGCTCGCGTCAAAATCACCATCGACGGTGATTTCGTAGTCAAGGGCAAGACCCAAAGATTCCCAGTGTTCATCGTAGACATAGGCACCGGAGGAGCGGGATTAGAAACCAGAACCTCCGTCTTCGAAGGTGATAGGATCCTTCTCTACGGAAATATAAACGGAAAGAACATGGAATTAGAATCCGAAGTCATCCGTGTCTCCGGCAAAAAAGCGAATGTGATCTTCATCAGCCTTTCTGACGAAGATAAAGATCTCATCCAAGATCTGATCCATAAGAAGTTCTTCGACAAAGACAAGAAACCTCTCGGTTAAGGCAAGAATTGCCCTTATACTAAGGTGCCGTTACTGTAAACGGGATCTGCGTACAACTTTGTTCCTCACCTGGTACACCGGATTCTCTTGGCACATAGTCAGCCAGACAAGATGTAACCGCATAATTTCCTTCCGGAAGAGAAGAAACACTTACACTCAATTGGCCTGTAGAAAAATTGAGCTGGCTTGCCACTTCTTCGAATTGATTATTCGCTAATTCTCGCAAGAGTACCCAATTATAAAGACGTAAAGACTCTCCTTCCGGATCCGTACTTGCGGACGCATCAAATTGTATAGCCTGAGTGCTATTCGGAGAATTCGGAACAATATTAAGATTTATGGAAGGAGCACCGTTTCCATTGATCCGTGCGTCGAAAATAGGAGTTAGATAACTATTGGTCGCCTCATCGGTAAAACGTAACGGATTCTCAAACCCATCTAAAGCATGTACTTGCAAAGCATAATGACCTGGAATATCCGGAACAAAATTTTGAACAGCAGCTCCAGTGCTCGGAGCAGGAGCAGTCGATCCATCAGGCGCAGCCAGTACACTCCATTTAAAACTCATAATATCATTTTCGGGATCTGTACTCCCGCTCATGTCCAATGACACTGGAGCACCTAAAAATACCGGATTAGAAATATTTGCGATGACTGCATGCGGAGCTTGGTTCATCGCTCCTTGCACAATGATAAATCCGCGAGCCACACAACTATGTCCTCCATTCTTCTCGGTACAAAGTTTTATATAATGAACTCCGGGAAAGTAGGGAGAAAAAGAATAACATTCATCTGCTGTCTGAAATCCTTTCACATATCTCTCAAACGAGACACCTGGATAAGAATCACCTGCAAGGAAATCCCAAACAGGAAGTGTTAAATTCGGGCGGGTAGATCGATCCAAAATAATGGATTGGCCCAACTGCAAAACCTGTATATTAGATTCGGGGGGCAAGGGATCAGTAAATAACTTTAAAGTGGTTCCCGTACAAGAACTAGGTGCGATCGCATTCTCTATATTATTCTCGATTCCCAAAATAGCGAATAAGGAAGAGGAATCGTTTGATTGTCCTGAACAAGATAAAATCGATAACAGGACTCCTAATAAGATATTCGTTCTAATTAAGATTCTTAAAGAAGAAAAGAACAACATTGATTCGAAATATATCCTCATGCACTTTCATAAACAGTTTTCCAATGTCTTCTTTTCTAATTCACAAAAAAATAATATGTAAGTTAGTTGGATCAACAAACGTTAACCGACTTAGTTTAGCTTATAAATTAAAATTCAATCCTTATCGTTGGCCCGCTCCTTCCAGCTCTTCTAATATAGGGCATTCGGGTCTATGATCCCCATGACAATGTTTTACTAAATGCAATAGAGTGTTTCTCATCACTTGTAATTCTGAGATCTTCATTTCTAATTCTTTGACATGAGAAGATGCCAAAGACTTCACTTGCGCACTTGCTCTAGATCGATTTCTCCAAAGGCCTACGAGCTGCTTGATTTCAGGTAAGGAAAACCCTAGATTTCTTGCTCTCTTGATGAACTTGAGAGTGTGAGCGTCGTTCTCAGAATATATTCTGTATCCGGAATCGCTTCTTCCCACCTTAGGGATCAAACCGATAGATTCGTAATGCCTAACTAATTTTGCATTCACTCCGGATAATTTAGAGATCTCTCCTATATTCATGTTTTTATAACCTTCTAACTATTGGAATGTTATAAAATATTCTCTTGTTTTTGATAAAAGTCTAATATTTTTTAGGATTAGGCGCTTGACCTTCCTATTATTGGAAGGTTTAGAATGAGAATATAAAAGGAGATGAAAATGATCATAGATACAAATAAAAATCAGGAAACAACTCCCTCCGAAAAAGCTTCCGAGATTACATTGGATCTCTTTGGCATGACATGCGCCAATTGTGCGAGAAGGATCGAGACAGGCCTAGGCAAGGTCCCCGGTGTTGAAGAAGCCCGAGTGAATTTTGCCAGAGAGACTGCATTTGTACGATTCGAATCGGATCTGGATCCTAAGGAGCTTCTCTCCAAAGTAGAATCCTTGGGTTATACAGCCTCAAAACATTCTCAAACTTCTTCCAAGCAGTCTGATAACCTTCATGAAGAAGAGAGGAAAAAACTTAAGTTCAGATTTTTTGCATCCTTGTTTTTCTCCTTGCCTCTACTCTATACGATGGTCTCGCACTTCGAATTTCTCCAATTCTTACCAAATTCAAAATTTCTAATGCATCCTTGGATTCAGTTCCTGTTAGCAACCCCCGTGCAGTTTTGGATCGGATTCCCTTTCTATAAAAGCGCCTTTCGCGCATTGAAAAACGGGGCTGCAAACATGGACGTGCTTGTTGCATTAGGAACGAGCGCCGCTTACGGATACAGTCTTGCGATGAGTATTCTTTTCGGGACTCGAAACGAAGACCCCTTCTTCTCATCTGCTTGGGAACATTCTTCTCATATCGCCTTACCTCCGTTATACTACGAAACCTCGGCCGTGCTACTTAGTTTTCTACTTCTTGGAAAATGGATGGAATCCTTAGCAAAAGGAAAGAGCTCTTCTGCAATCCAAGCCTTGCTTTCATTAAAACCAGAAACTGCTTGGGTAAAGAAACAAGACACTTGGACAGAACTTCCCTCTGAGTTCGTTAGAAAAGAAGATGTATTGCAAATCAAACCGGGAGAAAAGATCCCAGTCGATGGAATCGTAACAGAAGGATTCAGCTCCGTCAATGAGTCCATGCTAACAGGTGAAAGCATGCCAGTTGATAAGAGAGAAGGAAATCCTGTTTTAGGCGGAACAGTAAACGGCAACGGAGTACTGATGATTCGTGCAACTTCAGTAGGATCCGATACTGTATTATCTTCCATCATCAAAACGGTAGAAGACGCACAAGCATCTAGGGCACCTATACAAAAGATCGCTGACAAAATCTCTTCTTTCTTTGTTCCCGCAGTGATCGGGATCTCCATCTTAAATTTCTTGTTATGGTTTATATTCTTAGAACCAGGAATCTTAGGATCAGCTCTGGAGAAATCAATTGCCATTCTTGTGATTGCTTGTCCTTGTGCTTTAGGTCTTGCTACACCTATTTCTATATTGGTCGGAGCAGGAAGAGCGGCAAGTCATGGCATATTGTTCAGAAATGCGGAAGCATTGGAATCTTCTTCCAATCTGGATGTGATTGCATTTGATAAGACAGGAACAATTACGGAAGGAAATCCGTTTGTTACCGATTATCAAGTATTAGGAGAAGAATCAGACGCACTCATTGCGGCAGCTTCTGTAGAAGCCTCTTCTAGTCATCCGTTAGCCAAGGCAATCGTTCGGTTCGTAAAGGAGAAGGGTTACTCTCTGCAACCTGTTCAGGATCTAAATACGGAACCTGGCTTAGGAGTGATTGCAAAAGTAAACGGTTCTAGCTTAAGGATCGGCAAAGAAGAATATCTTTCCTCAAACGAAGTCCTACCGAAGGAACTGGTCTATCTTTCCTCTTCTTGGAAAGAAATGGGAAGAAGCATCGTATGGGCCAAATTAGAAAAGGAAAATCCTAGTTGGATCATCTTTGCTATCGAAGATAAGATCAAAGAAAACGCCAAATCTTCTCTTTCCATACTCAAAGATCTTGGACTTAAAACCATCCTTCTGACCGGAGATAACACGTTAGTCGCCAGATCAGTATCTTCTCAAGTGGGAATCGATTTGTATAATTCTTCTCTTCTTCCTAAAGACAAGGCGGATATTATTTCCAATCTACAATCCCAAGGTATGAAAGTGGGAATGGTGGGTGACGGACTAAACGATTCACCTGCGCTTGCCAAAGCAGACGTAGGTTTCGGAATGGGAACTGGAACCGACGTAGCTATGGAAACTTCAGGAGTAATTCTGATTAAAGGAGATCTGGAAAAAATTGCGGACTCCATTCGGATCGCAAAGGCTACGACTCGGAATATTCGCCAAAATTTCTTCTGGGCTCTTGCGTATAATACGATTGGAATTCCGATCGCGGCAGCAGGATTTCTAGCTCCTTGGATTGCAGGAGCAATGATGGCCTTTAGCTCGGTATCCGTCGTCTTAAATGCACTTCGTCTGAAGAAGCCGACATAAGAACCAAAAAAGTCTAGTTAATTTTATCTTATAATGGGGTTCAATTTGGACCCCTAAGATTTCCGAAAATCCTTATATGAGGGGATCAATAAAGATCTATTTATATGCCGCAATTCTGTCGGTCTTCTTTGTTTCTCCGAGTGGGATTATTCGAGCAGACCTGGACAGTAATAGAGCCACTGCTCTCATCCGTGTAGAAAGAGGCTTAAAGCAAAACGAATTTCATCTCAAGGCGATCAATAGCACGATCTCAAATTATGGGACCGAAGAGGACAAAGCACTCTATCGCAGATGTCTTCAACATCATATCGAGACCTTCACATTATATCTTCAATTCGATCTAGGCCATTCTTACGATGAGATGAGACAAACCCAAAGGCTGCTGGTAATCCTGTATTCTAACATCGTTGAATCTTCTGGCATGGTGGTTCGAAGAGAATTGGACTTTCTTGCAAAGTATGCGCTTAGGACGCAGGATGCAGAAGCAAGACATCATCTAGAGATGGGTTACCGAGAATACGGGGCCTCCAACCAGAAAAAGATCATCGCCTTAAACAGTCGTCCCTATCTACCTGGGATCAAGACCCAGTATCTTTATGAATCTCTGAAATTGCTCAAGCAATCCAGAGAGTACGTCACTCTTCTTTCTTTAAAATTCCTCTCCGATTTCGAACCGGATCTGCAAAGCTCGGAGTTCGAAGAGATTTATAATGAGATCAATAGGGCGATGTTCTCCAAATCCGATCATTATGCTAAGATACATTTCGATAATCATTTCAATATCTATAACGCGGAGAATCTGTACGAGTCCACCTGGCAGAATCCGGGTTTACAGGAATTGGAAAAGGCTCTAGGAGATATAGATCCCGCGTCCGATCGTGCGAGAAGATTGGCGAAACGCTCCATGACTGCTCAATAGATTTTAGGAAATTTCTTTATCAGCGAGCAAAAGCAGGATTGACAGAGTAAGGGAACGAAGATATCCCCTTTCTTTGTGCCGGAACTAAGTTGCCCCAACTGCGGAGCCCCCGTCCCTATAGAGAACAAAGCGTCTGTGTACGCCGTCTGTTCGAGTTGCAAAACCCTATCCGTAAAGAAAGACGTTGCTTTAGAGAAGATCGGCCTTGCCGGAGAACTCTCCGACGATCATTCCATCGTTCAGATCGGAACCGAGGGTGATTATAAAGGAAGGCATTTCAGAGTTTTAGGTCGGATCCAATTAAGATTCGAATTGGGATTTTGGAACGAGTGGCATGTGGCAGAAGGAGACGGATCCTCTGCTTGGCTAGGCGAGGCCCAAGGCAGTTATTATTATACAAAGATAGAAACCGGAGTTGACCATGAAAAACTCCCTCTACTTGAGACCGAGGATTCTGGGGAGATTCGAGTTTATAGCACAACCTCGGAAGGAAACCGAAAAGAAAGGATCAGACCAGGCGATACCTTCACCTTAGATAAAGACTGGACCCTAAAAGAAGTCATGACCGCCACCTGCGTAGGTGGAGAAGGAGAACTTCCTCTTAGCTTCGAGACTGGATATACTGCTCCTCTTCTCGATCTTGCAAATGAGGACGGCTTGTTCGGTACTTTGGATTATTCGGATAGTCCTGCCTTATTTTTTTCCGGTACGTTTGCAACTTTAGAAGAATTACATTTAACGAATATACGACAAGAAGAAGTCGCCTATAACCAAACTCCCATTCCTGCAAAGTCTCTACAGTGTTTGGGTTGCGGGGCTTCACTCAATCAGTTGAGCCCCGGCTTCTCCAAATCGATCGCCTGCGAATATTGCGGAACAGTGATGGACGCAGAGAATGAGGAGCTAAAGATCATATCCAAGTTCGAGGATATTTCCAAAAAGGATGTCAAGCTTCCACTTGGGACCAAGATAAAACTTCCTAAATTGCCCGAATCACAAGTTATTGGTGTATTAAAAAAATCTACTGAAGTAGACGGAGATACCTATACTTGGACGGATTATTTGCTCAGATACCAAGGTGGTTACTCTTGGTTGAACGAGAATGCGGACAATTGGACTTACTTCGAACCGCTGCCCGGAGTTCCTAAATGGGCAGCAGGATTAAAACGAGTTTTCGATAAAAAGGCATACAAATGGTTTAGCTCCTCCGATTCTAAAACGGATCTTGCCTTAGGAGAATTTTATTGGAAGGTAAGCGCGGGAGAAAAAGCGGAGATTGAGGATTATATCGCTCCTCCGAATATGATATCTTCCGAAAAGACAAGCCAAGAGATCTTCTGGTCCAAGGGCACGTTCATTCCTTTCGATGTGATGAGAAAATCACTTCCTTTGGATGTGGCTTCTACATTACAAAAACCGGAAGTAGTAGGAGTCTGCGAGCCGAATCCGTTCAAGATCCGTTTCAAACGTAACTTCTGGGTAGCACTCGCCCTAACCGCTCTCTTTCTGATCGTTCAGATTCATGGTTGCGTTAAAGCCAAAAACCAAACAGTATTCAAGGGATCTTTTAACTATACCCAAACCTCTGCTCAGAACACGGATATAGGAACCCCAAGCTTTAGAGATAATTCTTTTGTGACTGACGTATTCGAGATTCCTGGAGATCCTTCCGAGAATGTGGAGATCCAGATCGAAGCTCCGAATCTGGACAATCGATATTTGTATTTTTCTACCGCGTTGATCAACGCGGACACAGACACCGCATACGATATAGGAATGGAAACCAGCTATTATCACGGTGTGGACGATGGAGAATCCTGGTCAGAAGGCTCCAAATCCGATTCAAAAGCGTTAGCCGAAATTCCTCCAGGCAAATATTATCTCAGACTGGAAAGTCAGTCGGATTACCTTCCTGGAACCGGATCCGAATATAAGGTTACTGTGCTCAGGGATGTAATGAGTTCTGCTCCATTCTTCCTATTTTCGATCCTTTTATGGCTTCCATTGATCTACACATATTTCAGAAGTTATCTATTCGAGTCCAGGCGGGAATAAAGAGGCATTCAGATGAATTTTTTAAAAGCGTTAGTTTATCCGATCTTTGCTGCAAGCATGGGCTTCGGTTTCTTTGCAAATTACAGACTCGGAGGAGCTTCGGACGAATTCGAAGAGATCAATCAGGTCCCAAAAACCGTAAGGCAGAATCCAGGGATCTATCGCTCTCATTACGCCTGGTTCACTCGGAATTTTCCGGGAGGAAAATAAACTGCAGAGAGCCTTACTCGTTTCCGTCCTAATTCTTTCTTCTTGTGGTTTAGTGTATGAGTTGCTCGCGGGGACCGTTGCGAGTTACTTATTAGGAGAAACTGTCACACAGTTCTCGCTCGTGATCGGTGTTTATCTATTCTCGATGGGAATAGGAAGCTGGCTTTCCCGTTATCTGTTGGAAGATCTTATCGCCAAATTCCTGGATGTGGAACTTGCCTTAGGATTATTGGGCGGCTTTAGCGCGGCCATTTTATTTTTAAGCTTCGGTCAGACCAGGATCTTCCAAATCCCGTTATTCACACTTGTGGTCGCGGTAGGAACTTTAGTGGGAATGGAGATCCCTCTTTTACTCCGTATCCTAAAGAACAAATTAGGATTTCGTGATATGGTTTCCAAGGTGTTAAGCTTGGATTATGCAGGAGCTTTACTGGCATCTCTCGCTTTTCCTATTTTCTTCGCGCCTAAGTTGGGGATGGTACGGACTTCTCTATTTTTTGGGCTCTTAAATGCAGGAACCGCCCTTTGGGGAACCTTCGTTTTGCCTATAACGGATAGACAGAAAAATCTATTAAGAGCGAAATCTGCCTTGGTGCTAACCTTATTAGGCTTAGGCTTTGCATTCTCCGAAATGATCACATTCTATAGCGAGGAAAATCTTTTTTCGGATGAGATCATTTATTCCAAGCAGACAAATTTTCAAAAGATCGTAGTCACCAAATATAAGAGTGAACTGCGCTTATTCTTGAATGGGCATCTACAGTTCAGTTCAAGAGACGAATATAGATATCATGAAACTCTAGTGCATCCTGCCCTTCTTTCTCATCCGAACCCGAAACGGATCCTTGTTTTGGGCGGAGGTGATGGTCTGGCAGTAAGGGAGATACTAAAACATCCAGGTGTAGAGAGCATTACTCTCGTGGATTTGGATCCGGAAATGACTCGCATCTTCTCCGAACAACCTATTCTAAGCCAGATCAACGGATCTAGTTTAAAGAATCCTAAAGTAAAAGTACAGAATGCGGATGCATTCCTTTGGCTGGATGAGTCGGATTCTGTATTCGACGTGGTACTCATAGATTTTCCCGATCCGAGCAATTTCTCGATCGGAAAATTGTACAGCACCGCCTTTTACAGAAGTTTGAAGAGAAGATTAAACCGTTTCTCCATCGTAGAGATACAGTCCACTTCCCCACTATTTGCCAGAATGTCCTTCTGGTGTGTGGAAGCGACATTAAGAGAGGCAGGTTTCTCCACCAAGGCATTGCATGTATACGTGCCTTCCTTTGGAGAATGGGGATTTGTTATGGGAGGATTGGAAAAGCTTCCTGCCTATCGCAAGAACTTACCAGATGGATTAAAGTTTTTGAATGAAATGGAACTGAAGTCCTTATCCGATTTTCCAGAAGACATGTCCAAGGTTCCGGTGGAACCGAATCGTTTGGACAATCAAAGTCTAGTCCGATACTACGACCAAGAATGGAACCGCCTCTTGGATTAATTTTTCAAACTTACCATTCAAGATAAGTTCCACAAAAATCCGATCTATATTACTTTTCCTTTCAGAACGTATCTCAGAAAAATCAGAGAAAGAACTTTTCATAGGTTCAAACTGACGAAGAATTGGGAAAAAAGAGGTCTTTAAAAAATGAACCGTGCCTTAGGATACATTCTAGCAAGTCTCATTCTGCTTACTAGCTTCGGAGTTTCTTTTGCGCAAACTGCAACTACCGAAACCACTCTCCACGATTTTATGGAAGATTATACCAAGCCTGCTTCTAAAAAAGCCAAGAAAGGTGATAAAGCCGCCTTAGAAAGGATCCTAAAAGAAGTTCCAAACTATGCTTTGGACGATCAAAAGGCAAAATGGAAAGAGATTACCGACGCGGCCCTAGCAAGCGGAGACCTCGAATCCTCCTGCAAAAACTGTCATAAAGAGTATAAGAAAGAATACAAGAAGAGCTACAGAAAACGCCCGATCCAAGTATCGAACGAACTGATTAGTTTTTTGAAAGCTTCGAAGTAACTTCCAATTTTCCCCTATCATCGGGAACCGGAAGATAATCCAAGATGAGTAACGTTATATCATCTTCAAAATGTTTTCGGTTTCCGGTAAATGCTCTCACGGTAGAGAATAAGGTCTCTGCCAATTCCCCGCCCGAGATCGCCATATGATCACCGAGTAATTTATAGAATCTTTGAAAACCGAAGATCTCTCCCGAAGGACTTCTGGCCTCGGTGATCCCGTCCGTATAAATGATCAGCCTATCCCCAGGTTTCATTTCAAAATTCACTACAGAGTTCTTTAGATTCGGATCCATGCCCATGATCCAACCGGGCAAATAAACTTCCTTGGTCTCTCCAGAACTTCTGGAGACTGCAACGATCGGAGGATGCCCCGCATTCGAATAGGCCACATTTCCGGTTTCCACATCCACCAAGAGATAGGCAGCAGTGATGAAATGTTTTCCGTATTTCCCGCTTAAAGAACGGTTGATGCTACGTAGAACCTCTGCCGGATCCTCATTCTTTCTGGACTCGATCGAAAACGCCAACTTCACCATGGAAGAAATGATCGCTGCAGGAACCCCATGACCCGAAACGTCGGATAGAAAAATTCCTAGTTTGCCGCTCTCCAAATATTGGAAATCGTAGAAGTCTCCACCGACGGAACTTGCAAATTCGCTCCTGACAGAGAGCTTTAAATTTTTAACTTCCGGAACCCGATCCGGAAGAATGGACTCCTGCAGTTCCCGAGCAATCTTCAATTCTTGTTCGATTTCGGTTAACTTTAGAAGGTTGTCGTAATTCTCCAACCTCGCCTGAAGAGAATCCTTCTCTAAGGTTTTGATCCTATCAGCAAGCGCAAAAGAAAGAAGAGTCATCTCCACTAAGGAACCGAATTGAGCAGACCAATGAGTCACGTACGTGTCAGGAATCCAGGATAGATTCCTAAGAGAAGTGATTAGAACAGAGATGATCAAAACCGACCAGGCTAAAAGAAAATATCTAGCAGGGCGATAGCCCTTCCTCAATCTAAGAGCCGCCGCATATACGACCAAGACAGCAGCCAGGAAAGGATACCAAGACACTGCCCGTATCATGATCCCGTAAATTCCCATGAAGAGAGACGCAAAGAAACCTAAGAACGCAAAGGCAGATAATATTAGAAAAGCTGAATTCTTCCAGCCGGTCTCCCTTTCCATATGAAGAAAGGATCTGGTGAACAAAAGAGAAAATGCCACTGACAAGAATGCAAATCCGGTCAGATAATCATTCCAAGAAGTTGCGCTCGTTTGCACCAAATATTGGGATCCGATCCCGGTTACTGAAAGTTGCCAGAGAGCGTAGAATAACAGATAAAAAACGTAAAAGAAATAACTGGAATCCTTCACTACGAAAGCGAGAAAGATATTATAAACCAGCATGATCCCGATCGCACCGAAGAATACTCCCAAGAGAAGATTCTCCATCTGGATATGCGCAGCAAACTCCTTGGGCGCCCAGGCCTGAAAATTAAAGACAACAGATCTTCTGCTAGAAGCGGAGACTAGAAATTCTTCCTCCCGATTCGGAGGAGTCTCTATCAAAAAAGCCTGTTGGATATAAGACATTCTGAGATCTCTAGAAAGCTCGGCCCAAACGATACCTTCGGCCTTGTACGTTTTCTTGTACACAGTGAGATTCTCCATTCCCGGATTGTTCAAAACGAAATACCAAGAAATAGTTCCCTCTTTGGGAGGAGACTGGACTTTAAATCGCACAAAGAATTCGTTATCTGTAAAGCTAAGAGAAAGACTGTCTTTGGGAATACGCTCCCAGGTTCCTTCCTGCAGATCTCCCAGAGTTTTCTTCTCTCCAGGCAATGCAGTACGGAGCAACATATACTTGTTCAGAGGAACTCCGAACATACTTCCAGTAATCGGAAATACAGGAGGAACTTCCTCCGAGAACAATGAGCCTAGAGGAAGGGCCAGTACCAGAAGAATGGATATTGAATTCCGAATTTTCCGGAAAGAATTCACCAAAAATCTCCCTAACCGGGAAGTATCTTGGCCCCGGTTAATTCGCAGATATATTTGAAATGTTTTTCACTCACCGGTTGGATTGAAAGACGACCACCGGGTTGCAAAAGCACCATTCCTTCTAGTTGCCCGTGGGATCTTAATTCTTCTAGTGAAATTGGGCGAGAAAATTTTTCCTTAAATTTCACATCTACCATGAACCAGGTCGGTTTTTCAGGCTTACTCTTAGGATCGAAATACTTATGTTTCTTATCGAAGGCGAAATGGTCCGGATAACCTTCCTTGGCGACTACTGCAATCCCTGCCAAATGGGGAGGTTTACAGCTACTATGGTAGAATAAAATGAGGTCATTTTTCTTGACCTCATCTCTTAAGTAATTTCTTGCCTGATAATTCCGAACCCCTTCCCAGGGAGCCGTCTTCCCCGGGGCGGATTTCAAAGTATCAATGGAAAAAACATCGGGCTCTGTTTTAAAAAGCCAATATTTCATTCTACTCCAGTAGAATAAGCGGGTTTGCCAGGCATTTCTCCGCCTTTTTCTTTCTTAGTAGATCTCTCAGTCTTTTTCTTAGGTTCCTCGTTCGCAGGATGAACGATCGCCATCAATTCGTCGTGAGAAACGGTTTCCTTAGCAAGAAGCGCTTTTGCCAGATTCTCGAACTTTGCAGAGTTCTTACGGACCAGTTCTCTTCCTTTATTCAAGCAAGTCAGAACGATATCTCTGATCTCTTTGTCGATCATTGCAGCAAATTCTTCGCTATAAGCCTTATTGCTTTGGCCCATGTCTCTTCCGAGGAATGGACTCTCATGGCCGCTTCCGTAATTGATCGTTCCGAGTTTTTCGGACATTCCCCAATCACAAACCATTCTTCTCGCGATATTGGTGGCTTGCTGGATATCATTGCTGGATCCGGTAGAAGTCATCTTGAACTTATATTCTTCTGCGATGAATCCTCCCATACAGACCACGATTTGATCCAACCAGTATGCCTTAGTATGAATATGCTTGTCTTCTGTAGGAAGAGATTGAGTCAGACCTAACGCTCTTCCTCTAGGAATGATGGTCACCTTATGCACAGGCTCGGTATAAGCGAGTAAGGTTCCAAGAATAGCGTGACCTGCTTCGTGAAATGCGATGACCTCTTTTTCCTTTTCGGAAATGAAGAAGGATCTACGCTCCGGCCCCATCATGACCTTGTCACGTGCCTCTTCCAATTCTTCTTGAGTGACTCGTTTCTTATTCTTACGAGCCGCAAGTAAAGCTGCCTCATTGATCAGGTTGGAAAGATCAGCACCGGTAAATCCAGGGGTTCCTCTCGCAATTGAGTTCAAAGAAATATCGCTAGTTAAAGGAACTTTTCTGGAGTGAACTTTCAGGATCTGCTCTCTTCCGTTCAGGTCAGGAAGATCTACGATAACTTGTCGGTCAAAACGTCCCGGTCTGAGAAGAGCTGGATCCAAAACGTCTGCGCGGTTTGTCGCAGCCATTACGATCACGCCTTCGTTCTTCTCGAATCCGTCCATCTCAACGAGCATTTGGTTCAGTGTCTGCTCTCTCTCGTCATGACCCCCGCCCCATCCGGCGCCTCTCAGTCTACCTACTGCGTCGATCTCGTCGATGAAGATGATACAAGGAGAATTCTTCTTACCTTGTTCGAATAAGTCACGAACACGAGAAGCTCCCACACCCACGAACATTTCTACGAAGTCGGAGCCGGAGATACTGAAGAATGGAACTCCTGCCTCTCCCGCAACTGCTCTTGCAAGAAGGGTCTTACCTGTTCCTGGAGGACCTACTAATAAAACTCCTGTTGGGATCCGAGCTCCCATTGCTTGGAATTTCTTAGGATCTTTTAAGAATTCGATGATCTCTACGAGCTCGGTCTTAGCTTCTTCGCAGCCTGCAACGTCTGCAAAGCTGACCTTGACCTTAGGATCCACAGTCATCTTGGCTTTGGACTTACCGAAAGAGAAAGCCTTATTGCCGGTAGACTGGACCTGACGCATAATGAAAAAGTAAAATATGAAAATACCGATTACACCTACGAGAAGGAAGGAACTCAGCATTCCGAATCCGTGTCCGTTCTCAACGGAAACTACTTCGAAATCTATATTCGTTCTTCTTAATGAAGAAAGGAAGTCCTTGTCGATAGGAGCCACTTTGGTCTCGAAACGAACAGGGATCTTGATCTCTCCCTCGAAAGGCTCGTAGCAACCTTTGATCAGGTCTCCTTCCATCACTAGCTTATCGCAGCCAGGAAACTTGGAGTCTTTTATCTTGATCAATTTGCCTTTAGGTTTGGAAGCCCCATCCGGCTCCAACATACTCATGAACTGGGAGAACGGAATGACTTCCGGATTTCTTCCCCAAATATCCTTTATTTGAGTGGAAAAGAACGATACGCCTAAGATCACCAAAATGAAAAGGATCAGTAATCTCAGACCTTTATTATTGTTATTCATATATTACTCCCAAACTCCGCATCTCTTTCGGAGCCGCTTTCTTCCCATATCTTAGACTCGGAAGGTAATCAAAACTTTCCGCGCCCACCGGAATCGATATAGCTTTGGAAACCGATTTTGGTAAAAAAGTTCCCCATATTCAGAGTCCCTTTTTTTCCCGAAAAGTAAAGGAGTTTTCGTTCAGGGAAGGAATTCAAAAGAATAAGCCGCAGACCGAACGGTCGCGGCATTCGACGCTGGTTTAAAGTCTGTATTTTTCGATCACATCTTCGATATCACCAAGACTGATTGAACGAATTGCAGCCTCGGCGTCGTTGATGATCTGAATCAGACTTAGGTTTTCCAAAGGTTGGAAATCCTCTTTTAAGAAACTATCCAAGTTAGATCCGTCGAAATGATCGTTACCGATTCCGATCCTAATACGGACGAAATTCGGAGAACGCAAGGACTGAACAACGGATTTAACTCCCGGATTCTCGTTTCCATTTGCTCCCTTATCCACTACGATTTTTCCCAAGGGCAAGGTCCAATCTTCGTGAATTACAAGAATATCCTGAACCTGAATTTTCAGGAAGGAAGCAATGTACAATACGGACTCTCCGGAGAGGTCACTGAAAGTTTGAGGTTTGAGTAATACAACCTCTTCGCCTTCGAAGTCTCCTCTTCCGATCAGAGATTTCTTCTTCTTCGTTTTGATCTCTACGTTAATGTTATTTGCAATAACGTCTAGAATCTTGAAGCCGATATTAGATCGGTTATTATTGTATTTGTCTCCGGGATTACCCAGTCCGACAATTAGCTTCATACAATACCGTATCCCAAGTTAGATCACTATAAGGAGAAATTATTTCCCCTTTTTACCGCCCTTTTTATCGCCAGCAGCTTCTTTAGCGTCCGCTCTCTCTTGAGCAAGTAGAGCTTTCGTTTTCAGAACTGCAGCCACGATCGGATCCCCGTTCACCATAATTTCCCAGCTTGCTGGAACTTTTAGGTTACTAACTTTGATGAAGTCGCCTACATCTAGATCACTCACGTCAAGGACCAAGCTCTCGATCAGATCCTCAGGAACTGTCTTCACTCGGATCTCATGGATCAAATGATCAAACTGACCTCCGGCCTTGGAACCTTTTGCGATCCCTTCAGTACGAATACCGATCTTGGTGATGATCTTCTTGCCGGTCTCTACTTTATAAAAATCAACGTGACGGATTCTGTCGATCTCAGGGAATCTTTGGATTTCTTTTACGAAAGCCTTTTGGACTCCAGCGCCTTCGACATCTAGGTCGATCAGAGTGGACTGACGAATTCCAGAATGGACGATTTTCTCCAATTCCTTCTCGTTCACGGAACCGGAAGCAGCAATACCGCCACCGATAATATTAATTGGGACTTGCCCGGACGCGCGCAGACGATTGTTTACGTTCTTGCCGGTTTCGGTCCTTTTCTTAACAGCAATTTTGTAACTCATGGTTTTTACCCTTGTATCCTATATAAATAGATCACTGACCGATTGATTGGTCGATATTCTCTGAATCGCAGCGGCAAATAAAGGCGCTACGGAAAGAGTCTTTAATTTAGAGATTCTCTTGGATTCCGGAATCTCTATCGTATTCGATAATACAACTTCTACAAATGGAGTCGCGTTCAAACGATCTACTGCCTCTCCGGAAAGAACTCCGTGAGTAGCAGCGCAATACACAGACTTAGCTCCGTTCTTAAGAAGAGCATCCGCTGCCTTGCAGATGGTTCCTGCAGTGTCGATCATATCATCCAGAAGAATGCAATTCTTACCTTCGATCTCACCGATCACATTCATGACCTCTGAGACATTCGCCTTAGGTCTTCTCTTATCAATGATAGCTAACGTAGCATTTACCTTCTTGCCGAAGGATCTTGCTCTTTCTGCTCCGCCTGAATCAGGAGAAACGATGACTAGATCATCGAACTTTTTGCTGAGGATATACTCCACAAGCACTGGACTAAAATGAAGATTGTCCACAGGCACTTTAAAGAAGCCTTGGATCTGATCCGCATGAAGATCCATTACGATGACCCTTGCAGGCCCCAAAACTTCTACCAAGTCGGCAACCACTCTCGCAGAAATAGGAACTCTAGGTTCCGCCTTTCTATCCTGGCGTCCGTATCCATAATAAGGCATCACTACAGAAATGCTTTTAGCAGAAGCTCTTCTGAGAGCGTCCATGATCAAAAGCAATTCCATCAGATTATCGTTCGCAGGAGCAGAAGTAGATTGGATTAGGAAAACATCCCTTCCTCTCACATTCTCCTCTATCTTAACTGCGATCTCTCCATCGGAGAATTTTCGAAGGTTGATCTTGCCGGGCTCGATCCCGAGCTCTTGGCAGATCTCATTTGCAACAGTGCGATTCGAAGATCCGGAAAAAACGGCGATATTGCTGCTCATTTTGCCGCGACCTCGCTCTTTAGGATTGCAGTTAGATTTTCCAAATCCGTAGGAGAATTCACTCCCTGACTTTCGCCGCTATTTTTGAGAACCACTGCGCCCAATTTCTTTCCTTCTTTTTTATATAACTCTACTAGATCAGGAAGATAATATTCTCCCTGCGCGTTGCTATTTCCAATCTTCTTGAGAGACTCAAATAGACCCTCGGAACTGAACACATAGGTCCCGGTATTGATCTCATCTATCTTCTTCTGTTCTGGACTCGCATCCTTTTCTTCTACGATTGCAATCACTTCGCCTTCTGCGTTACGTACGATACGTCCGTAACCGGTCGGATTTTCGACCTTTGCAGAAAGCAAGGTAGCAGAGAAGCCGTTTTGGATATGAGTGGATACTAAGGATTGGAAGGTTTCTCCCGTGATCATGGGAACATCTCCGCAAGCCACAAGAATTGGTCCTTTATGGTCTTGGACCAGGGATTCGGAACATAAAACTGCGTGAGCTGTACCAAGCTGCTCATTTTGCTCGGCGAAACGAACTCCGGGAATATCGGAGCATAGAGCTTGGACTTCTTCTTTTTTGTAGCCTACAACTACGACTATATTACCGACCCCTCCTTGTTGGAGATGATCGATTACATGATTCAAGAGAGGCTTTCCATTTAAGGAAACAGCCACCTTGGGGAGCTCCGTCTTCATGCGGGTTCCCTTTCCCGCAGCTAATACTACGGCAACTGCTTCCTTTTTGGCGTCCATTCAGTAATCCGGTGAAATAACAGTGGCTGGGCCGATAGGATTCGAACCTATGAAATGGCGGTACCAAAAACCGCTGCCTTACCACTTGGCGACGGCCCAGTTTCAATTTCTTTAATAGTTAAAGCTAACAAACGTAAGGTCGGGAAATTCTGTCTGCATTTTGGCTAACAGCTCCTCCCGTATCTCCAACCCTTGCACGAGTCCATAGATACAAGATCCGGAACCGGTTAGGGAAGAATAACTAGCTCCATTTGCCAAAAGACTTTCTTTCAATTTCCCTAATTCTGGAAACTTTTGGAAGGCCAGAGGCTCGAAGTCGTTTACGAGCTTTCCTCTCAAGGCTGACCAATTTCCTTCTTTTAAAGAAAATTCGATGTCTTCGCCTAGAGAAATCCATTTTTTCGAGGGTGGGTCCGCTTGTAAAGGCTTTTTGAGACCTGCGTACATCTCCGCAGTAGAGAGCACTTGGGGAGTGAGAGCGAGAATCCCCTGCCCGGAATGCACTTCTATTTCTCTCATGACTTCTCCCTTTCCAGAAACAAGAGCGTTGCCTTCTGATAAGAAGAAGGGAACGTCCGCCCCAATCTCTGCTGCGAGCCGAAGCAAATTGTCCGAATGAAATTCGGGACTTAATCCAAAATAGAAAGATAGAAGAGAAGCCGCATTGGTAGAACCTCCTCCCAGTCCAGCTGCAGGAGGAATTTTTTTAGTAAGATAGATCCTAACACCAGGAAGTTCTCTGTAATGAGCTCGGATCTTATTGAATGTCTTGAATAAAATATTTTTGGAAAGATCTCCTTTCTCGGAGACCTCATCGTATAAACGCCTCTTTTCCAAGATAATCTCATTCTCGGAGACGAGTTCAAAGCGGCCCGGATCGATGGGTTCGATACGAATATCATCTCCCCAATTCAATCGCAAGAATACGCTTCGGATCTCATGAAATCCATCCGGTCTCTTGTACGGGATTTCTAATCCTAGATTGATTTTAGCGGGAGATAACAAAGTATTTTCTTAATCAAGCAGCAAGAGCAAGGAGTCAATCTTTAAGCTAACTTTATCTTTCGAGCAAAGATTGAGCCGACCAATAGGATCTCATTCTTTCTCTTAGATTTTGTGGGCTGTGCAAGATCACATTCGGCCCGAAACCTTTTAAAGTAGAAAGAAACCATTCTTCGTTTCTGATCTTTGATTTGGATAGATGATACCAAACTCCTTTGATCTGGATCTTTTCCGAAGTCCTTTCTAACGGAAGGCGGGAATGAAGATTAAAATACACTTCGGCAGTATGATAGATCTCCGCAGTCTCAGAATCCGCCTCCGTTTCCCCCAAAAATTTCTTTAATTTGAGAATTGCCTCTTTTCTTTCAGCGTCAGGGACTTGCACAGAATCCTGGTTTGTAACTGAAAGCTGGATAATGGAATCCAAACGAAATGTTCGAGGCGCCTTTCGAATATGGCAATAGCCGATCAGATATTCTTCCCTAAAACTCAATAGAGCCCATGGATCCACTTTTCTTTCCTCAGCCTCGGCTTCTCCATTTGCTTGGTATTGCATTTCTAGAGATTTACCGGACTCGATCGCTTCTCGGATCCTGGTTTTAAGATCGTTATCACTCGGAACTCCCGCAGAAGGGAGGATCGTATGAATTTTTTCTAATATAGATTTCAGTATCTTTTTGCGAGAAGGACTGACTTCCTTTTCATCTTCTTCTAAAAAGAGAGTTCGAATAGCAGCCCATTCTCTTACACTTAGTACAAGTCCTTGTTCCAAATCCACAGGCATTCGTATTGCTATGGTATCGCCGTCATAATCCAACTCTATGAATTGATCAGGAGTATACGGATAAGATCCGACCATGTATAGTTTTCCGAGTTCCTTCTTGAGGTCCTTTGTATCCTCGATACCGGAGTATTTGGAAAGATCTTCTAGACTCATGCGTTTGTTTTCTTGCAAGAGTCGTATCACTGCCAACTTGGTTTGGAGCTTTTTAGTACTCGGATTCATCTCGGACATTCTTTCCCTCATAAAAGAAGGGAGCAATCTCAAAAAACGGATCGGACTGATTCCCCGACCGAAATCCATTCCTAACGGCCGGATTTTTCTTTTTACGAAATCGTAACCAAGTACACGTGATTTTAAAACCTGCGATACATGTTTTAAGGGTCTTATGGATAAAATGAAGAATATGAGCGCAGCAATATTCGTTAGAAAACCAGCCTCTATGATTCCTAAATTCTATGTGGAATTGTTCGATTCAGAATCAGTGTTCTTAGCATCGGCCCAACTCATAGGAAAGAAGGCGTTACGATTTATCGTAGATTCTAAAGTTTCTTATAAAAAGGGAGACGGAGTTCACGGAAGATTGTATGGATTAAAGTCGAAACTCTTTCTTCCATTTGCAGGAATCGTAAAAGAAAGAAGAGAACTACAATCCAAGTTCTATACCAAACTTTGCGAATTGGTATTAGAATCGGACGAAGAATTCTAATTCAATTATTTCATCGCTTAATCTCTTCTCTTCATAGTGAAGATCAATACGTCTTCTCTATTCTCTACAAAATCCTTTTCGAATTTTGGTCCCAACATTTCCCGAGCAACCTGATAATAAGAATTCTTTTGAAAAAGATCTTCCGGCTTAGAATTCGCAGGAAAGGCAGCCTTGGACTGAATAAACAAGATCTTAGAAAATTGATTCGGATCATTCTCTGAAAAGAAAAGTTTGACCCACGCTTCCTTTACCAACCATACGGATGGAGTTTGGAAGAAGTACTTACCCAAAATTTGCGCGTGAGTTCTCACCTGCACTACAACAAGATCAGGCTTTTGGTCCAGATAGACCTGATTCATCTTAGTAGATTTTCTACCGAACCTACTTAAGATCTGAGTATAAGAAAAAGTTATATAAGTAGAGAATATAAGAAGAAGGATCCCGAAGATCTTCGGTATTTTTTTGAACCTATTAGAAACCGAATCAGAGAAGACTAAGAGCATTCCCACAAAGCCTGGCAAACTCAAATGCAAATAGCGAGAACCGAAATCTATGATCCCGTCGTTCGGAGCAGAAAGTACTAAAAGCACAAATGCAGCTAAATTAGAAATCACGAATATATTTCTCTTTGAAAGAGTATCCGCCCCTTCCCTATTTCGTATGAAATTTGTTTTAAAGAACAAGAAATATCCGGAGAACAAAAGAACGATCGCAAAGATAGGAGTATACCCAAAGAAGCCGATCCGATTCGGATTCGCGATCAAAAGCCCTAGATAAATTTCTCCCTTTCTTAACGGAGAGATAAACATAGTAGGTTGGTTAAAAGAAAACCGAGGTCCCATCGGATGATGATAGAGAAGATATTGTATCCCTAATAAAAGAAATGCACCTGCCAAATATCCGAATAAATAAAACCAGATCCCTTTTCTTTCTTCACGGATCCTGAATCGAAACCAAAATAGAAAGAATAGAAAAGAGGCAGGAAACGCCAAGGCTTCTATCCTGAACCAACCGGCAAATGCAGAGGCAAGTCCCGCAAATAAAAATAGAATCGAAGAGCTTTTCTCATCGGCTCGTAAGAACAAAAAGCTGCCTAACGTAAATAAGAAGGCTGCAATTCCTACATCAGGAAAGAAGTAGCCGTTCACCAAGAAGGGAGTAGATAAAACAAGGATACTTAAGAATGCCAGACTCCTTTCCCAAAGGATAGAAAGAAGAAAGAGAGAGGCCAAAACAAAAAGAGAAGTTACGATATACACCCCCTCTATTCCTCCCCAAGGAAGAATGAGAGCATAAAAATAACCGAGGGCCGCCGGAAACGGACTGATTACTTCTTCATCGATCCGAATGCATTCTGTAGGACAAAACCTGGACTGCCTGTCCAGATATTTGGAAGGAAGAGCCAAATCCCCGGAGCGAAAGTGATTCCTTAGCACGGATTCGCCCAATACGAACTTTCCCAGATGATCCGAATACAATTGTTCACTCGGCTTCAATAGGATCGGATAAAGAAGAGGCAAGGCCAAGAGAAGATAAAAGAGCCATTGCTTGGTTTTTAGAACCGAGGATCCAGGTGCTGTAAAACTCACCAGGGCAAAATAGAAGAAAAACACCTCTCCACAATCATTTTTCCTTGGATCTGCATCTCTTCAAATCGGTTGACTGGGACAGGAAACCTGTAAGGCTCTGCAAACGAACCGCAACTTTGGAGCTGTGAAATGAAAAAAATAATGATCCTAACTCTTTGCATACTCTCGGGAGGAGCGGCTTCTATCATAGGGCAAGACAGTTCTCAAACATCGACCACAAAGGAAAAGATGGCCTGCGAAAGGATCGAATTGGATATCAAGAATGTCACTTACAACGATGCCCTACGTTGCGAAACAAAAGACGCGATCTGCTATATGATAGAAGGCTTCTCCATGAGCTGCATTCCTAAAGAAAGAATAAACCCGAACAAATAAAAAAAGGCGCCCAAAAGGCGCCCTGCAGTCGATGGATTTAAGAAAATTTGTGACTACGAATTATAGGTTGTTAAGGAAATCTTGAGTTCTTTGAGCTTCTGCTTCCAGTGCTCTTGCTTGTTTCAAGAATTTCTCAGACTGAGCGTTACTAGCGAGGAATTTTCCACCAGTAGAACGTTTAGCCAAAGCTCTTAACTCCTCAGCTCTTTCGGTTTTTTGTTGAGCAATTGCTTTCAAGTAAGTCGCAACAGCAACTTTTTGCTCTTTAGTAACCGCAGCGGAAACCAGAGCTTGCTCTAACAGACGATCTTCGGTGTCTTGAGACACTGCAAATGCGGAAGATCCTACTAAGAAACCTACTAAGAGAAGAAGTGAAGTGATTTTGTTAACTTTCATGGAACTGAAACCTCAATGTTTATTCTTTATGTTTTCTATTCTTGTTTTTGCTTACATCCATAAGACCTATCGGCATGTGCAAAGGGAACAAAAAAAATTTTATAAGAAGAAAAAAATAATTTTTTCTGTTAAACGAACTCGCTCTTTCCCTGTATAACAATTATCTTAATTAGAAATGCTTAATTTTCCAAAACCTAATCTAACTCAGCTCTTATTCATTCAGATTGAACAAAAAAGAAGCGTTATTTAAGTTCGAAAGAAATCTTTGCTTCTTATTAATGCAATTATCGAAAAGTAAGGCCCTTTTTTCAATAACTATTCCTATTCGAAATTCAAAAAATGCTTATTTTTTGAGCACAATAATTAAGCATTCTGCCCCACTGGTATGCAAAAATGGGCTAAAAATCGGGTTTTTTAGGGGTTTTTCAAAAAATCCAAGATAGCGGAAATTTTCAAGCCCCTCTCTTTTTCCCCCATTTATCTTTAGCTTGTTCCCTACAGGAGGGAAGGAATTTGCTTTCTTCGGGCCCTTCTCCCCAAAGAATACTCATAAAGGATTAAGGAATGAGATACTTACATGCAATGATTCGAGTTAAAGATCTGGATAAGGCCTTAGATTTTTTCTGTAATAAGCTAGGTTTGATCGAAACAAGAAGACATGATCATCCAGAAGGAAGATATACTCTCGTGTTTTTATCCGAAGCAAAAGAAAATATGCCAGAGATAGAGCTTACTTACAATTGGGATCAGGACGGAGCTTATACAAGCGGAAGGAACTTCGGACATTTGGCCTTCGAAGTGGATAATATCTATGATACTTGCGCTAACTTACAATCCAAAGGAGTGATCATCAATCGTCCTCCAAGAGATGGAAGAATGGCATTCATTCGTTCTCCGGATCTGATCTCAGTGGAATTATTGCAAAAGGGCAAAGCCTTAGAAATTGCAGAACCTTGGAAGAGTATGTCGAACACGGGAGAATGGTGATCATTCTCAAATCTTCTAATTCTTTTGAGAAGAGCGAAAGGAAGTGGGAGAAGCACCGTACTTTTCTTGAAACAGTTTATGAAATGCGGATTTGGATTTGAATCCTGCTCCATAAGCCGCAGAGAGCACTGATCGTTGCGGTTCTTCTCTTAGGATTCTAGCGGCTTCTTCTAACCTAAAGTCCGCCAAATATTCTCTAAATCCTTTTTGCAAACGGGAATTTAAGATCTCCGAGAGTTGATGAGTGCTCAGCTCCAATTCTTTGGATAAGTTTCCCAAAGTTAGATCCTCATCCAGATAGAGTTTCTTTTCTCTCATTAAATCATCCAATCTAAGAAGCAACGCTTCCACATCCAGACCTGCTATCCTACTTTCTTTGTAACGCGCCTCTCTGGAGCTTTTTTGAAAGGAATCCATTAGACCTGGATCATAAGCTCCGATTAGAAAGATCACAGAGACTAGCAGAGTCAGTCCGCTTGCTGCGACAAGAAACAAGGGCATAAAGAAGATCTGGGCAATTACAAATAGAACGATCACAAATAATGTGCCGGAGAATAGCCAGAGGATCGGAGAGAAGGATTTGCGATTTTCCTCGTCCGTATTGGATCTCCAACGCCAAACTCTTTGGAGTAATGCAGAAGGATACACTAGATTCAGGATCGTAGCAAAAACAAGCAATGCAAGGAGGACCCAAGAATATACATCACTCGGATCCTCATTTTTTAGAAAACGGAGCTTTGACTCGGAGCTTCGCAACAAAAAAGGAAGAAGGATCAAAAACGCAATCACTGCAGGAAGAAAATGAAATCCACTCAGTTTCGTTTCCTTTGCTCCGGTAAGTCTTTGAAAATACAGATAAGTAAGAGGGCCGATCAAAAAAAGGACGGGAATATGGATCTCCGCAAACCAAGGAAACTCCCGAAGCTGTTCGGATAATTCTAAGTAGAGATGCATTTGCACGAGGGAAACTGAGAAGAATAAAATTGAGATGGTGAGTCCTTCTCGTTTAGAAGGAACGCTTTTCGCTTCTGAGTTGGAGGATACATCTCTTTCTTTCTTGGGCTTTTTTCCATAAAAGGAAAGCAGATCTGCCAGGCCTAGAAGGAACGCCAAACCGGCCCCAAAAGCAAGAAAGGTATACATGGGAAGTAAAGAGCCTTTCTGAAATCCGATGTCCAGATTTTTTTAGAGAAGAGTATTTTTTCAGTCCGTCCGTATCCGGAAGGACGACACCTCTCCAAAAGTATCGCAAAATGAATGCATGAAACAAAGCATTCTGAGTTTTCTCAAAAATAGATCTGTCGCAGTCAAACGGATCCTAGTCTCTTTTCTTCTTCTCACAATTACCGGAAGTAGTTTCTTTCTTTTAGGGAATTGTCTGGGGACTTCTTCCTCTTCTCCGAATTCGAATATTAGTTCTGTGGAAGGTTCCGATCCGATCCCCGCATATCATTCTCGCTTCGGAAGAAAGCGTCCTGTGATCGCAGTCGTTGGAGATAATGAATATACAGAGCTCACCGATTTTGTAGTGCCTTATGGAACTTTGAAAGAAGCAGATATAGCGGACGTATATGCTCTTGGAACTCAATTCGGAAAGATGAAGATGTTCCCTGCTCTTTCGATAGAGATCCAGAATACGATGCAGAGTTTCGACTCTCTCTATCCGGAAGGCGCGGACTACGTGATCGTGCCTGCGATGCATAATTCAGAAAATCCGGAAATTCTTCTTTGGTTAAAGAAGCAGAGTGAAAAGGGCGCAACCATTCTTGGAGTCTGTGACGGAGTTTGGGTGCTCGCAAATGCAGGATTATTGCAAGGGCATCAGGCAACAGGTCATTGGTTTTCTCTTCCTAAATTTGATACGAAATTTCCAGAAACAAAATGGATCCGAAATAGAAGGTATGTTTCAGACCGAAAGATCATTACTACCACAGGAGTCACTGCATCTATCCCCGTTTCTCTTGCTTTGATAGAAGCGATTGCAGGCAAAAAACAAGCCATGAAGGTCGCAGCCTCTTTAGGAGCGAAAGACTGGAAGCCTACTCATAAAAGCGCAGATTTCTATTTGGGCTCTTCTCATATTCTGACTGCAGCTAAGAATCTATTAGCATTTTGGTCCCAGGATGAAATCGGGATACCTATATCGGAAGGAATGGATGAGATCAGTCTTGCCTTAGTTGCGGATTCTTATTCTCGCACTTATAAAAGCACAGCCCTATCTATTTCGAATGCAAATGTCCGTAGTAAAAGAGGGCTTTTATTCCTTCCCGATAAGAAAGAGAAGAAGGCGGATCGTATATTAGAAAATTGGGATAGAGATTTGCCGGTTATAGCTTTGAACAGAACCCTTTTAGAAATATCCGATCTTTATGATATTAGAACGGCCGCTTTCGTGGCTTTGCAGATAGAATATCCTTGGAAAAAACCTGAGCTATTTTGAAAGGAAGAATTTATGGATTTCCTTCCAATATTCGGTCACTATAGTCTCTGCGCTCAAATCAGTATTTTTCTGCCATTTCTATTCTTTCCAAGGCAGTCGGATGAGAATGTTCATAGATCACTTCGAATTTATGAGGATTCAATCTGGACTTATTGTCTTTTGCCAATTTGATCTCAGTGCTGATAAAGGATTTCTTATCATGGGTAAGATTTAGGGCCTCTCTGTCTGCTTCTACCTCGAAGACACGAGAAATCGTGCTCGAGATAGGCTGAGTGAAAGAGCCGATAATAGAGAGCACCATGAACAAGAAAGGCAAAGAAGAAGGTGAATAAAATTCCTTCAAAGGAAGCAGTCCTTCTCCCTTCGCTTTTTGGAACAAGAATCCGATCGCAAAACACAAGAGCAATACCTCAAAGGTGCTGATCGCTATATCTATGAGTTGGTGATTATGAACCCAGTGACCGATCTCATGACCCAATACACTTACAACTTCTTCTTCCGTATGATTCTTGATCAGTGTATCGTATAAAAAGATCTTCTTATTCTCTCCCCAACCTGTAAAGTATGCGTTGGTATGTCCGGAGTAACGGCTTTCGTCTATAACGTAGATATTTTCCACTTTGATCTGAGCATGATCACAGAGAGCGAGGATCTTTGTTTTCAAACTTCCCTCTTCGATCGGATGATAATCGTAAAAGATAGGAGTGATTAGGATCGGAAATAAGACCGAAGCAATTAATCCGAATCCGAGAGAGATCGCCGGAACCATCCATTTCCATAATCTTGGAAAATTCTTGAGCACAAAGGTAATGATCAGGATACCTATCGTTCCGAAAACCAATCCCAGAGAGAAAGATTTACTTTTTAGAACGACCCAATCCATCAGAGTCATATTAGAAAATTGGAATTCATGCTCTAAAACGAATCCGAAATAATAGCTGAAAGGAAGAGAAACCAAAAATTCCACTAAGTAAAAGACCAGAAAGAAAGAGGTCACTACCAGATAGAATCTTTCCTTGGTCTTTTTCTGTAGATAATTCTCCAGTCTTTCCGAGATAGGAGTGAAAACGAATATCCCAGCCAATGCGAAATCCAATAAGGAAGAAAGAACAGAAACGAAGAAGCCTCTTCTGTCATACTCGGTTCCGGATTGTATATCTTCTTCGGTAAAATACTTTAGAATTCTTGTATGTAGTTCGGCGGAATTGTCTCCTTCGTAGGAGAAATATTTCATAAGAAGGGTGAACCCTATCTGGGCCAAAAATAAGAAGAAGAGTATATGTTTGAGTTTCATTCTGGGACTATTTACCTTTTATAGAATCGTACAATTCGCCGATTTGTTCTAAGGACTCTTGCAAGACCTGTTTTAATTCTTTCGGTTCCAAAGATTCCAATGCATCCGGCCATCTCCAAAGAAATGGAAGTAGACCTTCCAAGTTCGTGGAATGAAAGCGAAGCACATTCTCCTTCTCCTCATAAGGAAGGCCTGTCAGGAATAGTTTCGCTTTCTCGAGACCTTCTTCTCTGCAAATCCATTCCACCGTTTTGGGATCATGCACAGGAAATAATGCAGCATGCACGATCCTGTCCTCTTCGGTTTCCTTTTTAGCTCCTCTAGCTTGGTAAAGAAGATCCCCCTGCAATATTTCTACAGTAAGGATCTTAGGAAGGATGAATCTTTTCTTAGCTTTTTCTTCGCGATCGTAAGCGAGCAGATAGTGGTCCTGGCCCCCTTTTCGGATCAAACGAATCGGATCGGCTTCTTTCCAATAGGCATCTTCAGGGAAGGTTTTATAATATCGAATTCGGATCGGGCTCTTGTTCTTGAGAGCATCCATGATCTGAAAAGCGGCCTCACCCGCTTCTTCCTTAAGATCTTGCGGATTTTCTTTTAACTCGGGAAAATATTCCAGGTCTCTTGCGAAGATCTTTCTAGAAGCAGTATATAATTCGTATTTAGGAGTTTCAGAATATCCTTTGAGCAGGAGCGCTGAGATCTCTCTCAATTCTTCTTCGCTGAACTTGAGCGTTTTTGCCAAAGGATCCTTAGTAAGAACGTACACATAATCCTTTCCGTTCTTCTGAGGATAGTATTTGATAGGAAAACCTAAGGTGCCCAACTCCTCGATATCTCTAGATAACTTTCTGCGATCCGAGTCCTTGTTCTCGTTATCGTAAAATCCTTCCATGATCTTTCTGAGCGAGGTCAGAGTGAGACCGTCAGGAAATCGGAAGAAATTAAAGAGCAGGGTCAAGAGACGATACTCCGTAGGGTTCATCTCCCTAGGCTCTATCTCTTCTTCTAAATCTTTGTCTAGTTCTTCTCTCATGGGCACGACTGTGGACTTTGTTTTCGAGTGGGAGTTAGGCAATCAGAAAAGCGCAGATCATTCCAATCACCGCGCAAAAAGCTTCGGAACAAAGCGATTCCAGGGAAAGTTTGGAAAAACAACTTGAAGAGTACAATCCCAATTCGATAATTCGAATGCTTTTCAAATCCTAAAAAGAGGAAATTTCTTCATGGGTAAAATCATAGGTTTCTTGTTCCCTAATTTCATTGGGCTTCTGTCTATTCTTTTAGGCTGGTGGACAACCATCATCAACGTAGCCACTCTTAGATTCGCAGGAGAATCTTACTTCAATAAATGGACCTATACAGGCCTAGCCTTGATCATCATTGGAGCCTATCTTCCTGAGATCTGGATCGGCATTCGGAATAAACTATTCGGCGACCGTTCTTAAGACCGGTTTTTTTCTTGTACGAAAATGTCTAGACATTTCCGCTGGTAATCTACATATTTCCATTTGGAAACCTTTGGATCTAGCCTTCTTGGATTTTGAAAAAAATCTTTACGAGCTAGGTACACAGGTTACAATGCGACATAATAAAATTATTAGAACCTGAGAAGGGAAAATGAGCGCGGAAACCGAAGTTTTAGAAAAACCAAGTCGGAAGAAAACAGATATCGAGTTCCATAAGCCTACCCTTTCTCGGGAAGACCTGAAGACTGTTCTGGAAGCATTGGTAGAAGACCATCTCGCTTCCGGTTCGGTAACTCATAAATTTGAGAAGGCATTCTCTTCTACTTTTCGCACCAAGCAAGTTGTCTCCGCAAATAGCCTAACTGCTGCGTATCATCTGGCTTTATTGTCCCTAGAGATCCAGCCGGGAGATAAGGTTGCCATTTCCACATTTGCTCCTCTCGCGGCATTAGATGCAATTTTCTTAATACAGGCCCAACCTCATGTGATCGATATGGAAAAGCATTCCTTCCATATCTGTCCGCAGACTCTTTCCAATGCATTGGAAGACGAAAGAATCAAAGCAGTTATAGTTGATCATACTTTTGGATCTCTTGCGGACTTCTCCAAATACGATTTCAAATCTCGTCCGGTGATCGAAGACTTCTCCGAGGCTGTGGGAGCAAGAACAGAAACCTTCACTCCAGGAAAACAGGGAAAAATTTCCATCTGTGGTCTTTCTATCGAATACTTGATCACCACCGGGAACGGCGCCTTGATTTGCACCGACGATGATTCTATTGCAAAGAAAATTCGCGCCAGAAAAGAAGGAAGAGATCCTTATCCTCGTAAAGAAGGCCAACCTAGACTAGATTACGACATGATCGATTACCAAGCGGCTCTTGGGATCGAGCAACTTTCCAATCTGGGAGTAATCCTGGAGAGAAAGAGAAAGATCGCGCAAGTGTATCTGCAAGCAATCCAAGGATCTCAGGTAACTTCTCATTATAGCGATCCGAGCACAGATACCTTTAATCGATTCGTAATCCTTGCACCCGGAAATTACGAGCAGGTAGAGAGATACTTCCGTTCTCTACAGATCGGGACCCGTAGAACCGTGCAAGAACCTATCCATCATATTCTGGACCTGCCGAATTCCGATTTCCCGAACGGAGAAAGACTCTACCAAAGAGGACATTGCATTCCTATTTATCCGAACCTTACCAAGGATAATGTGCAGAGAATTTCTCAGGCGATCCGCAGAATTTACTGAATTTTGTCTCTTGAATCGCCTTAGGATCTTTGTAAATGGCGAATTACTTTCTACTCACATAGTCTTGAAATAAAACAAATTCTTTCCGATTTTCCGATCTCGGAATCACGAATTTGTTTTCTAAATTTCAGGAATAGGACCGAATGGACCTCTGGGCAACTCATCGGATCGATCTAAGATCCGAATGAAAATCGCCGGAGGCAACTTGAATATCGCGCTCCTTTCTATCAAACGTCCTATCCTAATTACAAGCTTAGTGATCTTAATGTTGATCACCGGTGTCTTCTCTCTCAGCAAAATGGGTGTGGACTTATTCCCGGATGTAAACATTCCGGTGGTGTCGGTCACCACTATTTATCCGGGAGCAGGACCGGAAGAGATCGAGGAATTGATCTCCAAGCCTTTGGAAGAAGAACTTTCCTCCATTGCTGGTTTAAAGAAGATCACTTCTAGAAATCAGGAAGGGGTTTCTGTGGTCGCGGGAGAATTCACTCTTTCTACCGACATCAAGTATGCAGAGCAACAATTTCGAGACAAGACTGCATTAGTAAGACCTAAACTACCGGACGGAATCAAGGAACCGAAAGTGGTTCGCTTCGACCCGGCAGATCAACCGATCATTCGCTTGGCAGTGTTTGCGGATCTGGGACAAGCAAAGTTATACGACCTTGCGAAGGAAACCGTAAAGGCAAAGCTAGAACAGATCGCCGGTGTGGGTTCCGTTAAGTTAGTCGGAGGAACCAGAAGAGAGATCCAGATCGAATTGGATCGGAATAAATTGGTCTCTTACCAAATGCCTATGGTAGTGATCGCGAATCGACTCAAGACTGCAGGCTTAAACGTTCCCGTAGGAAAATTCGATTCTGGCGCTAAGGAAACTTCCTATAGAACATTAGGAAGATATGAATCACTTTCTCAAATAGAGAACACCATCGTTTCCTTCGGAGGAGACGTAGGAAACTCAGTACTCATTAAACAACTTGGAACAGTAAGAGACGGAACGGAAGACGAAGAAACCTTAGGTTATCTTTGGGCTTCCAAGAGCGACGAGGTAGAAGAAGAGGAAGCAGGATTTCTCACTCACCCATTTATTTGGATGCGCCAATTTCCGGGAAGAATCGGAAGAATGTTCAATCGTATCCGAGGAGTGAAAGAAGCTGCTCCTCCGGAAAAAGAACTGAAACCTGCCTTATTCATCGACGTTTATAAGCAATCCGGAGCGAACACAGTAGCTGTTGCGGACGAAGTACTCAAACGGATCGACAAGCTCAACTCTGACATCCAACCTTTAGAAGGAAAGCCTAAGATCCGACTCATCCGGGACGGTTCCAGATGGATCCGCTACAACGTAGAAGACGTAACCGAAGCAATCGTTTTGGGAATTCTTCTGGCTGTGATCACCGTTTACTTCTTCTTAGGGAACCTAAGATCTACGATCATCACTGGTTTAGCTCTTCCTAACTCTCTTTTAGGTGCATTCATCATCATGTGGGTGATGGGGTTCACTATCAACATTATGACTCTCTTGGCCTTGTCTCTCGCGGTGGGGCTACTCGTGGACGATGCGATCGTAGTCCGCGAGAATATCTTCCGAAAATTGGAAGAAGGCGCAAATGTCCTAGAAGCCTCTGAAAAAGGAACCATGGAAGTTGCGCTCGCAGTTATCGGAACCTCTTTGACTGTGATCGCGGTATTCTTCCCGGTTGGATTCTTGTCTGGGATCGTGGGACAGTTCTTCAAGCAGTTCGGATTGACCGTGGTATTTGCCATGATCATTTCCTTGTTCGACGGGCTATTCGTGGCACCTATGCTCTCTGCATACTTCGCGGGAAAACTCAGCCATGACAAAAAGAACGCTGCGGTAGAAGCATTCGACAAATTCCAAACTTGGTTGGAGAAGATTTACGGGATCATAATGCATTATGCTCTTGCTCATCCAGGCAAGATCATCCTTCTTACCGTATTTATCTTTATCTCGTCGTTCGTGGTAAATGCTAAGTTCGTGAAGAAGACCTTCCTTCCTCCGAATGACCAGGGAGAATTCTTAGTAACTCTGGATCTTCCTCCAGGCACAAGCTTGCAAGGAACGAAGGATGTATCCGATAAGGTTTTAGCCGAGCTTCAAAAATTCCCAGAGATGGACAAGATCGCTATCACTATAGGAAAGCCAGACGGAGGGGAACCAAACACCGCTGTGCTTGCAATTGCATTGGTTTCCTCCAAAAAAAGGAACAGGGATACTACCGCAGTTAAAGAAGATATCCGTAAAATGCTGAAGGCCTACGAATTTGCGAGGCCCGCAGTTTCCGATTACTCCGCAGTGGGTGGAGGTGTTCAGTATCCGTTCCAGTTGGTTCTAAAAGGAAACAACTTGGACGAAGTGGAAGCATATTCTAAAAAAGTACTAGATCGTTTGAAAAATGTGAAGGACTTGGCGGATATTGATACCGACTTCAGAGGTGGTAAACCGGAATACCAGATCTTATTGGACAATCTGAAAATGCAATTGGTAGGTGTCCTTCCTGGAGTCGCAGGCTCAGAGCTAAGATATCAGATCGCAGGTGATCAAGTAAGTAAGTTTTATGACAAAGGTATTGAGTACGAAGTCCGTATGAGATTGAAACCTGAGCAAAGGAACCTGAGAGCGGCCTACGGTCAAACTAAGGTGCCGAACATTGCAAACAGACTAATCCCGTTAGGCGCCATCAGTACAGGTAAGGAAAACCTAGGTCCTTCTCGAATCAATCGTATCGATAGAGCAAGAGCAATCGTGGTAAACGCAAACTTGGCTCCGGGCGGCGCGATCGGAACGGCAATGGATGATGTGAACAAAATCCTTACTACAGATCTGAAACCTCCAGTAGGAGTTCGCTATAATTTCCAAGGCCAATCGGAAGACTTAAAGGAATTGTTCTTAAACATCATCGTAGCCTTCGGTTTAGCCTTGATCTTCATCTATTTGGTTCTTTCTTCCTTGTATGAATCCTTTATTACGCCGATCACGATCTTATTTGCGATCCCTCCTGCGATCTCAGGAGCATTCTTCGCATTATTCATTACTGGTGAGATGTTGAATATCTTCTCCATGATCGGTTTGATCCTTCTCATGGGATTGGTTGCCAAGAACTCCATCCTTCTCGTGGACTATGCAATGCAGGCTGTCCGAGAAAGAGGGATCACTCGTAACGAAGCAATCTTCGAAGCCGGGGTCGTTCGTTTGCGTCCGATCTTAATGACTTCCATCGCGATGATCATGGGAACTGTCCCAATCGCTTTAGGTTTGGGAGAAGCTGCCAAGTCTAGGACCGCTATGGGTATCGCGATCATCGGAGGCTTAATTCTTTCTACCTTGGTTACCTTGATCGTAGTGCCTTCCATCTTTGGAGGAATCGACAGATTCAGGGAATGGATCGAAGGTAAGTTCCGTCCTGATATGAGCGCTACGATAGAATCCCATGGAGGATCGGCTCAGCACAGTGTATCCAAAGATTCTTTGTTAGAAGTTTGGGCTAAGGACGTGGAATCCAAACCGAAGAAGGCAACTGGAACGAAGAAGAAAAAGTAAAGTGGTTTTCCCCACCCTTCTTTTTGGCAAAGTTTCGCGCCTTGTTATAGGTTCAGCTTTCGATCGGCCCTAAGACGCGATTTTAGCGAATGACTCGTTTGATCTTACGATCACCGACTCCCTTTTAGGGGTCGGTTCCCCACCCTTCTTTGGGTGGGGGCCGGTGTGGTGGTACCCAGCGAAGCCAGCCGAGCCTCACGCGTATCACAAATGGTTTCTTCCCGCAATAAAAAAAAATCGAAGAACTCCTGATGTGGGAACTGTTATATATTTCATATAGGAACCTTTCTAACGAATATCAGATTTCCTTAATCAACATTCTATATTGAACGGACTTCTTCTCTAAATTCCTCTCACATTTCTATAAGCTTGGATTCAGTTCCGAATCCGTCTTACTGACGGGATGATAAATATCAAGATCCAATTTAAAACTCAACTAAAGTCCCTTAAAGGACGTTCGCTGCTTGATTGTACTCAGTTTCAAGTATTTCGAACAAGATTAAGTTAGATGAGTGATTATAAAATCCGCTTGCTAGAAAAATTTTCATTCGCACGATGCACCTAATTTCGAGAGAACTATAGCGACTTTATGTGAACAAAAGTTCACCATATTTTCAAAAAGATATAAAGTCGCTCGATAAGGAAGAGTATGCTGGATAACGGAAAGAAAGATCCCTCAATTTCCATTGCAATCGTAGGAACTGGCTTTGGCGGTCTCGCTGCGGCTATTCAATTGAAGAAGAATGGGTTTCACAATATTAAGATTTTTGAAAAATCAAATTCTGTAGGAGGAACTTGGAGAGAGAATACCTACCCTGGCGCAGCCTGCGATGTGCCTTCTCATCTTTATTCTTTTTCTTTTGAGCCGAATCCGAATTGGCCTAGAAAATATTCCGCTCAACCGGAGATCCTCGCCTACTTACAACATTGTGCAAAGAAGTATGATATCATTCCTCATATCCAATTTCAAACGGAGATAGAATCCGCAAACTGGGATGAGAATTCAGGAGTTTGGAAGATACGCACAACCAAGAACGAATCCTTTGAATATAATATCTTTATATCTGCAGTAGGACAATTGAATCGCCCTGCTCTGCCAGAGCTAAAAGGATTAGAGACTTTCTCCGGAAAAATATTCCATTCGGCAAATTGGGATCCCTCTTATAATTTTGCGGGCAAGAACGTGGCAGCTGTGGGTACCGGTGCAAGTGCGATCCAGTTCATTCCTCAAATTGTAAACCAAGGAGCGAACGTCACGATCTTTCAACGCACAGCTCCTTGGGTGGTTCCTAAGCCGGATCGTGAATATTTTGGGTTCGAAAAATTCCTATTTAAGTATCTTCCTGGATACAGACTTCTTCATAGATTCCAAATCTATATATGGAATGAAATTAGGATGATTGCTTTCCAGAAGAACAATCATGCTAACAAGATCGTAAAATGGATGAGTCTTTCTCACATGAGAAAGTTCATCAAAGATCCGAAACTCAGAGAGATCTTAACTCCTGACTATCCCGTGGGTTGTAAGAGAATTCTTCTCTCCAACGATTATTACGAAGCATTAGCAAAACCGAATGTTTCTGTTACTTCCGAATCGATCTCCGAGATACAGAAAGATGGTATCCTAACCAAGGATGGTCAATTTAGAAAATTCGATGCTTTGGTTTTCGGGACTGGCTTTAAGGCCACCGAGTTCCTTTCTCCTATGAAGATAAAAGGAGTTCAGAATTTAGATTTGAACGATGCATGGAAGTCCGGAGCAGAAGCATATCTAGGAGTTGCTGTTTCCGGTTTTCCGAATTTCTATATCTTGTATGGACCGAATACAAATCTCGCTCACAATTCCATCGTATTCATGATAGAATCTCAGGTCCGTTATATCATCTCCGCCTTGCAAGAAATGAGAAAGAAAGGCATCCGTTCTCTGACTCCCAAGAAACAGACCATGAAGAATTATAACGAATCATTGGGATCTAAATTCGACAAATTCGTTTGGGATACCGGTTGCACTAGTTGGTACATCAACGAATCCGGAAAGAATACGAATAATTGGCCAGGACATACTTACGAGTACAGCTTTCGAACTCGCAAGATTGATCTGAATGGATATGATATCGCTTAATCGTTCAGAGAGTCAAAATAACTCTCAAATACCTCTGCAGGTTGGGCTCCTTCCATCATTCTTCCATTGATGATGAAGGTAGGAGTCCCTTTGATCCCTAACCGAGCCGCCTCGGTGATATCCTCTTCGATCTCTTTTTGGATCGATTCGTCTTTGAGGCAGGCCTTATAAGCATTCATATCCAGCTTTAAGTCCTTTGCCTTTTGTTCCAACCAAGCGGGAGTCAATATTTCCTGAGGCCTAACATCCGCAAATAGCATATCGAAATAGGTCCAGTATTTCTCCTGGTTCTGACGATACACGCAATTCGCAGCAATATGAGCTCCCATTGCCCTAGAATGAAAGCTTAAGGGAAAATCCTTGAAGACCCATTTGATCTTATCCCCGTATTTCTTTCTGATCTCTCGATTGATCGCTTGAGACTTGAGACAAAAGGGGCATTCGAAGTCGGAAAATTCTACGATTGTGATCTTAGCATTTTTTCCTCCTCGAGTAGGTTCTCCCAGTATATCAGCTTCTTTCAGAATGTTAGGACGCTTAGCGACGTATTTGTATTTCTTCTTGAGACGATTGATCTCATCTCTCATTACGTTTTCTTGATTTACCGTAACAAGATAATCCAACAATTGCGGTCTTGTCTTTTCGAAAGTGTCTGAGATCTGCCCGTCATTCTTCAATTGCTGGTACAGATCTTTTAGCTCGTTTTCAGAAGGGATCTTTGCAGAGCTGTGGATCTGATTGGAATATTCCTGTAAGGTAAGTTGCTTTTCTTTAGCCTCTAGGATCAGCATCTTGCGCACACCCAGAGTTTCGAGTAACTGGAAAATGCGATCGTTAGTGTCCTGAACAAAATCCGAGTATTCCTGACTCATCTCCTTCTCCACATCTAGAATGGTGAAGGTCTTACCGTTTACTTGAACGAAAATATTAGATACTGGATCTTCTTGCTTTTTAGGAGAATTCTCCGCGATGTTTTGTCCGAAGGATGCAAATAATAATAAGGAAGTCGCTAAAATCACTCTTTTAGGAAGTTTCATTCTTATGCCTATAAAGTTCTAATCAGACCCTTTCCATTCATAGCGGAACTCAAAAAAATACGATACGCGTTCTTTTTTTATCAATCCTAGATCAGTAAAAAACTTTCTTAGAGATCAATTGTGAATTACTTGAAAAACATTGGGAAAAAAGAGGTCTTTTCCGGATATATTTGAGACGCTAATAAAAAGATGAAGATACTAACAGCAATTCCCATCGAGGCAAGTAATACATCCTTTCCGACCTTTCGGAATGTTTCCAAATAAGGCGCATCTCTATACGTGAGAAAGTTCAGCACAATTTCTCTTCCTGCCAGCATTCCTAAGAAGACCCAGGTAGTTGACATAGGCATATTACTGATCATCTGAAAGAATATTAGAATACTCGCATATACAATATCGACGATGGTTGCCGCTTTGGACCATTGGATATCCGATTTCTCGGTTACGATCTTTTGTATGGTACCGCCGTTGGTATACAAAATGACACCGAGTGCAATGATCAAAATGAGAATCGCTGCAGCTAATTCAAAGATATGCAATTGTCTCGGAAGATAGATTACGATATTTGCTGCGTCCTGCGCAAGCCAGGCACCCCAAAGAAATAAAGTGGAAAGCCATTGTAGAATGGCCCATTTCCTTTCCGTTCTTGGGTCAGGGATATGATCATCGTAGTATTCTTTGGGATCTACTTTAACTAATATTCCCCAAACCACCAAAGCGGTAATGAAAGCGATCATGTATCCTAGAAAGGACTTGGTCAGCATTTTCTCTATATTCTGCCCGCCAAATAATCCTAGGATCAAAAAGGTAGTAGAGATAGGAGATCTCATACGAGTGATCACTACCAGGATCAAGGGAGCAATCAATTGCAGAAAATTGAACTCTGAGACCTCTGCAAAATGATCCAATCTATGAAAATGTAATTCTCTATTTCCACTAAACCAAGCGTAGATCAGGACTGCGGCGAGTAAGCCTCCCAGAGCGGCCAACTTTGGAAACCAATGCACCGCCTTCTTACTCTCAATGAATGTTCCCACAGTTTGGACTGCATCATTCCCAGCTACAGAGAATGCGGAAATGCAAAATGCAAACCAACCAAGAGCATAGGAAGAGATTCCCAAATAATAGCCCAGGGCCATAAGTAGGAAGGCAGCTAGAACGATTAAGTAAAAACGGATTTGGTCTTTGAAACTAGGATGTTGAAAGTCGATCTGGTTCATGAGCCGACCCAAACTTCGGAAAATCCAAGTTTGAGATGGAGTTTAGTCTAGTTAAAAAGGGAAACTCCAAACGGTCAAGGTCTATCGTCCTTGGACCGTCGGAAATAAAAAGGTGCGAGTACATAAAATGGACCTCTGCAGAGGCCCATTTTACCGTTAGAAAACGACTATCTTAGTTGGACTCGAGATAGTGTTTGCTGTATCTTGCTTCGATGTCTTTGATATCGAATAAGATAAAGAAGTCAGTGGTTTTGAAAACCGTATCCAAAGCTGGAGTTCCGCAGATCAAGGATCCTGCACGGATATATCCTTTGATCAAAGCTGGAATTCTTTTGGAAACTTCCTTAATATCTGCAGGAGCATAGCTCGGATCGAAATCCGGCATCTCATATCCAGGAAGAGGCTTCACATTGAAAGCTTCTCCAGCTAAAGCACTTTTACTTTTCAAGAAAGCATAAGCGTCGTTAGCGGACTGCGCATCGGTACTGTGAACGGATCCACAACCGAATAGATATCCAATATTGTTCTTTTTCATGTATTGAGCGAGTCCTGCCCAAAGAAGAGAAATTACCGAACCATCTCTGTATTCAGGGTGAACACAGCTACGTCCGATTTCAGCCGGCTCTCTTTCTAGCTCGTAGATCTTAGTGATATCGAACTCGTTATCGGAGTAGAACCCGATATTCGCCTTAGCAACGCTTCGGCGGAGAATTCGATAGGTTCCGACGATCATATCATTCCGGTTCTTATCCACAACGATAAGATGGTCGCAAAATAAATCGTACTCGTCTCTGTCCTTGCGAGTAGCAGCCGATTGAGGCAAGCCTTCTCCCAACTCAAGATTAAATACGTCGTAACGAAGAGCTAAAGTTCTTTCGATCTCGAGTTGATTCTCTGCGATCCTCACTTCAAGCTTACGTTCTAGTTTTTGCTTTTTTTGGACTATTCCTGATCCCATTGTCGTCCTTCTTTTCCTTGTTAGGATAATTCTATTAATCCTACCGAATCGTTACATTCGGATTACGCGGGAAAGAAATTCCGGTGACTGGCCTTAGGGGAAAAAGAGGTTTTTATCCTGCCATTCTGCGGAGAGAGGCAAGTTTTTGAACATAATTCAGAAGGGATTCCTTTCCTTTTATGTCCATTTGCAGAAATTGCAGACCGAAAAAGCCTTCTGCTTCTCGGGAGGCGCTTAGGTGCTTGATCTTACCTTTTGCCTTGAAGGGCTTATATCCGGGAAGGGAGACCACCATTTCAACGGAGGAATGAATATCGTACCCGTCGAATTTATGAGGAACTCGGACGGCCATTCCCCCTTCGCTCACGTCTTGGGCGAGAAGGATCTCGAGAAAGCCATTTCCCATCAATTGCAATTGAACGGGTTGTTTTGGAAAGGGAATTACGCGAATTTGCTTTCTCTTATCCATCCAAGCTTCCTCCGGATTCTGGAAATTGGCCAAACATACCTGATGAGTTAATGAGACGGGAGAAGAAAACAAGTTTCTTACTAAAAATAATTTTCGTAACGGATGTTCAAAATACTACGAATGGTCTAGTCCTAATTCTTGCTCAGCACCTTCTGCAAGACTCAGTTTGTACGTAGTTATTAGCTTGGAAACCTTCTTCTGAAACTTGCGATTAAACACAAAGAAGTTCAATGTTTTTTCTAAGAAGAAGATCATCTCGATCGGCTTCCATTCTATGACTCCTCTTTTTGCATCCAATACCTTTCCGTTTTGGATAAGAGTGGAGATAGCTCGAATGGAATGTTTCGGAAAAGTGTTTTTGAGAGAGAGATAAAGTGCTTTGGATTCAGGTTCTAAAAATTGGAATTTACGAGAGAAGAGTACTGCGTCATGAAAATATTCCGGTCGGATCACTGCTCCGTTCAGTCGCAAAGAAATAATTAAGAAGCCGATCAGATCCGACATCTCCGGAAAGATCCCTAAACCGGGAACGTCCTGGCCAGGATACAAACGGGAAGAATCTCTGGTTGCCTGTTTCGGATGACGTGTCTGCAACCAATTGACTACAAGATACTTCTCCTTAAAGAAGTAATCGTTCAATCGTATTCTATATTCTTGGATGCTCAATCTCACGTGAACTAAGATCTCGTTCTGCCAAGTAAGAGTGAGTCTTTGGTAAGTGTCATCGCTTCCGGAAAGATCTAGTTGGAGAGAATCATATCCTCTCTTTTTCAATTCGGAAAGAACGCCTGTGATCTCGAAAAGTTCTAGGACATTTTCTTTAGTAAGTGAATGGAATAAGACTCCCGATTGAGCAACATGAGAGTCCACTGCGGCACACAAAAAGTCGTCGTACACAAAATCGAAGAAACGAGGATTATTGTACGCTACCCGACCCATGATTATTTCGCTTTCTTACAGTTTGTCAGGTTTCCCCCTTTTTTCAAGGAATTATTAAAGAGTAAGAGCCCAAGAAAACTAAACGCTCGTTCGAAAGTTGAGATAGGCTTTGAGCACCTGATCGGGAGCTTCTGTTTGAGGATAATGTCCAATGTTCTGAAATTCATAAACTCTAGCTTCTGGACGAAGCTCTTTCAATCTTTCTACTACGTGTTTTCCACTCACTGGATCGATTAGCCCGTCACCGAACGCAAACGGAACGGGAGAATCCAAGATGGAACCTACCCATCTCTCTCTGAAACTTTTACGCTCTCTCATGTAGCGGATGAGTTTATGATAGATTGCTTTTCCTCCTCCGTTACTTACACATTCCCAGAATCCATCCAATTCTTCTTTGTTTGGCTTAGTGGTCGGCCCAAAGATCTCGGAAAAACTTTTTTGAAAGGAGGTCTTATTTACTAGACGGGAGAATAAGAATCCTAAAGGACCGTTCAATAATTTCTGCACAGCCCTAGGTCTATGAGTCTCAGGAAAGATCCCACCATTCAAGAAGAACACGCTTTTGATATCTGGACCTCCTATTCTTTGTCCGGATAATTTTTCTCTAAATCTCGCAAGCAATTCTTGTGCGACTGTATCTCCCAAATCATGCGCAAAAAGATGAAGAGATTTGATCCCTTGTTCTTGTAGGAAGAACTCCGCTTGGTCCGCATATTCGAAGATAGAATAATGCCCTTCTTTAGGCTTTTCCGAGAATCCGAAGCCAAGATAATCGAATGTGAGAAGTTTATATTTTTGAGATAATTGTTCCCACACATCCTTCCAATCCCAAGAAGAAGTGGGAAATCCATGTAGAAGTAGAATGGCTTCTCCTTCTCCTGAGATCTTGTAGAATAATTTCTTTTTCTTCCATTCGAAGAAGGAGCCGGATGCCTTCCAAGCTAAGGGATGAGTTCTCCAAAGGGGTTCCGACATACAGCCTCCTAAAAGCGGGTCGTATTCTACTCCCCCTAAAAAGAATGAAAAGCGGAAATCCTAAAAAAAGAGCTCAGTCCAAAGCGTCTAGTAAGTTCGAGAGAAAAACTTTTCTCTCCTTAGAATCCGGAAATCTACCTAAACCTGCCTGCAAATTATCCTTTAGGTGAGAGACCTTGGAAGTCGCCGGAATAACTGCGGTTACCGCGGGATGAGAAAGTAAATATTTTAAGAAGGCTTGGGCAAACGAATTGCAATCCCATTCTTTAAAATATTCGGGCAAGGTCTTTCCTTTTGCCTTATGGAATAAGCCTCCTTCTTCGAAAGGACGATTGATAAGAACGGCGATCCCATTTTCCAAAGCGAACGGCAAGATCCTTTGTTCTGCTTCGCGAGTAATTATGGAATAAGGTATCTGAAGGAAATCAGGTTTTTCTTTGATAGAGATCTTTTCCATTTCGGAGAATGCTGAGGAAGTAAAATGAGTCAGGCCTATATAACGAATTCTTGATTTATCTTTCAGATCTCTCAGTGTCTTGAGATGGGTTTGGGTATCGAGTAAATTATGAATCTGGAATAGATCTATCTGATCCGCTTTCATTTTTCGAAAAGATGCTTCTATCTGTGCCTTTCCTGCGGATTCTCCTCTAGTCCAAACCTTGGTCGCTAAAAAAAATTTCTTCTTATCGTTCGCAGAGACATCCTTGGAAAGTATTCCGAAGATCTCTTCGGAACGACCATACATGGGAGAAGAGTCCACCACACCTCCGCCTGCATTCAAGAACTCTGCCAAAACCTCTTTCAGAGGAGCAAGAGAAGAAGGATCCGGATCCACATCCAATGTCTGCCAAGTACCCAGGCCGATTGCAGGAATTTCTTCTCCTGTTTTTGGGATCCTTCTCTTTAACATCTTTGCAACTCCCGTTGTTTGTGTGAAGAGAGGACGATAGAATGAGTCGATCATAGCCGCTCCCGCGAAGGAAGCAGCAAATCGATTTAGGAAATCTTTTCTTGTATATTTGGATCCCATCGTCCCACCAAGCAGCCGAATTCTAATGCATGGTAGAAAGTCGACTCAACCAAAAAACGCGGGTCTATTGAATAAGAGGAAGAAAGGATCTTCTTTAATGTGCCTCGTCCCAGTTTTGTCCGAATTTACCTTCTACCTTGATCGGAATACTTAAAGGAAGTGCGTTCTCCATCATTGCCTTACTTACTTTATAGAACTCGTCCTTTTCGGATTTATGAACTTCAAATACTAATTCGTCATGCACTTGCAAAAGTAGTTTGGTCTTCCATTTTCTTTTTACGATCTCATCTTGGATCTGCATCATTGCGATCTTGATCATGTCTGCGCAAGTTCCTTGGATAGGAGTGTTAATAGCCACTCGCTTGGCTCCTTCCTTGGCTTGTCTATGAGTAGAATTGATATCTGGGACGGGTCTTCTTCTTCCCTTCATAGTCTCTACATAGCCTTTTTCTTCGCAGAAGGCGATCGTATCGTCCATGTATTTCTGAACTCCAGGATACTGGGTAAGATATCTATCTATGAAATTCTTGGCCTCTTCTCTGGAGATGCGAAGATTTCGGCTCAATCCGTATGGAGTCACTCCATATATTACGGAAAAGTTAACTACCTTTGCCTTATCCCTCATTTCCGGAGTGACCTGATCTTCGGAAACACCGTAGATCGCAGCAGCAGTCCTCTTATGAATGTCCTTTCCTTTCTTATAAGCATCCATCATCGCAGGGTCACCTGAAATATGCGCCATAATGCGAAGTTCTATCTGAGAATAGTCCAAGCTCAGGATCTCGAAATCCTTATGGCCGGAGATGAATCCTTTTCGGATCAATCTTCCTTCCTTCTCCCGGATCGGAATGTTTTGTAAGTTCGGATCGGTCGAAGACAATCTTCCGGTTGCGGCGATCGTCATATTATAGCTAGTATGGATCCTTCCATCCTTAGCAGAGACCATTGTAGGAAGAGTTTCCACGTAGGTGGAGATGAGCTTGGTGTATTTTCTATAATCTAGAAGTTTTTCGATGATAGGATGCTCTCCCAATAATTCTTCTAAAACTTCGTGATCGGTGGAATAACCTGTCTGGGTCTTTTTCACTACTCTCAATTGCAATTCTTCGAATAATATCTTTTGCAGTTCTTTGGTAGAAGCGATATTAAATTCTCTTCCTGCTGCCTTATAGATCCCTCGTTCCAGATCCTTGACCTCTCTCTGGAAGTCCTTAGAGAGTTCCGCAAAATACTTAGCGTCCACTGCGATCCCGGCCTTCTCCATTTCGGCCAAGACACGGATCAAAGGTAGATCGATCTCCTTAAAGAGAGATTCCAATCCCGACTGTTTCAAGGACTTGCGAAGAACATTATATAATCGAAGTGTAATGTCTGCATCTTCGGCGGCGTATTCACTCACCTTATCCAGATCCACTTCCCAAAGATTCTTCTTATTCTTTCCTGTACCAACCAGATCAGTGTACAAAATCGTTTTATAATTCAGAAGATCTTCGGCCATATCGTCCATATTGAAGCGTCTACTTTCGGGTTGAAGAATATATGCAACAATCATGGTATCGAAGACTATATTCGCGACTTCGAATCCGTGATTCTCTAGAACGATCAAATCATACTTAATATTCTGTCCGACTTTCGGGATAGAAGGCTCCGCAAGGACAGGTCCTAAGATCTCTCGCACTTGGTCCAAAGGAAGCAGTTGGTCGCTAAATAATCCTTGGGAATGAGTGACCGGAATATAAAAGCCAGTACCTTCTTGGTTGCAAAGAGAGATCCCGAGTAATTCTGCTTCGAAAGGATATTGGGAAGTAGTTTCCGTATCCACTGCCAAGATAGGAGACTTTTTCCAGGCTCGAGCGAGTTTGGTTAATTCTTCTATGCTCTCTACTCGCTTATAAATTCCTTTCTTAGCTTCCGGACGAGAGGCATCTGCGGTTTCCGGTTCGTCCTTAGGAGGTTCCTTTCCTACTGATTTAGCTAAGTCCCTAGAAAGAACATTGTATCCTTGGTTCTTTAAATAGCGGATTCCATCGTCGGAGGCATAGTCGGGGATCTTCAGATCGTCTTCGGAAATTCCTAGATCCAAATCCCGTACGATGGTAGCCAATTGTCTGGATAAGAATGCGCTTTCTTTGTGCTCTATTAGCTTGGCCTTTAATCCTGGATTCTTGATCTTATCTATATTCTTATAAATGCCTTCTAGGTTCTTGTATTCCTGGATAAGCTTACTTGCTCCCTTCTCTCCGATCCCTTTCACTCCTGGAATATTATCCGAAGTGTCGCCTACGATCCCCATATAATCCGGGATCTGCTTCACATCCACTCCGATCTCTTCTTTGACCCAAGCGGAATCTATCTCCACGAATTCAGTGACTCCCTTTTTTCCACGGAGCATTTTTACATTCTTTTTTTCTAATACTTGATATAAGTCCTTATCTCCGGAAAAGATCAGTACTTCCTTTGCTTTGGATTTGTAAGTCTCCGCGAGAGTTCCTATAATATCGTCCGCTTCTTGTTTTTCTATCTTAAGTATCTTGAAGCCCAATACTTTCAAAGTATCCATGATCTCATGCAGTTGGGGTCTCAAGTCCTCCGGCATAGGTTTGCGATTCGCCTTGTAATTCGCGAATAGCTCTCCTCTATGCAAAGGTCCTCCCGGATCGAAGGTCATAGCGACATGTGTGGGGGAATAATCCTCGAATAATTTGAATAGCATTCGAAAGAATCCGAATACTGCTCCACTAGGCTGACCTGTTTTAGAATTCTTCAGATTGGAAGCGGCAAATGCATAATAGGCTCGAAACGCAAACGCGTGTCCGTCCACAATCAATAGTTTCTTCATGCCGCTTCTCCTGGTTTTCCTTTCGAATAGATCTCTTCGCCTAAAAGGCTATAATAAGCAAGTTCCGTTTTCTTGATTGTATTCTTTACGGAGAATCTCTTTACCGCTTCCTTATTAAAGGATCCCATGGATTTTCTTAGTTTAGGATCTTCTAATAGAGTTTTATACGCTTGCGCGAGTGAACTTGCATCCCCTACTTCCTTCACGAGAGCGCCTTCTCCTTCGCTGAGCATTTCGGCTATCCCTCCTCCGTTCGTAGCGACTATCGGAAGTCCGGAAGCCATCGCGTCCAATACGGAAGTTCCGAGTCCTTCTTCTTTCGAGGTAAGGGTAAAAATATCGAATACGGATAATAACTCCGGAATATCATTCCTAAATCCTGTAAAGATAACCTTGTCTAGAATATTCTTTGCGGAAGCAAGACTCTCCAGTTCTTTTCTAAGTTCCCCTTCGCCAACAACCAGTACTTTGAATTTCTTATCGGTCTCTATTAGAGAAATTGCATTTAGCAATGTCTTCTGGTCTTTGTGATCAACTAAAGCTGCTATATTCCCGATGACGAGCTCATCCTTATCTAAATGGAATTCCTTTCTTAAATAAGCAGGATTGCCTGCTTTCTTAGAGCTGCTTAGATCGATACCGCTATAAACCGTCACTACCTTGGCAGGATCGATCCCATCCATCACAAGTATCTCTCTAATACGATTGGAAACACTTAGGAATAAATCCACTCGATCGGAGATGTATTTTCTTTTACTAAACCAATTCTTTCGGATCCGAAAATCCACTCTGCGAGAGACCACTAGCTTTACATTCGGAAGTTTTGCCTTGGCCATCCATGCAATCGAATGAGCCTTAGCTGTATGAGCGTGAATGAGTTTGATTCCCTTCGAGATTACTAACTCTCTCAATGCCTTTACGGAGGCAAGATCCCATTCTCCCTTCAATGGGAGAGTAACGGTAGGAAGTCCTACTTCCGTCGCTCTGGTCTGTAAGGCCGAACCTGGTTTGCATAGGATCAGTTGAGGGATCTTGTGTTTTTTTAAACCTTCTGCCAGAAGAAAGAGCTGTCTCTCTCCTCCTCTCCAGCCGGTTTCCGTATCTATATGAAGAATCACCCGATCAAATTGGGCTTTCCGCTTGAATTCTGCAAGGAGTAACGTTTATTCCTTTTTAGAAAAAATCCTGGACAAATCGAATTCGCTTTAATGACAATATATTCATTATAGCAGAGGATTCCCAATATGTGCGAGCTCTTAGGAATGAGCGCAAATGTTCCCACAGATATATGCTTCAGCTTTACTGGCCTAGTCCAAAGAGGCGGAAAGACAGGGCCACATAAGGATGGATGGGGGATCGTATTCTATGAAGGAAAGGGCTGTCGTGTTTTTCATGATCCCAAACCGAGCGTAGATTCCCATCTGGCAGAACTTGTTCGAACCTATCCGATCAAAAGCAATATCATCATCTCTCATATCCGGAAAGCAAACCGAGGTAAGGTGGATCTGATGAACACTCACCCCTTCGTCCGGGAACTTTGGGGTCAATATTGGACATTTGCACATAACGGTCAGTTGAAAGGGATCAAGAAGGAGACTCTGAAAGATTTCTTTCCTGTGGGAACTACCGATAGCGAGCACGGATTTTGTTGGTTTCTTTCTCAATTGAAAAAGAAATTCAAGGAAAGACCTAAGAATGAAACCTTGCTCGCTCAGGAAATTCGCAAGCTCTTAAGCAAGTTGGGAAGCATGGGAGTTTCTAATCTTTTGGTCTCGGATTCCAAATATCTGTACGCGTATTGCTCCACTAAACTGGTTTATATCACGAGACATTCTCCTTTCGGAGAAGCTCAGCTCATCGATGCGGATCTAAGCATAGATTTTAGAAAACATACCGGCCCAAAGGATGTGGTTACCGTTTTAGCAACAGCCCCTTTGACCCAAAATGAGGTTTGGACCTCTTTGCAACCGGGTGAGTTTCAGGTTTGGAAGGAAGGAAAACTGATCAAAATATAATCGAACTATGGAGCCTTTTTGGGTTCTAATGGTCCTTGTATCCAAAGAGATTTATTTTCTATTTAAGAAGGCCTTCATGAAAAAGATTATTTCATTATTCAATATCGCGCTACTCTCACTCAGCCTAGTTCTTCTCTCTTCAGTATCCTCACTATCTGCCATAGAGCCTGAGACAGAGATCCGATCCTTGATAGCGAGTTTGGATTCCTGCAAGGGATGTGTGTTTATCCGGAACGGTTCCGAACATAAACTGGACGAGGCAAAGGCACATCTACTTCGCAAATACGATTCTGCTAAGAGTCAGATCAAGACCACCGAAGATTTTATCAAAGGAATAGCAAGTAGATCCTCGATCACAGGCACAGCGTATAAGATCAAAATGGCGGATGGAAAAGAGATCGAATCTGAGAAATGGCTCTTTGGAAAATTAAATGAGCTTCGCAATCCAAAGCCAGATCAATCAGCACTTAAGAAAAAGAAGTAAACAGTCCTTTGCTTAGGATATTTCACCGTTTCACAAAAAAATATTTCCAAAATGATTTCGTTTTAGGCTTTCCATTCTGAACGGGTTCGATTAATTTTTTGATCAGAGTATTAGAGTCGATCAAAGGCAGCATCCTAAGTATGGATCCTTCTTTCTTTTTCGTCCTATATACTAAGCAAGATCTCTTTCAAACGGAAAGATCCTATCTATGAGACATCATTCAGTTTTAGTTCTTATTCTACTTTCATTTCTATTAGGTTGCCCAAAGCCTCCTGAAAATTCCAGCAGTATCGAAAACGCTCTCTTTGCCTTGGATCATGTGCAAGTTCCTGCTACATATACAGTAGTGGATGTGAGCAAGCAGTCCAAGTTAGATGCAGTTGAAACTACTGCTACTACGAATCTCTCCTGCACAAAACTAGGTGCGTTCTATTGGGAGATAGGAGACGGAACAGGTGCCTTCGGTTATTCTTCTGTTAACGGAACAGTCAATCAGACGACTAGTCTTTTGATAGCCTCCGCTTCTAAATGGATTTGGGGAGCTTATGTTCTGGAGAAGGTAGGAACTCCAGGTACGAACGAACAATTTTATCTTCGCATGCAATCGGGTTATGATAATGTGCAAGACAACAAATGCAATGTGACCACTGTCAATAGCTGCTTCACCAACGGCCCGGGAAGAGATGGTACGAATAATAATAATTTCCAACATACGGGCGATGAGAATAAGTTTTATTATAACGGTGGACATTTTCAGGCGTATGCTGCCTTAAATCCGAGCGCTCTCACTCCGGCTCTCACTACGTATGACCGAACCCAGCTCACAAGCGAGATCGCTAACGTAGTACTTGGCGGCGCAAATCCTGACTTCTTCTATGCAACTCCTCAACTGGCGGGAGGAGTGCAAACTACTCCTCAAGTATACGCGCTATTCTTACAGAGAATATTAAATTCCAATCTAACGATCAGTTCCTACCTGGGAGCGGATACAGTTCCCACACTTCCCGCACTGCATCCTTCCCAAGCATTGTATTCTCCGTTTACTACCGGGATCAATAAGGAAGATGTACATTATTCCTACGCACATTGGTTGGAAGATTCTCCTCAAAGCGATAGCTCTTATAGCAGTCCCGGAAAGTTCGGATTCTATCCTTGGATCGATTCCAGCGGAACCACATACGGGATCCTGGCCAGATACTCCACTTCTGCATTGGCGTACGCAGAATCGGTCTATTGCGGAAGACTTTTGCGTACTGCATACAATACCGGAGTTGCTCAATAAACCGTACGATGGTCTAAGCGTCTGTAACAAAAAAGTAATCTTCCCTTCACGGATTAGATACAAGTATCATACAGAATCATAGGTCGATGTATCCATCGATCATTCCAAAATCAGCTCCTACCGCGGGTCCGTTCCGCATTTTAGTAGTTACCGAGACCTTTCCTCCGGAAATCAATGGAGTCGCAAAGACATTGCATAGAATGTTGGGCGATCTATTACAAAGAGGCCACGAGATCCTTTTAGTGCGCCCCAAGCAAGGCCCGACTGATTATGCAACAGCCAACGGAAATTATAGAGAAGTTTTAGTCCGAGGCGCAAAGATCCCACTCTATGAAGATCTTCGTTTCGGCTTTCCGGAGAAGTATCTTCTCCGTAGATTGATCCAATTAGAAAAACCTGATATAGTTCATGTAGTCACCGAAGGACCTCTTGGCTGGTCTGCAGTGAGAGCAGCAAGACATGTTGGGATCCCTGTAGTCAGCGACTTCAGAACGAATTTCCATGCGTATGCGAAATATTATAAGTTCGGATTCATGGGAAAGATCGTGCACAATTATCTAAGAGGATTGCATAATAGAACCCAAACTACCTTGGTCCCAACCTCTCAGATCGCAGTACAACTCCAAACTTCCGGTTACTCGAATGTGCAAGTTGTTTCCCGAGGCATAGACTCCGATCTATTCCATCCAGCGAGAAGAAAAGAAAGCTTAAGAGAAGAATGGGGATTGAAAGCCTCCGACACCGCCATCCTTTATGTAGGAAGACTTGCTCCTGAGAAAAACTTAGATTTACTCGTAAGATCTTTTCGCAAGATCCAGACAAAGACTAACAACGCAAAACTAGTGTTAGTCGGTGATGGTCCTTCGAAAGAAAAATTATTATCCGAGAATCCAGATTTCATTTTCAGAGGAATGAGAAAAGGCCAAGATCTCGCGGAGCATTATGCTACCGGAGATGTGTTCTTGTTCCCAAGTCTGACCGAAACCTTTGGGAACGTAGTAGTAGAGGCAATGGCTTCTGGACTTCCAATCGTTGCATACGATTATGCTGCCGCCAACCAACACTTAAAGCACGGCAAGTCAGCGCTACTCTGCGGCTTCGATAAAGAAGAAGAATTTATAGAACAGTCTTGCTTGCTTGCAGAGAATCAAAAGCTCGCGAAAAAGCTAGGTGCTCAGGCAAGAAAGACCGCAGCAGAATGCACTTGGGACGATGTCACAGATTCCTTGGAGTCCATCTATGCAGGTGTGGCTTATCCTAAGAAAAAGACTTCCAAATCACGGTCGCGTAAAGCGATGAAATTGAAAGTCTCGATCGCGAGGTAGGTAGCGTCGGGCGATAAGGCGCCCAGTTGTCTTCGGTTTTTGCTTTTAGGAGTCGGAGGTTTGTGATATGAGGTTCCCTTCGGCAGCCCACGAACCGCTCCCCCCACCCTGCCCCGGGCGGGGGCCGTTTTAAATTCTGACCCGTACTAATGCGTTCTATTTCTCTAATTCTGCCTTCAAGCCTGCTAAAGTTGCATCGAAGTCTTTGATGATCTTTGCCTTATTATCGAAGCAAACATTCACAATGAAACCGACGATATTGATCGGAAAAGGCATCTCATCATGCATTCCAAGAGTTACCTTGGTTTGATTCGTGCCCACGGAATCTGTAGTCAGATAGCTAGAAAAAGCCGCCTCGAACGGGACCTTGAAACGGATCTCTGTTTCCAGTCTTTCGCCTTCGACAATTTTCTTGATTTCTTGTTCTCCTACTCCCAGCTCTTCGTTCTTACTTTCCCAGCGAGAAGTAAAACCAACTGTTCCATCAGTTCCCACAAATTCCTTTTTCATATTAGGATCTTTCTTGGACCAAGCGCTCCATTTATCATGATTTCTTAATAGTTTCAATTCATCGAAGACAATGTTCTTCGGTTTATTGATCGTAATATCTCTTTGTAGGCTGAACTCCTTCGGAGCAAAGATTCCGATCAGTCCTAGCACGAGCACGATCCCGAGTAATATCCGTAAAAAAATTTTCATTTGTTCTCTCCTAGCTATATCCCATTTATTAGATGTAAGTTGTGATTCTCTTTTCCAGCAAGCAGGTTCATTTGTTACTCGAGTAATTTCTTTTGCTCTAGTTTAAATATGAAACTTAAATTACTCTGCCAATTCGCCAAAAAACGTATAACGCTCGCTAAAATAGCGTATTAGATTTGAATTTCCAACCATAATTCATTTTTTTCGCGTAATTCTATCTTTTGACATAACAGTGACGAAAATTTGTAGGTCCTAGGTGTGGTCTCAAAAACCATGACATGGAGTGCTTTTTAACCGAAGAACTCCAATGCGTAAAAAGATATGGAGAAACCGCCTATGCTAAATCTATATAGAACCCGAATATTATCTTTTTCTGTTATTATTCTTTCTTCCTTTCTTCTCCTTGCTTGGAATCCTCTCAAACCGATCTTAAATTATTTCGCTGCCGCCTTTACGGGAGGTGAGACGAGCATTCCTCTTCCGCTTCCGAATGTTCAAATCGGAGTAAGTGGTAAGCCTTCCTTTTCACTTTCTATCCAAGCTCCGCCGGGCGCTGGAGATATGGTTCCCTCCATTACGATCGATTATTCCAACGGCAATCAATCGATTGTGGGAAAAGGCTGGGGTTTGGGTGGTTTTCCGAGAATTCTGAAGAATCCAAATCTAGGAGTGCATTTCGGTTCCTCCGATGGTTTTAGTTCAAGCCTCTTAGGTGAACTCATCTCTACCGGAAGTAGCGGAGTGTATCGAACTAAGATCGAGTCTTTTTACAAGGCAACATTTGATGGAACTGCTTGGACTCTACGGGATCCTTCCGGTGTAACGTACGAATACGGAAGGAACTCTGCAAGTGGTTCTAACTCTATTGTGCAAGGCGAGAGCGGCCCGGTGACTCTTTATTTGGATAGAGTCCGTGATCGATTTGGGAATGGTTATGATATTACTTACGCTTCGGACACTCTGAATTCGGATGAGCCTCTGCCGCAAGAGATCAAGTATGCGAGAGGTAATGCGAGGATAGAGTTTATTTATTCCGATCGCCCAAGCGGTTGGAAGGAACAGGCATTTTACTTAACAAATTCCGGTATTCGCAAGAAACTATTAAGCCAAATCCAAGCATATGCAAACGATGCAAATGGCTCCGAGCAGTTAGTAGATACTTATAATCTCGATTTTGATTCTTCAAGCGAACTCGGGCCTTTATTATCTTCTTTCGAAAGAGAGAATTATAAACCGATTGTTTTCAATTATACGGAGAGAACAAACCAAGCTAATATTCTAAGCTCTAGCAGTAAGAATTTCGATCTTTCTTATAAGGCAAAAGATTCGGCCAATCAAGCCAATTGCACAGCTACTCAAAATGCTTGTCTATGTTCTGCTAATTATGCCTGCCTCGTTGCTTCCTGGTTTACGGCTGGGGGACTTTGTGCCTCCGGTATAGCCGCATACCAGGACATTTGCACAAATGGTGTGACTACCTCCTTCGTAACTCCAGCGGACACAAATGGAGATGGAGTGCCGGAGATCGTACGAGTGAACGGAACGATGACGAATCAAAAATTCTCTGTGACCCCTTTATCAAATTGGGAAGCCGCAAGCGGAAACTCTTTAAGTGCATCGAATACTTTGGTGGGAAGCCATATTGGGATCACCCTTAACGGTAGAATTCTTCCTGGTGATTACAATGCAGACGGTAAGAGCGACTTTCTAGTCTTAACGGACAACGGAGATCCTTTAAAAGTATATTATGGTCCTGATTTTAGCTCTACTACCTATTCTTCCGTTACTGCACTTGGTTTAACTTCAAGTGCAAGCAATACTACGATTAAGCAATTTGTAGCCGATATGAATGGAGACGGGAAGACAGATTATATCCAAGCTGATTCCAGTAACAATCTTGTGGTCTATACGTCGACTGGTTCCGGTTTTCAAAAGCTGCAGACGTTAAGCATTCCTACATTTGGAACCGAGTTCCAGCAGTTAGTAGATTTTGATGGGAATGGCGTACCCGATTTTGTTCGGATTAATAGTGGAACTTCTTCCAAGGATCTTTTAGTTACTTTCTTAGATTTTCAGAATGGAGCCTTGCAAATTTTGGAAACCTCTAAGGTTTCTAGAACTGATTTTGGGAAAACCGGTGATCAATTTATCACTGATATAAACGGAGATGGTTATCCTGACTTCGCTTTCTTCGCTATGTCTGGAACTCAAGGTACTGTTTCTTATTATCCTTTTAACGGTAGGAACTTCATTACTAGTGGAGCCAGTCCTCTTCAGACAATCAATGTAAATAAGGCCTATGCAAGACAGGTCGCAGGTTCCACTTCAAACGTTACGTATGTGAATGTGGATCTTTCTGGGGACAGTGTAAAAGACCAAGTTTCCTACGATAGTTCCAATGTTTCGAATCCGTTTTTCAACGTTCAAATCTATAGCAATTCTCAGAGTAAATATTTAACAGCAATTCAAGTTCCTTGGAACCAAAATGTTTCTTCGGATTTAAATGGCGATGGAATAGCGGACACGATCCGGGCCGATTCTAACACGACACAGCAAACTGACGCGAGTGGGAATACTACAACGCAAACAGTGACTGAATTTCAAGTTACTATTACAAACGGTTCTTATTTCGAAGTTCCTATCGATCTCAATTCTTATATTACTGCAAGCACCGGATCTAGTGATGCTTCTTCTATGGGTTATTCGAATTGGCGGAATCCGAAGGATTTCGTGGATTTGAACCAAGACGGCAAACCCGATTTCGTTCGGTATGATGCGGCTTCTTCTACATTATATGTATCTTATGCTAAGTTAGATTCGAATGGTTATATTACGTATTCTGCGAGTGGGGATGATTCCTGGTCTACTGGCGGTTATTTAATGGCCTTAGATGCAAATGGAGATGGAAAGCCTGAGATATTAGGCATGAACGCGAATCAAGTAAATTTGATCACCACAATACAGAGTAGTGCTCCAACGGTCCGAACCAATGTGGTGAGAACATTTCCGTACGAATCTAATGTACAACTTCATTATATTCGTTTTAACCAAGATCTTCCGAGTGGATTATTGACTACGATCCAGAATGGGGCAACTTCATCATCAGGGGATCTAACTCTTGGAATTGAATATCAATTGGCAAAGAATCATAGCGGGGCAATCCAACCGAGTTTGTATGATTCGTCTAAGCCACAGTTTATTCCTTTTACTGGAGCAGACTATTTAGCTACGAGACTAACTCAAAAGGTAGGAGATACTTTATTAAGCGCTAAGAATTGTTTATTTTCGTATTCGAGATTCTATTTGAACGGATTTAGAAATTCTTCTTATATAGGTTTCCAAACGGTAACTCAAACCGATGAGATCTCCAATGAGGTGGTTGTTTCTTCTTATAATCCGAGTTTTATCGAGATGGCGGGTGTTGCGACTTCTCAAACGAAATATAAGAATGGGATCAAGATTTCAGAAACTACGAATACCTTTGCTAAATCCACTTCCATTTTGGGCGGAATCTTGGTATTGCCTGGAGATAGCTCCGAGACCCAATACCAAGGCGGACAAGTTTTAACTACAACTCAAGTTTCTAAGGCGTACGACTCTTATGGGCATGTGAGCACAAAGAATACTTCTATCAATGGCTCAGTGCTTACGGAAACTACAAGCTATTTGAATGATTGGAATAGCGGTGTTCTTGATAAACCTGCTGATATTCAGGTTTCAAAAGATGGAGAGTTAGTATCGCACAAACAGATCAATTATTCTAATTTCCAAGTCTCGGAAGTAAAGGGAATGGTCTCAAACGGAGTTTGGAAGAGTCAGTTTATCCAAGCTTATGATACATACGGAAATCCTAGCGTCACAAAAGACTCGAACGGCAATGTAAATACCATCGAGTATGATACAGTAGTGCACAAGTATCCAGTCAAGGTTACAAATTCTCTAGGACATGTTCTTCAGAAATCATATGATCTTACGAATGGAATGGAACTCTCCACAACAGATCCGAACGGAGGAGTTTCCAAAACAGAGTATGATAAATTCAATCGTGCAGTTTTCAGCTATATGCCTGGTGAAACGGATTGGTCGGAAAAGATTGAGTATGAAAATACAGGAGATATAGAGAACCAACTCGTTCGTAAGACATTCCGTAGAAGCGATGGAGAATCTTGGCAGGAAGAATCTTCGAATGTCCTAACTGGTCTTTCTAAAAAGAGAAGTAGTTTAATAAACGGTTATGTTTTGGTTGAAGAGACGAATACGAATCGAGAAGGACAGAAGATCAAAGAGATAGATCCTTATATCGAAGGATCGAATCCTATTTCTTGGACTACATTTAGTTACGATGCCGAAGGTGCTCTCACCGGATCCAGCAGCAATAATGGAAGATCCGTTGTGATCCAAAAAGACGGTTTAAACACAACGACTCAGGACCTTCTCAATGGAAATATAATTAAGCAAACTGTTGAGAACAAGAATTCGATAGGACAGGTTGTTTCTTTAACACAGCAAGGTAAGACGATCGGTTATAAATATTCTGCAAATGGGAAGACTTCACAAATCATTGATCCGGAGAACGGAACAACTTATATCCAGACCAATCTTTCAGGCAATCAAACCCAAGTAATCCATCCAGATTCGGGAACGACTACCTTCAGCTATGATCCAGTTACTGGAAATCTAAGCGGGCAAACTTTTGCGAACGGTGCTTCTTCTCAATATTCGTATGATGCTTTGGGAAGAGTAGTGCAAGAGAAAGCGACCGATCCACAAGGAATTACTGAGATCCATTCATTCGAATATGATAGCACGAGTGCTGCAAATGCAATTGGAAGGCTTTCCAAGGCAACTGATCCTTTGGGAAGCACTGAATTCGGATACGATATTCGAGGAAATCAAACTATCCTAAAGAAAACTCTTACAGATGAATCGCTAACATTCCTCGTTCAAAAAAGCTACAACCTACAAAATCAAGTAGAGCAAGTGACTTATCCGGATGGAAGTATCGCGAAAAACATATATTCTGAAGCGGGATATCTTTCTGGAGTGACTTTGACTCCGGCGGATGGAAGTGGCTCCGATTTCCCGATCGTGCAATACGCAGGACCTACATTCGAAGATAATCTTTTGAAGATCCAAAGAATTTTAGGCAATGGAGTGAAGACGGATATAACTTTCGATCCGTTGCAACAAAGATTAGTAGGATTGAAGACTGGAATCGACTCAAGTGTTTACCAGGACAATCAATACTCATATGATGCTTCTGGGAACTATCAAGCTATTGCGGATAAAAAGAACCCAGTTCGAAATCAGAATTTCATGTATGATACGATTGATCGATTGTCTTCTGCTGCGGGTGTCTATGGTTCGGAAACTTATCAATACTCCGACTCGGGTAAACTACTGCAGAAAGGAAATATCACATATACATACGGAGATCCTTCTCATAAGAATGCAGTTACTCAAGTAAACAATAATGGAACAATCTATACTTATGCTTATGACGCTTCCGGAAATGTAGTGAATCGTAACGGAAATGCCTTCTCGTATAATCCATTCCAAAAGTTAAAGAGCATGCAAACTGACGGAGGAGATACAGTAACCTTTGACTATGATTTTACAGGAACAAGAATCCGTAAGACAAAGACAAGCGATGGACTGAAAACAATCTCACTCGGTGGATTGTATGAAGTCGTTCTTGCTCCTAGCAAGTCTCCACAACATACATTATACTTTAGAGGAAATTCAGGAGACCTTGTCGGACAATGGACAAGGACTGATGCGACTCTTGTAAGCGATGCATCGAGCATTCATTCAGGATCCTCAACAGCAAACGTAGCTTGGAATACGTTCGTGTGGCAATCCAAGGATATAGGCATTCGAGGAATGAAGCTTTTATTCTTATCACCAAAGGTAAACTTCGCATTTCTTTATGTTTCTCTATTCTTAGGACTTGGATTTGTTCTGCTCAGTTGGGGAGATGGAATTTGGAAAGCGACGCTAAAGTTTACAACACCAATCTTACTATTATCCTTTGCAAATTGTTCCGTGTTATTGCCGGGAGGAAATGGAACATCACCATGGACGCTCTTGCCAGTGATCAACTCAGGAACACCAGGAGTAAGTGATCCAGGGTCCGGAGCCGGGATACCAATCTCAGGATTCATCTTTCTACACCCAGATCATTTAGGCTCCATCGTAATGGCAACGGATGGAAATGGAAACAGAGTCACCGGTGGAGAACAAGCAGGAGCATCCTTCGTATCATATAAGCCATACGGAGAAATTAATAGAACAGACTCAGCTGGACCAGATGTATTTAGATACAAATACACAGGACAAGAAGAAGATAAAGAAACAGGACTCTATTATTATAAAGCAAGATACTATGACCCCATCCTAGGACGCTTTCTACAAGCTGATGATCAAATCAACGGATCAAGTCCTATGGGAAATGATGTATACATGTATACGGAAGGGAATCCGATCAAGTATACAGATCCGACTGGACATAGCGTATTCAGTAGTTGGTTGTCTAAGAACGGATTAGGATTCTTAAACTTTAATATAGTAATCAGTGCTGCATTGCAGAGAGCCTTTTACGTAAGCAGCGCAAGGTGGAATGCTATAGGGGCAATTGCTGCGATATTGAATCCGGTCGGATTGATTGCAAATGCGATTGGCGGAGGTGTTTTTGCTGGAGCTACTGCAACAATAGGAGCTGCGACAATGTTAGGCTTGGCGGCAGCGGGAGGAATTATAGGAGCCGCGTCGGCCGTACTCGGAGCTAACGCAGTAATGATTGCTGGGGCCATTGGAGCTGGGGTTATCGGAACCAGTGCCGTAGTAGGGGCTAGCAGTTTAGGTCAGTTGTCTGCTGTGGCCGGTGCGCTTGGGATAGGAGCTGCTGGACTCGCATCCGCTTTAGCCTTTACAGCTGGAGCGACCGCTCTTGTCGCTGGGCTATTTGCCTTGGCTGTTGCATCCTTCTTGGTGATTACTGCATTGGCTACGGCGCTTGCTACGGCGTTTGTTGCAATTAGTTTGATACCTGTTATCGCAGTGGCAACCGCTTTGGGAATTGCAGGCGCGGCAGCAGTGGTGGGGGTAATGGCAATAGGCTCAATACTTTCACTTTGGACTTTGCAAGCTTATATAGGTGGTGGATATTCTAAATCAAGTATTAACAATATTCATTGGGATGAAGAAAGTGCCAGAAAAGGAGCATGTTATGCCGCTGCGGGACAACTTGGAGGCATGTTGGCAGGCGCAGGTCTTTACGGCTATCCAATTTTGGTTGCTCAGATGCAGTGGCTTCCGATGGCTTTGAATATTTACGGTGTTGCTTCAACTATAAAAAGTATAATATCAAAAGATTGGAAATCAGTTGGGGCAGATACTCTTGGATATGCAATAAAATTCTACTATGACAAAGACATCCCTTTCGGGTTAATTTTAAAGTATGGGGAAGGGACGAACAGAACATGTGGAAGTATCAGATGAGTAAGTATTGGTTTCCGATCTACGTAATTATTCTTTTTGCAACTGGAGATTGTGTTCCCATCGGCGGAATTGCAGGTCCAAGAAGAAGCTTCTCTATACCCAATCAGAAAAATACATTCTTAATTCTACACATTAAAGATTATGAGATTCCGATTTTGGAAAATAGAACTCAAATAGAAAAGAATAAGAGATCATTCAATCTCTACGTTGAATCATATGATTACGAAGCCGACAGCTGGATCAAAGGAATTTCGTATCCGGTTAATCCTTCACACGAATACTTTCGTAGTAAAAATGACGGACTATATAAAAATGTAGTCTGGCAATTTTTTTCGAATAGTCGGCGGGAAGAATTTCAATTCGGCTGCGAATATAGGATTCCACTACCTTCGGGAGTAAATAAATTTACTATTATGTTCTTCGACTTTGAGAAGAGCAAGAGGGGATTTGCTATTAAAAAAATCGATCTGTCCGAAAATCAATCTATTCGAGTGGAGGTTTCACCGGAAGAATTCCAATCGCAGGAAAACCTTCGAATAATCAAGGATACGCAGAACTGGCCGTCTTCGTATCGATATTTGAGTGAACAGATAATTGATCTTACTTTTCACGTTGAAAAGACGCCACCAAGCGACTCCGATCTTCCATGCAATTTATAATGCACGCTAGATATTTTTCGCAACAAATCTTAATGTTAAAATATTCTTTAGTTCTTTTTTTCTTCGTTATCCTTTGTACCGAGGGCTGTAGATACGGAATAGCTTCTTACTACTGGCCAAGAAAAATAGAGAACTTTCAAAATACTTATATTAAGTTTCAATTTACGAACCCAAGTCCTCCTAAGATGAGTATGAGAGGAGATGAAAACGAGCATGTATATCAGCTTTTTATCTTCTTTGCGGATAGAAACCCACTTCTTGAAATACCTTCGAGTGTTCATCCTGAAAGTGAATATTGGGAGTCATATTACTCAGATATTAAAAACTTACCGCAAGCAGTGAAATCAGATATAAGGTTTGCATTTGTAGAAGGCTGTGAATATAGAATGCCGACAAATGTGGGGAAGAACGAATATAGATTTTCATTCGTTAGTTACGGTGCTGCGCATACTGGAAGACTGGAAACCACATTAGATCTTCCACCCAATCATTCGATTAGACTTAAGATTATTGAAAAAGGGGCTCCTTACCCTAATCCGCAGACTGCAGAGGAGAGATATGCTAATCAAAGAAGCAAATTTGACTGGTATGAGATTATTCCAACGATAGAAGCAAATCCAAGTGAGGATTTGAAAAAACCGTGTATTGTTAAATGAAACTTAACGGAGCCTGTCACTCATGACCAATGAGTAAATTGAAAAAAATGATTTTGGTTTGCAAACTTACTAAAAAATAGAATTCAACTCAAGCAATCCATTGAGAAAAACGATCGATCAGAAAAGCCGGACCAGATTTGTAAGTATTAGCGAGAGCGATATCGCCTTGCATAATCGAGGAAAGAAATGAAAAGAAAATCAACTGCAATAATCATATTTTTAATAACCTTAATGACCAATTGTTTATTAATCGATGCCGTTGGACTTACAAACACATATAGCGGTGATGAAGCGAAAAAGAAAATTATCGCAGCCGCGAAAGTCGGCGATTATCAGACCGCCCATGCCGCTTTTGCCGCTCAAGGGTACACAGGCTCCGATCTTGAGACGATGACGTTATTAGATATTGTATTAGCTTCAGCTATTGACAATACCGTCATGAAAATTGACTCTTCTAAATATTATAAAAAATTGGATATCGATACTTGCGCCGCATGGGTTGCCACCGTTGGTGTTCATTTAGATTATGACTCCTTTTCAACGTATGCAATGAGTCCGATGTGCCATCTTCATCCAGATGGTGAAATCATTGATGAGAATATTGGAAGTAACTCTAATAGCGCTTATCGAAAGAAAAAGTAGACCCACAAATAGAGCGAGAGAAAGGGATTCGAATTTGATTTCAAAACTAAACAAACTCGCAATCACAATGTTTAACCAAAATGGGATATTATAAAATCTTAATTCGATTTCAATATTTGTTTGAAAAATAATGTGATTCTTTACTACCCTAGCAAGTTAGGAGAAGTAAATGAAAAGAATTTCCGTTATAGCAATCTTGCTATTCGCGAATATGCTGACAAATTGCCTCGTTGTAGATGCCACTGGGCTTACGAATACTTACAAGGGAGATGAAGCAAAAAGAAGAATTATAAATGCCGCAAAATCAGGAGACTATCTTACTGCACGTGCTGCATTTGAGGCGCAAGGGTATACCGGATCTGATCTAACATTTATGACCCTATTGGATATCCTGTTGGTATCTGCAATAGATGGTGCCGTTATTAATATCGATAGTTCCCGCTATTACAAGAAGGGTGATGTGCATGCCTGCGAGGTCCAAATAGCTCTGCTTGGAGTTCAATTAGATACTGATTCATTCTCTACTTACTTAATTAGTCCAGCCTGTGAGTTGAAGCCTGACGGTGAAGTTATCGATGAGAATATGGGTGGTTCTAATAGTCGATATAAGAAAAAGAAAGAATATCTATAGATCTCCCCCGCCAGAGATGCGCAGGGCGCGAAGCGTCCCGAAGGGATGAGCGCTAGCGAACCCGAAGCAGCTCGGTCCCGCGTAGCGGGAGGCGGCCAAAATCTTATCAAAAATTTTTCCCCTCATTTTTTTTCGCTTGTACTTTCTTCGGACTTCCTATAATGACTGGCAAATTCTACGGCAAGGAGTCACAGGCCTATGCTGAAATTTCCCGGTAACCGCACCGACCAGCGAGAGAGAAATCATCCCTTCCCTACTCGCGAGAAATATCTTATCTCTCTTAAGATCGCTAACAAATCTTCCCACTCCAGACAGAAACGGTTTCGTAATAAAAACAGAGAAAAAAGGCAGACCTCTTCCCCCTAGTCGTCTTATCATGGCTTTCCATGGAAAGCATCGACGCTAAATCTATCAGTCTTTGGATCATGGCGACCATCTATACGATCGCCGGCATTCTTCACTTCGTGATCCCTAAATTCTATATGAGGATCATGCCTCCTTGGGTCCCGTATCATAAATTTATGGTACAAGTGAGCGGCATCGCGGAGATCGCATTGGGTCTTGGGCTCTTCTTCCCTCAGACAAAAGTGTTGGCTGCTTGGGGAGTGGTTCTTCTTCTCGTCGCAGTCTTTCCTGCGAATATCTATCATTTCCAATCCAGAACTCGCAAGGATCCTCCTACTTGGGCATTGATCCTTCGTCTACCTGTACAGCTTGTTCTGATCTATTGGGCGTATACGTTTACGTATTGATTTCCGGAAATTTTTCTTTTCCAATCTTCGGCTTGGAGTAAAATCCTCCGAAGATACTCTATGCGCCTTCGCTTCTCATTCCTTCTTCTATTCGTATCTCTTTCTTCTTCCTCTCTCATGGGCGAAGAAAGAGTCGTCGAAGGCAAACTCATGCAATTCGGACGAATGATCCATGTGGGAGAAGAATTCGTCCAAATCTTATCCAACGATCTCAGTCCCGAACTCTCCAAACTTCATAACCAAACTCTTCGTATTCTTTGTGAGATGAAAGGTGCAAACTGCGAACCGATACGTTATGATATCTTTCCTTTTTCGGAGAGCAAGGGTCTCACTGATTGGAGCTTGAAAAAGATCCCAAGCTATGTGAATCGAAGCCAGTTCGCCTTCAATCCCACTGTTACTCCTGATGGCAAATCTCTCTTTTGGACTGTGAACGCAAAGAAGGGCTCCTACGGAGTACAAAGAATTTGGTCTGCAGAAAAGGATGAGAAAGGGTTCTGGAAGGACGGAAGAGAAATGTCGCCTCCTCTCAATAACGATCTTCACTCTGCAGTGATCTCTGTTTTGCCGAGCAATAATGAATTGGTCGTCTTCGGTTCCTTTGGAGACCAGGAATTGATCAAGGCGATCGACGAGGAATATAGCGAGAAGGAAAGAGAACTCGCAAGAACCGTTCGAGATGACCGCGAATTCCTTTCTAAAGTCGAAGATCTGAAACATGAATTTCTAAAAAAGAAAAGCATAATACAGAATCGAGTCCCTTTGTACAGAAGCTACAAAGAGAACGGTTTCTGGTCCAATCCTTCTATCATCAATTTTCCGAATTTCAATAATCTCTATCGCAAAAAGGGCGCTTCTATTTTCGGCGGCTCCACTCTTTCTTCTTCCGGAAGAATCCTTATTTATTCCGTGCAGCAACCAGATTCCATGGGCAAACTAGATCTATATGTGAGCATCCAAAAGGACGACGGTTCCTTTCCTGTGGGAACTAATTTGGGCGACATGATCAACACGGAAGAAGAAGAAAAAGCTCCGTTTCTCGCAGGAGATGATCGCACTTTATATTTCTGCAGCGACGGCCATAAAGGTCTTTCGGTTTACGTTACCAAAAGAATCGGCGAAGGCTGGGACCAATGGACAAAGCCTGTCGAAGTTTCTGCCAATCTGAAGGGAGTGAACTTCTTCTCCATTCCGGTAAATAGTCATTGGGCATTCGTAAGTAAGGAAGGCCAGTTGTATATGGCTTATCTTCCCAAAGCATTCCGTCCGAATCCTGTCGTATTCTTAAGCGGCAAGGTCTTGGACGAAGAAGGCAAACCCTTGGACGCAGAAATACATTACGAATCCTTAACACGTTTAGAAAAGAGAGGAAGCGCAAAAAGCGATTCTAAGACTGGATCCTTTAGTCTTGTTCTTCCTTATGGAGAAAAATACGGCTTCTATGCCCAGAAAGAAGGCCATCTTCCAGTTTCTAAAAATGTGGATCTGACCGAAACCAAAGAAGAAGATCTAAAGATGGAAGTAGAGTTTCGTCTTCCTGTTCTTGCGGTAGGTAGACAGATTCTTTTGAATAATATCTTTTTTGATACGAAGAAGATTGAGATCTCCAAGGATTCCGAGCCGGAGTTGGATCGTTTAGCCGGAGTATTAAGATCGAATCCCAAACTCAAGATCCTGATCGAGGGCCATACGGACAATGTGGGCAAGAAGAAGGACAACCAGGAACTTTCCGAGAGCAGAGCAAGAGTAGTCGCCGAATACCTCATGTCTAAACATAATATTGCCGAAGACCGAGTGAAAGTGATAGGTTACGGAGACTCCCAACCCATCTCTTCTAACGATACTCCGGAAGAAAGACAAAAGAACAGAAGAGTAGTTTTACAAATTACTGACTAATGTTGTTCAGTTCGTTTTTTGTAGTCTTCCCTCCAGAAAGAACGCTTTTACCTTGAACTTTTCGTTTGAAAAACCATTCTAATCTCGAATGAAAATCGCTGTGATCGGAAGCGGGATCGCTGGCCTTAGTGCTTGCTGGTATCTCGGCAAAGAGCATGAAGTCACTCTTATAGAGAAGCATGCTTTAGTTGGAATGGATGCTCATGGAACGGATCTTAGATCCAATGGAAATCATATCCGAGTGGATGTTCCATTCAGAGCCTTCAAAAGAAATTATTATCCCTGCTTATTGGATCTTTATGGAGAAGCCGGCATAGAAGTCCGTCCGGTAGATTATTCTTTTTCTCTGAATTACAATGATGGCACCACATATTTCGGATTCTCCACTTTGGGAATCGGAAATGAATTTGTGCCTCTTCCTTACTTAGCATGCTTTACGAATCGTAAATCCAGAAGGATCTTTTCGGATGCGATCCGATTCTATGACGAATCTGAAAAAGAATTTTTGAGTCTGGGAAATGAGCAGCTTACTATCTCCGAATTTTTAAGAAGGTTCGGTTATTCCCAGGAGTTCGAAGATCTATATCTGATTCCTATGTTCTCCACCATCAACACTTGCACTTCCGAAAGCGCTAAGAATTATCCTGCGGAAGCTGTGATCGGATATCATTCTCAAGGACTGAAATTCTTAAGGTTCTTAACTCCTCTCAAAGGCACAAGAGATGTTACGGAACGACTTTCTACAAGGGCAAGCTCAGTTCGTTTAAATACCGGTCCTAAAAAAATCGTTTTAGAAAAAGATAAAGTAAAATTGGTTTTTGATAAAGGAGACGAATTATTCGACCGTGTAGTGGTTGCGGCCCCTGCAAACCAAGCGATCCCTATTCTTCCGGACGAATACTCCAAGGAGAAGGAATTACTCTCTCGTCTCAAATACGAGGCTTCCGAAGTTGTCACTCACTCCGATCAGAAATTCATGCCTAAGAGAAAAAGACATTGGGCTCCCATGTGCTTCTCTCTTTCTGAAGATAAGTCCAGTGCAACTGCTACTATCTTCTTGAATAAGGTACTCCCTTCGATGAATGGAAGCGCCGTCTTTCAAACTTGGAATCCGTTAACAGAACCTGAAAATGTGATCAGTAGATCCAGATTTGAAAGACCTGTAATCGATCTAGATTGCAGAAAGACTCTTTCTGATCTGAAAAATCTACAAGACATTCCAGGCAAGAAGGTTTGGCTCTGTGGTTCTTATGCAAGATACGGGATCCCTCTTTTAGAAGCAGGAGTTTCTACTTCTTTAGATGTGAAGAGTTGGGTGGACAGGTCTCGTTAATCCTTTATGCCAAAGGATCAGATTCCGGCTTACGGACCTTATACATCCAATATTCAAAATGTTTTTTGATCGTTTCTGAAGCGAGGTATTCCGCCAACATCTCGTAGCGACCCTTTAAACTCTGAGGAATTCTAGAAGAAGGGTCTTTTATATGAGAAAAAAGAAAATTAGAAAATCCTGAAAAAACAAAAGGATCTATCCTCTCTATTGTCTCCAAACGAAATCCCTTGCTTGAGTATAAGGAAAGAATTCCCTCTGCGTTACTCAAATCTCCCGAAATAGAAGCCAATCGAATGATCAAGGAACGCTTTAAGATCTCAAAGAAAGTATTCTTTCTATCTGCAAGTAAGATCTCCGCCGAGGCAAACACTCCTCCCGGCTTCAGAATACGATACACTTCTTCACTCCAAGACTTTCGATTGGGAATGAAATACAAACTGTCCAGTCCAAGAACGGAATCGAAATAATTCTCCGGGAATTTGGAGAGAGCCTTCACACTTCCTAAGATCAGATTGGGAGAAGACTCCGAGTTTTTATATCGGGATCTTGTATATTCGTATTGGGACTTGGAAACATTGATCCCATAAATATTCTGAATGGAGACACCGAACTCTTTCTCCCAGACCTGAAATTGATCTCCACATCCGAAGCCTAGATCCAAAATCCTGGATCCGGGTCCAAGTTCTCCTAGAGTTCCTAGATGATTTGCTAAATGTTCGCAGGCCTTTCCATAACGAACCTCTTCCTTCCAATATCCTAGATTGGCCCAGGAGCTTCCTTCATCGTTTAAGTATAGATGAGATAGGTCCGTAGGAATCCCTTCCTTCGAACGTAAAAGTGTTTTCATCCGACTGAAGAAAGAAGGCTTAGGAGGACGAGCCGAAGTCGGAAACGAAAAATCTGAAATTTCTCTTTTTAAGGGACGATCTTCCATATTTTTCTTTAGAGATCCCTCTCTATCGAAACAGTATTGGACATAGATCCAAAAAACTGTCTACAATAATCGAATCTCCTTCTTGTCCGCCAATCCCATGTCCGAGGATATTCCTTTCAAACGGTTGTGGGAACTCACAAAAGATCCTACAAAAATCGGCAAAAAAAATCCTTTTCATTCCCTAAGATTCAAAGGAAAACCTACCGACGGACACCATGAATAAAGATCGCATATTGGCCATTCTCTCCTCCTTATTTCATTATACTCAAAAGAATTGGAGATCACTCTTAAAATACTCGATCGTCGCGGGAGCGATCATCGCAGCATTCCTGATAGGCGGTTCTTATGTTGTCTGGCTCACCAAGCAAGAGGACGTGATCCGAAATTTAGAAACCTTTCAAAGAGAGGTTTCTGATGCATACGATCCGAACGCAATCAAACCGATCCGAATCTTGGACAAGAATGGAAAATTGATCGGAGAATTTTCTCGCAGAAAATTCAGACCTATCCGCACTGACAATCTAGCAAATCACGGAAATCTAATATGGGCTCTTCTCAGTTCAGAAGACAGGGATTTCTACGAACACAATGGAGTCAATTTCACAGCTCTCGCGAGAGCGATCGTAGTGAATCTTACCACTTTTCGAAAGCAAGGTGGCTCTACACTTACCCAACAATTAGCAAAACTCACCTTGGATCTGGGAGCGCGAAACGTATTCAATAAGCTCACAGAGTTTTACTGCACCTTCTATTTAGAAAGCAGGTTCGATAAGAATACGATACTTGCTATGTATCTGAATCGCATCTTCTTGGGAGAAGGAAATACAGGAGTCGAAGAGGCTTCTAGATACTACTTTAATAAACCTGCATACGAATTGACTCCTGCAGAAGCGGCCCTTCTCATCGGGACAATTCCTGCTCCTTCCAATTATAACGCGGTGAGAAACCCGGTCATCGCTTTGAAACGCCAAAAGATGGTGATGACCGTCATGGGCCAGAACAAAAACCTACATCCCAATCCTAAATCCATCGAAAGAGATTTTGAGAAGAAGGTGGATTCGAATATCCGTAAGTTTAGAGCCGCCTATTCGGTCGAAGAAACCAAAGAAGAAGGAGATAAGATCAGCATCATCTCCGATATAGGAAAGTACGGTTTCGATAAAGACTTCACAGTGAACCTCGCGCCCGACTTCAACTTCGGGATCCGTCAATTCGTGATCGAGAACTTCTCCGAAGTAGATCTCGAAAGCAGAGGAATGAACGTATACACCACTCTGGATTACGACAAACAAGAAGCAGCGGAGCGTTCTCTAAGAGAAGGAATCGAATCCGTTCGTAAAAAACTTACAGAAGAAAAGCTCGCCTACTTAAAAGCAGGAAAAACGGACGAGGTATCCATCGAGAACAAGATCATAGAGAACATGAACGGAAGCCTGATCTCCATCAATCCTTCTAACGGCTATGTGGAAGCGATGGTGGGTAGTTACAAAATTTCTAATATATTCAGATTGAACCGTGCGATCTCAGCCGTCCGTCAACCAGGGTCCGCAATCAAAGGACTCATATATCTTCTCGCATTCGAGAAGAGACTTGCCACACCTACTTCCATCGTAGTGGATGAACCGGTTCAGATCAGAGGCTACGCTCCTAAAAACTGGTACAAGGGTTACCGAGGCCAGATGCAGGTCCGCGTTGCATTCGCTCAATCGGTAAATACAGTCGCAGTGCGTTTCATGGACGAGATAGGAGTAAGTGATTTCATTTCCACATTAGGAAAGATACTCGATCTGGATCGTTCCGAGTTAAACAGAAGATTCCAACCCAACTTAACATTGGCATTAGGCTCTGGAGAGGTATCTCCCAAAGAACTCGCAACTATCTACGCAACCATCGCCAATCTAGGAAAGAAAGTAAAACCCATAGAAATATTAAGAATTACTGATTTTGAAGGATCGGAATTATTTTCGATTCCTCCTTTTGATCCTAAGGATGCAGAACAGATCCTGGATCCGGTAGCCTGCGCAATGACTCTTAACTTGTTAGAGGCAGTTGTCTCCGAAGAAGGAACACTAAAAGTTGCCGTAAAAGAAGGAGATAAATTTCCTCTTGGTGGCAAAACCGGAACAGTCCAGTCTCCTAAAGAAGCCCAACAGCGCTGGGGAAAAAGAAAAGGAGTCCGAGATGTATGGTTCGCAGGAGTGAATCCGAACCTAGTGACTTCTGTCTGGGTGGGCAACGATGTGGGAGCTCCTTTTCCAGGCTCCGGTTCTGCAAACAGCGGTTCCATCTGGTTCAGATATGTTTCTCATGTTGCGAGAACCATCGGTTTCGGAGAAAGTCTGATTCCTTCGTTTAACGGAGATTATGTGAAAGTAGATATTTGCGCAGAGACCGGCGGATTATTGTCCAACGAAGCGGACTGTAAGCATCCTCTCTACGGACAGTACTATTACGTAGGCGACCAACCCACTTCTAATGCCAGCACGAACACTGCCAACCAAACAGACACGACTTCTCCTTCAGGAAGCGAAGAAGCATTGTCTGGCGAAGATGCAGTAGAATTGGATCTGCCTGAGACTAGAGAAAATTCGAGCGAAGAGTAGAATTTCCTTCTACTCTATCTCCGACTAGATACAACTCAAAAGGTGACCAAAGAAAGATCCAAGGCGCCTCTTCTGAAAGAATAGAGAGTGTCTTTTCCGTTTGAGGTCTAAGATCCGATCGATCCGTGGACCTTACATCCTCGAAAATCTTTTGCAAAGAAGGATCAGAGAAGAAGGCTCGATTGCCTCCATTCCCAAAACGATCTCCTGCAAATAAAGGATCCAAGAAACCCCAAGGTCCAGGAATATCCGCAAACCAAAAGAGAAGAGTCAGGTCTCCCTTTCCTTCTCCATTCTCCTTATACAAAATCGCCTTCTCCATAGGAAGGATCTTGATTTTCAATCCGAGTTCTTTCAGATCTTGAACGATTGCAGCTCCATTCGCTTGGTTCTCTTCGTCCCCTCTCATCCTAAATTCCAATTCTCTCTCTAAGATCTTCGGATAACAGGAAGACTGGGATAGATATTTCTTCGCCAAACTGGGATTATGCGGATATGATTCTTCTGGTTTAGTCCATGCATTCGCAACAGTTTGGGGGAAGGGGCCGACGGAAACCTCAGCCTTGCCTTCTAACAAAACCTTTATGATGCGCCTTTTATCTACGGAATAATTTAAGGCTTTTCTAAAATTCTTATCGAAGCATTTATCCTTGGCATTGATCGCAACGTATTGTACACCGCCTCCTTTGCGAACAGAGATATGATCCTCTTGCACCATGGAGTTACGAGCAAGAAAGATCGGCAGCTTCATCAGATCCAATTCATCCTTCCTATACAAATACAAACCTGTACTCGCCTGCGGAAGAATTCGGAACAATATCTCCGAAACCGAAGCATTCGGATCGCTAGCGACCAATCGAATATAATTATTTCTCTTCCATTCAAAAACTTTAAAGTCTCCACAAGCCTTCTCCGGAGATCCACAATCGATCCAAGCTTGAGGAAGAGAAAGTTTTTCTAAAGCTTCTCTCAAACCTCCTTCGAAATAGATCTCTAGAGAGAAATCGGAGAGTATTCTTCCTCCTTTTAGGAAAGAGTACGTGCTTCTTCTCGGCCCGGGAGTGTTTCTTAATTTTTCTAAGGAAGCTAAAACGATTCCTGCAGAAATCTTTCTCTGATCTACTTCTGAGTTTTTTAATTCTAAGACAAGTCCTCTAGCCTTAGGATCTCTTCTTTCGGATAACTTGTATGATCTCACGAGAGAAGGGACCGGAACACCTTCCTCATTCATCTCGAATAATTTAGGTGAGATATATTTTAGAATAATTCGAGAAGATAAGTCCGTGGATCGGAAAGGCTCCAAAGAAATAGGATCAGATGGCAGCGAAAACACCAGTTTTCCGGGGATTCTCTCCGCTTTTCCGCAATGACAAAAAAGAAGGGACAAAAGAAGGAAAGCCACAGAAAAGGTAAGAGTCGGTTTCGTTTTTGCCTGAGAAAGGCTCGGAGCCGCATCTAGAAAGCTAGGATAAAACATTCCGGACCTATGAACGTCTATAGACGCCTCTTGGGGTATTCCTTCAAGTATAAATACAGACTGATCACCGGGGTCGTACTATCCTTTCTCGTCTCCGTACTAAATGGAGCGTCCTTAACCAGTATCATCCCTATCTTCGATGCGATCGGAAAAGGCGGCAAAGCCGACTTTCAGATCACTCTTACAAAAAAAGACAGATCCGTTTTAGAAATACAAAACTCAGGCAAGGAAGTAGAAGGCGTTCAGAAACTAGAATTGATCCTTGCGGAAGCAAAGGTAGGCGCTAACGGATATTTATCTTCTCTTCCTAAAGACGAATTAGTACTTCTTTTTTGTTTGTTCATCTTTCCGATCTATTTGGCAAAGCTTCTTTTCCTCGCAGGTGCAGTGTACTGCATCAACTCGGGAGGATATCTCGCCGTCAGGGATTTGCGACTCGAGCTATATTCCAAGGCCCAAGAACTTCCTCTCAATCAGTTCGTGCAGGAAAAGACGGGAATTTTCATGAGTAGGATCATCAACGATGTTGAGGTCTTGGCAAAGTTGATCAGCTCGGACTTGAAAGATGCAATTGTAGACTTCTTCTATATCATAACTCACTTGCTCATCCTCCTCATCATCAGTTGGGAAATGTTTGTTGCGGTTCTCGTAATCGTTCCGTTGATCATGGGACCGGTAACTTCTTTCGCAGATAGAATTCGCAAGGCCACACGCAACCAACAGGAAAGATTATCCGCTTTGAACGGTCACTTGCAGGAAGTCATCTCAGGGATCCGAGTCATCCGAGCCTTCTCCATGGAGAAGACCGAAGCTGGCAGATTCTGGGAGATCAATAACGATCTCTCCGAGAAAACATTCAAGGGACATTTTTATCATCAGATCGGTCCTTCCTTAGTGGAACTTTCCAGTTCAATTGTCGCGGTAATTTTCTTAGGCTTCGGAGCCTATTTAATGGAACTAAGACAATTCTCTTTAGGAGACTTCATGGTCTTCTTCTTAACTCTTGTGTTCCTTACTAGACCGTTCAAGCAAATGGGAATGCTATCCAACTCTATCCAAAGTGCGGTCGCCGCAGGAAACAGAGTATTCGAAATGCTGGATAGCGAAACGGATATCAAACAACCTGCAAATCCGATCCTTCCTAAAAGACTTTCTAAAGAATTAAAATTCGAATCCGTAGGTTACACATATCCGGGAGCAAAAACACCTGCGCTCTCCGATCTGAATCTTACTATTCCGAAAGGCGCCACAGTTGCGTTAGTCGGAGCTTCCGGTGCAGGAAAGTCCACCATCGTGGATCTAATTCCTAGATTGGTTGATCCAAGCGAAGGCTCCATCACTTGGGACGGAACCGATCTAAGAAATTTGGACCTTGCTGCATTACGCAAAAAAGTCTCTATCGTAAACCAACAGGTATTTCTATTCAACGGAACCATCAGAGAGAATATCTGCTACGGAACCGAAAACGTCTCCGAAGAAAAAATGAGAGAAGCTTCCGAGATGGCATTTGCCACCGACTTCATCCTTTCCTTTGAAGATGGATTCGACACGGTGGTGGGAGAAAGAGGGGTCATGCTATCCGGAGGCCAAAGACAAAGGATCTCGATAGCAAGGGCATTATTGAATAATCCAGAGATATTGATCCTGGATGAAGCTACCTCTGCGTTAGACACAGAATCCGAAAGAGTGGTCCAACAGGCACTCGAGTCCTTATACAAAAATAGGACCGTACTTATCATTGCGCATAGACTTTCCACAGTGCAGATCGCAGATACTATCTTTGCTATGGAAGCAGGAAAAGTGGTAGAATACGGATCTCATTCCGAGCTGATCCGCCTGGATGGAAAATACAAGAAATTATACGAAATGCAATTCGCCGAGTCTCCGACTTAAGAGGCAGAGCCATGCTTTCCTTTCTTAGAATCCTATTCTTTCCTATTCTTTATCCTCTCAGTCTAGTCTATAAGATCCTTTTCTATTTGGATAGACGTCTTAAAAAGACAAAGACTCTTCCGAATGCATTTACAATCAGCGTAGGAAATTTCAGTGTGGGAGGAACCGGCAAAACTCCTTTTACCATCCATCTCGCAAATTTACTTCATTCAGAATTTCCTAAAGTACCCATCCTAATATTGACTCGAGGTTACGGCTCTTCCGGTTCAGGGATCCGAAGAGTGGATCCTAGTTCGGAACCTTCTCAAGTAGGCGATGAACCTTATTTATTAAAAAAGAATCTGCCCTTTGTGAATGTCTATGTAGGAAGCAATCGCTACGAGTCCTATTTGCAATACCGTAAAGATGAGAGTTTGAAAGAGAATGATATCGTCTTCGCATTGTTAGATGACGGATTCCAACACCATGCGCTCGCAAGAGATTTGGATCTGGTGCTTTTGGATTGCACTCGGATTTCCAAAATGGATTTCGTACTTCCGCTAGGACTTCTTAGAGAATCCTATTCTTCCATTTCGAGAGCGGATGTTTTGATCGCGTCCAAATACCAAAGAGAGTTCGAAACGGATCTCTCCGATTGGATCTCCAAGTACAAACCCAAACATACCTTCAAATTTCAATTCGAATCCAAAGAATTAGTATCTCTCGGTTCTTCTTCTAAATTAAAAACGGATCAATTGGCGGGGAAGTCAGTGTATGCAGTCGCAGGACTCGGCAATCCTACCCCATTTTGGAGATCCTTAAGCGATTTAGGTCCTTCTCAATTGAAAACCAAAGCCTTTCCCGATCATCATTCTTATACTCAGAATGATGTATTAGAAATCTCGAGAGACTCGGAGAACTTCGATCTGATCGTCTGCACAGAAAAGGACGCGGTGAAAATTTCCCGCTTACTAAATTCCTCTAAAACTAGTTCTAAATGGTTTTATTTGGCCCTGCAAACCTCCTTACCTTCCAAAAAAGATCTGGCAGAATTGATAAAAAAGAAATTTCCAAATAGATAAAAACGCTTTTCTTTACATTAAAACTCTTTAAGATCTTCAATCTTGCTCAGGTTATGATGAGAAAGAAACTCGCATTTCTAATTTGTTTATTCCTTCTTCCGTATTCCGTATTTTCGGAACCGCAAACGATCTATTTGCGAAACGGCAAGACATTGAAAGGAGAAATCCTTAACCAAACCGCAACCTATATAGAGCTGGAATTGCCGAACAAGGAAGTGCAAAGGATCCAAAAGGTTACGATTCTTAGGATCGCCTATAAGGATGGAACCACTCCTCCTCCCGAAAAGAAACCGGAACCGATCCCAGAAAAGCCTCCAGAGCCGGCAGTTGTTCCTCCTCCTGTGGTAGCGCCTCCTCCCGTAGCAAAAGTGTACAAGAGAGTCGTCAGAAATCCTTTGGAAAGAAATTTCTTAGAATTCTATGCAGGTGGTGGCGGTGGAAAAGATGATTCTCATGCTATAAATCTCTATTATAAGTACCAGAATATTTTTGCAGTGGTCACGAACGGGACACCTTTCCTTTTAACTAAGGGACCGAATCAAACTCCGAATGGAGCAGGCACCGCAGGCATCGCATATAAATTCAAAAGGTTTTCGATAGAAGCTGGGGGAATGAGCACTCACTCTTCTTCTACTTCACAAAATATAGGACCAGAAGCCCAACTTATCCTAGTCACAGGAACATATCCTCAAGAACTAAAGGCAGGAATGTTCAAAACGTCTTATTCTCTTCTGGCAAAGCCGAATTTCGAACTCTATCCTACGATCGGTTACACAAGAATTTGGAATAAGACTACGGACGATCAATCCACAGTCTTCCAACCGAGTAACGTAACAGGATACTCTATCTTCCATTCTTCCGAGCAATTAAAAGGAGGCACCTTTGGCCTTGGCTTCGCTTACTTACTCGGATCCAAATTCGAAGCAAGATTGGAAGTGGAAAGAATGCAATTGAAGGGAAACCAAACTCTTCATCAGCAATATTCAGTTACTACTTTGGCAATTCCTACGCAGCCACTCATCCTTCCTGCAGATTACACCTTTAGTTGGAAGGCTACAGGAAATCATGTTTCCTTAAAGCTAAGTTATTTCTGGAGAATGGGTCTTGGTTTCTGGATCAGATACGACAGTTACCAATGGAATTATTCTCTCCAAGATGGAACATTCCCTTCCGTCATCAAGCCTGGAGATCCGGCGCCTTCTCTCCTTCAAGCAACGCAATTGAATTTGCAAGACAAGGCAATTGCAGGATCTGTAGGAAGTGTTTCTAAGGCGACCACTCTGCAGATAGGAATTTCCAAAGCATTGAATTTCGGACCGGAAGAAGATTTCTAAAATTCTTTTGCCATCTTTGCATCATTAAGCGAATAACAATTTTTTCTGTAGCGCCTACTATATTGAGGAATTGCATTTCTGGTTAGTCAATTTATTGCTTGAATATCGTTTTTCGGAGGAGAGATTGGCTTTCCAACTATTGGATCGGAATTCGAATGCAACAAATACAAATGAAAATTCGAGTCTTACTCTGCGTCGGATTTGTAATATTCTCCGCGAGCCCATTATTTCCAAACGATCAGGTAATTTATCTGAAAGATGGAAAAGTACTGACCGGAGAGATCATCAACCAAACTGCAGTAAAGCTTACCGTAAGATTGCCTGACGGAACCATACGAGAGATTTCCAAATTGGAAGTGAGGCGGGTCGCCTTTAGAGAAGCCGGCAAACTTCCGGAAACAAAAGACAAAACCGCTACACCACCTATAACTCCTGTTCTTACGCCGGAACAGATCGCTCAGCAGCAACAAGAAGATTTAAAAAAACAGGAAGAAGAATCTAAGAAGCTGGCCGCAAAGAATGAAAAGGCTGAGCAAAGAAAGAAAGAGATCGAAGAATCAAGACGCCATAAATTAGAAATCTTTTTGGGTTCAGGTGCAGGAAACCTAAACTACCAATCTCCTTACTTCTATGAGCAAGCTGTCGCTACTGCACAAGAGATCGGAGGAAATAACGGCCAATTCACCGCGCCAACACCTCCGCAGATCTCTTCGGGAAAGGCAAGTGCTGCAGAGATCCGATATTCTTTAAATCGATTCGTTGCCGAAGTGGGTGGAAGCACAATTACGTCTAACGCAAAACAAACATCAGTAGGGACAAACAATATCAACGCAGTGACAGTCCCTGACGTAGAATCCGGCTCCTACCAGAATTCGATGAAACACGTATTCGGAAACGTTTCTTATTCGGTATACCCTAAACCTAAATACGATATAAGACCTGTCGTTGGAATGCATCAATTTTGGTTCAAAGGAGATGATAACTCTCGATTCACTTTTTCTCCAGGTTCTTCTACCGGGACAGAGCAATATTACGGTTTAATCCCCAAACCTGTAAGCGATTCCTTAAAAGGATATTCTATAGGATTGCAATTCGATATGAAATTGCCCGGAAATTTCGAACTCAGAACAGGAATCCAATCCATGCATTTGAGAGGCGACGGAACTTATAAGCAAAGTACTTACCTGTTCGCTCCTATTCTGGACCAGTTCAGTACTGATTCATTCGGAATTTATAATAAATGGAATGTCACCGGGACTACCATCAATCTGAAATTATTATATAATTGGAAGTACGGAGTAAATTTCTGGATCGGGATCAATTCTATGGATTTGAAATATAAGATCAATAACGCGAATCTTTATTTCGAAGGAGGAGGCAATAACGCAGCCCCAACCGATCTGATTGCAATCAAAGCTCTATTCGATTCGTTTCTTGGACCGACTTATGCCAAAGATACAAAATCGACTACAGTACTAATCGGTGCTTCTTATTCTCTCGATTTTAACAAATAGGGATTTTCTATTTCTCGCGAGATTTTCCATTTAGAGAAAAATAAGACTTCAATCTTTCCGATAGAATCTTTTTTTGAGAAAAACGTAACCTCAAATTTTTTGACCTTTCGGATATAGATTTTAATCTCTTCGTCTAATAACCTCGCGCATGAGTAAATACTCTCGTTTCTTTTTACTATTCTTATTCTTTGCAACAAGTACGTTTGCCGAGGACCAATCCGTTTACATGAAGAACGGAAAGATCATCAAGGCAGAAGTGGTACAGCAAAACTCCACCCAAGTATTTTTGAGATTAAAAGACGGGACGATTCGAGAAGTCTCCAAATCCGATATCAGAAAGATCAGTTTCAAAAAGACAAAACCAATCGAAGAACCTAAACCGGAACTAAAACTAAAGAAAGCAGAGAAGAAGCGCAAACTAGAGATCGGCGAGAAAGAAAAGGTCGAAAAGCCAACACCGGAGCCTAAGCCGAATGAAGAAGAGATAAAGGCCAAGCCGGAACCTCAACCAAAAGAGGAAGAAAAGCAACCCGAACCACTTCCTGAAGAAGTTTCGAAACCTACTCCAACAACAGAAGAGCCGCCTAAGCAAATCCAAGTCCAGGAAGAGCCTGTTAAGCCAATCCAATTACAAGAAACGCCGAAACCTCTCGAGGTGCAGGAGCAAACTCTAAAACCTCAGGTTGCCGAGAGCAAGGATCAGGATGAAGAGGTTCGTAAACGGATTGCAGAAAGGAATGGTCTTGAAATTTCCTTCGGACTGGGTAGGAGTTCCTACCAAAGCCAAGTCTCCAATTTCCAAAGAGGAGTAGAACAATACGCAACCATCCTTGGAAACAACGGAGGGTTTTTATATTCTTCGCCTCAGTACCAGAACGGCCCGGCAAAGACCATCAATCTAAGATATTATTGGAAACGATTCGTAGGAGATCTAGGCGGAAGCGAACTGCAGGCCAAAGAATCCGCACAAAACTTCGGGCAGATCGTTTATCCAGTCTCGGGAACTTCTATCTTTCAGAATGCTTTTACGGTAGGTTCTCCTTATCATTCTCTGAGTTATAAACAGGCTTATGCGCAAGTGTCTTATACAGTATATGCCAACCGATTCTTTGAATTAAGACCGATCCTAGGTTACCAAAGGATTTGGCAGAAGGGAATAGACAACTCCACAACAGAGATCTCTCCTAAAGATCCTTCGAATGCACTCGCGTTTAACTGGGCGATCCGAAACGGCACAAACTTCAGCGATTTTCTACAGGGCCAGTCGATGGGATTGGCAGTCGACTCCAAATGGAATGAGAAATGGGAGACCAGATTCGAGATCCAGAAACAATTCCTGCACGGGGACTCCAATTTTACCAGAGACCAAATAGCTGCAGTCCTAGGAGTAGGATTTGAGGCAAGAAGTGAGCTGACCAATCAATGGAAAGCAAGCGGGCTCACACTTTCAGGAAAGCTAATATACAATTGGAAGAGTGATATCTTTTTCTGGACTGGCTTTCAATATTCCAAGATCAATTATTCCTTACAGCATTTCGGAGGAGATCTGAATCTAAGTGGAGGACCTGTTAGCGCTTATGTAAGCCAACAATTGATCGAGAGTCTTACAAAAGGATTGGCGGGGAATTCGGTCGCAATGGGGATCTTTTTTGGCGCTGGCTATAATTTCGATTTTAAACGGTCAGTTTCTTTGCAATAAGCAAAGAACATGCTTCGCAATCTTCTCTCTTGCAAATAGGAATTGTTCGGAACTCCATAGATTTAGAATCCACCTGCAATATTTTCCCGAAAAGCCCGGATCTACTATCTTCCGTATTTAATAAAAATTGAATACTCTCAGTGGCTTGGATTGTACCGATCATTCCGGCCATGCTCCCGATCACTCCAGCATCAGCGCAAGAAGGCACATGTTCCGGAGCAGGAGACTCCTCGTAAATACAACGAAAACAAGCATCTTCTCCCGGACGAATTCCCATCACCATTCCTTCGAATCTCAAGACTCCTGCGGTGATATACGGGATCTTTTCCTGAATACAGATATCGTTGATCAAAAACTTGGTCTCGAAATTATCCGAACCTTCTAATACCAGATCGGAACCTTTCAATAGATCGGAAGCATTCTCCCGAGAGATCCTGGCCTGAATCCCTTCTACCGAAATATATGGATTGAGAGAAGATGCATTCTTTGCCGCAGCGATTGCCTTAGGCTGGCCTATATCTGAATGTTTGTAAATGATCTGTCTTTGTAGATTGGTGGTATCTACAGTATCTGAATCTATAACACGGATCTTTCCGACGCCCGCAGCGGCCAGATACAACAAAGCCGGCGATCCTAGTCCGCCGGCTCCTACGATGGTCACAATTGAATTTTTAAGTCGCTCTTGACCACTTCTCTTAACTTCGTTTAAGAGAATATTTCTAGAATAGCGACTGAGTTCTTCCGGACTCAACATCCGAAGAGAAGATTAACCTTTTAATTTCTTGTTCAGAACGTTCAGGAAATCCGCTACGAACTCGTCGGATCTACGGTTCTTATCCGCAAACTCGACTGCTTCTCTCGTTGCGTCCTCGACCTTCTCGCTTTTGATCACGATATTCAGAAGAGCAGCTAACGCAGTATACACGATGTCTCCGCTGTCGGAGCTGATAATCTTGTTCTTAAGCGCGATCGTTGCGTCGCCTGGCTCTGCAATTAGACCGAGAGCGATCTCCGCAGGAACTGCGACTTTCGAGTCGTTCGAGCGGTTCAGCAAATTGATTAGTTCAGGGATTGCGGATTTTTCTTTTTTAGATCCCAAATAATTGGCGGCTTCGATCTTATCTTGGTCGGATCCGCTGGACAGGGACTTGATATAGTCCTCGGTGCTTTTTTCGGCCGCGACCGAAGATGCGAGAATAAGGGTAGTGAAGATTACGAGCGAAAGAATGCTTTTTTTCATGGTCTCCTCCTGGTAACCGAGGAATCTTCTCGCCTTGCTCCTTGCAGTCAACCGAAATAAAGAGCCCGACCCTTCTATTTCCATAAAGGGACGTAAACTGGACCCCCTAAAATAGATCGAAGGAATCCGAACTACTCCGAAAATTGGACAAAGGGATTATGCAATTCAAGCTGGAGCAAATTCGCCCCAAAGAACTTCTGCAAAAGATAAAGGAGGAATTTTTTCCGCCTAAGATCTTGGACAGATACCTATTTTCGGAATTCATCAAGACCTTTATCGGGACATTCATCGCAATCACCTTTCTTGCCTTGATGATGAAGTTCAACGATATCAGCAATGATCTCAAGGCCACCAAGGCACCGAAATTTCATGCTTGGCTGTACATACTCTATTCCATCCCGGACATAGCGGTAAATTACTCGGTCAACTTATCCGCATTATTCGCAGTATCTTTCACCCTCGGGCAATTCTCCGCGAACAAGGAGATCGTTGCGATGATGTCTGCAGGAGTTTCTTTTCGTAGGATAGTCGCTCCCATCATTGCCTTCAGTTGTATGCTCTGGGTCGGGGTCTTCTTCTTTACCCAGCTCGCAGTGGCTCCTATGAACGCAAAGGCAAACGAGGAGCATAAACTTCTTAAGGAAGGAAGCGGAACCAACCTCTCAGGAGTCGTCTACCAATTCCACTTCAAAGGAAAAGAAGGTTTTTATTATATATATTACTATGACCCGAAGGACGAGGAGATCAAAGGAGGATTCAACTATATCAAATTGAATCCGGACCAAACTCCGGATTTCCTCTTGGTTTCTCAAAAGGCAAAGTATGATCCAGCCAGAGATATTTGGATCCTAACGAATGTAGAAGAGACTAAGATAGACGATCTGAATCTTACTTACGTAAAGAAGTATACGGAGAAGGAATACTATCTTCCAGAAAAGCCAGAATACTTCAAAAAACCCAAAGGCTCCGTCGAGGAGATGAATCTATTCGAGCTCTTGGAAGAAAAAGAAAGCAGATTAAAAAAAGGACTTTCTTACGGAGATGTGGATATCGCAAAACATTCCCTCTTTGCGAATCCTTTCTTTATTGTAGTGGTTACCTTAGTAGGTTGCGTGAGCGGATATTTTACCAAAAGAATGGCGGTGGTCGCTTCCTTAGGAGTCAGTATCATAGTCGCGCTTGTATATCTGATCATGAACCCTTCCTTCAAATCAGTGGGAGAAAACGGACTCATTCCCGCTTGGCTCGCTACCTGGATCACACCTGCAATCTTTCTCTCTGTTCTCTATATTGTTTATAAGAGAATGAAGCTTTAAATTTTTAGAATATAAAAAAGCCTCCGAATGGAGGCTTTTCTTTTTAAGACCGCAATCAGAAAATATCTTATTTTGCGCCTTTAGGAGTTACGGTAGCTTTTGGAAGAATGACCCTAACGTTACTCAACTGGATCTTGTAACCGCCGGAAACAGTGATCATTCCCTTGAACAGATCCGAAAGATCCGTGACTCTCGCCATGAACCAGCTTCCTGTTCTAGCTTCATCCTTAGTCTCAGGAGAGCGGTATCCGTCATCGGTGCCCATATCGAACATGATCACGTTCATTCCTAATTTAAGATCCTTTTCGGTAGCTAGGCGAGTGAGATAAAAATACTTGGTCCAGAACTTCTTACCGTTCGTAACTTGTAGGAATTCCCCTTCTCCCTTGGTCTTAGTCACAGAAGCAGCAGTGATCTCTTTCGCAAGAAACACGTTAATGTACGTTTGATCCGTAAAATCTTCTCTAGTAACGAAGAAATCGTCCGGTTGGATAAATTGAGCGTCCTCTTCTGCAAAGATCTCGGTAGAGAAAAGGCTCGTAAGAAAAATAAGGATCGCAACGGCTTTCACGCCGAAAGATTGTTTTGTCATCTTCAAACTCCGTAAACTGAAATGTTCCTTCCCCTTCCGAAGACATTCCTTCCAGGTAATAATTTTTTTCATATTCAAGATCGCCGAAATTTAGTCAAGGGTTCGTTCAGACCCCAAACCGGTTCGGATCGGAAGATTGCCGGCTTTAGGCCATCCTGAATATTTCGGAATTTTTTTTACAAAAACCGAGGCCAGGCAAAAAAAATTCATTGGTCCTCGAGAGTTTTTCCGATACTTAGTACAGATATACCTGCGGAGTAACCGTTTAGATGCGACATAAAGGCTCTGAAAAAAGAAGAATCGGACTTATCGACCGATTTTCCGAGCAGTCGCCGGATACACCGAAAGGAGGGTAAAGAACATGGACGTTCAACTAACGAATCTAGTCTCCTCAGCCGAGAAACTTCTCCGCGAAAAGAGATCTTCCGTTCCTGGAAGAACGGGAGTACCCTCAGAAGCCCAGAATGCGACCGACAAAACCGAGTTTTCTAGCGGTTTGACTTCTAGATACCTCAAAGTCCAAGAGACTTTGGCGAATCTTCAGGAAGAACTTTCCAAGGAACAAATGAAACTCGGAGTCCTGAGCGAAGGGAATGTACCAAAAGATGATCTAATCAATATTCTTTTTGGCGACACTCCTCTGTTTCGCGAATTAGTAGAAAATCCGAAACAAGACTTAGAACAGGTACGTGCACAGGTCCAAGTGAAGAAGGACCAAATCATGGATTCTATCCGTAAATTCGAAGTAGAATCCGAAAACGTGCTATCTGTCGGAATGCTGAAGAGTCCGGACAACTTCCGGAAATCCATCGAAGATCTTTCCACCAAAGATATTCGTATGAAACAGCTATCTGAGAAAACAATAGAAAGACTGATCCAAGACTGATCGGGGACTTACATTCCACATTTCTAAAGCTCCCCGCATGTCGGGTCAGAGAGTCTTATAATCTTTTCGCTTAATAAAAAAGCTTGCGAGTCGCAACTTGAGCATGATTCTTTGGTAAGCAATGCTTTCCAAACTTAGGCTGCTCGCATTACTCTTATTAATCTATGTTTATGGTTCGATCCAGGGACAACCCTCGGACCCTTATCACTATGTGCTGATCACCTCCGGAGTTCTGAATGTTCGAGAAACACCGGAAACAGGAAAAGTGGTCTTTACCCTAAATAGGGGAAATCGAGTCCGTATCCAAACGGATAACGCAAGTAATACGACAGAGTGGACCAAGATCAAGACTGAGGATGGCAAAGTAGGTTTCGTTTCCAGAAAGTATTTGGGACTCACTCCGCCGGATACATTGGATGAATACAAACTCATCGGCTTTGTCTGGTCCGGATACGATCCAAAAGATCTTCCAATCTTTGTGCCTCTTGCATTCTTCAGCAAGAACGGTTGGCAGGAAGCCAAAGACGAATACGAATTCGATTATAAGTTCCGAAGCGGAGTGAATTCTGCACTTCCTTCTGTCGCACTGTTAGAAGGAGAAAAGGGTCCTTCCTTTACTGCTTCCGCATCGACCACATACGGTTGCCAAGAATTCCCCGCATTGAAAGTAAAACCTTCGGTACCAATCACTGCAAAGAAGGATTGGCTCGTATATTCCCCCGATCTCTCTTTACAATCCGTTCATCTGCAAGAACTAGCAAAGACAGATACCGATTATACTCTCTTTAAGAATTTAGCCGAAACGATCTGGAAGGCTAAAGGATATCCAGAAACAGAATGGCTTCATTCTACTATCGAAGAAGTCTATTTGTTCAAGACATCTAAGAAAGAGACATTTATCTCCGGAAGAATCGCTTATCATTCCAAAGGTGCGGAGAGAAGATACTTATATCTACTCGGGAGAAAATCCGGTGCGGATCGCATCCTAGTCTCCTATGAAAAATCCGAAAAACTGACTGAGGAATTGGGATTTTACGGCGGTTCCTATCATTTGATCGGAGTCATCTTTAGAGAAGAAGATCCAACTCCCATTCTATTATTCACAGATATTGGATACGATTCCTCCATACATTCTCTCTATGAATTGAGAAACGGAACTCTACAGCTACTTCTTAGAGGAGCCGGAGACGCCTGCTAATTCTGCCGAAGAATAGATTTCAAACCGAAGATATATTATAAAAAATTGATATTTAAAAAGAAAGGCCGGATTTTCACCCGGCCTTTTGATTTTTCTCCATTTGCTATCTACGCAAACGAAAATTCGTTTTACTCCACTTGCAATCCATGCGGATGGAAATCGTTCTTAAACTCCAGAAAGCGAAGCTACCGGATAGTCGGTATATCCCTTTTCTCCAGGAGTATAAAAGGTAGAAGCATCCGGTTCCGCAAGAGCAAGTCCCTTCTCTAATCTTGTCACTAGATCCGGATTAGAAATAAAACTTTTGCCGAAAGCGATCAGATCTGCGTCACCTGAACTCAGGTCCTTATGAGCTCTCTCCGGATCATAACCACCTGAGAGAATAAAGGTACCATTCGCGTTGCCAGCCTTGTACGCTTTACGGATGGATTCGATAGTCGAAGCTTCCGGTTTCGGAGCTCCCATCGAAGAATGATCCACAATATGAATATAAACCAAACCAAGCTTACCTAAAGAAGAAGCAAGTTCGGTGTATTGTTCTTTGATCTCATCAAAAATCCCTAAATCATTGAACACGCCATAAGGAGAAATTCGGATCGCCACCTTGTCCGGCCCGATCGCTTCTACTACAGCTTTTGCAACTTCCAAAGCGAATCGATTTCGATTGCTTGGACTTCCGCCGTATTCGTCTGTTCTTTGATTAGAAGTAGGATTGATAAACTGATCGATCAGATAACCGTTCGCTCCGTGTAATTCCACACCGTCAAAACCTGCTTCGGTCGCAAGCTTAGCAGCGTTCGCATACTCTTGAACAGTCTTCTTGATATCTTCCTTAGACATTTCCTTAGGAGTGGTATGAGGTTGACTGCCTTCTGCATCCGTCCAAATCGTTCCTTTCATCTCGATTGCAGAAGGAGCCAGCACTTCAGCTCCTTTGGGAAGATTGATAGTAGTTCCCACACGTCCGGTATGCATGATCTGCACAAAGATACGTCCATCGTTCTTGTGAACTGCGTCAGTCACCTTCTTCCAACCTTGGACTTGTTCTTGAGAAAAAACTCCTGGAATGCGCGCATAACCCAATCCGTTAGGCGAAGGAGAAGTTCCTTCCGTAACGATCAGACCGGCACCTGCCCTCTGCGCATAATATTCCGCCATAAGATCATTCGGAATATTTCCGATGGCTCTCGATCTGGTCATCGGACTCATCACGACTCGATTTTTTAGCCAATTCTTTCCAAGTAAATGTTTCGTATATAACTGATTCATAAGCTCCTCGACTCTTAGACAGAAAATACTTTAAAAGTGAACTATTTAATGGCAAACAGAAATAAAAATTTGGGCAACTATTGCTTAGTGGGACCGGGCCACCTTGGGTTCGCGGTTGCTCCCCTTCACCGACTCTTGTCTATTTAATTGGACCTAAAACTTCTACAGTATCTTTATAGAACTGTTTCATTCTTTGGAAGGATGCCTCAGGAAGCTTTCTTTCCTGGTCGTTGTTCAGATACTTTTTCACAGGAAGAAGTCGAAACTTGGATTTAGATCCGCTTCGGTCAATATAAACCCAAAGAGGTTCGTAACCTATATCAGAGATATTTAATCTATCTCCATCTTTAGAAAGAGAGAACTTGAGAATAATCCCTCCATCCACGTGTCTTCTATCCTGGCCCGAGATGAAATTTCCCAAGGAATAAATGAAGAATCTCTCCTTCTCTATTCCGAATTTATCTTTTAAAGTCTTCTTTCCGAATCTTTGCAGAGTATGAGGATGTCCTCCGAGAACTATATCCGCTCCGGACTGAAATGCAAAGTCGACCATCTCCACTTGGAACGGATCGGGCTCATGCAGATATTCCGTACCATAGTGATACATCACAATGATTGCATCGGGCTTGGATTTCTTAGCAAGTGCTATGTCCGAGGCAATCAAATCCTTATCGATCAAATTGATCACAGTTCCCGCAGGAATTTCCAGACCGTTGGTTCCGTACGTATAATCCAAGAAAACCAAGGAAAGATCTCCGACCGAAACCTTTAATATTCTATTTTTTGAATATTCGTCCTGGTCCTTGTAGGTGCCCAAATGTTTTAGGCCGAGCTGGTCCAGAACGGAAAGAGTGCGAACTACTCCGATCTTTCCTTTATCGCAAGAATGATTGTTTGCGGTCGAAAGAACATCGAAGCCTATATCTTTTATCGCTTTTGCTAAGGAATCCGGCGCTCCAAACTGAGGATAACCTGAATACATCTTCGGGTCTCCAGGCAAAGTGGTTTCCAAATTTCCAACGGCAAGATCCGCCTCAGAGATCATAGAAGCAACTTCATCAAATACTCCGGAAAAGTCCCAGCAATCACAGTCTTTACTATAAGCAGAATCAATCTGGGTCTGGTGGGACATGATGTCCCCCACCGCCACGATTCGCACCGGTTCGCTCGGAGAACTAAATCGGATATTCTGAGGAGAACAAGGAACGGAAAGAAGAAGCATTCCGAAACAAAGGATCATTTTTTGGAATTTTATATTTTTATAAAATGGATCTCTCATTTCGGACTTTGCTTTCTTTGTTTGGATCTTTTTGTCGGCCGACTTTTACTGTTTATTTGCGGGCTTTTGATTTGCCGCAGCAGTAGCCTCATTCGGCTTGCTTGTTTCGGTTGGTAGAGCCTCTATCGTCGAAAATCCTTTTACTCCTGGAGTGCGAGCCTTCAGGATCAAAGTAGTATATACAGGATTTAACTTAGTCAGCCATACTTTAAAATTATCTAATGATTGCACATTATAGTGAAAAGGAAATTCTTTAGGGAACATTTCTCCGTCAGGAAATCCGTAGATCTTTGCTCCCTTAGTAAGAGTCCTGACTACGATACTCCTGGAATCACCGTATAAATTCAGAAAATTACTCTTCATTCCATCCGGATATCTAAAGTATTCCTCAGCATTGGAAGTGTATAGAATGCGGACAGGGATCCCCAATTCCTTTGCTTTTTCGGAAACGGAATGCAAGGTTTTGTCCCCTAAAAGATTTCCATCTACGGCCAAGATCCTACCTTCCAATACCATGTTTCTAAGGAATTCATAGTCCTTAGTATCATTGTGGAAAGATGTAAAGGCAGGATATACCTTGGAAATCTTTGGCAAATCTCCCAATCTCTGAGCCACTCCTCCCTTACGAAGAGCGATTTCATAGGATTTCAAGATCACTTGGTATTCAGGATCGGTGGAGAATTTCTTTTCCAAGACCAAGAGAGTTTCTTTTTTATTCTTAGGATCCCAGAGCTTTGCAAATTCAGCATAGTTAGGAGCCAATTCTAAAAAGTATAAATGGATTCGGTTAATAGAGACTGTTACTGGATCGAAATCGGAAAGATAGGCGTAGTCGCTTTTTGCCCATGCGATTAAGGTAAGATTCTGATCCGTACCCACTCCCACATAGCCTCCGCCTAAGCCTTCTACTCTGGATTTGAATAGATCTAGCCTTCTCTCATTAGAAGCAGGATAATGTTCCGCATGAAGGTGACGGTCTGCAGGAGGAGCATCCGTTTGCTTTAATATCAGATCCTCGGCATCAATGGACCCTCTTCTGCGAGAAGAACCGTCCGCGCTGGGCAAACTAGAGCAGGATTGTAGATAAATTACGGAGCCTAATAATAAGACAGCTATCCTTGAAATCGTTCTTTCTTTTCGAATCTTTTGTAAAGCGACCACTCTGTTCTTTCTTCTTGTATGAATTTCCCGTGTATCTCTTAAGTGCTTCCGGGAAAAAGCCCTTTGAAACAGAACTTACAGAGTGGGCCTTATACGGGAAGAACTTTACGGGGTAGAGCTTGCGTAGATTTTCTTCAAGTCGGCAGCTATATTCTTCTGCATCGCCTCGTTGGTCCCTCCACCAATAGAAAGAAGGATGGCATCTCTATGCAGTCTCTCTACAGGATATTCTCTACAATATCCGTATCCACCTAATACCTGTATTGCGTTTCTTGAAACTCTTTCGGCCATTTGAGTCGCTACAAGTTTAGCAGAAGCAGCACCAAGAGAGTTTCTATTCTCTGGATGGATCTTAGAAGCTACATCATATACAAGAGCTCTTGCTGCTTGATAATCTGCGTATGATTCTGCCAAAAGTCTTTGGATCTGACCGAACTCGATCAGCTTCTTATCGAATGCTTCTCTATGAAGAATGGAGTATTCACACATAACGTCAACGCAACGCTTTGCAATTCCCAAAGATTGAGCCGCCAAGGTAACTCTTTCTATCTCCAGGTTTCTCATCATGTGAGTTAGAGCACCATCCTCGCTTCCGATCAGGTTCTCTGCGGGTATCTCCACATTCTCGAATACAAGTTGAGTCGTAGGAGAAGATCTCATTCCCATCTTCTCTTCCTTCTTGCCGAAGCTGAAGCCGGGATAACTACTCTCTACGATAAAGGAAGTTGTCCTTCTGGAGTCCTTATGAGTCTTTGCGTATATTAGAAAAACCTGTCCTACGATTCCGTTGGTGATGAATTGTTTGCGACCATTCAGAACATATTTATCTCCCTTTTTGATCGCGACACTTCCCATTCCCAAAACGTCAGTACCTGCTCCAGGCTCTGTCATTCCCATTCCACCGATCCATTCGCCGGACAGCACTTTGGGTAAATACTTTGCTCTTTGCGAAGGATTCCCGCTGTTATAGAAATTGTTTACGAATAGAACTTCGTGAGCGAGATAAGAGAGAGTAAATCCGGGATCGTATGCCGAAAATTCCTCGTGAATGATCACGCTGGCAACAGGATCCAATCCCATTCCCCCGTCTTCTTGAGGAACTGTAACTCCGAAGATCCCTAGTTCGGCTCCCAAACGACGGAATAACTCTCTATTAAAGATTTCCTCGTCGTCGTGATCCTTGGCTTGTAAGTCCAAATTCTGTTTTGCGAACGCACTTACGTTCTCTCGTAACGCAAGATGATCCTCTGTAGGATTGTATAAATCGATCTTTCTCTCTTGGATTCCCTTCATTCTGAGCCTCTAACTATATAACAGCTTAAATGTTTTTAATGAGTCGAAAAAAGCAACCTAGTTCCGGGTCAAATTTTACCTCCTTTTCTTTCTTTGGTCTTTCCTTTTTATATTCTTCGCGGTAACAAACCATGTTCGTTGCATGATTCTTTAATTCTTGACCGGATCGGATCGGAGTCCAAACTTTCTTTCGAACCTGGCTCCAAATTCGATTCAAATTGTAGAAGGAACCGACTTGGCATTATTTTTCTTTTTATCCGCGCTCGCGCTCGCCTACCTGATCTCCGTTTTTCTTTTTCACAAAGGATATCTATTATCCTTGGAAAGAAATAGTATCTCGATCGCTCTAACCGTTCTCGCATGCGGAACAGTTTCCTTTCTCTTGGTTCTCCTCGGAATCTACAAACTATTGTATGTAGTTTATATTATTTTAATATTTTGTTATGCTATTGCGGGATATCTTCTTGTTTCGAAAAAGAATTTAAGGCTTTCTCCTTTAGTGGGGAAGGATCCGAAACTAAAGCCTTTTCATAAGATCGCATTTTGGATCTTAATTCTTTCTAGTTCTATTCTATACTTCTTCTTTCCGACTGAATACATTAAGGGAGATCGGGACCAAGGAGTTTACTTAATATTCGGGAGTCAGATCCAAAAAACGGGAAGCTTCGAATTTTCAGATCCCCGTTACAAAGAACTCTCTCCTATTTTAGAGAAAGCGATCGTTCTCGGTTATCCCGCCATCGAAGCAGACAAGTCTCTTCCGGAAATAGACGCTAGCCTCTCTCCTAGATTCTATCCTTTGTATCCCTCCTTCTTGGCAATCGCACTCGATCTTTTCGGAATAGAAGGAGCCTTTCGAATCAACGGTGTCTTTGGCATCTTATTCTTATTTTTTGTTTTTCTTCATACAAAGAAGATCGTGGGTCCGAGAGGAGCAATCTTAGCAGTATTTTTCGGTTCCTTGAACACCGCTCAGATCTGGAATCTTAGGACCACTCTCTCCGAACCTCTAGGGCAATTTCTTTTGATCTTCGCGATCTATCTGGCCCAATCCAGTTTCGAAAAAAGAGCTTTCTCTAGAATGATATTCGCAGGAGCGATCTTGGGCGTTAGCGGCTTCAATCGGATCGACAGCCTGATCTATCTGCCTGCAATCTGCTTTCTTGTTTGCTATCTGTTATTTGTGAGTAGAAGATACGCGATCACTGCAATTTCATTTCTATTCGGATTCTCTCTACTTTCCGGACTCGGGATCCTTTACGGATACTTTTATTCCAGACCATATTTGATCGATCTTTGGGAAAGAGGTCCTCTTTCTAAACTAGTATTTCTTTGTATTCTTTCTTTAGTAGGAACTGGGATCTTATACGCATTTTCTCGTTCTTCTGTTGGAACTAAGATCTTGGATCTACCAAGAAGATTCGCTCTGTCACAAAGAAATCCTCTTCGTATCTTGTTAGCAGCGTTCTTGTTTGGGTTGATCGGATTTGCATACTTTGTTCGGCCCAAACTCGGGATCACGGAGAATATCTCCCAAGCTCTTCTGTTTCAAAAGAATTCCTTTCTATGCTTCTTATTCTATGTTCCTACAATTCTAGTTCTATTCGCAGTAAAAGGATTCGATACCTTACTCTTTCGCAGAAGGTATTTGAGCTCTCTCTTCTTCGTATTTATAGGATTCTTTCTTTTGATCGTATATCTATATGAACCAAGCATTCATCCGGATCATTTTTGGGCCTCCAGAAGATGGATGTTATTCCCGGTTCCGTTTGCGATCATCATGGGGATTGTAGGACTGAACACTTTCCCGATGCCTACACAGTTCTGGAAGAATGCTCTACTAGTTGCTGTAATCTCGAGCAATATATACAATCTCTATTTTCATGATTCCTTGATCTTTTCGGAAAGAATGCTTTCCGGTTATGCAAAAGAATATGGGAGATTAGGCTCTTCCTTACCCAAAGAAAACGCATTATATTTTACTAAAAGACAGGATATTGCAAGCCCGCTCAGATATTTGGAAGAAAGAGAAACCTATCTGATCTCGAACACAAATCTCTTCCTATCCAAGGCAACGAAACTTTTAGAAACAGGCAGAGATATCTACCTAATCGAAGAGGATCCGAATTTACAAAGCCCTGGATTTTCTTTTCAAAAAGTAGAAGAGATCAATCTCTCCGGTAATTTTCCTATAGAGAGCATCAATCGTTATCCGGACATGTTGTTAGAAAGATCTTCTAGACTGCAAGTGTATAGGATCGAGAAAAATACTTCTTTTCCAAAGATCCAAAAGGATGAGATCCCAGTCTCCAAACCTTCTTATTCCATTCGAATCTCTAAATCTACTACGAAGAGTCGCTTCTCCGGATGGGACGAAGTGATCGGTTACGACAAGCATATCTCTGAGAATGCAAAGGGTGAATATAGATTGGAGCTTTCGGGAGAATTTTTGTCTCAATCCGCATTCAGCGTGGTCGCTGGAGATAAGGGAGCTCGGGTACTTCTTCAGGAAACCGCAGGAAAAGGAGACGATCAAAACAGATATGCCGAGTTTGTTTTGGATGAAGATCAAATCGACCAGATACAGATCCGTTTTCATCGCAAGAAACAGAGTGGGTCCAAGTTAAAGTTTGTAACTCTCTCTAAGATCCGCTGAACTGAATCCGAGTGGACAGATCATCAAGGCAAACTATTATTTCATCATGCTGTATTCTGTCGTATTAACTTTGATTTGCCTCTTAAGTTTGCTTCTTGGCATCCGCAATATTAGGACTTCCTCTAAGGACTTGGATGGGATCAGGGGGGCAATTGAAGGATCGATCGCTTCTCCCTTACAAAAAAGATCATGGATCTGGTTTCTTTTTATAGCTTCTTTCTTTCTCTTACCGTTTTTTTGGGGGCTTACTATCTTCTTAAAATCGGATGCGAACGTAGTAGTGATCATCTTAGGATTAGTTTGGATCTATTTCTGGAGTAGAACACTCATTCTGTTTCGATAAGGGAGATTTCCCGAAATGCGGCCAAAAAAGTAGTTTGCATTCAAGCTTTTCAGAAATTTCGTGTTTATAGCCCTATTTTATTGGAGAACCCAGGTTCATGAAGATCATCGTTTTAGTGAAACAGGTGCCTGACACCGAAACGAATATCAAAGTCGGGGACAAGTCCATCAACGAAGCCGGAATTAAATGGATTATCTCTCCGTACGACGAATTCGCAATTGAAGAAGGACTTAGATTACGTGAGAAAAACGGAGGAGAGGTCATTGCAGTATCTCTCGGACCGGATCGCGTGCAAGAGTCTTTACGCCAAGCTTATGCTATGGGAGCGGACCGTGCCGTTCAGATCAAAGTGGACAACTACGTTCCATTCGATACGACTCTGACATCGGAATTGATCGCTAACTTCGCAAAATCAGAAAACGCAGACGTTATCATCGGCGGACGCCAATCCATCGACAGCGACAGCTCTCAAGTAGTTGTTCAAGTTGCCGAGGCTCTTGGTATAGCTCATATCGCTTTCGCAGTTAGTTTAGAGATCAGCGGAACAGCAGTAAAATCTACTAAAGAAGTAGAAGGTGGAACTCAAGTTGTTGAGACCAGCCTACCTGTTGCAATCACCGCTCAAAAAGGATTAAACGAACCTCGTTATCCTAACCTAAAAGGTTTGATGGCTGCTAAGAAGAAGCCTATCGAAACCAAAACTCCTGCCGACCTAGGCAACCCTACCAGCAAGATCGAAGTCGTTGGATTGGAGCCACCTCCACCACGTATTCCTGGTCGTAAACTGGAAGCGGCTGACGCAAAAGGTTTCGCAGAGCAACTCGTTAAAGCTCTTCGCGAAGAAGCTAAGGTTATCTAAGGAGAACACCCGTGAGCAACGTATTAATCGTAGGCGAACTCAAAAACGGAGAACTCAAAAAGATCTCCAAAGAAATCACTTCCGCGGGCCGCAAAATCGCAGACGCTCTCGGAGGAAAAGTTACCGCTCTTTTGATCGGATCCGGAGTTGAAAAATTCGCAGGAGACCTAGGAGCAGTAGGCGCAGACAGCGTAGTTACCGTTAACGCTGGTGACTTCAACGCTGAGACTTGGGCAAATCTGGTTGCTGGAGTGATCAAGGACAAGAATCCATCTGTGGTTCTTCTTCCTCACACTTCTCAAGGAAAAGATTATTCTCCAAGAGTCGCTGTTAAAGCAGGCGCTGGAATCATAGCCGACGTAGTCGGTCTTTCCGTAGACGGAGGAAAAGTCGTAGCTAAGAAGCCGATCTACTCCGGAAAAGCATACGGTAACTTCAAAGTTACAAGCCCTGTTGCAATCTTCACCGTTCGTCCGAACTCTCAAGAAGTAGTTCAGAAAGCGGGAGCAGGCGCAGTTGAAGCTGCAAGCCCTGCTGCTGGCGACGCAAAAGTTAAGATCGTATCTTCTGACCTGAGCGGTGGAAACAAGGTTCAATTAGCCGAGGCTTCCATTATCGTATCCGGCGGACGCGGTATCAAAGGACCTGAAAACTGGCCTGTTCTCCAAGCATTGGCGGACATTCTTGGCGCGGCTCTTGGAGCTTCCCGTGCGGCAGTTGACGCAGGATGGATCCCTCACAGCCACCAAGTTGGTCAGACTGGAAAAACCGTTTCCCCGAACTGCTACATCGCTTGCGGAATCTCCGGCGCGATCCAGCACTTGGCCGGAATGGGCTCTTCTAAGTACATTGTTGCAATAAACAAAGACGGAGACGCTCCGATCTTCAAAGTTGCTACCTACGGAGTCGTGGGAGATCTTTTTGAAGTCGTGCCAGCTCTTACCGACGAGTTTAAAAAAGTACTTGGATAATTTCGTCTAATGAAGCCATAGTAGGAACGATTATGGCTTCATCTAAGGGTATCTTATCCTTTATGGGTGCCGCAGTTCTATTGGTCTGCGGCACTTCTATTTTATCCGATCCGGGCAAAGATCGGCTCAATTCAGTCATCGGAAAGATGAATGAGATCAGCAGTTTTCGGGCCAGCATCACCATCAATAACGAGCTGACCGGAACCCTTTCTTATAAAAAACCCAATCAGATCCACGTTAAATTTTCCGACGGAAGAGTGATCGCATCCAACGGAAGATATCTTTGGTTTTATTCCCCCGCAAGAGGGATTGTAGGCAAACAGGACGTAAAAGGTCTTACCGGAGGAATGGCAGGGCTACTTTCCGGTTACGAAGAAGTGACGCCTGTTGGCGGTTCTATCCGTCTAAAATCAAATAACCGGACGTACGAGGAAATCGTGGTCACATTGGGACCCGATAATACTCCCAGAACTCTCAGAATGAAAAATAAGGGAAGTGGGGAATATACCTCCGTAAGTTTTTCCGGCGTGCAAACGAATGTTGGTCTCTCTGCATCTCTTTTCAATTTCGGGGCTCCTTCTAACGCACAAATTGTGGAGAACCCTCTAAACGAAAGGGAGTGAGTCTTGTCAAATTCACGTACAGACGCCCATAAGACCTTTGCGGATCTTTATCGCAAGTCTCGCTCTGCGGAACACCAACAGCAGATAGACGAAGTCATACAAAAATCCAACGATATCTTTATCCGGATCGATCTGATGAAAAAGGTCGATGAGGAATTCGAGCAAAAAAAGAGAGAAGAGAATAGCAGCAAAAAAGCAGAAGAAGACGAAAAGTCTTCTCGGTCTAGCGGCACTTCTTCTGCAAAGACTCCTCCTAAACCTGTTAAGAGACAAACGGATGTTTCCGGACCAGGACTAGGATTCTTAGCAAACCTGTTCGGTGGAAATGCGAACATCACGAAATTCGCGAAAGAAACCGGAACTGTCGAGGTAGGTTTCTTAGGAAGAAATTCCAAGATCGCTCCTTCTGTCGAAAGGATATTCAAGGCTCTTAAGGAAGATCAGATCATCTCCACTCTGCAAGCACTTCGCTTAGCAGAGAGCCAAGGCTGGAGACACTGGAGACCTTTAGTATATAATGTTGTTCTAAATTTTAATAAGTTCTTCAATAATTTCATCTCGTTGGACTCTCTCTTTATCGACGAGATCTCTCCCGAGATTTTCCTAAATCGTTCCTTAAAGATGCAGATGTACTACGCTCGTCATCTTTCTAGAAACGATGCTCGAGAGATTATCTTAGGAAATGTTCCGGAGCTTGTGAAGAAGGATGAGAAATTATCCACGAAACTTCCTTCCATCATTTCAGGGCTCAACTACGGACTGAACCTCGAAAACGGAAGACCTAAATTAACGGATGCGATCCGTGCCTTCTATGTGGTTTCTAATAAGAAAGTGATTACTTGGGATGAGATCCTGGATTCTTTGAATGTCCCTCCAATCAACGAGACCAAGTTCCAAGGAGCTCCGGATATCACAAAAGAAGTGGATACCACTCTTATCAAATTGTCCGACGATATCCAGACCAGGACAAACAAGAAAGAAGAATTACACGGACTCAGACAACGTTACTTCAAGATAGATGAGAACGGAAAAATCTCTTTCGATTTCTTGAACGGCGTTGTGGATGATTATTTCGCACATCACATGCCGGAGAACATGAACTCTGCGGCTTTCAAATCTTCGTACAAGGGAATGCCTCATAAGCTGATCCATATCCTTCTGCGCGATTTTCAATCTTGTTATACTCCTATCTTAGAAGGTACTGTCAAGATCGGGACAAAGAACCACAACAGAGATGTTCTTGTAACACAACCCGGCCTATTCAAGACTGAGATCGAGGAGATCAATAATCTTCTCCGTCAGTTGGACGCTTTTAACAAAAAGTATCCGAGCTTTCAATACACGTTCAGTAACTTCAATCAGAACACTACCGGCGGAAATGCTGTAGAAGATCAGATTACGGTAAACTTGCTCAGGCTTCTCACTGAGGCTTCTGCATTTATGGGCAAGTTCGCGGAGAAGATCAACGTTCTTGTCGAAAACCATCTATTAGCTAAAGACTACGAAGCTAAAGGTCAATTGAACGAAAGAGTGTTGGCTTCGAAAGAAAAGGTCATAGAAGAGGTCAAGGTCCTCCATAGATTTATACCTTATTATGATTCCACCATGGTTTCCGGAAATCGTCTGAACGGAAAGACTCTCGAGTATGTGTTCGTGGACATGGCCCAGTTATTATTCAATTATGCGGTAATTTATAAGGATAAATTCACCGTAAACAAACTTACCGCACATAGAAAAATAGATGCGGAACTCGTTGCATTAAGAACAGAGTATGAGCGTTTATCGGGTAAGACTTTCGATGATCCGCAAAGCAGAATGAATTCCTCGGAGGTACAATGAGGATATTAACCGGGGTTCAACCTTCTGGTAAATTGCATTTAGGAAATTACTTCTCCGTTATACGCAAGTTAGTCGAATATCAAAACAACGTAGATCTATTTTGCTTCGTAGCAGATATGCATGCGTTGACTACGTTTACTTCTGCCAAGAACCAAACCGAGAACACATACGATGCAGTCTGTGATTTCTTGGCGTTGGGAATAGACCCGGACAAATGTTCTTTTTGGATCCAATCAGAGGTTCCGGAAGTTACGGAGCTTACCTGGTATCTGAGCATGTCCATCACGGTTCCTAAGTTGGAATTGGCTCATTCATATAAGGATAAGGTCGCAAAGGGAATTACTCCGAGTGGAGGGCTTTTCTTTTATCCGGTGCTAATGGCCGCGGATATTCTAGCATTTGATAGCGATCGAGTTCCTGTTGGAAAAGACCAAAAGCAGCATCTTGAATATACAAGAGACATCGCTGAACGTTTCAATGCGCAATACGGAGATACATTCAAACTACCTGAGCCCGAGATAGACGAAGAGACCGCTATCGTGCCCGGAGTAGACGGAGCGAAGATGTCCAAATCATACGGAAACACGATCAATTTCTTTGATGATGAGAAGAAGCTTAAAAAATCCGTAATGGGGATCGTGACAGATTCCGCTGGCGTAGATGAGGCAAAAGATCATGAGAAAAGCGTAATATATGCCATCCATTCTCTTTTCTTGGACGCAGAAGATAAGAAAAAACTTCAAACAAGATTCTCTACTCCTGGAACGGGTTACGGGGACTTGAAAAAAGCTCTCTTAGAAAATATCTTGGATTATTTCGGCCCTTACCGCAAAGAAAGAGAAAGAATAGCCGCAGATCCTGCATACGTTCGTTCCGTAATGAAGAAAGGCTCCGAGAAAGCAAGAGCCACTTCTTCTCAGATCCTGGATCGGGTCCGGTCTAGATTGGGAATAGGGATCTCCCGAGTTTAAATCCAACTCCATTTAAGATTCGCGGAATAGAAATTCCGCGAGCGACTCCTTTCATTCAATACAGGTCCAAACATGGGCCTATCCTTAGAAAAACATTATAGGGACTGCATCCCTTCTTCCTTATTTTCCTATTTTCTGTTCGGTGTCTTGTCCGGTTGTTTTTTCGAAAGATTCTATCCGGACCTGACCCTGATCTGGTCTTCAATACATGCGGTAATTATAATATTCTCCTCTCTTCAAGAAAGAAGAAACAGAAAAATACTCTCGCTTTCCTGGGGAGTATTATTCTTTCTATTGCTAGCCATTTGCGGATACACAAGACGTTCTGCACCTTTCTTGTCAGAATCCCAATTTTGGAAAAAAGACTTCCAATCCAAAATAGAAATCTTACTCGACGAAGCGAATGTCAAAGACGACGCGAGAGAAATTTCCTTGGGATTAGTTTTGGGAGATGCAAAAAATCTAAACAGGGATTTCAAAAAGAGTGCTAAAGAAGGCGGAATCCTACATCTATTCGCCGCCTCCGGCTTGCATCTCGGAATACTGATAGGATGTTTGTTCTCCATTTTTAAAAGGATTCCATTCTTAGGCTACTCTCTGCCCAGGGTCCTTCCGATTCTATTAGGATTTCTTTATCTAGCAATCCTTGGATTTCCGATCTCTCTTGCAAGAGCCTGGGTATTTTCCACTTGGATCTTAGCACAATCCTTGGTATTCAGAAAATCCAGGCCTGCAGATCTACTGATTTCTTCCGCGGGAATTTTATATCTATGGGATCCTATCCGATCTTTTGGAGTTTCCTTTTTACTTTCCTTCGGCGCGGTTGCAGGCATTCTTCTTTTGCTTCCTAGTTTAAAGAATTGCTTACCTAAAGTCTCCGAAGAGAAAACAATCTTAAACAGGATCGCGAGCTTTTGGAGAGAGAATCTTTCTGTCAGCACTGCCGCAGGCTTAGGGACCCTTCCCAGTTTAGTTTATTATTTCGGATCTTATAGCTTCGGATCCTTAGGATTAAATCTGATCTTAGTTCCCATCTGCGGGATCTTATTGCCTCTATTATATTTTTCATTATTACTCCAAGCCTGCTCATTCACATGGATCGCAAAGCCGATCTGGTTGATCGTCCTCTCCTTATTGGAATTTTTAGAAAGAACTACTCTGCTTTGGAGTGAACTCGATTGGAGTCTAGTTCGCACGTATCGAGGAAATACGAAATTCTTTGCTTTAGTGATCTGGGTAATATTCTTACTCTTCTTGTTTTTATGGAAATGGATGGGAGCTCCCAAAGAAGAAGAAGGTCACAATTTAGATCTGAGACTTGATTTGTTAGAGAGCGAGGCATTCTTAGAAACAAAGTCTCATGTCGATAGAGGCAGGATTTTCAAATTTCTCCGAAGAAAAGTTTGGATCTTAGGATTTTTATTCTGCATCTTCTTTCAATTGCTACTCGCAAGATCTTCCCATTGGATTAAAATTCCGCCGGTCTTCTTCGGAGACAAATTTAGTTTAGTTTTGCAAGAAGAGAAGAAGCTCGCATTGCTAGGCAAATGCAAATACAGTTCTAAACTATTCTACAAGTCTTTCGGAAAAGATCCTGAGCTATTTTGCGGAGAACATCTGAACATAAGAGAGATCTATATAGAACATGAATCCTGTCTGCAATGGATCTCCGAATGTTTAAAAAGAAGAAATGATCTCCACCTAAAATATGGAGGAAAAGAAATCCCAAAGGTCGCGAGTTTAGAAAATTGGATCCTTGTACCAAAGCAAAAAGAATTCTCGCTTTCCATTCCCTCGAAAAAAATGATCCGATTCGAAGTTGGAAAAGATTCTTTAATCGAATTGAATACAAGGACTAAAAAAGATTTTGGAGTCATCTTGTTAGTGTCCAGGTTCGGCATTCCGGAAGATCCAAGAGAATGGAATCGACTCAGAAAACAGCTTGGAATCGGCCCCGGCTGGCAGTTTATTGGAAGCGATGAGCTCCCCGGAATACCCGTTTTATAAACCTACAGCAATCCGGGAATTTCTCTCTCAAAGATCTTCCGCCCCTTTAAAGAAATGGGGACAAAATTTTCTAATCGATCCGAATGCGGTTCGCACCTTATTTCAAAGTGCAGATGAACAAGCCTTATCTAATGCAAAACTTGTGATTGAGATCGGCCCCGGCTTGGGTGCTCTCTCACATCTATTGGCAGGCCTGAATAAGCGCCTCAGATTGTATGAGATAGATCCGGTATATTACGAATGGCTAAAGGAATTCCTGCCCGATTCAGAGATCATTCTAGGAGACGCGAGAGAAACGCTCCCTCAATCAGAAACCCAGACTTGTTTTTTATTCGGCAACTTACCGTATTATATCACTTCAGAGCTCATCCTACTTTCCTTAGAACGACTAGAAGGTTTACTCGGAGCAGTCTTTCTGGTGCAAAAAGAATTCGCGCAAAGGATAACTCAGGAGATCTCGTCACTTTCCATTTATGCCGGAGCGTATGGAACCTTTCAAAGTAAGAAGACAATCAAGGCAGGGTGCTTTTATCCGGCTCCGAATGTGGATTCAAGTATCCTTACCTATTCTTCTAATAAACGCTTTCAGAAGAAGGAATCCTTTCTCGTTTTAGAACTACTTTGCCGTACCGTCTTTTGGGGAAAGAGAAAGAAGATCGGCTCCTCCTTAAAAGAAGCGCCATTGCATTCTTTCTATCCGCAAGGTCTTCCTTTTTCTTTTTCTGAAGAAGTCTTGAGACAAAAACTGAAGTTCTCTTTAGAATCCGCCGGACTCTCTTTCGATAAACGACCAGAAGAACTATTGGCCGAGGATTTTTATAAGATTGTAGACCAATTCCAACTTCCTTAATACGAAAATTGAAATCCGTGCTTCAAGATGTGGAAGATAAATCTTCCTGATGATGAATAAATTTGCTTCTTTTCTTCTTTAGAAAATTAAAAATGAGTTGACTATTGGACCGATTGGTCCAATAGTAAGACTAATGAGTACTGGTCGACCTATCGAATATGATAGAGAGCATTCTCTCCAAAAAGCCTTAGAATTGTTTTGGCGTAACGGATACAAGGGAACGAATCTCAAAGACCTTTGCGATGAAACGGGACTTTCCAAGAGTAGTCTTTATTCCGTATTTGGGGACAAACACCAAGTCTTCTTACTTAGTATTCAAAGTTATAGTGATGCTCTTTTAGATGAACTTCGACTGCAATATCAAAGTAGCGAATCTCCCTTGCGATTCATTGAAAAAGTCCTTCTCGATTTAGCTGACGAAGCGAGCCCCGGAAAAGATCGAAAAGGATGCCTCGTTATGAATTCTGCTACTGAATTTGCCCAAACCGATCCCCAGGTTGCAAAGATCGTCGGAAATACTCTGCGAAAGATGGCTTCTATATTCGAAAATGCTGTGAGCTCAGGAAAAGAAAGTTCAGATATAAATAAGAACGTCGAGCCTCATTCGACGGCCCTCTTTCTGGTGAATTCGATAGCAGGAATGAAAACAATGGTAAAGGCCGGACATCCGAAAAAAGAATTACTCGAAATAGCAAAATCCGTTATGAAGCATCTGTAGTTTTTTTACGCAATTATGGACCAATTGGTCCTAAATAGATTAAGAGGGAATTTCAATGAAAACTTATTTATTAGTTCATGGAGCCTGGCACGGCGCTTGGGCATGGGAAGAAACGAAACAGATTTTAGAATCGCATGGGCATAAAGTTTTTACGATCGATTTGCCGGGACATGGACAAGACAATACGCCGATTCCGAAAATTACGTTTCGTGCATACGTCGACTCGGTAAGATCTAAGCTAGCAGGAATTTCAAGCAAAGTGATTCTAGTCGGACACAGTTTAGCTGGAGCGATTATATCTCAGGTCGCCGAGGAAGAGCCCGACAAGATAGAGAGCTTAGTATATGTAGCCGCTTTCATATTAAATCAAAATGAAAGCGTGCTCGATATCATGAAGTCAGATGCGGAAGGTAGTCTATTGCCAGCTTTGATTTTTTCCGAAGATCAAACTTCTGCTACAGTTTCGGAAGAAACGCTAAAATCAATCGTATATAATGGAGGGACTAAAAACCAAATCGAAGCCGCGGCCCCGAAATTAAAAGCCCAGGCGACAGAACCTTTTTTTGCCATGACCAATACGACTGACTCTAATTTCGGAAGGATTCCGAAATCATATATCGAATGTAATTTGGATAAAATTCTATCGTTAAATATGCAACGAACATTAGAGCAAAAGTTTCATTGCAAGACATTAGCAACTCTTTCTACCGGGCACGTTCCTTTAATTACTGCTCCAGATCAGTTAGCTGACGCTCTCTTGAAGGCTTAAGGCATTACGTAGTTTGCGGATAGATTGATATTATTCTCGTACACGCTTTAAATGAATTGCTTAGCTAATATAAAAATAATATTAGCTAAGCTTTGTTTTCGAATATCTTACTGATATCTCTCTCGATCTCTTTGCTTTTTCATTCTTTTCTGCTCCTTGTGAACGGATTTCCATTTCGCTTTTTCAGCAAGTTTCTGCTGAGAGGAATTCGGAGAGCTATGAATAGCGATCCGTTTCATTTCTCTTTCTAACTTTAGAAAACTTTGAAATCTTTCCTGCGAGATAGTGCCGGTTTCCAAAGCTTCTTTTACGGCACAGCCCGGTTCCGATGCATGTGAACAGTCTTGAAATTTACAACGGCCAGCAGCCTCAAAGATCTCCGGAAAGGTTTCCTCTAATCCGGAACCGTCGGACCAAAGTTGGATCTCTCTCATTCCTGGAGTGTCCAAGATCCAAGCTCCGTTTCCCAATTCGAACATCCAACGATTCGTGGTCGTATGTTTTCCCTTCGAATCGGAAGCTCTTACTTCCTTTACAGATTGGATCTCTTTTCCAAGCAAAGAATTCAGTAGAGAAGATTTACCTACCCCAGAAGATCCGATGAAAGCAAAAACTCCCCCTTCTCTCCAATAGACTTCTAAATCTTTCAATCCTTCCTCGTTCCATGTGGAAATCGAATGTACTGGAATCCCAGGGCAAGATCTCCTTACTCTATCCATCTTTTCATCCAGCTCCATTTCATTTTCTGAATATAGATCTTTCTTTGTCAAAATCACGATTGGGGAAGCTCCGCTCTCCCAGAGTTGGATCAGAGTTCTTTCTAAACGTCTAGGCTGAAAGTCTCCATCCAAGCCTTGCAAAAGAAAGATCTTGTCCATATTCGCGCAGATAGGATCCGGCTTTTGGATCTCTCCTTTTGATTTTCTGACAAGAAGGCTCCTTCTATCTAGCACTTGATGTATTAGAAAATCATTCTCTTCCAATTGAGTAACAAGAACCCAATCTCCTGCTACAGGAAGGTCCAAAGCAGAAAGCGCACCATATCTTAGGCTTCCTGTTAGTACGCCGTTTCCTTCTTTTTGATCGCTTCTAAGCCTAAATTCGTTACCTTGCTCACCGATAACTCTCGCAGCTAACGCATTAGAGATCCCGGACTTATAAGCCAGCTCTCTAAATTCTACTTCTCTATCCGCATCCCAAGCGGATAAATGATTATTTTGTTTTGGATTCATTGTATTGCCCGCCCTATCAAAGGGCATTCATTTACAAGACATTGGTATGTCTTTGCCTCGGGGAGAGGCGCCTTTTAGGAAAAGGTTTTAGTCGTTCAGGCAATCATAGACGGCGTTTCTTCTAAACTAGAAGAACGAAAATCTAATGTAAAGTCCTTTTAAGGTTTTCTGGGGCTTTTCTATTCCCAAAATATTTCCGATTCATTAAGACTTCTGCGGATTTTTCTTTTGCAGACTTTAAGAAGAAGGAAACTGATCAAAATATGTCTTCTGATCCTAAAAAAGAAACTAGCCTCATAGATACAGCGTACGCCTATTATTTCCATCGCACAAATCGGCTTCTGCATCTGCATTTTACCAAGTTAATGGCGGATCACACAACGGATCTAACTGTTGAGCAATGGTTTCTTTTGAATCGACTATCGAATGGAAAATCGGTCTCTCAAACGGATCTGGTGGATAAGACTTTTAAGGACAGGCCCAATATCACAAGGCTCCTGGACGGATTAGAGAAGAAGAGCCTTGTCGCTCGAAAAGACGATCCAAACGACAGACGAAAATTTACAGTCAGCATCACTAAGGCCGGAAAAGCGCTTTTGGACAAGACCATTCCAGTCATGCTCGAAGCCAGAAAGGCAGTGTACAAAGGCCTAAAACAAGAAGATCTGGAAGCCCTAAAGGCTATCTCAGAAAAGATCGAATCCAATATCCTCCAGGGCTGGGACTGGTCCGAATCCATTTAAAATAATCGCTCCTCAAAACCGAATTATAATCGATTTCCTTACATTTTTTTGTTGCATAGGCAATAATTACTTATACAATAAAATGACCAAGGAGTGAAATAGAAAATGATTCATTCAAGCGAACTCGCTAGGGATTTTGAATATATGGATTTAGAGGGGAACTCTCATAGACTCTCCGAGCTAAAAGGAAAAAAGATCCTCCTCTCTTTTTTAAGGAACGGAGCATGTGCACTTTGCAATCTAAGAGTCCATTCCCTGATCAAGAGCTATCCAGAACTAAAAGGATTGAGTATTCTTGCGATTTTTGAATCCAAAAGAGAGGATATGCTTCCGTATGTCGGCAAACAAAATCCTCCGTTTACTCTCGTCTCCGATCCGGAAGCAAAGATCTATTCTCTGTACGAAATTGAAGTTTCTCAAGAGAAGGTACAGAACTCGATGGATTCCGCTACCGTTCACGATAAGATACAGGAAGCGAACGCAGCAGGATTTTCCTTAACCCCTCAAGAGGGATCGAATTTCTTTAGAATACCTGCTGATTTCCTGATAGATGAGGACTTTAAGATCCACAAGGCATTTTATAGCTCTCTCGTAGGAGATCATATCGATCTTAAAGAAATCGCAGATTGGTCAGCATCCGTTACGGTTTGAATGCTCGAAGGAATAAGCTTGGTATTTGGCATTATAAAATTATAATGCTGAATATCAGGACTGTCTTTGGAACGCCTTATATTCTTGAATGACTTGCTTACCGAAATCCATCCATTCCTCATCTTTCTTAAAGCCAAAATGCTGGAGCACTTCCCAATGGATTGCAGCGGGATCCGCTTTACCTTCTTGGCAATCAATGATCCAATCGGATAAGTAAACTGCAAATACGATGTCTCTAGATTCCTTCTTGGCCATGAGAGGTCTATGGTGATACTCTGCAGCAACTCGGATCGTGTCGGAAAAATTCCATTTCTCACAAATCATTCCACCGAGAGAAGTATGAGTGATCCCAAGGGCGGCCTCTTCTAAGCCTAGGGTAGAAGGAAGTAGTTTCTTTCCGGTCAGGTCGGTCAATTTTGCGATCGTATCTCCTTCGAGAGACAACAAGAGCACTAGACCTATATTATGTAATAATGCAGCACATACTAGATTCGTGAGGAAGGTCTTTTTCCATCCCATTCTTTCCCCAAGTCTGCGACAAATATAAGCCGAGAGACTGGACATTTCCCAGATCTGTTCGAATTCCTTGTATCTTTCTTCGAGGATCTTTTTAGTTCCAAGGCTCAGAAGAATATTATTTAATTCTGATAAACCAATCAGCTTGATCGCATCATCCAGAGTTTCTACTTTTCTTCCCTGAGCAAAGGAAGCAGAATTGGCAAGTTTCAGGATATTCGTGGATAAGGAAACGTCCTTAGTGACCGACTCTGTGATTTGCTGTATAGAAGAGTCCGGTTTATTGATCAGACTCATGATCTGATTCAAGTTTTCAGGAAAAGTAGGTAACCTGTCTATCTCCGCAATAATCTCGACTGTCTTTTGATACGAAACGTTGCGATGCTTGAAATCGAGAGGGATCTTGATATAGGCAGAAGTCACGGTTTCTTCGGCGATAAGCTTATAGCAATCCGCGTCTATTCCTTCATTCTTCATCATCAAGAGAGACATGGCGAGACCAAGACCGGCACCCTCGGAATCATCCGCGTGGTCGGCGAATACCTCTCCTAAATCGTTGTATTCCTTACTCTTTCCGATCCGGTTCTCCACCCTCTTTAATTCCTCAGGAATGATCGGGGCGTTATTGGAGACCCTCATTAAAAAACTATTACGATTGAATGCCAAGGTGATCAGGCAGTGGAATTTTACTTTTTCCAATAAGGCAGCGTATCTCTCCTTATCCTTGATCATTTCCTTTTTGAAGTTTTCCATTCCTCGAACGTAGTCGTCCGGGTTGGAAATATTCAGATTATTTTCTGCGAAGAAGATCCTCTTTGAATTTGCCTTAACAGCGTTCATCGCGCTCTCTCTCAGGATCGAGAAAACGGATTCTTTCAGCGATATTGCGTCCAGATAGACCAGGTACCTGTCCAATAGGATGCTTAATAATTTATCAACATTCTTGTTTAAAGTAGTGAAGCGGATATAGAGAGGATTTAGCTTTTCGATCCGTTCGCTTACATTACGAACGCTCAGATAGTATCCTTCCTTTTCGAAATGGTACCAGTTTATATTCATCTTGGTTCGGCGGAAGGCCAGCTATATCCTACTCTTGAGGAGGTTTTGTCAACCCTAGATTAAAATCCTCTTGTCCAAGATTCTTAAATCTCCTGTCTTCGAGTCGTCAGCCAAAGACTCGCCTTTAAGATCAGTAACCAAGCACTGACCTGAAAGAAAGAATAGAGTCCATAAGATACAGGACCGTCTCCCTTCCCTTCTAAAAGATTACTGGAGTGGTGATATACTGTCCCAATTTGTGGGAGAACCCAATAGAAAATCTTAACAATCAATTTCTGGGTCTCGTTCAGCATCGGAGTGCTATCCAAGTATCCTTGGTACACGATCTGGTCCAAAATCGAAGTCACCAGAAGCAATCCGAAAGAAAGCAATATCGAAAGTGTTTGATTAGAGGTTAACGTGATCAGGAACGCAAAACTCAGGAAGAATATGTATGTGAACATCATCGCTCCCTGAAAGATCAAGAAATCCCAGGGAACTTCCAAGGCGTACCAACTCTGGATCCCGAACACCGCGAGGATAAATAGAACAACCAAAAGAAGAAGCGCGAAACCCTTCCCCGCCAAATAGACTCCCGGATCCAAAGGTCTGCTTAACCATAAAGTATGGATTTGTGAATCTATATCCTGGCGGAGCAGATCGGAAGTAATGATGATCAGAAATATGGTTACCCACAGAGAAGTCAGAATGAAATACACGCTCATTGGGATTCCCTTAGTGACTTCTTGGCCTACGCTAGTAGTGCAGGTCCATTCCCCCACAAAGAAGAAAAGCAATAAGGAGAATAAGAAGAAGATCGCTCTGCGTCTGAATACTTGGATTAGAGTAAGCCTGACTAAGACTGGGATCTGGCGTATATATGCCTGAAAGAAAAAACGAATCGATCCGCTCAACCTTCTTCTCCTTTTTGATGATTTTGCTCTGAGTCGGAGCCTTGTGTCAGTCGGAAGAATACATCCTCCAAAGATTCCGTTCTCTTTTCATACAGAAGAAGGTCCGCTCCTCTCTCTACCAATTCAGCGGGAAGTCTGCGCAAATCAGTTTCCGGCTTTGGACGTATCTCCCATTCCTTTCCGTCATGTTTCACTTCGGAAGAGATCTCCCTTAGATAGGATTCAACATTTCCTTCCAATCGAATACGGATCCTATCCTTGCCTTGTCTGAGCTCGTCCAGTTTTCCTTGGGCCATCATCTTTCCCTTATGAAGGATCCCAACTTCGGTACAGATCTGCTCTACTTCTAATAATCTGTGAGAGTTGATCAGAATGGTGACTCCTCTCTTTTGGTTTTCTTCCAGAATGAATTCTCTGAATTCTTTATAGCCGGCGGGATCGAGTCCGGTTCCAGGTTCATCCAAAAGAAGAAGTTCAGGTTCAGCACCTAACGCATTCGCGAGTCCTAATCTTTGTAACATACCTTTGGAATATGTGGAGACCTTTCGGTCAGCGGCTTCTGCGAGTCCTAGTTTTTCCAAGAGTTCTTTGCTCTTCTTCTTAGCATCGGAAGTAGAAAGAAGTGCAAGTCTTAGGCTCGCCTCTAAGAATTCTCTACCGGATAAGTATGTAGGCACTGCCATTCTCTCCGGAAGATATCCTATCTTTGCGCGAGCGAAGGGAGAAGGTTTTTTACCGAGCACTGTGCAGAAGCCCTCGGTCTGTCTAGAAAATCCCAAGAGTATTCGAACTAGAGTAGTCTTGCCGGCTCCATTTTGTCCAAGCAGTCCGAAAACTCCTCCCTGAGGAACTTGCAAACTGATTCCTTTAAGAGCTTGTACTCTCGGATAATTTTTGCGTAGGTGTTCTATTTCAATTGCAAATTGAGGCATTCGAAAATTCCTTAGACCCAAGTGCCGAGAAAGATAGTTCCATTGCCCTAGGAGGCAATCCTTTTTAAGGAAAACATCGGCCCATTCTTCTTTTATTCCATGAAGATCATCATAGCTAGACACGGTGAAGCGGATCCAATTTCCGCGGACGGTCAAGATTCTTCCAGAGTTCTGACTCCGAAAGGACAATCCGACATTGAAAAGATGGGTCGCTTCTTTCAGACCGGATTCAAGATCAAAAAAATATACCACAGTCCTTATTTGAGAACAAAGGCAAGTGCTGAGATCTTCTCACGAATCTTACAACCGGAGCAAGAGACTGAGTCCATGGAGTATCTACTCCCGGGCGAAGATTATCTTAGAGTATGTCCTCTACTCAAAGATTATTCTAATTCAGACGCAATACTCATAGTCGGTCATAGTCCAGACGTAAGCATCTTTGCAGAAAATCTTTTAGGAATTTCAGGAGTCGGAAAATCATTTTTATTCACTCCTGGATCTGCATTAGCAGTGAATATTCCCAGAGAGAAATTCAAAGGAGGACAGATCATTTGGTTTGTTTCTCCCGATTTTCTCTGCTAATAAAAACCGATTTACATTCGTACGCATTCCCGGAGATCATCCTTATCAAGAGAACCGGGGTGTAGCGCAGTGGTAGCGCACTTCTCTGGGGGGGAAGGGGTCGCTGGTTCAAGTCCAGTCACTCCGACAGTTCTCTTTTTTCTATTTGCTTCCTTCACTCCAAACTAGGAACAGTGCATCCAACCAACTCATAGAATCTTTGAATCGTTCCCGTTCTAGAACCGGACGGATCTCGATTTAAGATCGTGTATATGACAAAATCGTTCTCGTCCTTTACCAAGGCTCCTTGGAACCAAAAACTCTTTTCCCAAGAACCGGTCTTGCCATATACGTTAGCCGCTCTTTCCTTGCATTCCGACCAGAATAAACTCTTTTTCCAATCGGAAAGAATTTCCTTTGGATACAAATATCCATCCCTAAAGATCCTGACCCAATGAGAATGTATTTGATCCGGGCCGAGTCGGATCTTTCCCCCATGCTTTAATCCTTGCATATCCGTCCACCAAGAGATCGCCTCTCCTTTTTTGGTTTTGGGAATATAACCAATATGTAACAAAGTTCGATCTAACTTCTTTCGGCCCAGATCCGGAAAAACCTTCTCAAAGTATTCATTAGAAGAATAGAATAAAGCCCCCCTAAGGTCCAAGCTTCTCGGCGAATTCGGGATATGTTTGTCCCCACATTCCATTTTTTGATCGGGAGAAATCGTATGATTTTCTAATAAAGAAAGAGTTAGATAGGTCTTAAAGGTAGAAGCAGGAGAATATTTCTGTTTTAGGAATTCGAGATTTCCAATCGAAGTAGTTTCCGGCTCCTTTTTCAGGTCCTTGGAAAATCTAGTAACTAATATGAGTTCATTCGGATGAGAAGAGACTGTTTCTGCGAAAAGTGGATTAAAATTCAGGACCAGAACCGATCCGAATAGAAAAGATAGAATAGAGGAAAATTTCTCCCGACTGATTTTATATTTTTGGAAGAAGCAGTTATGCCTTCGTAAGCTCAGAGGAGAAACTCGCCTTTTATTTCTTTAAAAATTGTTTTAAGATATTCTCCCGAATTTCTTCAATTTTGACGATTCCCCAAGCCAGAGGAACTTTGAACTTCAACGCGCTCTCGCTCAGGTCTTTTTCTCCCTGCGCTTTTAGCTCGTCGAATCTCTGTTCCACCTTCTCCTTACCTTCATTCAGATCTAAGAGAAGTTTATCGAAAATTTCTTTCGAAGTCTGGACGGCTCCAATACCAGCATTGATCAAATCGTTCAGCTTTTGGTTGTCCATACTGTTCAATTCCTTTTTACCACAATTTTTGTGCGGTGCATAAAAAATGCAACAATAAAATTCCTCCAGCAAAGACGAATCTGGTTGCAGTGCCGGATTTAGGGCAGAGTCTATTGTCCCATGCGTTTCTATCTTAATTCCCTGATTTTCATGATTCTATGCTTGGCTCTTCCTGGTTGCTCCAGTGATCTGAAAGAGATTCCTCTTAAAAATTGCTCCAAAATCTCCGGACTCCCAGGTCCAGAAGACCTAGCAGTGGATCGAGCAAGCGGTTTGCTTTATATTTCCTCGCATGAGCGTAGGATTTCCGACCAAGAAGGCAAATTGTACTACTTGGATCTGAATTCGAACAAGCCGGAGCCCAAACTTTTGGAAACGAATTATCCAAAATCGTTTCGACCTCATGGCATAAGCCTCCTCATACAAGGAGGAAAGCAAAGGCTCTACGTTATATCTCATATCACTCTTTATAAAGAGCATTCTATCGAAGTCTTTGAACGCACCGAAGCTCCCAAAGGAAATTCTAAGGTAGGAAAGTGGACTCATATCCAAACTCTGAAAGATCCTCTGATCACAAGTCCGAACGATCTATTCGTAGCTTCTGAGAATGATATCTTCGTTTCTAACGATCACGGCTCAGGCGGATATATGACCTATCTGTTCAACGATATATTCAGAATGAAACGGGCCGAGATCACCCACTTTGACGGAAAGTCTTGGACTAATCTTGGCAATCCTATTTATTACGGGAACGGGATCATCTTAGTAAAGAGAGAAGACGGAAAAGAATTCCTATATAGATCCGATATAGGCAGCAAATCCGTTCTGAAATTCCCACTCACGAGACAGGCAGGAAAGATCACATTAGAAGAGCCTAAAGTGATTTTTCTAGATTCGGCACCGGATAATTTGGAGCTGGATGAAAAGGGAACTATCTATGTTGCCGCTCACAAATCCCTCTTTCAATTCCTGAAGCATGCTCGAAATAAGGATACCCCTGCTCCTACTCAGGTCTTTGCAATCTATCCGGATGATAGTATTCGCGAGATCTATGCAAATTCCGGAGAACAGATCCCTGCTGCAAGTACTGCTCTGACTTATAAAGAAAGGATATTTATTTCTCAGGTGTTCAACGATTTCATTCTGGAATGCGGGCTTTAATCTTTACAGATGTCCGATAGCGAAATCGTAAAAACGCCGAAAGAATCAGCGGCAGAGACCAGACATATCGTAATGCCGGATCATACCAATCATTACGGCACTCTTTTTGGAGGCACTCTCATGGCCTGGATCGATTTGATCGCGGTCATGGTTGCCCAAAGACATTGTGGTAGAGAGGCAGTGACCGCGAGCGTGGATAAATTGAATTTTCTGGAGCCTGTATCGATCGGAGATCATGTGATCTTAAAGGCTTCGGTGAATTACGTTGGGCGCTCTTCTCTCGAGATAGGAGTACAGGTCTCTAAGGAAAATCCATATACCGGCATAGTTGTCCGGGCTACGACTGCATATCTCACTTTCGTAGCCTTGGATGAGAATAAGAAGCCATGCGCGATCCCTAAACTAAAACCGGAAACCGTGGACGAAAAGAGAAGATACGAAAACGCACTTCTCAGACAAGAAGCAGGCCGGAACCTGATCAAGAGAATCCGAGAAAGCAAGGCTTCTTCTTAAAGACCGAATAGCTTAGCTACTTCTGTCATATATACTGTTTTCATAATGGAATATCCTGCTGGATCCGGGTGGATCGGATCATCAGTAGGATATAATTCTATTTTGGTTTCAGTTTGTAAGAAGGGGGTTTCCATATCTGCAATCGGATACGAAGACCCCAGGCTCTTTAGAAATACGTTCATTTGCAAAATATCAGTCCGATATGATGCATTGGTGGGAGGAAGCACAGTCACCATAATAAGAGCACTGGATTTGGACTGAAGATCCGAGAGCATCGTATTATAATTTCCTGAAAAAGATTGATCCGAATGATACAGCAGATCGTTCAATCCTAGTTCTATGATGATCAATTTAGGAGTGTTTACCAAGGCCAAATTCAATTGAGGAAGCCAATCCGCTACCCCTCTAAGAGATACACAAGCCTCGGTAATTTCAAAATTAGAACCCAAGCCTTCCCGCAAACCGAAAGCCTGAGATCTTTCACAGAGAGAATCTCCAAGCACAGTCACCGGGATTGGATCCATATTCGGAAGAAGAGAAGAAATAGAATTTGTATCTTTCTGTGAATAACAATGAGTAAAAGAGAATAGAAGTAGTGCGAGAAGCCAGGCTCTACTCATCTCTAACGCCTACGATAGACTTCTGCTTCTACGCTAGCGACCTTTCTGAGAGTAGAAGGCTCCGCACTGATCCTGATCTTTTTAAATCTGGATGCATTCCCTTCTAGATAGGCCTGCACATGTTCATTTCTTTTCTGGCGATCCGAGAAAACGAATGTATCTATAGAATCCAAGGTCTGGATAAAATCTTCTTTCGGGATGGGCAATTCTCCCGGGATAAATTCCAATACCTGCAAATCAGGGCGAGCTTTTCTGATCTGAAAATAAGGATCTGGAATTGCCTGCAAATATATCTTTTTAGAACCCTTTAATTCTTGGCTCAAGGATTCATAAAGTCTTTCTCTCAGATCAAAATCGGAATTCGCAAAACCGATCCTTTTATACGCATTTACTAATATCGCAATATTTGAAAAAACTAAAATAGCCGCGATGAATTGCACTCTTCTGCTTTTGATCCTTTCAAAAAAGAATCCACCCAATGCGGACAAAGGAACGCAGAGATACATTACGTAATAGTATTCCGTAGAGAGTATAAGAAAGAATAAAATAGAGATAGTCCAACAAGAAAAGAAAAAGGTAGTTCTGAATTTTTCCAAGATCTCTTTTCGGAATACCCAGAGCCCCAAGCCAAGAGCTATATAAAAGAATAATCTCAATCCAGGTGATTCGTATCCACCTAACAATACTTTGATCTTAGTAAGAGGAGAGAAGGATTGGAATAGATCCTTCTTTCTTCCGAATTGAGCACCGAATTGATACAGAAAAATATCCCAGTGAGGATGGATCCAAATTCCCCAAGCAAGGATCGGAACCAAGCCTCCCAACCAAAACATCCATGCTCTCCATGCCTTGGCTTGATGGATTAGTATAAGCGCAGGAATTCCGAAGATGGCTCCAAAAGGATGAGATAAGAAAGAAAGTCCCAAGAAGAAACCGGAGAGAAACGCTTCCCATTGTTGTAATGGCAGAAAGTTTTCCGGTCTTGCTCTTCTTGCCAAAATGTACAAGGAGAATAAAGCCCAGAAGAGGCAGAGAGCTTCCATTCTTGCTGTCCAACCTACTCTTAAAAAAAGTAGATCCGAGATCAAAAGCAAGGAGGCTCCTAATCTTGCGCCAGGCGAGAAGTCGAATGTCTTTAGTAAGAACCAAAAGATCCAAACGCTCCCAAGAGAAATGATCGCAGCAAAGATCCTGAGTATTTCTAACCCTTCTCCAAAGAATCGAAGCACCCAACCGTTCGAGATAAAGAATATGGGAGGCATCCAAAGAGTTTGGACTTCCATTCCCTTTACTAAACCTTCCAGCACATCCGTTCGGAAGGTCCCATTCTTAGCAAAGTCGAGAGAAGGAGAATAGAATAAGACTTCGTCCGGCCAAACAGGTGGGAATTCTAGTCCCGAAACCCGAAACAAAAGAAGATAAAGAAGAGAGAAGGCCCCGAGACAAACAAGGCCTTGTAATTCCGAAAATTGAAAGTTGCGAACGGATTTTGAGGGGGACTCCATATTCGATAGCTCCCCTAAGGATCTATTTTAAAGTAGCTAGTGCTTCTTGTTCGGTTTCGTAAACTTCGAACAGATCCAAGAGTTCTACCACATCGAAAACTTTTTTCACGTTAGGCGTGATATTGCAGAGTTTTAGTTTTCGGTTTTGCTTCTCTAATTCACGAACCATTCCTACGAATATTCTGATTCCGGAAGAAGAGATATAGGAAATATTCTGCAAGTTAATAACGATATCACCTTGGCCGGCTTGAACATCGTCTAGAAGTTTTGCTTCTACCTCGTCCGAGTGGGTGATATCCAGCCTGCCGTCTAATTGAACTAGGGTATGCTTACCCACTTTTTTAGTTTTGATTTCCAAGCTAGGCTCCGAGCGACGATCCATAGGATCAAATTCCGACAAAGAAAATTTCCTTTTTTAGATTCAAAAGGGGAGCGGAAAGTTCGCCGTAGACTAAATTAGTGAGGAAATGGGGTTTTACAAGAATTTTTTCCCATCTCCTCGTGCATGTTCCCTCTTTGTAGAAATTTAAGCGGCCGAACCCTGGATATCTTCCAAAGGAAATATCTTGCCAGATCGAGTCTCCGGTTTTTCGCCCACTAAATCCCTGAGTGACTTTCGGGAGGACAGTCCGAGCTGCTCCCGAATACTTTCGTGGTCCCAACCCGCCTCCATTAAATGAGAAGCAAGCGATCTCCTAAGACGAATTACGCTTACCGGAACTCCGGTCATATCCCCAAGTTTCGTGAACATTTTCTGGATGGTCCTAGGATGAACCCTACCCGATCTTCCGGAGCATAGAAAGTCCTCATATTGCTTTCCCTGAGAAGCGAACCAGAGATCTCTACGCAACGAAATCGGGATCAGAGGATTTCTAGCATTCAGTTTTTGGGAATGATGGATACGCACCCGATGACTTTCCCAATCCACGTCCCCTACTCTCAGGGAGACCAGCTCCGCCACCTGCAATCCGAAAGAGTACAACATTCTGAACCAGAGATAATGATTCTCATGAGTCTTTGAGGCGTTCAATAAGACTCGGATCTCTTCCTTGCTTAGCGCGCTGGACTTTGTATTGAAAATCTTGGCTTTTCTTTCTTTTTTCATTCAAATACCCTAATGTGATTTTTTCGGAGCATTGGTATTTTATAACCCAGGCAAAGAAGAATTCGCCCGTTCGAAAAAGAGAAGTCCGGAAAACTGATTACCGGAATTCTGGAACCTATTATGATTGGAACACGGAATCCGCATTCCGGGCTTTTTGCTTAAAAGAATGGATTGCAGGCTAAGTAATAGAACTTTTGCACAGGACCGTAAATCGTCATGAGAATGTTATCGGATCTTAACCCAGAACGGGCTGTAATACGAATATGAAATATTTATGGAAGGCAGCGAAATTCGCTCTCCATTGCCAATTACCGACTCCTCCGAAAGTATCCGAGAAGGAGATCCAAATCGAGATCAAAGGCGGTTCTATTCCCGCTATTTTATATACCCCCAAAGGAAAATCCTGCGGAACCATCCTTGCAGTCAATGGCCTAGCCTATCTCGGAAATAAGGACCCTAGATTTGCAATTGTTTGCCAATCTGCGGCCGCCATCGGATACACAGTCATCTCTCCTTTACTGGTGGAAGTAACCGAGTTCAGGATCGTAAAAGAGACAGTAGATAGGATCAAGGAAATGATCCTTTGGCTCTCTTCTCATTCAGAATATTGTCCGACTCAAAAGATCTCCTACCTTGCTCCTTCCTTTTCCGGAAGCATGGGCCTCATTGCAGCCTCCGATCCGGAAGTAGGGAAGAAGATCGCATCTATACTTACGATCGGCGCCTATTGCGATGTGCAAACTACTCTGGACTATGTAATGACTTCCGAAGAAGGGGACGAATACGGAAGAATGATATTACTTTATAATTTCATAAAGTTTGCACTTCGTTCCGAGAATTCCGAACTGGAACACGCGCTCAAGGCATGCGTATTAGATGGAAGTTTTTCCCGTGATACGGTTGAGCTACCTAAAGTATTAGAAAGCATCAAACCGGAAAACAAAGAAGTCTTTATCAAACTGAGAGAAGATAAGAATTTTAGAGAAAATATTTGGAAACAGATCCTAGAAAACGCAGGAAGCAAGAGTTCTTTCTTAACTGAACTGCAAGTAAAGGACAAACTGCATCTTTTAAACTGTCCTGTTTCCATAGTGCATGGAGTCGGAGACAATGTAGTTCCTTCTCAAGAAGCAAGGATTATGAAGGATCATCTTCCAAAGAAAAAAGCAAAATTAGTACTTACTCCTTTGATCTCTCACGGAGACGTAGGAATTTCTATCTCACAGGTTCCGGCGATCTATCAGTTGATCCAGGGCTTTGCATTCTTCTTCAAGAATGCAAGAGAGAAGAAGGCCGCGTAATCGGAAAAAATAAACGTATACTTGTGCCCTTGCCGGGCTCGGAGCTAACTTGGATCATTCCTTCATGTGTTTGCATAATCCCGTAAACCATGGACATTCCCAATCCGCTTCCTTGCGTCTTATTCTTGGTGGTAAAGAAAGGCTCGAAGATCCTTTTCTTAGTCTCCTCGCTCATTCCTTCTCCGTTATCCGAAACCTCTAAGCAAATATATTCTGTGGATTCGGACAGCGGAAAAGAATCTCGTATCGTAGTTCCTTTAACCGCAAAGCTTCGGATCATAATTTCTCCTCCATCCGGCAAAGCATCCTTTGCATTGAGACAGAGATTGATCAACACCTGCTCTAACTGAGAAGAGTCTCCTAGGATCAGAGAGGATCCTTCTCTCAATTCCTTTTTGAAATGAATATTTTCCGAGAATGTGGGAAGAAGCAGATCCACGATATCGCTTACGAGCTGGTTGATATCTATGGTTTTGAAAATTCCTCCGCCTTTACGTGCCAAAGAAAGAAGTCTACGTACTATAATAGCTCCTCGCCCCGCGGCGGCATTGATGGATCTAGATACATCTACAAGAGAAGAAGGCTGCAGGGTCCCGAGTTCCATGCGAGTCGCATATCCGGATATGATCTGAAGAATATTATTAAAATCGTGCGCGATCCCTCCTGCCAGAGTTCCTATCGTTTCCAATTTTTTGGACTCGACCAATTGGTTCTCCAATTTTCTGCGAAGAGTATCATCCAATAGATAACCTCGGATTGTATCTATTTTTCCAGATTTGTTCAAACTCGCAAAATAGTTTCCAGTTGTATGAACAGGAACTCCGCTCTTGTCCAAAAAGAATTCCTCGTGAGATTCTAACTGAGAACCTATCTGGATCTTCTGTAAAAACAAAGAGTAATCATCGTAAGAAGGAAATAGATCCGAGAGTCCCTTGGATACTGCCTCTGCTTGGGTCTCGAATCCGAACATTTTTATGAAGGAAGCGTTTGCGGCTAATAAATTACCGCTGCCGTCCGCTATGAAATTCGCAGAAAGATTTTCTTCGAAGAACTTTCTGTATTGCTCTCTGCTAGAGATCAATCTTGCTTCTATTCTTCTTCTCTTATGTAATTCTTTTCTTGTATCGCTAGTTGCTCTTCCTGTAATCAAAGCAACCACGCACAAGATGGCAAGATCCACTAATAAGACTAGGTCGTGCCCTCCTTTGGATCCTTTAAAACTATCGATCTCTCCCAATAAGAAAGGAAGGATCAATGTCACTACTTGCACCCAAATATTTGCGATCAATGCAAGAGTGATCCCGAACCTTAACGCGGCCCAGAGTACGAATAGACCGAATACAAACCAATATTCTATAGAAGGGATCAATCTGCCAAAGATCCCACAGAATAAGAACACAGAGATGATCTCGAATAATTTTCTTTTATTTAAGTTGATAAAACGATTTCTATCCCAGTTCGCGTCGTTTCTTTCCGTCCAGGCTCCGTTAGTCTTGCTCCAGCCCTTAGATTCCATCCAAGGAGTAAACCATAGCAATGCTGGAACAGAAAAACTTAATGTATCATATAAGGTAGCGACTACTCCCTGTAGACTCGATATAAATAAATGATCCCAAGGCAGATCCCCGAAAAATACAAGACCCCAAGCAACTAAGAACCCATTGCAAAAAGAAGCGGGAAATGCAACCCATAGTACGAAGCGAACTGTTTCTCTTAGATCCGGTAACCAGGGCTTTCCCTTTCTCCATTCTATAAAGAAGAGCCAGGAAATTCCGACTGCCAACACTTCCCAGATACAATACACAGGATATTCGATAACGTCATGTAGTCCCCAAAGACTTGCGGAGAAAATCGCGTTGGCGTACATTGCGGGAAGAACTCTCGCAGGCCCCCACCAAAAACATAACACGATACCGACAGGGATGGGTAAATAAGAGATCGACACTCCCGTATCTACTTGAAAGGCCAAAGATATCCGGGTAGCAAGATGAAAGAGTAAAAGAGGAAGGACCCAAGTCCAGTAAGGCAATGCCTTATGCGAAATATAGACGGATCTTCTCTTATCTTTTATGTCGTTTGCAGAATAAGGAACCGCCATCGATTCCAATATTCTTTTCTGTTTTTCAAGAATCCACTACTTGCCTGAATTGAGGCTTAAAATTGAAGGATGGAAAGTACCAAAAAGTTCTTTCCTGAGGCCAAAATCAGACCTCTTACGTCGTTAAACTAGGATTATTTGCGTCTTAGACTGGATTTTCTATTAGTTACGTTCTAACGGAGAAACATCCAAATGGATCCAGTACTCGTCACCGTAATCGAAGAATAACTCTTCGCCAGCTTTGATCTTACGCATTGCTTCGAACCTTGCTGTCTTCCAACGAGTGGAAACGACGAGTCGGACATTTGGCTTAGTACTATGATTAATATAACGGGTATAATTGGACTCTTTACCTTCTCCATAGATCCAATGATCCTTGCATATCCAGAGAAGATACTTAGATTCACAATATTTTGCTGAATTGGCTAATCTATCGTCTAGGACCCGGCCAGTATAAAATCCTACCGTATCGCCTTTGATCAGAGTTTCCTTTGGAAATAATCCCATTCCGATTCCGGGTATATTAGATTCTCTGATTACAAAATCCTCTTCCGTTAGTATTTGGGTTCCGCGAACTTTCAATCTGACCGACATCGTTAGAAACTCATCCTCTTAAGAGTCAAAGAATATTAATCCAAAGAATCTTTTGCCCTCTCTTTGTCTATCCTCAATTCATCTATCAAGTTTTTATACTAATCTAAGCGAGAACTTCTTACTCTCTTATCACTAAAGGTCCAAGACTTCTACTTTGATCTAGCATTAGTAGATGAGATTCAGTCTTCATTTTCAACTTAGTGTTTTCTAATTTCCCCTTAGAATCGGCTTGTAAGCTCGATAACGGTCCCGAATCTCTACTTAGATGGAAAAGCCTTATAGAAAGAACGTAGGAATGGTGGTCTTTAACTCTAAAGGAGAGGTCTTGGTAGGAGAGCGCTTGAATTTCAAAGGCTCTTGGCAGTTTCCCCAAGGTGGGATCGACGATGGAGAAGATCCAAAGACTGCAGCCGAAAGAGAACTATATGAAGAAGTCGGTGTTAAAACAGCCGAGATCATCTATGAATATCCGACTTGGATCGAGTATGACTTTCCGGAGAGCTTGAAGCTGAGCTCTAATCTAAAGAAATACAAGGGCCAAACTCAGAAATGGTATCTAATGCATTGGGATGGCAAGGCCGAGGACTGCGATCTAGATATTCATGAAAGAGAGTTTGAAGTAGTTCGATTCATTCCTTTTCAAGATTGTCTCTCGACCGTGGTCTCGTTCAAGAGAGATGTGTATGAGAAGCTCTTGGTTGAATTCGAACCTAAGATCCGTACTTACTTGGCAAACCGATAAACAATGAACCAACCTGAATTCTATACTCCTCCGTTAGGACCCCCTTCACCGAATCCGAAGCTTCATACTTTATTCCAAACGTTAGGTGAGGCTAAAATTAGAGAACTGGTCGCTTCCTTTTACTCAAAGATCCCATCCAGCGAGATCGCCTGGATGTTTCCTGAAAATCTAGAAGAGAGCATCAGTAAGTCAGCGGATTTTTTGGTCCAGGCCTTAGGCGGACCTGCTTACTACGTTCAAAAATACGGACCTCCCAGAATGAGAGCAAGACATCTACCCTTCCCCATTGATGAGAAGGCGAGAAGAGTTTGGTTGTCCTGCTATCGAAAATCGATCAAGGAATGGGAAGCTGGAGAAGAGGAGAAAGAAATTCTTTGGAAGTTTTTAGAGGATTTCTCCGCGTGGATGGTAAATAAGGCTTCTTCTATCGACTAATAGCGTATATTTTAGTCGCAGGAGTTCCAACACTGAATGGCTGCAAAAAATGATACTAGGGCAAAAATCCGGATCAGAGGAACCGTACAAGGGGTAGGATTTCGATATTTTGTCCTACAAAGAGCCCAAGAATGCCGTTTAAAAGGCTACACGATGAACCTACCGACAGGAGAAGTCGAAGTGGTCGTCGAAGGTGATAAGCTTTTTATCGAAGATCTCTACAAAGCAGTGCAAAGAGGCCCTTCAAAAGCAAAAGTAACCGAAGCCACAATCCAATGGGAAGAGGCAAAAGGCTCTTTTAGAACATTCGAAATTAAACGTTAATTTTACTGACGAAAGACTGAATTCGCGAGAGATTGGACCGTATGAAAGCGAAGTCGAATCGAAAAAGATCTTTTCTCTCTTCCTTCGCCCTCTATCTCGCAAGATTTCCCTTCTTCTTAATCTTCTTAAATCAAACACCGATCTACTCCGTAAATCCGATCCCGGTTTCTCTCATGAATCCGGTACTCGCGGTCCAAGAAGACAAAGGAATTCTCAGACTCATCTCGATTACACCAGGCAACGGAAAGACCGGGCTCATCTATACAAGCACTCAAGACAAAGGCATCCCTGTATTTAGAAAACAGAATCTCATCCTGTTTCGAACATCTAAAGAGCTTAGCCTCTTGAACCTGAGCAATTCCAAAAGTAAAACCATCAAAGGAAGCTCGGATGCATATCCCGGAAATAGCGGCTTCTTAAAAGATAAGTCTGTCTTACTCTTCTCTCGTAAGAATGGAGAACGTTGGGAAACTATTTTGTATGATTACGATCGGGAGAAGGAGTTAAAATCCCTTCCTGGATATCAGCCCTTTTTATCCTTCGATCAAAAGACAATCGTACTTGTAGGAAACGAAGTCCGATACTCCGAGCATGGAGAGGATTCGTTAAGAGTTCCCATTCATAAGTATTCTATTGATTCGGGAGAACTGAAGACTCTTGCGTGGATAGAAACGGATAAGGAAAAATTACAGATCACTGACGTATATGCTATGTCCGAGGATCAGTTCTTAGTTAAGGTCGCGACAGAAAAAGAAAATCGTCTCTACAAACTTCCTTCTCTGACTGGCGAATTAGTTAAGCTTGCCATTCCTTTTTATGCTCCTTTGCCAATAACGGATCCTAAAGAACAGGTCAATATCAGCATAGGTCCCGAAGGAAAGTTACTGACTTTTACGGAAAGATCGGACGGCAAATTAGGGAATATAGTCATCATAGATACTAAAACCAAACAGAGATACGATTCTTCTTTTGTAGGATGCTTTCCGGTCATCAAAAACGGTTCCGTATATTTTCTAGGGGATCCCGAATTCGTGAAATCTTCTAAGGATAGGGATTATCGCCCGTATAACAATTTCACGTTATACGAGCTTGATTTTAAGAAGGATAAGATCCGAGCCATCACTCCTATTTCCGGCAAAGTGGAATTATTGCAGGAATAAATTACCGACTTCCTATAACAGAATATTAGGTCGCAAGCTCCGCATTCTCGGGGATTTTGACTTCGCTCTTTGTAGAGATCGCAAAAATCGAAACTGCAGTTACCACACATAACGCCCCTGCAAGCATGAACGCGTTATCATAATGACCTTGAGTAGTCCTAAGAATCCCGGCCCCATAAGCTGCAGTCGCAGAACCGATCTGGTGAAACGCAACCACCCATCCGAACATCATCCCTACTTTCTCTCTTCCGAAAGTTTTCGCAGTCAATGCAACTGTAGGAGGAACTGTAGCGATCCAGTCCAAACCATAAAACACTGCAAATAAAGAAAGCCTATCAGATTCAGGGTCGAATGCTTGAGGAAGAAGTAAAAGAGAGATCCCTCTTAAACCATAATATGCAAATAACAGAATTTTGTTATTCACACGATCGGACAACCAACCTGAACCTACTGTTCCTACAAGATCGCAAAGTCCCATGAGAGCTAATAGACCCGCCGCTCTTACTTCTGGGATCCCATGATCCGAGCAAGCCGGGACCATATGTGTTCCTACTAATCCGTTTGTACTCGCTCCGCAGATAAAGAAGCTTCCCGCTAAAAGCCAGAAATTCTTAGATCTCATTCCTTCTCTCAAGGCAGAGATTGCTTCTATAAAAGGATTCCCTCCTGGAGGAGAAGGGATCACGTCCCCTTCTTTCGCTCCGAATGGTAAGAGATCCAATTGTTTAGGTGAATCCTTCATCAAAATAAGTACAGTCGGCAGCAAGATCCCTAGGACGATCGCTACCATATATACTGCGTTTCTCCAGCCTTCCTTCTCCGTTAATGAGGCAAGCAATGGAAGAAAAATGATCTGTCCTGTAGCAGTGCTCGCTGTCAAGATCCCCATAAGAAGTCCTCTATGAGTTACGAACCAGCGATTCACCACAGTGGCTCCCAGAACCAGAGCTGCCATTCCAGAACCGAACCCGACCATGATTCCCCAGAGAACGACTAGCTGCCAATTTGTTCGCATAATCGTTGTTAGCAGGATTCCGGAAATCAGAAGAGTAAGCCCTACAATCATGATCTTCTTTAATCCGAAACGATTCATGAGTCCCGCTGCGAATGGACCAACCAATCCGTAGAGCAATAAGTTTACGGAAACTGCAAATGAAATTGCAGATCGATCCCAACCGAATTCCTTTTCTAAAGGTAGGATGAGAATGCCCGGCATGGAGCGAACCCCTGCGGCGACGATTAACGTGAAGAAGGTTACGATTAGTACAATCCAACTGTAATGGAAAGGAAGGCGTCTGCTCAAGTTGATCCCCTGTATCTCTATATAAAAAGTCCTAAAGAGGACCCCTTACATAGTTTGACTTTTCAAGAAAGCAAAAGTTTCGGCAAGTCTCTTGCGAATTAGTTTTGCCCTTCCGGAAAAAGATCTTGCTCCTAGGATATTTTAAAATAGAAAGAGCCTCCCAAAGGAGAGGATTATGAAAAAGAAAATCCTAAATTACTTTTTAGTCGGAACTGTTTCACTCGTCCTTCTACTAGTCTCGCTTTACTATATATCTTCTCGTCCGACTGACATTATGACCTTCGACGATCCTCATCATACGGATCGCCCTGTTGCAAAAGGACAAAAGCTCATGGTAGCAAGCGGACATCCTCTCGCGACCAAAGCAGCTCTGGAGATACTCGAATCGGGAGGAAACGCTGCCGACGCAGGAATGGCTGCCTTGCTCGTATTGAATGTAACTCAAGGAGAGGAAGCTTCCTTTCCCGGAGTGGCTCCCTTATTGTACTACGACCAAACGAGCAAGAAAGTAAGTAGTTATATCGGAGTGGGAACGGCTCCCTCAAAAGCCACAATCCAGTATTTCAAAGAGAGAGGACATGATACTGTTCCGATGTTAAAGTATTCCTCTCAACTTGTTCCAGCTTCTCCCGATGTACTGCTGGCGATGCTGAAGAAGTATGGAACGAAATCTTTTTCTGAGATTAGCAAACCTGCTATACAGATCGCAGAAGAGGGATTCCCAGTTCATAGAATCCTAATGCGAAATCTAAACATGAATATTTTCAAGAGATTGGGTTTTCGATTCCTACTCCCGTATAACGCAGAAGTCTACTTAGAAGGAAAATGGTGGAAGCCTCTCTACCATGGAGAAAGATTTAAAAGGCCAGCGTTAGCCGCCACATTAAAAGAATTGGCCAATCAAGAAACCGAAGCTCTTTCTAAGGGAAAAGATCGCAATACTGCTCTGGAAGCCGTTCGAAATTATTTTTATAAGGGACCGATCGCAGATAAGATCGCAAAGGCCCACGAACTACATGATGGCACGATCGTAAAATCAGATCTAGAAAGATATATGGGAGATTGGGAAGAACCTCTGACTGGTAATTTCGGTCCATATACTATCTTTGCAAATCGTACTTGGAACCAAGGAGCCGTGGTTCCGATGGTACTGCAAATATTAGAAGGCGTGGATCTAAAATCCATGGGCCATAATTCTAAAGAGTATATCCATACAGTAATCCAAGCGATAGAACTCGTAATGGCAGATCGAGAAAAATACTTCGGCGATCCAGCTTACGTAGCCGTTCCGGAAAAGGGTCTATTAAGTAAAAATTATGCACAAGAAAGAAGAAAGCTCCTACAACAAAAGGCATTCGGAAAACTTCCTCCATTTGGAGATCCTTTCTTCTTTGAAAGTCCCAAGAATGAGAAGAGAGCCGCTTCTATTTCGAAAGAGGTTGATACAGTCGCCTTAAATGAAGGATCAAATTTCAAATATAGCCCTTCTTTTTGGGAGAAGACTGATAGTGGAAAAGTGGGAAGGGATACGACATATCTGAGTATCATAGACTCACAAGGAAATTCGCTCTCTTTGACTCCGAGTGATTTTCCTCAATCCCCAATGATCGAAGGAGACATCACTCTTGGGATTCGAATGACCCAATTCAGATTAGATCCAAATCATCCTTCCGCTTTAGTGCCTGGAAAAAGACCAACAATTACGCCTAACGCGTCCATGGTTTTTAAGGACGGAAAATTCTGGATGGCCTTTGGAACTCCAGGAGGAGACATGCAGACCCAGGCAGTTGTCCAAGTATTCCTGAATCTTGTGGTCTTCGGTATGGATCCTCAAGAGGCAGTGAATTCTCCTCGCTTTCGATCTTTGAATTGGCCGGATTCTTTCTCTCCTCATAAATATTATCCGGGCAGAATAGAATTAGAAGAGGAAATTTATAAGCAACAAGGAAAGTCTTTAGAACAACTAGGCTACGAAGTAGTTGAAAGAGAAAAATGGGAGTATGACTTTGGAGCTCCTTGTATTTCTCTAAGAGATCCTAAGACTGGAGTCTTGTATGGAGGCGCGGATCCTAGAAAAGAATCCTGGGCCCAAGGAAAATAACTTATACTTTTGAAATTCTATTCGCTCAGCTCTCAGGAAATCTATCTTGCCCTGGGAGCTTCTTCCTGTACTTTGATAGGAAAGATCATCCATCCTATTCAGGAGTTCCTGCATGAAAAAAAGAAGAATTGGCAAAACCGCTTTATCCGTTTCGGAAATTTGCATGGGAACCATGACATTCGGTTCCACCTGCGATGAAAAAGAGGCACACAAAATCTTGGATCGCGCTTATGACGCTGACATAGACTTCTTCGATACTGCAGAAATTTATCCGGTTCCTCCCGAAGCAAAGTACGTGCACGAGACGGAAAGGATCTTCGGAAATTGGCTTAAAACAAAAAAGAGAGATTCTATCATCATCGCCACAAAGGTTTGCGGCTCCGGAAGCACTTGGTTTTCTCCTCCTGTGAGAGCAGGAAAGACTGCATTAGATCGCAGGAATATCAGAGTTGCTATCGAAGGAAGTCTGAAACGACTCGGCACCGACTATGTAGACTTATACCAAACGCATTGGCCCGATCATGATTTCGGTTTCGAAGAAACATTAGAAGCTCTTACAGAACTCATAGACGAAGGAAAAGTAAGATTTATCGGTTCAAGTAACGAAACCGCTTGGGGAACAATGAAAAGTCTCGCTGTATCTCAAGAGAATCGACTGGCAAGATACGAATCCATCCAGAACAATTTCAGCATTTTGAATCGAAGATTCGAAGATGCTCTTTCTGATATTTGTAGAAGGGAACAAATCAGCCTTCTACCTTATTCTCCTTTGGCAGGAGGAGTTCTAACAGGAAAATATAATGTTCCCAGTCCGCCTGAAAATGCGAGATTCAGTCGTTACGCAAAACTTCCTACAGAAAGGCAGAGAAAAATGGCCAATCGCTTCTTAAACGAAGGAACTCTGGCATCCACAAAAGAACTGATGAGCATAGCTGCAGAGGCAGGGATGAGCGTGACTACAATGGCAGTCGCCTGGTCCAAGCAGCATGACTATGTGGCTTCTACGATTATAGGAGCGAATACTGTGGAACAATTAGAAGAGAGCTTAAAAGCCACAGATCTAATCTTAACGGAAGATATTTTGAAAAAAATAGATGAGGTTTCTAAAAAGATCCAATATCCGATGGGTTGATCTAGAACTCGGAGATCTTTTCATATACTAAGATCTATTTGCGGTGCCAAACTTCTTCTTCGGAGATCGTTTCCGGTTTTTCTCCTGCGAATTCCGGGAACGATTTGAAGAAGCCTGTGATCAGATACGGGATCACGTCGAACATAGGACCGGATCTTCCTTCTCCTTCTACATTCGCTTTTAATAATACACTTGTAGGGACTCCTCTATAAGTCCTTCCATCATAGATCACGATCTTAAAGATCACATCGTAGAAGTTTTCGTAATAAGGCGTTTGCCCGCTCGTTCTAGAAAGCGCTGAATATCCGCCAAAGAGTCCTAAACCGCCAAATGTAGGAGAAGTTCCTACTCTACCGGAAACTCCCCCGTAAGAATGGTATAACATGCCTCTTCGGCTAGTCCATCCACCGAAAGCTCCTAATGCGATTTTGGGATTGATCAAACTTCCCCGAGGAACAATTAGAACATCATAAGAAATTAATAGATCAGCCTTATTCGATTCGACCTCTTGGTATCCTTTCTGGGAAAGTTTTTCTCGGATGAGATCTGCGTGCTCCAAGATCACTGTCTTAGGTGCATCGCCTACGAACGGTAAGAATGCATACGTCTTATCATAAAATACCAAGGCCCTAGATTTCTCTACTTCCAATTGGGACTTTACCTGCAGAGGTGAACAGGCAATCAATTTAAGCAGTAGGACGAGGACGAGGATTCTCATGACCAACTCTATCTTTCGACCGAATTATAATCAGATTTTTCCATAAACAAATGGTTTTTAATAAAAAATATCAAAGTCGATCTAGTTCTAAAGCAAAACATTCTAAATGGATCGTGCCTTGAAATAAATTCAAGGTTTGCCCACCAACTTTTCGAGGTTTTCATTCTTACCGAACAAGACCAAAACGTCTCCTTCTGCAAATACCAGATGAGGAGAAGGAATGCCTAGTATATCTTCCGTAGGATTGTTTTTGCGTCTGGATTTCTTCGGTCTTTTGACTGTTATCAAATTCAGATCCCAGTCCTCTCTTATTCGCGCTCCGGCAACAGTCTTTCCCCATAGATGCTTGGGAGCCAGAGCTTCTAAGATTCTATACTCTTCTCCGAGCAAGGTAACTCCTTTTACGCTGCTATCTGCGAGCAACTCTGCCATGGAATGAGCTGCCTTTTCCTCCGGATTAAATAGATTCTCGATCCCTAACATTTGCAGTACTCTTTTGTTCAGATCGGATTGATAGCGTGCATAAATATTCTCCACTCCAAGCTTCTTCAAAACGTCTGCAGTAATGATCAGATTTTCAAAATTATCTCCGATAGCGATCACGACAGAATCCATCTCATCCAAACCATGTTCCTTTAGTTCGGATTCGTCGGTAGAATCGATTGCCACACAATAGGTACAGTATTCTTGGATCCGATCTATCTTATTCTTATCTTGATCGACTGCTGTGACTTCTTGACCGTCGTCATGAAGCCTCTTCACAAGTTCGATCCCGAAATCGCCTAATCCGATCACTGCGATCTTTTTCTTTTTCATACGAATCTTCCTTTAACCGACCACTACGTATTCTTCGGGATACCAATATCTTCTAGGTTTGCGCTTCGGAACAAAGGCCAACAATACAGTTAAGACCCCGACTCTTCCCACAAACATTACGAAGCAAAGAAGAAGTTTTCCCGGATTGCCCAGTTCTCCCGTAATCCCTCTAGATAGACCAGTGGTTCCATAAGCTGAGACTACCTCGTAACAAATGTCCAAAAAGGACAAAGGCTTCTCAAAACAGACCAAGAAAAGTATGCCGAAAAATATTATAAAAAGCGAAAGTATTATCGCAACAGAAGCTCTAGAGAGTGAACTATCCGCAACCGTTCTCCCGAATACATCTACTCTTTCTTTTCCAGTAAAGAACTGATAGAACTGCAACGCGGATAAGGCCAAAGTGGAAGTCTTGATCCCTCCTCCGGTAGAATTCGGAGAGGCTCCCACCCACATTAGAAAAAGACTAACGAATACCATCGGAACTCCCATAGATTGCATGTCCAAGGTATTGAATCCTGCAGTTCTGGTGGTAATGGAATAGAAGAGAGAATGAAAGGACGCATCCAACCAAGAAAGTCCGTTTAAACTGAATTTCCTTTCTAAGACCCAATAAGAAATCCAACCGAATACGATCAAAAATACAGTAGTAATCAGGATCAACTTAGAACCTAGAGAGAATCTATATCGGGACTTTTCCCAAAACCTGGATTTTCTGAGGATTTGATTTACGGTGGGAAAGCCCAAACCTCCGAATACAATAAGTATCATGATCCCCGAAAGGAATAGATATGATTCTCTGAAATAAGGCTCAGCCAATCCTTTCGGAAATAAGGCAAATCCTGCATTACAAAAAGCTGTTATAGAATGGAATACACTATAGAAAAAGAGATCTTTTTCGGGAATTCCAGCTTCCTTCGGAATACTAAGATACAGAAGAATGGATCCTATTCCCTCAATCGCAAATGTCTGATAAGCGACTTGTTTTAAAATAGAACCTGCCCTTCCTATTGTCTCTTGAGAAAACAGATCCTTAACGATCAACTTCTCCGTTACCGACACCTGCCCTTCTAACACCAATGCGAAGAAGACAGTCAATGTCATCAGTCCCAGACCGCCGAGCTGCACTAAAACCAATAGAATGACCTGGCCAGTTCCAGTCAGATCCTTCGCTACGTCGATCGTGCTTAAGCCAGTCACACAAACCGCACTCACAGCAGTGAAGAAAAGATCCACCAAATGAATAGGCCTAGCCTCCGCCCTAGGCAGACAAAGCGCTGCCGTACCTAATAAGATCAAAAGAGCGAAACTGCCTGTCATTACGAAAGAAGGAGAAACTTTTCCCAAAGACAATCTTGCCTTTCTGAGAAAATGGGCGAAGCCCCCGAATGCCAAAGTGATCTGGCTAATGGATAAAAATAGAAGCACTACTTCTTCGGTTCTTCTTTGAGAAGAAGAGATCCAAGATTCTATTCTGTCTTCGAATAAGAATTGTAGGATCACTATTGCTATTATTGAGACTTCTACTTTGTGCTGCCTAATATAAGAACCGTATGATTGGAGTGTAAAAATAAAGCTCAGCAATTCATAAAGAACCAAGGACCAAACAATAAAGACTGTAAGCAAACGAAGAGGATGGATCAAATCAGGAGAATAATAAAATCCATATAAGAAAATTAGAATGAATAAGGAAAGAACCCCAAGTAATCCAAAGATTATTCTCAGCACTGGCCTGATATAAGAATCGAAGAATAAGGAAATCTCTCCCCATTTAGAAATCCAGGAAACCCAAGATTCGTTTTTATCGGAGAAAGACATTAGAGTTTTAGAAGCTTACGCTGAAAATTTCCATGTCCATTCTGTATTCCAAACTTTTGGAATACATACCGTAACTTGGGATCGCCTTAGGATGAATAGTTTCCGAAAGTTTATCCGGAACAGTCGGATTCGGAGTAGGACTCTCCGGTTGGTTTTCACGTTTCATTCTATCATAATCGCGTAAATCCAACCAAGCATTTGCAAGAGCCAAGGTGGTAGCAATGCCGGCAACCAACCAACCTCCGTCAAAACTCTTTTGGTATCCCGGATTTACTGCGCTTACGGAAGCATAACTCAAACCGGCAGCCAAAGGCAGTGTCATAAAGAAAATAATGGAGAATCTTCTTAACCTTGTTTCGGTATAAGGCTCATGATCTTTTCCGAATTCTTCCAATTTCTTTTTTCTATTTTTGGATTCCTCTTGCTGCCTTTGCAATGCCTCTATATTCACTTCGCCTGTTACCGGATTGAACAATCCATCATCTTGTCGATTCTGATTGGGATTAGTAGTTCTTCTGGTTCCCTGACTTCCGGCATTATTAGGCAGCCCGCTCTGAAAAGGAACCTGCACGTTACGCGGGTTTACTAAAGGAGGTTTGTCCATCTTGGGAGGAATGCTATACTCTCTAAATCCGTCAGGAGATCGATCGTCCCTAAAATTCCTCAGATTATAATCGTAAGGATCCGAGAAGTCACTTTGTTGTGCGTAACTCGCCACTGAATTTGAGATAAGAACACAAACTAAAAATATCTTAAGACTCTTATACAAAGAAAAAGACCTCGTCATTCCGAATAAACTCCGTCTTTCACAGGCAACCTTCCCGACAGAATCTCGGAAGTATAAAGGAAAGAATCCTTTCTAACCTTCTCCAATTGATCTTGGCTTAGACCTAAGGATTCTGCCTTGCGATATTCTTCTCTAATATCCGTTCCAAAAATGCCAGGATCATCCGTGGAGATCGTAAATTTCAAACCGTGTTTCGCGAAGCGGATCAAAGGATGATGAGATTTATCTCTGACCATTCCGATGTACTCGTTAGAACTCGGACAAGATTCTATAATTGCGGAAGTATTCCGAATACGATCCATACAATATTCTTGATATGCCTTTGTTTCCGATACCTGCGTTTCCGTAATCGAAATTTCGGTCTTTTCTTTATGTCGGATAGAATCTAATTCGGCGCTCAGTCTTTCCTTCGAAGAAATTTCTCCGTATTTAGAAACTTCTTCCCAATGATCCAAGAGATAAGTCAGAGTATCTTTTCTTTCAGAAGAAGTTTCCGAAATCGTCTTGCCTGCATACGCATTCGGATCCATTCCCAAAGCGATCGCGTGACCTAAACGGTGCGCTCCCCACTCCGCAGATTCCAAGACCCAACGAGCCGCAGATAGAATCGTCTTATCTTGAAATGATTCACCTACATGATACAGAACTGTCAACGCAGTAGAAGTCTCCGCGCGATTGTCTTTTTGGACTTGGCTTAGAAATTCCTTTTTGTCTTTAGGAGGGAAACCTTCTTCTATATAACAAAAATCTAATCCAACTACGTATTTCCGGATGATAGGATCCTTCTCCATCATCTCCTTGACCATGTCGTATTCCTTAAATACGTTTCCGTCTCTATGTAAGGAGATGACTAAACGAGAAGAAGCCTTTCCGGAAAGTTCTGATTCGACTTCCGCAAATCCTTCACAAGAAGCTAAGGTCTTAGAATAAATGCCTTCGTACGTATCGTTAGGAGCGTACATGATCCTATACTCTCCGAAGCTAACACCTTCTTCAAATTGGTCTTTGGTAACTCTTTTAGAAACGAAGCGGATCTCTTCCGGATTGAATTTGGAAAGAGCGATGATCAGATTGAATTTGGCCTGAAACTCAGGGAATGGCCCTTGGTGATTGAAAAGATAGAGTTTTTCGAAATCTTCTTTAGATCTATAATCTTCGAAGAAAGATTCAGTATTGATCTTCTTTCCGTATAGCTCTTGAAATGGTTTTGTAAATATGTCCCAACGCGGAGAAGGATTTTCGTATCCAATCTTCCAGAGCAGCTCGGGCCTTAAGCTACCGTATAAATGATTATGAAGGTCCGCAAAGCCAAGCCCGGAACCGAATTCTTTTGTATTCATCGGCTTTCTGCCATTTTAGTTCTTCAAGCAGGCTAATAAACATTTTTTCAGGGAAAAAATGTTGTTCGTGCACCTATGGCCTCAAACCTGGAATCAGTTTGGATCACTTTTATAAAAAAATACGCCGATCTTACAGAGCTAGTAGATTAAACGTTAAAATTCTATCTTTGGCCTTGCCGGTTGTTTTCGGAATGCTCAGCCAATCTTTGGTTTGGATCACCGATACGATCATGATCGGCTATTTGGGGCAGAACGCGATCGCTGCAGTAGGTATTGCAGGCACAAGTTATTATACGTTGATCGCCTTTCTAATCGGATTCTCCATGGGGGTGCAGATCATCGTCGCCCGTAGGTTTGGAGAAGGAAGAAAAGATCAGATAGGAAAAGTAGGAATTACTACTGTTTATCTTTCCTTGTTTTTAGGATCCATGCTTTCCTTTTTAGGACCGATCATCTCTCAACCATTGATGAATCTGATCGGACCGGATATTACTGTAAATTCACTCGCGTCAGAATATCTTTTCTTTCGATCTATAGGCAGTGGATTTTATTTTTTAGGATTCTGTTTTAGAGGATTTTTAGACGGATTAGGATTCACTAAGGCAGGCTTTGTTTCTATGGCCGTTACCACCTTAGCGAATATATTCTTCAATTGGATCTTTATCTATGGAAATCTAGGAAGCGATGCCATGGGAATTGGAGGCGCAGGGCTTGCCTCGTCTTTGGCGGGACTCGCAGGATTGCTCGTATTTCCTATATTCTTCTTTTATTATAGAGTTAACGAATATTTCAAAGAGATCAGTTTATTTCCCAGTTGGGAGCACTTGAAAGAGATCATAAAAGTAGGAACTCCTCCCGGCTTTGAAGAAGGATTCGTGAACGTAGCCTTTGTTTTATTCGCAAAAATTCAAGGAATGATATCTGTCATCGCGATCGCCGCTTCGAATGTATTATTTTCCACTCTTAGTTTTGCCTTTCTTCCAGGATACGCGTTCGGAGTTGCAGCAACCACCATCTTGGGCCAAGCAATGGGCGCTAAAAAATATAAGCTCGCCTATCATTCTGCATTTCGGTCCGCATTTATTTCCGCTCACGTAATGGGATTGATCGGCCTTTGCTTTATCTTTTTAGGAAAGCAGATCATAGAACTCATCACTCATGATCCTGCATTGATCGAAGAATGTTATCCTGTGCTCGCTCTCATCGGGGTCATACAGATCGGAGATGCATATCATATGGTTATAGGGGCAGCGCTCAGGGGAGCTGGAATGCAAACCTATGTCTTCAGAATATATATCTTACTAACGTATCTGCTGATGCTTCCTTCTGCCTATCTTTTCGGTATCGTATGGAAAGGCGGGACATTCGGGATCTGGGGAGGAATATTTATATGGATTGCGAGTCTTTCCATAGTATTCGTATACGAATTCAGAAAGAAGAACTGGGTGAAGGGAACGGTTTAAATTCAATCTTCCTTCCCTATATCCGAAATGAGATCCAAAGGGAAACGTAGGAAGTCCTACAAAATGGGCAAATCGACTTGGAAAACTCGAAACCGGTAGAGTTAATCCTTCTTGCCTCAATAGCAAAACCAAGGTTTTTGGTCCCAGAATGAAAAAGGCGCTTATCACAGGGATCACCGGCCAAGACGGATCCTATCTTACAGAGTTACTCTTGGATAAAAATTACGAGGTGCACGGGATTGTCCGTAGAACCAGCTCTTTGAATAGAGATAGGATCGAGCATCTTAGAGGAAATTCCCGCCTTTTCCTCCATTATGGAGATTTGACTGATTCCAGTAACCTAAACCGTATCCTGGAAAAGGTTCAGCCGGATGAAATTTATAATTTAGCAGCACAGTCTCACGTAGGAGTTTCTTTCGAAGTTCCGGAATACACTGCAGAAGTAGACGCTGTGGGAACTCTTAGGATCTTGGACGCAATCAAGCAAACCGGAGTCAAATCTAGATTCTATCAGGCTTCTACTTCCGAGCTCTATGGAAAAGTGCAAGCAGTACCGCAAGATGAGAAGACTCCTTTCTATCCTAGATCTCCTTATGCAGTCGCGAAATTATACGCATACTGGGCAGTCGTGAATTACAGAGAAGCGTTCGGATTGCACGCCTCCAACGGAATATTGTTCAATCATGAATCTCCAAGAAGGGGGGAAGGTTTCGTAACCCGTAAAATCACTCTCGGAGTTGCGGGCCTAGCTTCCGGAAAAAGCGGAGCCATCCGATTGGGGAATTTGGACTCCAAGAGAGACTGGGGATACGCACCGGATTACGTAAACATGATGTGGATGATGCTGCAACAGGATCAGCCAGACGACTATGTTGTCGCCACAAATGAAACTCATACGGTTCGCGAGTTTATCGAAGAATCCTTTAGACATCTGGACATCCAAGTAGAATGGAAAGGAACCGGAGACCAAGAGAAAGGATATGATAAGAAGAATGGAAAACTTTTGATCGAAGTAGATCCTTCCTTCTATAGACCAACCGAAGTAGATCTACTGATCGGAGATCCAGCCAAGGCAAAGGCGAAACTCGGATGGGAACCAAAAGTCAAGTTCAAAGAACTCGTAGAGATCATGATCAAAGCCGACTGCAAATCAGTTGGAATTAATATCTGATTGTTCCCACAATATTGCTGAATAGTTCCTACACGAAAAAGTTCGGCAAAATTGCGAGTTGCGAAATTAAGAATATTCTGATATAGGGAACGCGGCCCCTCCCACTGGGGACCCACCTCCACCACCCGATGAGGGTGGGGGCCACCCTCATCGCCCTACATCCAGGGCCCGTGGTCTCTCCACAAATACCAACTCAAGATCGTCCTATAAGGGGAAAATTCCGCAGTGAACTCTAGGATCTCCTTCTTGGAGTTCTCGTGGATCCCATAATTCCTCTGGATCGCTTTTCTCAGAATTAGATCGTTCAAAGAAAAATGGTCCCATCTATCCAAAGAAAACATCAAAACCATTTCTGCTGTCCAAGGACCGACTCCTTTTAAACTGCATAATAGATCCAAGACTTCTTGGTCGTTCAACTTAGAGAGCTTATGATCCGAAATTGTCCCATCCAAGTATGCATTCGCTATCCTCTTTAAGGTTTCGCTCTTTGCTACGGAGAGACCGGCTTTGCGCAATTTCGGGACCGATAAAGCGGAGAGAATTTTAGGATCCGGGAACTTCTTTCCATTTCCGTAATATTCTTTTACGCGAGCTTCCATTGTTGCCGCGGCCTTTCCCGAAAGTTGCTGGCTAATGACAGCCCTAAGCAAGACAGGATACGGTTTTCCCATCATCTCTAAGGTGCATGGGCCGACTTTTTCTATGATTTGTTTGAGCTTCGGATCCTTCTTCTTAAGCCAGAGTACGGCCTTGCGTAATCTCGCATCGCGATCCATTGGAGGCTTAAGCCCGTTTTTTGATCTTAGCGTCTATTTGTGATTTTTTGCGGAATGCTTGGACAAGCTTCTCCAATTCCACTAAGTCAGTGCAGGAAATCTTTCCTTGATCTAACTTGATAAATTTGTTTTTAGAGATCAGATCGAGTACAAGGTTCTCATCTTTCGGATACGTTAGACCGACCATCTTGATCAAGTCCTTTGTTCCGATCTCAAAGTTATAATTGGATTTCGGAACAACCTTAACTCTGTTCTTCTCAACAAGAGTCATCAGAGTATCTGCAATTCTTCCTTGAGGATCAGTAATCAACAAGTTAGCAAGCTGCTTATACGCAGTCCAAATCCTTTCTGACAAAAGAGTAATGAGTCGAGTAGCAAGCTGAGGCTGAGCCTTAACCATGCCTTCGAAGTTGGCCTTATTGATCGCAAGAAGTTGCACTTCTCCCCACGCAATAGCGGAAGCAGAACGAGGCTTATTATCTAAGAGAGCCATCTCTCCGAAAATGTCTCCGCTTTGTAGAACTGCGAGGAGCACTTCGTTGGAATCCACGATCTTAGTAATTTTTACTCTTCCGTGTTGGATAATATAAAGTTCTCTTCCTGGCTCGTGCTCGCAGAAGACCATCTCATTGTCACTGTATGCACGGTTGAATTTCGTATAATCGATCGGAGGAGGCGCAACCGGTTGATTCACTGTTTGCAATTTCAATTTAGCCTGAGTTGCAAACTGTCCATTGGGAAGGTATTGTAAATATTTCTGAAATGCGTACGCAGCATGAAGAGTGTTCTTCTGATTGAAGTAGTACTCTCCGATTGCAAATAACTGATTCGGATCCTCTTCTACTGCAGAACGAAACGTCAAACGAGTGATCGTTGAGTCGAACTGTCTGAGTTTCATGGAGAAGTAGCGAATGATCTTCATCGCTACCGGAGTATTCTTCTGAATTAAGGTACCGAATTGATCGTAACTAACTTGGATCAAGGATACATCGGTAAGTGCGATCGCAGATTCGATCTGAGCGTGCTGGCTCATCGCAGCCACAACTCCGAAAAAGTCTCCAGGACCTAAGAGCTGGTTTGGATCCTCGCCCACTACTTGATTCTCGCGTGCGACTCGAACCTTGCCCTGTCTGATTATAAAGAAATTATGGGCTTCTTTCTTGCCTTCGACGATGACATAGGACCCTTTAGGGTAGTTCACAATTTGAAAGAAGCCGTTGGACATACTTTACCAGAGATTAAAAAATCCTACCACGGGAGTTCAACTACAAACTAGTATCGGCTCGTAACCGTGGAATTCGGACTCAAATCCTAGCCTTTCCTTATTTTTCGCGGCAAGATTCCCCTTCTGGAGAAGGCTCTTCCCTTTCGGAAAGCAAATCAATCCCGGAAAACTCAAGAGCCGCTTTTTCTGCCACAGCTCTAGAGTAGGATTGCCTGCAAATAGAAGAGAAAATCTGCTTCGCTTGGTCAATTTCTCCCATCCTAGCCAACAGGCGTCCGGCTTCCAAGTAGGATTCTAGACCCGATTCTCCCGTAGGTTCCATTTTGTACAGGTCCAGACTGACTTCTAAAGCTTTCTCAGGACGATCCAGCTTCAAAAAGCAATCCCGGAGAAGAGAAAGAACTCTGGTTTTCTTTGAATTCGCCGGATAGAGCACTAGAAAATTACGAAGACTCTCAATCGCCTGAAAGAATCGGCGATCCTTATAAGCTTCTTCTGCTACCCGAAACAAAATCTCGGAATCACTTGGGCCTTGCTTAGAAGGAGTTTCTCCTTGGGAGAAGATTGAGAAAGGAAGAATTAAAAGTAATAAGAAGAAAACTTTTTGAGAAAGGAGAGAAGCTAATGAAGTGGAAGAAGTCGGGAATGATTTCCCTTCGTTGAAATAAAATCCGGAAAACAAGGCAACCTACCAGAGACGATCTCTAAATAGATTATCAGTCGTTTCCCGGATTTTATGAATTACTTTTTTTTATCTATTTTTTTCCGGTGGAATTCGCAGAGGCGATATAACCTGCCTGTAGACGGGTTTTTCTTTCCAACTTTGGTTCCGCAGACGATACAAAGACCTTCTTTTCTTCTCCTTTGGTAAAGGAGCTGAACCCTTTCTGCCCCCGACAGGTTATATTTACTAACCTGTATCCGAAATCCTTTGTAGAGGTAGTTCCCAATAGCTTCCACTGCTTGAGTCTTAACCCCGGCGATGATCTTTTCCAAATCATCGTTAGTGACTTTCTTTGGTTTCATAAATGTTAACTGACGTAACAAGAGTTATATTCTTACAAAAGTAGTAAAGTGTTTTTAATTTTCCGCATAACACAACGTTAAATTTTTTGACAAAAGCTGTATTAGGTTACACTTATTTTAATAGAAATCTACGTCATAGGCTCCCTGTTTCGACTAACGATTAACGGTTAAAGGAAACAATTGAATAGCGAAAGCCAACGTTAAGACGTTTTACACGAATTCCCAACAATTGTGGAAATTTATTTCCAAAGCTCCATCATATAACGGAGTACTTGTGCAAGATCATAGATAAATAAGACGATCTAAACTAACGCTGGACAGCCGAGCCTTTAAGGGATAAAAAAATAAAATTCAATCTGAGAGTAAGTCTTATTACTTGAAGGAGTGAAGTTGCAAAACCTATGTTTTAGGATGGATTTTTTCCTGAAAATAAGTCATATTTCTTTGAAGGAACCTTCCTACATAGCGGTCATAATGAAATCTCTTCCGGATCTAAACTTAAGAACCAAAACAGTAGTAATCTGCGTATTTTTGGCGTTTGTCGGATTCTCAAATTGCAAACAAACACCTAAAGAAAAAGTAAGAGCGGTTCTTTCTAATAACGGTTTATCCCAAGAAGAAAAGATAAAGACTGTCGCTCTTACCCTATTCGGCGAAAGATTAAAAGAAATCGAAGTCACTTCTTTGTATGATGAGCAAGGTCCTAAGTACGAGATCTATTTAGGATTCGGAGGAACTTCTGCGTTAACCTTTTTGGAATCCAGTCAATATGCGATCCGAATGAAAGTAGAATTGGCTTTGGAAACATATCGCTTCCTTCAGTCATTGGATGGAGTTCGTTTCGGAAAATATAGAATGAGTTTGATCAAGCCATTCTTTATAAAGAATGGAGCCAGTAGAGGAATCGAAGAATTCGAGATTTTTAGGTTTAGAACGGATGGAGAAGAACTTAAAAAGATCTCAGGTTTTTATGAAACGGATTCATTCGACGCAGATCGTTTTGATTCTCCTAGCGGACAAGTTATGATCGTTTTAAACGAAATGATGAAGCTTTGGCAGATCGAGTTGGATCAGTTCGCGAGAGTAGAAGTTAAGTAAGTAAAGATCTCATTCTTGTAGGAAAGTTCGTGAAGATCCCATCGACTCCCATATCTATCCCCTTCTTCAGTTCTTCTTCTGTATTTAAAGTATAAACGAGAACCTTAAATCCTTCTCCTTGTATCTTAGAAACGATCTCAGAATTTAGGTTCGCCATAGACAGATTCAAACTAAAAGCATTTAAGCGAAACCCGAGCTCCAGAGCATCTTCCCAAGAAGAAGTTTCATCTCCGATCAAGATACCGAGTTTCGGTTCCACAGAAAGTTCCCTCAGACGGACTAAAGAGTCCCAGCAAAAAGAAGAGAATAACGTCCTTGAAAAGAGAGAATTCTTCTTCGCATAATCCACAAGCTCCTGCTCGATCGCAGCTTCTATAGGTATCTCTTCATAAGCAGTGGACTTGATCTCCACATTCAAACCGATCTCTTTGTCTTTTAAGAACTCCCAAACTTCCCAAAGATTTGGAACAGGCTCACCCTTAAATTTAGGATCCTTCCAAGAGCCGGCATCCGAATTTCGTATCAAATTATAAGGAAGAAGTCGTATCTCTCCCTTTTTGTCTGTGGTCCTATCTAAACTGTCGTCATGAATGACCACGATCTGATTGTCTGAAGAATAAGTGATATCCAATTCTATCCAATCAGCCTTTATCTCTACAGCTTTACGAAAAGATAATAGAGTATTCTCCGGATAAGTCCCACTATCTCCTCGATGAGCAATGACCCAAGGCTTAGGAAAGGAAAATGGATCGAAGCCCACTAGAATGCAAGCCCCACAAATAGATTTAAACCAAAACTAGTGCTCGGCAATCTCTCGCTATTCTGATATGCATATTTTCGATACAGCAAATCGCCAGTGCTTGCTACCCGATCCGAATAATACAGATCTGAAACGGAGAAGGAACTGTGATACGGAAAATACCAGCTGTAAACTGCTTCCCATCCGAAGAAGAAACCGGATTGGGTTTGAAAACGAAAGCCTGTGCCTAATCCGGCAAAATTGCGCGGACCGGAGCCGAAAGAATCCTTTTCGAATCGATATGTCTTTCCTGCCGCTTCCCAATAGAAATTGGATTCGTTCCTAAGAAAGTTCTCCCTTCCTAACCAAAGAGAAACGAAGAAGGGAGAGTCCAATAAGTATCTCTGCAAGAAGAAGGCTCCGCCCCAATATTTCTCCTCTATATTCCTCAGCCTTCCGAAAAAATTCTGAGAAGGAAGTAGAGCATAACCAACATCGTTATCGAATCGATTCACATAAGTATTCGTGTACGCGTTAAATCCGATAGCCCACTGAGAATCCAACATGCGAGCTACTTGCAGTGAATAGTATCTGTTAAAGGCAAAGCCAGAGATCTGATTCTTAAATTTTTCCCTCAGTTCAGATTGGCTTGGCTCCGCAGGTTTTCTGTCCGGAGGAAGTCCGTTCATAGGACTTGGTTTGGGGCCCGGATCTTGTGTCTTTTCAATAGAAGGAGCATCCTGTCCAAAAACATAAATGGAAGGAAAGAACAGAATAAGTAGAAGAACCGTATAAAGGGAAAATAACTTTGAAATCGGATTTCTGGGGAAAGACATCCCTAGCAAAGACACCCGAATGGGCAAAATGTCAAGCAGGGCTAAATAGGTAGGAAGAAGAAATTAGCAGGCGAGAGAGACCCCACGCCCGCTCTTATAACAAAGGGATTAAGCTTTTGCCTTTGCAGTGGTAGCTTTGATAGTTTCAGCTACTTCAGCAAGTTTTGCTTTAACCGCTTCGAGTTGTCCTTCTGGAACGCGTTTCTTAATTTCTTCAGAAATTTGGTTGTACTTCTCTACGATTTTAGAGCGAGTATCTTCGTAGTTTTTTCCAGCTACGGTGGAAACTTCTTTGATCTCATTCAAAAGTTTATCAACGGACTCACGGATCTTAACGGAAGTCTCAGAATTGTCAGCAGCGCCTTTCGCTACTAATTCGCCATAAGTTTTTTCCAGATCACCTTTCGCTTTGTCCAAACCTTCCTGACCTGATTTCAAAAGACCGATTCCAGCGTTCAGAATATCCAACAGTTGCTTTTCCATTTTTCTCTCCTTTAGGCCCACATATTTAGTGCGGCGCACAATCCACTTTTATTGCACCGCACAAAAAGGGTCAACTGAGAATTAAAGAAAAGGGAAAAAAATAGAAAAAAATTATTCCGAGAGAGAAGGTAGCCCGAGGCTCGAATCCAGTTCAGGATAACTGAGATCCATCTTCTCCAGGCATTTTTTGACAGCTTTGGTAATCAGATAATCCCGATACCATTTCTTATCCGCAGGAATGATCTCCCAAGGAAGGGAATCTTTGGAATGATTAAAGATGAATTCGTAAGCGTTTTGGTATTCATGGAATTTTTCATGAGCTTCCAGATCGCTCGGGTCGAATTTCCAATTCTTTGTGGGATCCTGCATCCTCTCTTCGATCCGTTTCTTTTGTTCCTTTTTGGAAATATGAAGGAAGAACTTCAGAATCTGGGTATCGTTCTCTTCGACCAGAAAATTCTCAAAGAAACGGATTGCATCTAGTCTGGAGTGAAGCTTCTCCTTATGCAAAGATCCTTTTACATACGGAACAAGAATGTCCTCATACTGGGAACGATTGAAGATCTGGGTCCATCCTTTCGCAGGAACCGATTTATGGATCCTCCAAAGAAAGTCATGGCTCAGTTCCTCTGAGGTTGGGGCCTTCCAGGCCTGGCAGGTGCACCCGAGTGGATTTAGGCCGGCGAATAATTTCTTAACGGTTCCGTCCTTGCCGGCCGCATCTACTCCCTGCAAAACGATGAGCAGGGATTTTTTCTTACTCGCGAATAATCTGGTTTGTAACTCTACGATCTTATTTAGGTCTTTGAGGCGAATCTCTTCGGCCTCTTCTTTTTCGATGGATTCAGTCGGGTCAGTTGAATATTCGGAGAGTTGGATCATTTCGTTTACCAGCGAGCGATATGATTCTCAGCCCAGCCCTGTCCGCTTTCAATCCTAAATTCGTTTTTACCGATACGAAGAACCCCATCAAAACTTCCGATCATTTGGTCCACTTTAGATGCAATAATCCCGAAATTGGACGCTGCCTTGCGATGAAAATCTGGAGTGAATACAAGCTCGACAGCCTTGCTCTCCTTGGAGTAGATCATCCAAGGTTTTTTCGGATCCTTCTTATCAAATTCGAAAGCAACTACAGAAGGAATCTTATAAATTCTACCATTGATCAATAAAGCGTTCTCTGTTGTACCGGTCCCATCCGTCCAACCTCCGCCTAGATTGATCCCATAGACCTCGTTGGAAACCGGACGATACGACATGGATGCCCAATTCCATTGAGTGGAATAAGGCCAAACCCCTCTTCCATAATCCAAAACTGCAAAAGAATCTTTGGGCTGGAATTCGTAGGATCTCCCTCCGAACTCAACCTTGCCTTTGACTCCCAATCCGAATAGCTTATGAGTATATTGAAAACGATTTGCACTCCAAGGAACCACCACATTCAAACTTTCCCATTGATTAGGAATTTCTAATGTAAGTTCTGCCTTGATGGACTTTGGACCGCCTTTCATAAAGTCCACGGAGATTAGATAGGATCCGTCTTCTCTTGTTTGAAAATTTAGAAAGCCTTGCTTGCCTTCGAAGCGTGCAGTACTGGAAACAGTTTGTCCCAACATAGCACCTTTGCCGAAAGGAGAGATTACTGTGCTCTCTCGAAATTCTCCCGTTTTACGGTCCAACCAGTAACAAAAAATAACACCGGCATAATCCAGATCGGAAATCGTAAAGGAAGCCAAGAAGTTGTTATCGTAGAAGCACCAATAATTCCATTTTTTCTTTCTAGGCCAATGACCGTTAACATTACACCTATGTATCGGAGTCTTGGACCATCCGATCCCATTGCGGTTTACTTTTCCATTCGGACTACATAAAACTGAAGGCTGTTGGATTTCCGTTTCTAAATTCATGTGCGCTTACGACAATAATCCGAACTGATTCTGACTCACAATAATTTAATCTAGATTTCTTTGGCGATTTTTCCCAATGTCTGGATGGCGGAAATAACTCGAGGTCCCATGAAAACTCCCGCATTGATCCTGAAATTGTTCACATACTTTCCTGATAAAGAGAAAAGATTTCCAGGAACCAAACTGATCTTCTTCTTTGCTGCTTGGAATCGGAGCCTTCTAGAATCTTTTCCTTTCGGAAGTTCTATCCAAAGCAAGAAGCCTCCCTTCGGGATCGGGACTACAGTTCCCTTGGGAAAATATTCTAAGAAAGTATCCGCATAAGATAAGACTAATCCACTTAACCTTCTTCTAAATTCTCTTAAATGCCTTTCATGAGCCAAGGAGCCCATAAAATAAGAAGCAGCCAATTGAGAAGCTGCGGGTAAGGAAATGGATTCGACTAACCTCAGTTGCCTTGCCTTTTCTACTTGGTTCTTTTCAGAAATCATCCATCCAATACGCAAGCCCGGATTCACTGATTTGGAAAGAGAAGAGACCTGAGTCACCAAACCTTCCTTATCTAAAGAAAGCAAAGAAGGAGGCCGAACTCCTCCTGCATGTTGTAGATCCCCATAAATATCGTCTTCTAAGATCCTGATCCCGAAACGACCTGAAATTCGGAGCACTTCTTTTTTGGACTCGATCGGCATAAGACTGCCGCTCGGATTTGAAAAAGTAGGAATAGTGATCAGGAACTTCGGATTTTCTTTTTTGACTACGGAAAGATAAGAATCCAAATCCAATCCAGTATACGGATTCGTAGGGATCTCCACCGCTTTTAGTTTCAGCTTTTCTAATATTTGATAAAGAACAAAATGCAAAGGAGATTCTACTACGACTTTATCTCCAGGCTTTAAAAAAAGGCTCAAAGCTAAAAACGCAGCCTCAGAACAACCGAGGGTGATAAATACTTCTTCTGGAGAGATTCTTCTTTCTCTTCCGGAGGCTCGTATCGCTATCTTCTTTCTGAGTTCATAGAGTCCTGCCGCATCCGCATATTTATATACTTGTTGGTCCTTTAAGGATTCCTTATATGCTTTTTGGAGAGCTGAATTCGGCAAGAACTGAGAATCAGGAACTGCTGCACCGAAAGGAATAAAACTCGGATCCGCCAATTCTGACATCAAAGAACTCACTTCCTCAGGAACAGTCGGATTAGAAACTCTTACTGGTTTTTCCAATCTGAATTGAGGCCTCACCTCCGGGCGGGGAAGAACATAATATCCTGATCTTTCTCTTCCGCTAATAAAACCTCTTTCTTGCAATATTCCAAATGCCTCTACTGCAGTGGATAAATTGCATTCCTCAGAAGCGCATATCTTTCGTAAGGATGGAAGTTTGGAGCCAGGAGCAAATTCTCCAGATTCTATTCTACCGATCAGAGAAGATGCAATTCTGGAGTATTTTGTATTAGCCCGATCTGTATTGGTCATAAAATCAATTTCTGTATCTGTATGGGAAATTCTAAACAATGTATAAACAATAAATAAGGTATGAGCAAGCTAATTACAAGATCCGAGTCGAATTTTGCGGAATCCTTCCGACCTTCTTCCAGAACAAGCAAGACACCAGTTTCCGTTACTAGGGATATACTCAAGGTGATAGATTCGCCTAACGTGATCTCCTTTGCGGGAGGCTTGCCTGACGATTCACTATTTCCCATTCAAGAATTAACGGAAATCTTTCAAAACTCTGCTCTTCAAAAAGGATCCAAGCTCTTCCAATATGCGGACACGCAAGGACATCCTGAGTTAAGGGCTTGGATCGCAGAACGTTATTATCCGGATTCTTCGGCCGAGGAGATCATCATCACCAGTGCTTCCCAACAAGCCTTGGACTTAATCAGCAGATATTTTATAGAAGAAAATTCTAATATAGTCTTAGAGAGACCCAGTTATCTCGGAGCCATTCAAGTTTTCTCCTCGTATTCCCCCAATTTTCTAGGAGTAGATTACGAGAAAGAGGAAGGTCCGAATACAGATCAATTGGAGTATATCTTAAGATCTTATTCCGAAAAACCTAAGTTCTTCTATTGTGTTCCTGATTTTCAGAATCCTTCCGGGCATTCTTATTCTAGCAAGTCTCGAGAAAGGATCTGTGAACTTTCTTCTTCGTATGGACTTCCCCTCTTGGAAGATACTGCTTATAGAGAACTTAGTTTTAGTGGAAGTATGCCAGTTTCTTTATATAACTTAAATCCGGATCGAACCGTTTCGATCGGAACCTTCTCCAAAACATTGTCTCCCGGATTGAGAGTGGGTTGGATCAGAGCACCTAAACCTATGATCAAAGATTTGATCGTCCAAAAGCAATCCATGGACCTACATTCTCCTACAATGAACCAGGAGCTTGTTTTTCAATTTGTCTCTTCCGACAAATATGAGACTCATCTTTCTAAGATTAGAGAAGTGTATCAAAGAAAGGCAGTTCATACTTTCAATTGTTTAGAGAAAACTTTTGGAGCCACTCTTCCGTTTGAGATGCCTAAGGGAGGACTATTCTTCTGGCTGGAATTCCCGAAAAGGATCGATACTGATCTTCTATTTCGAAAATGCTTGGAGAAAGGTTTGGCCACTGTTCCTGGCTCTGCTTTTTATATAGGAGATCAAATTCGTAATCATCTTCGCTGGAATTTCTCCAACGCAAGTGAACAAGAGACCGAGCAAGGAATTCAAAGGCTATTCGAAGTTTATTCTTCTTTGCTAGCTGATCAAGAATAACGATTACGAACGTTCCTTTTCGTTTTACCGAAGTTAGATCTTAAAGATTAGGTTTTTATAAAATAGAGAGGGGAAAAAATTGTCGGCGGGAAGAAACTCCCGCCGATATGGGAGGTTCAAAGGGCTGATTAAGCAGTTTTCTTAACTGGAGCTGCTTTTTTAACAGTCTCAGTAACTTCGCTAAATTTAGCCTTAATAGCATCAATTTGATCTTGAGGAACGATTTTCTTAGCTTCCTCAACAACTTGGCTATAGATTTCAAGGGCCTTAGCGCGAGTATCTTCGTAGGTTTTGTTAGCTGCGGTAGTCAGTTCTTTCGCTTCGTTCAAGAACTTGTCTACGAACTCACGAACACGAACAGAAGCTTCTGAATTGTCGGAAGCGCCTTTAGCTGCGAGTTCTTGGAAACTCTTAGTAAAATCTGCTTTCGCTTTATCCAGACCTTCTTGGCCGCTCTTAACAAGACCGAGACCTGCGTTTAGGATATCTAGAATTTGTTTTTCCATTTTGTGCTCCTTGGTTACGCCGTTGTGCAGCGCACAATCCACTTTTAGTGCGTAGCACAACTTTCGTCAAGAGAAAAAAGAAAAAATTTCCAAGAGGGTTTTTTGGTCCGAAAAATGCAATGTGACGCACTTATGTCAGGATTCGGAGTGAATTCTTAAGAGTTTTGGGTGAATCTAGCTAGGGACTTGCTCAAAAGACGGATATTCATCTCTGTCGCAGTCTTCAAACCGGAATAAAGCAGCAGGCTTTTCTTGGCGATGGATAGCCTTTCATTCTTTTTCTCTTCTAAAGTGAGCTCGGTATCGTATCCTTCTGTAATTGCAAGGATCACTCTCTGCAAACTGATCCCCAAGAATTCGGTAAGTCCTTTTTTAGAACTGATAGAGTCGTCTATCGAAGATATTTCGTTTAACGCGACTCGGATGGATTCCTTGTCCTTCTCCCCTTTTTGGATCAGAGTGTAGATTTTTTTAGAGAGAACTTCTCCTGCACTCACTTGTACTTTAAATTCTTTTAATTCTTTATAGACTTTGCGGAGTGATTGGAGCACATTCTCTCTATCTACTCCCAGCCCTTTAGAAGATTGGATTGTATTTCTTACTTCATGGATCGCAGAAACATCGGAAGGATTCTCCCGGAACCAATCTGCAAAGTTTGCATTATTAATTCCTTCTAGCTTTGCTCCGTCTTTGCCGAGATTTCTCCAAGGTCTATCCTTTTGTCTTTCTTCGAACCATTTCTTAAAGATCAAAAGCTTTTCATTCGTTCTGAGTTTACTTCCTCTCACCGACTCTACCCATTTTGCGGGAAGAGCAGTCATCTGCTTATAGTTATGATGTTCTCTTCTAAACTTACGGGATTCTAAAAAGTTCAATCTTTCTTCTAAGATCGCTCCTTTGCAGTGAGCCTGAGTTCCAGGAAAAGAAAGATCCTGTCCAAGCAGCAAAATGGATCTTGCTTCCATCTTTTCGGCGAGGCTGGTCGCATTTGTAGAAACAGAGCCTCCGAAATCTACAGAACCCAATCCTCCCGGAACCGCCTCCTCGATCAACTTGATCCAAGGAAAAGGAGAAGAAGTCATATACTGCTTTTTCTCTATATAAGGCATTCTTAATGAATGATATGAAGTCGTAGGATCGAATACGAATTTGGCCTTGCCGATATATCCTTCTAAATATTTGGAATTTAGAGGTTGGGGATCCACGCTGAATACTATATCAGGATCTATTCCTACTTTTTGTAGAATCAATAGAGCCGTATCCACTGCGATCAACAGAAAGTTCTCTCTATATTCTTTCAGCTCTTGCAATGAAAGATAAAGAGAAGGCCCAGCTCCGCAGACTACCACATCCACTTTGGATTTACAGATCCCGAATAATTCGCGGATGGGTTCTAAGTTCGCTAGCTCTGGAAGGTTTCTTAGAAAATTTCCGGTCCAGACCTTTTCGAATCGGGTCAACGTTGCAGTGTTCACATCTTTCTTATGAAAGAATGTTTCCGCTAAGAACCGGAGTTCTTGGTATTCATCCTTCTTCCATTGTAAACTGCCTCTATGAGGAATAAAGCTTACTGGAAGTCCAGAGATCCCTTTAAATCCCTCATAGAATGCGGCCTCTTCATAAGGAGGTAAGAAGACCCTTAGCTTTCCCGACTTGATAGATCCGGAGAAATCATAAGTAGAGAACGCATAACGCATAATCTCCGGAAACGGTTCCATCCAAACACAGATAATCTTGTCGAATTCGAGCGCATGTCGTATGGAGTATCCGAGTCCGGCACCAAAAAATAAGAAGGCTCTTTCTTCGTCCCCTTTATTTAATTCTGCGAGCTGCCTGACGGATTCTGTCCATGGATCTCTGGAGCTATGGAGATATATGCTTCCGATCTTAAGAGTAGGAAGTCCTGCATTCGTTTGTATAAGTTCTAGTTCTTGGGAGGAGGATCGTATTCTATCTGCGGCTTCCGGAGCGAAGCTACGCAGAGCTTCTAGGTTTTTCTCGAGCAATTCCGAGCTGAACTCGTTCATTGGAAGAATATATTGATCCTTTTTCCTTCGTAGGAAGATCCGGCAGAAGGCTCTTGTTCATAACAGAATCCGCTTCCATGCAATTTATACGGAACCCCTAATGGAGAGAGTAATTCTACTACTTCTCTCTTACTCTTTCCTGATAGATCCGGCAAACGATCCGACTTGGATTGTAGAGGCTTTCGATCCAACTTAGGCAATCTAACGTTAACCGTTCTTTCGCCTTGCTCTATGATCGGAATGATATTCTCCACTACTTCTCTGAATACTGGCGCCGCGAGCCCGCCTCCAGTATGGCTGTCTCCTCGAGGTTCATCGAATAAGATCAAACCCACTACCTTCGGCTTGTCTGCAGGAAAGAATCCTAAGAAGGATGCAGACCATAAGCCGTCTTGGTATCCTCGACCGGATATGGATTTTTGTCCTGTTCCGGTCTTTCCCGCAATGGAATATTCTTGGATATATGCGTTCTTTCCAGTTCCTGCTTGAACGACTCTAGTCATCGCTCTTAAAAGTTTCTCTGTGCTGTATTCTTTGATCCCGACAGGCGCCTCTTCGGAACGGAATTCATGCAATACTTCTCCGTATGCATCCGTGATATGTGAAACTACTCTAGGAGTAATAAACCTTCCTCCGTTTACGATCGAAGCGGCAGAAGCCACTAATTGGATCGGAGTAACCGAGATACCTTGGCCGATCGCCATGAACATCGGAGTAGTAGGAGTCCATTTGTTTAGATTCGGCATATAGCCTACCGATTCGTTTGGAAGAAGTCCGGATCTATCTCCGAATCTAAAGCGTCTCATGTATTCGAAAAGCACGTCGTTGGGAATTTTAGAGGCTGCCTTAATGATTCCAGCATTGCAGGAATATTGCAATATCTCCTCTAAGTTTACTTTTCCGTGAACATGAGTACACTTGATACGTGTCTTTCCGTAGTCCACATATCCGGGACATTCGAACTTCTCGTCCGGACGTATTAAATTTTCGTTAAGTAGAATACTCGCGAGAAAGATCTTCATCGTGGAACCGGGTTCGTAGACGTGTCGAATCGCCCAGTTTGTATGAGTATATTCCTCAAAAGAAGCATATCGGTTCGGATCGAAAGAAGGAAAACTCGCCATAGCAAGTATACGCCCTGTGTGAATCTCCATGAGCAGACCGACAGCTCTTTTGGCTCCTGCTTCTTCGAATCTCTTGCCTAAGGCTTTTTCCAATTTAAATTGGATCAGACCATCCAAGGTCAGGTGAACATTCGCACCTCTCGTCGGATCGCTTTCTGTCGGAGTCATGAGCTCGCGATTATAATAATATTCTAAACCGGAAAGTGCCTTGTCATCGTCCATCCCGGTAAAACCCACAAGACTTGCGGCCAAACTTCCGTGAGGATATACCCTTTTGAATTCTCTTTCTCTACGAACTCCAGGCAGAGCCATCTCCATAATCCTGCTTGCGGTAGTATCGTCTATTTCCCTTTTCAAAAGAAAGTATCTGCTCTTCTCTCGTATCAAGGATTCTATTCTTTCAGGAGGAATATCTAGAAAAGGAGAGATTTGTACTGCTGTGAAATTCGGATCGTAAACATTTCCAGGATAGATCCCGATCGTGGAAGAATCGATAGAGAGAGCGAGTTCGATCCCCCTTCTATCATAGATAGCGCCTCTTAATATTCTTTCTCCATTCTTGAAAGCGATCTCTCGATCATTGAAGAAGACTAGAAAGCCGACGCGAATTAGTAAGCCTGTAAAAAATACGCAAAGTAGAACGAATAGAATCGTGAACCGTTTGCGGTTTAGAAGATTATAATCCATTCTTTCGATTCTGTCCCATTACTAGTTTCGGTCTTTTTCAGAATGAAAGAAGAGCTTTTTCAGTACAAGTGAAATCTTGGCCTTCCCCGCCAAAACAAACCGGCATGAATCGAATCGAAAAGAATCCTCTCGCTCGAAGGACTAAAAGCTAGTGATTACTTTGCCCCTGAGTTTTCGAAAAGGAATGAGCCCATAATTTCTGGAATCCGTAGAGAACTCTCTATTGTCTCCCAAGACCAAGATATATCCAGGCGGAATACGACCAGAATCCCCGATCCCGATATTCCCCGCTATGCCAACCACAGGCAAGATAGAAGTAGAAGGAGGCTGTGTCTTATAACCTGAATTGATAAACGGTTCTTCGAGAGAAGAGTCATTGATGTGGATCCTTCCTTCCGAGAATCGAAAGAAATCTCCGGGCAAACCCACCACTCTTTTCAAACTCAGCTCTGTTCCGATCCCATCCAAAACAAGTACATCGAATCTATCTACACTAGGATCTAAGAAGGAAATTACCCAAGGTCCCACTTGAGCAGGAAATCCCCATTTCTTAACAATGACCCAATCGTTTTCCTTATAGCTAGGCATCATGCTTGTGCCGCTAATCAGATAGAATTGAATTACAAAGATACGAAGATAAAGAACTATAAAGATCGCAAACAGTACAGGGAACGCAAGCCGAAGCCATCGAAAGATCCCATGATTCAAAGGAGAAAGATAACGAATCAATGACTGCATGGAGATAAACTGACATATTTATACTTAAACTCGGAGTTAGCGAGAAAGAAATTGTCTTGCAGGCTTTTAAATTTTCTCCGATTCTTAAGCAATGTCTTCGAACAGTCCCATCTCCAGCTATATATCGAGGTTCCAAGCCGAAAAAGGTTCCGTGAAAACCTTTCTCTCTAAATTTCCTTTTTACGGAGAAATCCTGAAGAACCATCAGTATTATGATGCAGATAGACTTGCTAGAGCCGAACTTTCCAAAAGATTAGATTCTCTCAAAGAACCGATCCGAAGGATTGAAGAAGATTTCGTAAAAGATAGAAGGTTGGATCTAATCGGCTCCACTGAGGTCTTACTTTCATTAGTGGAAAGATTGAAAAACGAGATTGTAGGAGCAAGCTACGGTTTAAACGGGCTCGGCACAGGTTTCAAAGCTAGCGAGTCCGAATTGGAGGCACTTGCAGAATGGGATTATTCCCTTCTTCATCATGCCGAAGAATTAGCCGAAAAATGCAAGGCCCACAGTTTGAATAGAGAATCCACCATGGATGCTGTGAGAGATTGGGTGAGCAAGTTCAGGGGAGAACTGGACGAATTCGATTCCGCTCTGAAGAAGAGACGGGATGTCTTTCTAAAACAATAAATCCATTTTTGATTTGCCCTAAGTTAAGACGGGAATAAAATAATTTCCAAGGAGTTTGTATGGCATTAATAGACGTAATCAAATACGAGGGACAACCGGGAGAAGTGGTCTGGAAATTTCCCAGAAACGATATCAGCACTTTCGGACAACTCGTAGTAAACGAAAGCCAAGAGGCTGTCTTCTTTAAGGAAGGAAAAGCCCTGGATGTTTTCGGAGCAGGAACCCACACATTAAAAACGGGTAACGTTCCTATTTTAGAAAAACTAGTGAACCTTCCCTTCGGAGGACAAACTCCTTTCACCGCCGAAGTGGTATATATCAACAAAGCTCTGATACAATTGAAATGGGGAACTCCTGCTCCTGTTCAAGTAGAAGATCCTAAGTACATGATCACTCTCGGATTAAGAGCGAATGGTTCTTATAATATCAAGATCACCGATTCAAAAGCGTTTGCAGTCGGTGTTGTGGGATCGAGAGGAGTTTACACACAAGACCAAGTAGATAGCTTCCTTCGTCCAATGATCGTGACTAGGCTCAGTGATTTTCTAGCCGAAGTCGTTTTGAAATCAGGCGAACCTATTACTAAGTTAAACCAATATTTAGAAGAAGCTTCTTCAGCAGGAAAGACGAAAGTACAACCTGACTTCTCCAAGTACGGGATCGAGGTCGTAGACTTCTTTGTTCAATCCATCAACTTCGATCAGAATGATCCTAACTTCCAAAAGATCCAAAAAGTTCTCACAGACAAGTTCGAAATCGAGACCTTGGGTGGAATGTACCAGCAGAAAAGAATGTTGGATATCGGAGAAGCCGCAGCCAAGAACGAAAGCGGGAATGCCGGCCAAGGTATGTCAGCTGGGCTCGGGCTTGGAATGGGAATGAATATGGGCAACATGATGTCCGGAATGGCTGCTGGTCAGAACAATGCAGGTGCTGCGAACAATCAAAACGATGCAAGCGCTCGCCTCCAAAAGCTAAAGAGCATGTTGGACCAAGGCTTGATTTCTCAGGAAGAATTTGATGCCAAAAAAAAGGACATTTTAAACTCTATCTAAAGTATGAGTTTAACCTTCACCAAGTTGAAAGCGGAGTTCCGCTGTATCAACGATTCTTGCGGAGCAACCTACGATCTGAACGAGGTCGTGTATGAATGTCGTAAATGTGGGAGCCTTCTCCAAGTCTCTCACGACATAAACGCTCTCAAGGAAACTTCCGGAAAGGAATGGAGAGAATTATTCGATTCCCGCTTGGGTTCGGTGAAATTCCCTAACACTTCCGGGATCTGGAACAAGAGAGAATGGGTTCTTCCTCATGTTCAGGACTCTGAGATCGTGACCTCTGGTGAAGGTCTTTCGCATTTATTTCATTCAGAAAGATTGACCAAACATTTTGGTCTCGGCGATCTTTGGATCAAACAATGTGGGATCTCCCACACAGGTTCCTTCAAAGACTTGGGAATGACAGTGCTTCTTTCTCAAGTGAAACACATGCTGAACTCCGGAACAAAGATACGCGCAGTGGCCTGTGCAAGCTCAGGAGATACTTCTGCGGCTTTGGCTTCTTATGCTGCGAAAGCAGGAATTCCAGCCATCATCTTCTTGCCTGCCGGAAAAGTTTCTCAGGCACAATTGATCCAACCGGTTTCCAACGGAGCCAAGGTGATCGCATTGGAGACAGACTTTGACGGTTGCATGAAGATCGTGAAAGAAGTTACTAAGGAAGCCGGAATTTATTTAGCAAATTCGATGAACAGCCTTCGTATCGAAGGACAAAAGACGATCGCTCCCGAAATAGTACAGCAGTTAGAATGGAACGTTCCTGACTGGGTGATTATTCCCGGCGGAAACCTGGGTAACGTGTCCGCTCTAGGTGCAGGTTTCGAGATGGCCAAGGAATTAGGGCTAATCGATAAACTTCCTAGAATCGTACTCGCCCAAGCGGAGAATGCGAATCCATTATATCTTTCTTATTTAAAGAATTTCGAAGAATTCAGTCCGGTTGATGCAAAGCCTACACTTGCTTCCGCAATCCAAATCGGAAATCCGGTCTCCGTTCAAAAAGCGATCCGTACTTTAAAGAAATTCAATGGAATCGTGGAGCAAGCCAGCGAAGCGGAACTTTCGGAAGCGTCTGCCAAGACGGACTTGTTCGGACTATACAACGATCCTCATACCGGAGTGGCCTTGGCTGCCTTGTATAAGCTGAGAGCAAAGGGAACGATTGCGAAAGGCGAGAAGGTGGTGGTAATCTCAACCGCTCACGGCCTGAAATTTACCGAATTCAAACTCAAATTCCATGAGGGAAAGATCCCTGGAACCGATCCTAAATTAGCTAACGTTATTCGTTCCTGCAAGCCTGAAGTGGGAGCAGTTATGGATGAGATCGGCAAATTCCTAAATTCGGAATCTGCTCTTAACCTAAAAGACATTCTATAGCTTTCCCTTTTAAAAAGAGGGAAGAGCTGCTTTTCTACAAGTACGGGCCTGTTTTTTTGCAGTTTTAGCCGAAATATTCCCTTCTTTTTTCGGGACACATTTTCGTTTTTTTCTCGTAAGCAAGGTAGGGTCCGTATAATCGAGAATCCAAATGTACGAGGGAATCGAGGAACTTCCCCAAGAATTCCTCTTCGAGGTCGAGACGGCCGTAAAAAAAGAAGAGCCGATTTCAATCATTACCTACGTCCTGAGTACTCGGGGCGAAAATAAACTCAAACATATCCTTCAAAGCGTACTCTCTAAGTATAGAAGAGACGATTTAATCGAACTCTTATTCACTTCTGCAAAAGAGTTGATTGTTAACGCGACAAAAGCCGCGATCAAGCGCGTTCTATTCAAGGAACTGGGCTTAAATATAGGAGATCCGTCTCAATACGATCTCGGAATGGAATCATTCAAAGAAAACCTAGTCAGCAGAAAATTCCCGTACTATCGCAGAAAGATGAAAGAGCATGGTCTCTTCGTAAAAGTGACGGTTAGCTTTTCCTCGGATCGGATCATTCTTCTGGTGCAGAATAATTTTACATTAGCGATACGAGAAGAAAAGAGAATCAGAGAGAAATTCGTTCATTCGAAAGAATTTGACAATCTCTTCGAATACTATATGAAATATGGTGATACCACAGAAGGTGCAGGAATGGGTATCACAATGGTTGAGATACTGGTAGCCCAAAGCGGCTATGACCGGCATTTGTTTACTATCTACAGTAGACAGTCCGAAAATAGAACGGTTGCCAGAGTCGAGATCCCATTAGCAGATTCTTATGTACCTCGAAGACAAAGATATCAAAAATGGTTACAAGAAAAGGCTAGTGGCTTAGCATGACCTGAGAAAGCCGCTAATAATCGGTTAGGCCTGAGCAAAAATGGAACAAAACCCGCAAACAAGCAAGCTCCAAGAACAGGCGAATCAGATGAATCTTGCCTTGGAATCCGTTCATACGGAAGAGCAAGCCATCGAATTAATCCAAGGTAAAATCAAAGACGCCTATTTACTCAAATTACGGATCGATATAGAAAATAGAGCAGGAGTCGTTCTGGGACTTTTGTCCAGATACAAAAACGAATTCCTCGAATTGTACTCTTTATTTTCCAATGCACCTACCATTCGTAAGATCAGAACCTTCGAAGATTTCGGACAGATCTCTCATGATATCGCTGAAGCCGCAAGAGAAGAAGCTCCAGATCCCGGATTATCCGAGCAGATCGGAAGAATTCTTCATACGAAGTTAAACAAACAAATATTAGAACAATATTATCCTATGTGGGATCGCAACGATCCTTCTGCATTGATCAATCTCTTAGAGAATCAGATCAAGACTGCGATGAAGATCAATATGATCCGTGTCCAAGCAGACGTAGAATTCGTTTCTAGTTTAAAATGCAGAGGCAAGAGTTTCTTTACCGGGATCCTTCAACCGATTGCTAAACCTCCTGAGGAAGTGGCAGAAGGAGGTGGTCCGGTTGAAAATATCGATCCAGAAAAAGCGGCTGTTCTTAGACAGATCGAAACCATTCGCAAAGGTTTCGGTAGAGTGGTCCAAGCAAAGACAATTCTCTCTCCTGTAAACGGAATCGATTTCGACGAGTTAAATGAAGGAGATAAGATCCTTCTTCAACTTCCTGCAGTTTCTCCTGAGGAAAAAGCGATCGCTAAGACCTTGGGCGCGATGGACAAGGATGGAAATGTAAAGCCTGTGATCGGGACCTTTGTAGGGATCGCTTCCGGTAAGAACGAATATCATATTTTTGCAAAAGGACCTGCTGGAGCTCTTCTGCAAGCATTCGAAGAAAGACCTGTTCGTTTAGCCCGACCTAAAACTGCTGGAGGAGCCGCTCCTCGTCCTGCGGGAATGTCCGGTAAATCGGAATCGAGCGGAGCTCTTAACTATGTGATCTTAGTGGGAGTGGTATTGCTAGTAGGTTTACTTGCGTTTATTCTTTTGAAGTGAGTATACGAGCAAACAGCTCTGAGAAAATAAAAAGCCTCTCTAATCCGAGAGGCTTTTTTGTATCCGAATCGTTTCTCTTAACCGACTACTAGGTTCACGAGTTTTCCTGGAACATAGATCTCTTTGCGGATCTGCTTTCCGTCCAAGAATATCTGTACCTTGTCCAGAGCCTTTGCAGTTTTGATAGCTTCTTCTTGTCCGATCTCTTTCGACGCTTTGAATTCGCCTCTTAACTTTCCGTTCACCTGCACTACGATCATTATCTCGTCGTCAGTCAGATACTTTTCTTCATAGCTTGGAAACGGTTCGTAGGTTAAGGAATCTTTTTTGCCTGCAAGAGCCCAGAGTTCTTCCGCCAAATGAGGAGAGAAAGGAGCAATCAAAAGCAAGAATGTTTCCAAGATCTTACGAGGTCTGCGAGCACTCGGTGTAAGCTCATTCACAAAGATCATGAGCTGAGAGATCGCAGTATTGAATGAGAAATTATTGATATCGTCTTCTATCTTCTTGATAGTCCTGTGAAGGATCTTTAGTTCATCTTCATTCGGCCCTATGTCTTCTAAACGGAAAGATTCCTCAGCGCCGGAATGATACAATCTCCAAACCCGATTCAGAAAGCGAAAGACTCCCTCCACTCCTCTAGTGCTCCAAGGCTTGACCATCTCAAAAGGACCCATAAACATTTCAAAGAGGCGTAAACTGTCTGCTCCGAAATTGGTAACCACCTCATCCGGATTCACTACATTCCCAAGTGACTTAGACATCTTGCGTTTGTCTTCTCCCAAGATCAATCCTTGGTGAACCAATTTCTTGAAAGGCTCCGGAGTAGTTACATATCCTAGATCGAATAATACCTTATGCCAAAAACGAGAGTACAATAAGTGAAGAACTGCGTGCTCCGCTCCACCCACATATAGATCCACAGGCATCCAAGCCTTTTCCAATTCAGGATCCACGAATTGCTTCGGATTTTCAGGATCTATATAACGAAGATAGTACCAGCAAGAACCCGCCCATTGAGGCATGGTATTTGTTTCTCTAGTTCCCACTTCCCCAGTTTCGGGGTCCTTGTATTTCAACCAATCGCCTGCAAGAGCAAGAGGAGATTCTCCCGTGCCTGAAGGTTTAAATTCCGATAAATTAGGAAGTTCTAATGGAAGTTCGGACTCGGGAATCGCCTTACTTACTCCGGAAGGATAGTGAACCAACGGAATAGGCTCCCCCCAATATCTTTGGCGAGCGAAAAGCCAGTCTCTTAGCTTGAACTGAATTTTCTTTCTTCCTATATTCTTTTTCTCCGCCCAATCGGCAATCTTAGAGAATGCATCCTTATACTTCAAACCGTCTATGGAGATCTCCGAAGAAGAAGAGTTGATGCAAACGGATTCCTTAGAATCGAAAGCTCCTTGCGAAAGATCTCCTTGGATAACAGGAAGGATTTCCAAACCGAAAGCTTTTGCGAATTCATAGTCTCTTTGGTCATGAGCAGGGACTGCCATGATGGCTCCTGTTCCATATCCATATAAAACATAATCGCCGATCCAAACCTGGATCTTCTTAGAAGGATCTGCAGGATTCAGAACATAAGCTCCGGTAAAGACTCCGGACTTCTCTTTAGAAAGCTCAGTTCTATCCAAATCGCTCTTTAACGCAGAAGTCTTTTTATATTCCTGCACCTTCTCCCATTGTTCCGGAGAAGTAAGCACATCCACCAAAGGATGTTCCGGTGCGAGAACCATATAGGTGACACCGAACACAGTATCAGGACGAGTCGTATAAACCTTCACTCCACCGAAGCCTAGTTCCTTAGCATTGCGAAGTTTTTCGTCGAGCTTGGCCTTGGCTCCTTCTACCCTTGCAGATGTGGAAGATTCGAATGGAAAAATTAATTCTAGACCTTCGCTCTTTCCAATCCAATTCTTCTGCATTTCCAAAGTGGATTGAGGCCAAGATACAAGACTTAAATCTTCTAACAGTCTCTCTGCATACGCGGTGATACGCATCATATACTGACGCATAGGCTTACGAACCACTTCGTAGCCCTTACCTACCCATTCTTCTACTTCTTCGTTTGCAAGAACGGTCCCTAAGCCAGGGCACCAATTCACAGGAATCTCTGCTTGGTAAACGAGACGGAATTCGGATAGAACGCTTTCTTTTTTCGCATCCGAATATTCCTTCCAATCCTTTGCGGAGAAGGCTTCGAGGCCTTCGAATCCTTCTGATCCTTTGGCTTCGAACCTTTTAAGCAATTCAGCGATTGGTTTTGCCTGAGAAGATTGAGGATCATACCAGGATTCGTATAATTTTAAGAAGATCCATTGAGTAAATTTATAGTATTTCGGGTCTGTGGTGGAGATCTCTCTATCCCAATCGTATGAAAGACCTATCATTTTGATCTGTCTTCTGAAATTATCTACGTTTTGCTTGGTAGTTAAAGCAGGATGGATCCCTGTTTGCATCGCATATCGCTCTGCGGGAAGACCGAAAGCGTCCCATCCCATTGGATGAAGTACTTCGAATCCTTTCATTCTCTTGTATCTGGAAACTATGTCAGTTGCTGTATAACCTTCGGGGTGGCCTACATGTAATCCCGCGCCTGAGGGATAAGGAAACATGTCCAAGCAATAGAATTTAGGCTTCTTAGAGCGTAGATCCGTCCGAAAAGAAGAGTTCTTTTCCCAGTAAGATTGCCATTTTGATTCAATTTCCCGAAACGGATAGTCCATACCGTGAAGTTTTTTAGTCCGGCCTAGAATCCAATTCTTTTTTATGAAGCAGAAGGGCCTTTCAGAAGGGAACCTTACTCACTATACTCGGTCAGAAATGAAGAAAGCCGGTGGAAACCGGCTTCTGAGGAGCGAACTAAGCTCTTATTTGCTTAGATGTAGTTGAAAATGGGATGGAAGGAAACGAACTTATTTACGTACTGAGTCAATAACCTTGATCAATCGTTTAAAAGTTAGGTTCAAGCAGTCACGACATAGATCGTACTGAAAGAGATTCGGTGTTAGTTTACCGCATCCTTTGCATGTGAGTTGCTTACTTTGCGCTTGAGTGAGTTCCGCTTCTTGTTCGTTGAATTCCGTCACAGTTAATAATTGCATTTTGCTCCCAGAAAAATCCATCTAATATCTTTTTATTTACGGAGTGTAAATAAGTCCGAAGTGTGAGTCTTGTTTTCGGCTCTCGACTTCCGTATGTCGAGAGTTACTTTATAAAATCGGCTCACTCTAGAGTCAAAAAAAATTAGGTTGGAAGTTTGTGAAAATGACTGCAATTTTTTTGAAAAAAAATTCCATGCGCGCTTTCCTTTGGAATAGTTTTTCAAGTACGGTTTTTTGTGAGGAAAATAAATTTCCTATCAAATGCCGAGTTTAGGTCAGTCAAAGACAGAAGGTAGGTGCACATTGTTATCAATCACGGACTTAAACAAGTCTTATACCGTCGCAGATCAACAGTTTAACGTATTAAAAGACGTTTCATTTCATATTAAGGAAGGAGAATTTGTTGCCATCATAGGTCCTTCTGGTTCCGGCAAATCAACGTTATTGGCTGTTTCAGCAGGATTAGATAAAGCAGACTCTGGAAAAGTACTTTTAGATGGTGTCTCCTTGTTCGAAAAAACAGAAGATGAACTTGCAAAGATCAGAGGCAAGCAGATCGGATTCATATTCCAAAACTTTCAACTGATCAAAACGTTAAACGCTCTAGAGAATGTGTGTCTTCCTCTTGCTTTGACCACTAACTTATCGGAGAAAGCAATCCAAGAGAAAGCTATGTATTGGTTAGAGAAAGTAGGTATCTCTCATAGAGCACATAATTTTCCAAGCCAACTCTCAGGAGGAGAAGAGCAAAGAGTCGCGATTGCTAGATCCTTTATTCATGAGCCTAAGTTATTGTTCGCAGACGAACCTACTGCAAATTTGGATAAGAAGAATGGAGAGAATATTATGGCTCTCTTAAAAGGATTAAATCGAGATAGAAAGTCTACTCTACTTGTAGTAACTCATGATCCCAAAGTCGCCGCAATTGCAGATCGAGTCTTAGAAATGAGAGACGGGGTCATATTGAACGCAAGCAAGTCCAAAGCATCTCCTAAAAAAGCTACTACTCGCGGTAAGAAGAAATGAATTTACGCTTCTTTATAAAGGTAATGTTCCGAGAGATCTTCTCTAAAAAGACTTCTTCCTTACAAATCATATTAGCGATCACAATCGGAACTGGTGCAGTTCTTGCGGTTCACTCCTATAGGGACCAATTCTCTCAATCTATCTTGAAAGAGGCCAAAAATATACTGGGGGCGGACCTGGTCGCAACTTCTCCGGCCCCACTTAGCGAGAAGCAAACAGCGTTTTTAGTGGGAGAATTGCCAAAAGGAAGCAAATCCTCTGAATTAGTGCAATTCCCTTCTATGCTTAGGAATCCTAAAAACCAGGACTCCACTCTTTCTCTCGTAAAAGCGATCAAGGGAGAATATCCTTATTTCGGAGCTGTAGAAACAGAACCCAAAAACGCATATCGTTCCTTGCAAACAGGAGAGATCCTTCTCGAAAGCAGTCTTATCCAAAATCTAAAATTAAAAAAGGGAGATGAGGTTCAATTAGGAGAATCAGTCTTTATCTTAAAGGGAAGTCTTATCAAAGAACCTGGCATGGCGGGTAACTTTTTATCCATGGCTCCAAGCTCGATCATTCATAAAGATTCGTTAGCGGATACCGGTTTAGAACAAAGAGGATCTAGGATCAATTATCAGATCCCAATCCTTCTTCCTAAGCAAACGGATGCGAGCGAATATAAGAAAAACAAGTTTAAGGAATTTGCAAAGAACGATCTGATCCTTTATGAAAGCACAGAAGCAAATTCAGGATCTCAAAAATTCCTTACCAACACATTGGATTTCTTTTCCTTATTGGCATTATGCGCATTCTTCTTAGGGGGAATTTCTATCCTTCTAACAAGCAGAGCATTGATCCGATCCAAGTCGAATACGTTTGCCGTGTATAAATGCTTGGGAGCAGGACCAAATCTAGTCTTGGGTTTGGTATTAGGTGAACTATTACTTTTATCTACGATCGGTGCTATTCTAGGTTTCGGATTCGGAATCTTCTTACAGAATCAAATCCCGAATTTAGCAAACAGTGAGTTTCTGTTCGAACCGAATTCAGTTCCTACACTCAGAGCATTCTTATGGGGATTCGTGTTAGCATGGGTGGTACCATTGGTTTCTGCTTGGGAAAGCTTATCCAAATCAAGGAACTTAAGTCCTATGTACGCGTTGAAAGCTGACTTTGCTAGCGAACTTTCTTCTGTTCCAAGACCGGAATGGAGGCAATCCATTTCCTTCGTTGCAGTCTTTGGTTTATTCTTCGTACTCGCATGGTGGGAAACCGGAGATTGGATCAAAGGATTAATACTTTGCGGAACACTTTTATTTCTACCAGTTCTTGTATATTTAGGAATCTTAATATTTAGGTTCGGACTTAGATTTGCGTTAAAGAGATTAGAACTCTCTGCAAGTCTCAGAATGGCTTTCAGAAAATTAGATAGACCTAGGACTGGATTACCTTGGGTAGTAGTAGGACTTGGTTCTTCTGTGTTCGTTCTTCTACTTAGCTTATTCTTGAGCAATAGCTTATTGGAATATAGCGGAGCGAAGGATAAAGAAAGAAGGCCGAATATGTTCATTCTAGATATTCGCCCAGAGCAGTTGGACACATTCCAACAAACTGCTGCCAAGTTCCAAGCTCAGAAGCTAATGGTATCTCCTGTCATAGGTGCTCGGTTATCTCATATCAACGGAGAATTGGTCAAGAAAGAAGACATGGAACTCTCTGCGCTTAGAAGAGACTGGAGATCCACGGCTAGGACCAGAGAATACTTTCTATCTTATCGAGAGAATTTATATCCGACTGAAAAAGTAACGGATGGAGACTTCTGGAGAAAAGGAGAAGAAGATCAAATCTCCATTGAAAAGGATTTCTCCAAGAATCTAAAAGTGGATCTAGGAGACAAACTTACCTTCTCTATTGGAGGAGTAGAAGTCACAGGCATCATCCGAAATTTCAGAACAGTCAACTGGTCCGACATGAGACCGAATTTTGTGGTCTTGTTCTCGAAAGGAATCTTGGAGAAGGCTCCTAAATTCTATTTAAGTTCGTTCTTACTCGAATCGGCCCAAGACAGATATGCATTGCAAAAGGAACTGATTAATGAGTTCCCGAATATGACAATAGTGGATACTGAAAAAGCGATCCGATCCTTTATGGGAATCTTAGAAAAGATCTCGTTTGCAATCCAATGGATGACCGCATTGATCGTGATCTCATCCTTGTTGCTCATACTTTCTTCTTTAGAACTAAGCAGAAAGGAAAGATTAGAAGAGACTTCTCTTTTGAGGATTATAGGCGGATCCAGGGACTTCTTACGAAAGTATTTTCTGGCAGAATCCCTTCTACTCGCAAACCTCTCCTTCTTTTTGGCATTTGGATTGGTTTGGGGAGTTTCCGAGTATTTATCCCAAGTAATATTCGAGATCCAAGCAACCGTTCCTTGGCTAGAGATTCTGATCTATTATATAGGATTGAATATCGCAGTAGCAGGAATGTACTTCGCAGCCTTGCGCAAGGAATGGAAAAGAAGTCCTACCTTGTATTTAAAAGAAGTTTGATAGAATAAGATCTTGTTGCAGGCGGCCAACGGGATCGCTTTTTACTTTGAATGCAGGATCGAACCTGTTCCTCCTACAAACATGCAGAGGAACTCTTTTCTGGATTCAGAGATTCTATCTTAAGTACCTTGCGATTAAGTTCTTGGATTTGCTTTCGTTCAGAACAGAGCAGACCTTATAATTGGAAGCGGTCGGACAGGCCGCAGTTCCTGTAATCTTGCAGCCCTTTCCTTCGCAACGTTTACGTGTATCGAAAGAATCCGATCCGGAGAATCTGCAATAATCCCTGCACATATCGGAACTTCCTTCTGCACAGAGGTAACAGCCGTCAGCAGAAACCGGTTGGATTGAAAAGAATATGAATAAAACAGAAATTAGAAAAAAGAAACGAAGCAAGCCTTGCAAGAAAATCACCCAGGTCCTGTATCAAGAACATCAACCCTTGGGCTGGCGATCAAGGTTTTTCTTATCTGCCTTATCCTCCAAAAATTCAGCGAAGTCGATCTGGCCTTGGATGAATTTCAAATTATAGCGGCTCTCGTACAACAAGAGTCCGCTCGCGATAAAAAGAAATACTCCGCCGACTAATGCTAAGCCTGTCGAGATCCAAGAAGCTGAACTTTCCGTGGCGACTATAATTCCCAAACTCAAACTAGAAGCTACAAAGAAGAGAGTCGCAGTATAAAGCGCAGCCATAGATCTTTGGATGAGTCCGGCCCTTTTCTTTTGGACCTTTAGTTGTCTGCGTAAATATACGGAACGTTCTTCAGGATAGGAAGTTCTTCCATCCACAATCCCTTCTATCTCATTCTTGAGAAGATTGACTCGATCGAAGATCCTTCCTAATCGATTTGCGGTAGAGAAAATCAAACTGGAACTCGCGGAAATCAAAACCGCAGGAGCAATCATCCCAGAAAGAATTTCAGTACCGGTCAAAGACGAAATCATTTTCCCAATCTGTATAGAATTTGCCAAAAGTAAATTGAATTATCTGTTTGAATGAATTCGGAAACCTTACGATTCGCTTCATACACTCTCGCTCTCGAAAGAGCCAAAATTGTTGCGAGAGATTTAGAATTGGGCAAAGAATTGTCTCGATTCAGATCGGCGAGAACATCAAAGACTCGGTTCACCCAAATCGCAAATCTGCCTCCGTAACTTCCGGTATTCAGACAGTATTCATACGCGACTCTCGCTTCGAATTCTTCCGGAGTGAAAACTGTTAGAGATGGTATTCCGAGCAAAAGATAATTTTTACTTGGACCGAAAATTCCGAAATTAAAAATCCGAATAAAAGAAATGCTTTCGGTTTCAGTCAGATAAACTTCACGTATTCTCGGACCGGAAATAGCACGACCCAATCTCTCTAAAAATTCGAATAGCTCCGGATGGCTTTCCTTCTTCGCAATCGTTCCAGTTACCATAGAAGTTTTTACTCGAAAAGAAGAAAGAATGATCCAAAACGGAACGAGACTAGAAAGAATAGCGATCGCGCCTATCATACCAAAAATTGTGAAGAATATTTCACTTAGGATTTCGTTATGAGCGAAGAAGTTTTCATAAACCGCTATACCGAGATAAGAAGCTGCAGCTAATATCGCGGCTCCGATAAATAAATAAGAATATTCTAATAGAATAAGAAGGAGGATGTTTAATTTAAAAAGAAAAGGAGAACTTCTTGCAAAAATTTCTTTTTTGGAAACCCTATTTTGGAAATCTAGATCGGTCATTTGTCCCCAATAATAGAAACAAATCCCGATGCTAAAAATTCGCGAATTTTAGTTCAGCATCGGGTCTTTAGTATGCTCAACGAAATACTTGTACAGTCCGCCTTTACTCTTCAAGGCTTCTTGCCAAGTTGCTTCCGGATCTTCCGTAAAGATCCATTCTGCGTTCGGGTCATGAACCACCCAAGACTTGCGTTCCATTTCCCCTTCCAATTGAGCAGCTCCCCAACCGGAATATCCTTGGTACACATTAAACTTTGTTTTATCAGGATGTTCTAATAACTCGATCAGAGCTTCGAAGCTTCGTGCGAGGAATACTCCTGGAATGACTTCGATCCCAGGTTGTTTTAACTTCGGATTATCATGAAGGATGGAAACGTAAGTCGGATCGACTGGACCTCCCGAATAAATCGGAAGAGAACCATCTATGCCTTCCGGAATTCCTTGGATCACATCGTTCAAGGAAACTTCCATCTTCTTGTTCAATACGAGACCGAAAGCTCCCGAATTATCGTGCTCGACCATAAGAATTACAGTACGATTGAAATAATCCGTTACTATAGAAGAATTTGATATTAATACTTTGCCGCTGTAACCGTTTTCCATACTACCCGATCAGTTTTTATGGATCTCTTTCAAAATTTTATATGCGATTTCCAAGGTCTGGATATCGGACTTACCGTCCACCAGTGGATCCGTTTCCTTCAAGATGCATTTCACGAAATGTTCCTGCTCTTGTTTCAACGGGTTATCTTTATGCACGAAGATTTTTTCGACGATGGACTCTTGGCGATATTTGATCTCGCCGGTTCTAAGTAGAATATCCGAAGTCGCTTGTCTGTGCAGTTCGATCTCTTGGTCGCTGAAATCCAAAGTGATATAAACATCCTTTTGAGTGATGTTTAAGGTCCTAATTTTCGATTGGGTATTTCTGCTTGCTGAAATATTTGCGATGGTGCCGTTCTCAAAGTGAAGAACAACAGCAGCAATATCCTCATGATTAGAAACTACTTTAGTTCCCACAGCACTTAGATATTTGACGGGAGATTTTACAAGATTCAAAACGATATCGATATCGTGGATCATCATATCCAGAACCACGCCTACATCTTTGATCCTAGGATTGAAAGGCGCAAGTCTTCTGGATTCAACAAGCAATGGCTCGGTTACGATCTTGCCTAATTCCAGAACCGCTCCGTTAAAGCGTTCTACGTGACCCACTTGAAGTACCAGATCGTTCTTCTCAGAAAGAGCTACGAGTTCTTTGGCTTGTTCAAGAGTTTCTGCAATCGGTTTTTCGACTAGTACATGTTTGCCGGCTTCTAATGCCTTCTTTGCAATTTCATGATGTAAGAAGGTGGGAACTGCAATCACGACTGCGTCCACATTCTTGATCAGATCGTTCACAGTCGAGAAGGCAGAAGTCTTATGCTTGTCTGCCATCTGCCCTGCTCTCTCGGAATCGGAATCATAGATACCGATCATTTCCGCATCACTTAAGGTCTTTGCCACGTTCACGTGGTATTGGCCCATATGGCCTGTACCGATTACTCCGATCTTGACTTTTTGGGTCATGAAACTTCCTTTTAGCAGGTTTACTTATTCGTAAAAATCTTACCCTTGGAACCGGAGACTCCTTCTCCTGATTCGCGGGCAAATTCTTCGATCAATTCTCTTTGTCGTCTAGTCAATTTTTTAGGGATCTCGATCTTAACAATCACGTGTTGATCCCCTTTTCCGTAGCCACCAAGATAAGGAATTCCATGTCCTTTCAGACGGAAGACTTGTCCTGACTCGGTTCCTTCTGGAATTTTCATCTTAACTTTCTTGCCGTCTATTGTAGGAACTTCTATGTCCCCGCCTAAGATAGCTTGGGTAAGACTGATCTTCTTTGCAAGGATTAGGTCGTTTGCTTGGCGCTCGAATAATTCATGTTTCTTAATATGCGTTACAACATACAGATCACCGTGAGGACCACCGTTAGGCCCTGCTTCTCCTTCTCCGGAGACTTTTAAACGGCTGCCCGATTCGATACCAGGCGGAATCTTGATATTGATGGTGCGACGTTTTTCTACCAAGCCTTGGCCATGACAGGTCTTGCAAGGATTGGAGATAATGGTTCCTTTGCCTCTACAAGTACCGCATGTAGTTGCAACGGAAAAGAATCCCTGAGATCTACGGATCTGGCCTGAGCCTCCGCAATCCGGACATGTAGAAGGAGTACTTCCTTTTGCCGCGCCGGATCCAGCGCAATCGGCACAGGTTTCCAGTCTTGGGATTTCAATCTTGTATTCTCTACCTAGAGCTGCGTCTTCGAGAGAAACTTCTAGATTATAACGAAGATCGGAGCCTCTTTGTGGACCTGACCTGCGACCACCGCCTGGCCTTCCCCCACCACCGAAGAAGTCTCCGAAAATATCACCGAAATCCCCGAAGATATCGGAGAAGTCAGTATACGCTCCTCCTCCAAATCCGCCTGCGCCTCCGGCGCCCACACCTGCCTTGCCGTATTGGTCGTACGCTCTTCGCTTATTCGCGTCGCGTAAAACCTCGTAGGCCTCTGTGGCTTCTTTGAATTTTTCTTCGGCGGCTTTATCACCCTGATTCTTATCAGGGTGATATTTGATGGCTAGCTTCCTGTATGCGGACTTGATCTCTTCGTCAGTCGCAGTCTTGGAAACTCCGAGGATATCGTAGTAACTTTTGTCACTCATGTCTTAGTTACTTTTTCTCATCGTCCACTACGGTATAGTCCGCGTCCACGACCTTTTCTCCCTTAGCTTGGGAATTGTCGGAACCTTCTCCCGCAGCTTCCCCGCCGTTAGGTCCAGGACTAGCCTCTCCACCAGGAGCACCTTGGGAATAGATCTTGGTTCCGATCTCGGAAGCGAGCTTGGTCACGGATTCCTTAGTAGCGTTAATTCTTTCTAAGTCGCCTGACTCAATTGCTTCTCTCGCTCTTTTGATCTCGTCGGCTGCTAATTGCTTCTCGCTATCCGAAAGCTTATCGCCTGCATCTGCGACCGCCTTCTCAAGAGAATACGTAATAGTATCCAACTCGTTCTTAGCTTCGACTAGCGATCTCGCGGCCTTGTCCGCAGCAGCATGAGCTTCTGCATCTTTGACCATTTTAGAGATCTCATCTTCGCTCAATCCAGAAGAAGATTCTATTCGGATCTTCTGCTCCTTGCCGGTTCCCAGATCTTTCGCGGAAACATGAACAATACCATTCGCATCTATATCGAAGGTAACTTCGATCTGAGGAACTCCTCTTGGAGCAGGAGCGATCCCGATCAAATCAAATCTTCCTAATGTACGGTTTCCTGCAGCCATATCCCTTTCTCCTTGGAGAACATGGATAGACACAGCATTCTGGTTATCTGCAGCCGTAGAGAATACTTGTGATTTCTTTGTAGGAATCGTAGTGTTTCTCTCGATCAACTTGGTCATAACTCCACCAAGAGTCTCGATACCCAAAGAAAGAGGAGTTACATCCAGAAGAAGAACATCCGAAACTTCTCCAGCTAAAACCCCACCTTGGATCGCAGCACCGATGGCGACAACCTCATCCGGATTCACGGAACGGTTTGGCTCCTTGCCAAAGATTCCTTTTACAAGTTCTTGCACTGCAGGAATACGAGTAGAACCACCAACCAAGATCACTTCGTCTATATCGGAAGCTTTCATCCCAGCATCACGGATCGCGTTCTCACAAGGAATACGAGTTCTTTCAACTAAGGCCCGAGTCAACTGATCGAACTTAGCTCTAGTAAGATTCATATCCAAGTGTTTTGGACCGGTAGCATCCGCAGTGATGAACGGAAGATTGATCTGGGTCGCCATGGTTCCGGACAACTCGATCTTAGCTTTCTCAGCAGCTTCTTTCAAACGTTGAACGGTATTCTTGTCTTGGGAGATATCGATCCCATACTGTTTTTTGAATTCGTCGATCATCCATTCCATGATGACCATGTCGAAGTCGTCACCGCCTAAGTGAGTGTCCCCGTTAGTAGACTTCACTTCGAATACTCCGTCGCCCAGTTCAAGGACGGAAATATCAAAGGTTCCACCACCTAAATCGTAAACTGCGATCTTAGCATTGCTCTTCTTCTTATCGAAACCGTAAGCAAGTGCAGCTGCAGTAGGCTCATTGATGATACGTTCTACTTCGAGACCTGCAATACGACCTGCATCTTTGGTTGCCTGACGTTGCTCGTCATTGAAGTAAGCAGGAACAGTGATGACAGCCTTGGTCACCTTATGACCCAGATAGTCTTCTGCAGTTTGCTTCATTTTCTGAAGAACGCGTGCGGAGATCTCTTGTGGAGTAAACTCACCTGTTGCAGTCTCGAATTTCACGCCATCATTTCCGCTACGAACAACCTTGTAGGAAACGTGTTTCATTTCCTGCTCGGCCTCGTTGAATCTGCGTCCAATGAAACGTTTTGCGGAACGGACAGTGTTCACAGCATTAGTAATAGCTTGGTTTTTTGCGAACTGGCCGACTAACGTTTCACCTTTAGCAGTGAAAGCAACGATAGACGGAGTGGTTCTAGCACCCTCGGAGTTCTGAATGACTACAGGATCCCCACCCTCCATAACGGATACGCAGGAGTTAGTGGTCCCTAAGTCGATTCCGATGATCTTCTCTTTTGACATTTTGGTTTCTCCTTTCCGCCGGCTCGAAATCCAATCGGCCAAAAGCGGTTCATCATAAATTCTAAAAACGCGGCCACAAAGCCGCCGCCGAAGTTAAGCCTTCGGTTTCCCTATCCTAACTCTCGCAGGTCTTAAGGAGAACTTGTCTTCGTTTTCCTTAATATAGAAACCTGCCTGATATACTTCGATCACAGTCTCTTCAGAGTATTGATCTCCCTCTTCGGAAGAAAGAGCTTCCATCAGAGTAGGATCAAACGGTTCTCCCTGAGGAACCTGTCTGAAAACATTCGATTTCTCTAATACAGAATAGAACTCTTTCAAGATCATTCCAACACCGTCAACGAACGGCTTCAATTCATCCGTAACACTTACACCGGCACCGACTCGATCCAAATTATCGATCGGATTCAAGAATCCAGCAACGAGAGACTTAACCGCCTCTCTCTTGATATTGGAGAATTCCTGAGCGGTCCTTCTCTTATAATTCTGGAATTCCGCTCTCTCGCGGGTCCAGGAATCCTTTAAGGATTCGATCTCTTTCTTTGCGGTTTCTAATTCCTTGCGCAAAGTATCCTCGGCGGTTTCCGGTTTTTTAACTTCTTCGGAATTTTCTCCCGAGGAGGTTGCTACCGCTTCTTCTTGGCTCATCTCTCTATCATTTCCTTGCATACATTATTACTTACTAATACGCGTAATCATCTCCGAAACGAGTTTCGAAGTAAAGTCCACGAGAGGAAGGGCGCGATGATAGTCCATTCTCTGAGGACCGATAATCCCCATGGCACCAATCCTCTTCTCGCCCATCCTATAACCGGATGTGATAATACTCACACCGCCCATCAAACCGTCGCCGTCCTTGCCGATAACGGTATACACACCGTCATGCTCGGAATATTCGCCGAACATACCCGTCAGGAATCTCTTATCGTCCAGAAGAGCGAGAACCTGATTTAATCTCTCTTCTTCGTCCCTGAACCTACCATAGAGATTCTTGAGACCGTCGATATAAAGCGAAACCTCTGAATTATCAGGGGTCATCGCCGCGGAAAGCACACCAGATACTTTATAAAAGTCTAATGGACCATCCTTTCTCAAAAGGAGGGAAGGAATTACCTTTCCCTGAATCTCGAACATATCATAGCCCTTGGCGTTATCGTTCAGATACTTGGAGATCTGATACAATTCCTCCTGGCTATAGTTTCTATCCAAGAAAACGTTACGATTCAGAACAGCGCCGGATCTCATGACCATGATCATAAGAACCTCGTCGCCATGCACGTGGATCAACTCCACATGCTTGAGAGTATCCAAACTCTTTGCCGGCCCGAGAACGATACCTGCAGAGTTGGAAAGACTAGCAAGAACACTCGCAGTCGCCTTTAGGATCTGATCCAACTTGAACTGCATCTTCAGGTATTCTTCCTGAATTCTTTGCTTCTCCTTGATCGTGAGCTCATAGAGCACAACGAGAGAATCCACATAGAATCTATATCCGCGTTCCGTAGGGATCCTGCCGCCCGAGATATGCCGAGACGCAAGATAGCCCATGTCCTCGAGCTCTTTCAACACGGTCCGAATGGACGCGGGAGAAAGACCAATATCATGCTTATCGAATAAGGTCTTGGAGCCGACGGGACGATTCTCTTGAATGAATTCATCCACGGTGGCCTTGAGGATCATCCTATGTCTCGGGGAGAGTTCCATTCCTATCCTTTAGCACTCTGGCTATTAGAGTGCTAATCACTCCCTCAAGTTTCCAAAAGAATCCTAAAAAAGTCAAGAATTTTGGATTTTTAGCGTAGGAAGGGCTCTTCTGTGCAAGTCGGGTGGCCCTTGAGGGATGAATTTTGATGCGGGTGGGCACGGAATGGAGATTCCGGGGAGTGCGGAGGAGAAGTGATCTGGGAAGGGGATTGTGCTGTACTATTCGCAAGATGTGTAGGAGTACGCGCGAGGTTGGCTTGGGGGAAGTTGGAGAAGGTGGATTTCGTTGTGCGGTCCCGTGAGGTGGGGGGTGGAGCCCGCGATCCGGTTGAACGTTAAGTAAGAAGTTGCAAATAAGCGAGAAAGGTAAAAGCTGCTCGCGTTGAAAAAACAAATTTGGATTTTTCAAAAAATAGATCGGTATACGTAATTTACAGATTTATTATTATATGAGAAGTTAGACGAAATTTCGATTACTAGCGGTTAGACGTAATATCAAGAGCGATTTTAGAGTGAAAAAAAAGAACCAACACTTTGTCCCTAAGTTTCTTTTAAAGAACTTTGCATCTGATTTAGATAAACGACAAATAAATCTGTTCAATCATTCTAGTGGAAAATTCATAACTTCAGCTTCAATAAAGCATCAATGCAAACGCGACTATCTTTACGGAAAAGATTTACATATTGAAAACGCATTTATGGCATTGGAGACAGATATCAGTTCCATACTAAAAAAGGCAATGAAGGACCCAAAAGAATTTATAGAGATTTTGATTCAAGATAGACTCAAAATCTATGAATTCGTAGTTTTCCAATATTTTAGAACGACTGGGTCAATGCAAGAGATTGATGAATTTATCAATATGTTATTTCATAATATGATTAAACATGATCCAAGAGTTTCTGGCTTCGTTGATAAATATAAGATTTCTCGATCTGATCCTGCAATATACAACCTTAAGATAGGTGCAGATTTAGTGAATGTCGTTTTTGATCTTGAGATTGCGCTTTTTGAAGGAGACGGGAGATATTTTTTATTATCTGATAATCCGGTTATTTTCACTAATCCATTCTTGAATCTTAAGGGATGGGGTGGGAGTGGATTGGGTCTAGGTTGCATTGGTATCATTATATTGTTACCGATTTCCTCAAAGCATTGCTTGGCTTTATATGATATAGGTTCCTATCGATTAAAGAAGAGATATTACCATATCCTTTCAAAAAATGATGTGGATCGGGTGAATAAAATATCAATTTATAACAGTGTTGATAACATTTATTTTGATACTGAAGTTCAGAAAGAGTATATTGGTGAGCTATTGCAAGATCCGCTTTTACGCCCACAAACTAGGTTTCAGTCGCAAGAATTTAAAGAATATAGAAACAAAGATATTAATAGGGATAATCGTTTGATAATCGGCGGAAGAAAAAAACCTCAGTTCGACACGAATTTAAGGAGTATTCCTTTGCTAAGCTATGCATTTAATAGATCGTTACCGGAAACTATGGATCCTTCTCGACCCTATGTTCAGCAGCTTCGAAATGAAAGAAATTTCAATAAGCACTCTTGATACTAACGTCTAACTGTCGGTGCTTCCGCTTCGAGCTTGCTTCGCAACTCTCGCTCGGGCTTTGCCACATCTGCTTCAGTCACTTCGTTTGCATGAGCAAACTCGTGCCATCGCAAACGTCGGAACACCTTGGTCGTTATGCGCAATTGCCAAAAATGAACATTTTCACAGATAATTTACATTCAGATGAAATGGATCAATATTATATATTGACTAGGGACGATAAATATCGAAAGGAAACTAAAGATGTAATTCAGCATGTATGGGATACCCTGATTGAATTAAAGTTGATTGGTGATAATATTGAAAAGTTTGTTAAGGATGCGCAACGAAACTTTCACGGAGCCCTTTGGCAGTTAGAACTAACATATATTCTACAAGGACGATTTAATCTTATTCCACCAAAGGAAACTGGGCCAGATATAATAATAGAAAGAGCAGGGGAGATAATAATTATAGATTGTGTTTCTTCAAATATTTCGGGAATAAATAAGGTTGAGAGAATCATGGGCCAGGTTGAGGTTTTAAATCAAGATAGTAGAAAACTCAGAGTATTAGAGAGTATTAATAAGAAATATAGCATATACGAAAAATGGGTTAAAAAAGGCATCGTTACTGCATCGGACAAACTCGTGATAGCAGTCGATACTTCAAATATCCCTAGCGGTGATTTAGTTGGTCATCCATACGCGAACATTATGGAATCCGTTCTTTTTGGAGTTGGAAATCAAGTTTTTGTTTATAACCATGAGACAGGAAATTTAACGATCCAGTACGATAAGCAAAAGGAAATTAAAAAAGAAAATGGAAGTTTAGTGACGACTAATCTTTTCGAAAATCCAGACTTTCAAGATATTTCTGGAATTGCTTGGAAAAATACTAATTTTCTATTCGATCATAGTTTATCGGGTGATAATATTCGTTTGTACAAAAATCCAAAAACGAGTAAGCAGTTAAGCTTAGATTCATTTTCGCGTTAGTGTAGGCAACTGCGTCTAAATATCGGCTCTGACACATCGCTTCGGGATGGTTCGCCCCCTCGCTTGGCCTTCGGCACATTTCGCTTTGTAGTTAGGCGAAATCGGCGCTTATTGAAAATTTGAATTCTTTGTAGATTAACATTCATTTGTAGCAACAGGAGAATGAAAAGTATTTAATGGGTCCAGTAATTTCAATCGCTTCGCCTTTTACGCTAGATTCTAATAAAATAGATGAAGTTACGAAACTTATTGCATCGTCGGCCGAAAAGGTTCAGAATCAAGATTTTTGGATAAAGAGCCGACCGTTTTACTATAGTAACAAATTAGAATATTCAGAGATACTTGAGGATTATAAAGATTTGGCAAAATTTTTAAATTGGAGACCTAAGTCTGTATATTATATTTCTGCAGGATGCAATGATATTCTTGATCATCTGATTCTTGGCAATATAGCGTTTGAATTTTGCAAGTTACTAGAGGGAGTTATTCTTTTCGGAAGCTTGTTATCAAATTATACTAGTGATAATGAAATTTTGAATAATCCAAATCTCATACACTATCATAATGAAACTATCTTTAAAGTTCGAGAATTTGAACTTTGGATGTTACATCCTGATTTTCGCTTGGTAAAATAGGTTTTTAGGAATTTAAGTATTATCGGCTCTGACGCTTCCTTTCGAGGCACTATGCACATTCTTACTTAATCCCCGCCGTCGCGCGGTCTTCAAGCCTCAATCACTGGAAATTGAAAATTTAAATATAAAATTAAGCTCTTCCCAATTGTTGTTTAGCAATGATTATGCGAAAACTGAAACGGTGCAAATAAATGGGTTCAATAGTTTCAATTGCTTTGTTCTTAAAATTAAACTATCGGGGTTGGATGCAGCATTCCGATTTTCTTATAGTAAAATAAGTTTTTAGAAATATTAGAATTTGTAAAAGGCAATGGTCGCCGAAACCTGATCATTAGGTGAGATTTCTGATCGAAAATTTACTACTAGGAAGGAATAATGCTCAAAAAATTAACTGACTTTACTTATCAACGTAATTGGCAAGAGGCTTTCGTCTTTTATATTGCATGGTTATTCTTTCTAATCATATCATCCGGTTTGATTTCCGCCACAGTGATAGGCTCGCTGAGCATTATCGGTTTCGAGTTTCTGCCAAGAGAGGGCTTTGAGCTCGGACTAAAGGTTGGTAGCATAATTGCAGTAATAAGCTGTCTGTTTATTGCATTCTTTACTTTAAAAAAGAAAAATCTTCATGCACATATAGGTTTTATATTGGTCGGACTTCTTGCAGGCCTTTTGGCAGTTTTCATAGGCGGGGTTGGAGGATTAATTCCATGTGCTTATCTCAGCACACTTCCAGTTAATAACGACAATAACTAAGACTTTTGTTTTTGGTTTCGAAAATCCAGTTTATGTGCGCAGATATTTTTATGCGATTTGTAAGTTCATTTATCACAGACTAAATTAAATTTCATAGATACTTAATTGCTGTTATGAATATAAACTATAATGCTATTTCTAAATTTTTATTAGGGAGGTGAATTTCAATGATCGAATTTCAGTATTTTGATGGATGCCCAAATTCAGAAGCCACGTTAAATAATCTAAAAAACCTAATAAAAGAAAATATAATCGATATAAGAGAAGTGAAAATTGTTGAAGTAAAAAACCCAGAAGAGGCTGATAAACTCAACTTTCAAGGATCACCTACAATTCTAATAAATGGCATCGATATCTATACAGGGATGGTCCCAGAAACTTCAAACTTTTCATGCCGATCCTATGTCTTCGAAGGAGAAAGGACAGGCGTAATTAGCGAAGAATATATTAAATACAAGTATGAACAGTACAAAGTAAAATAAAAGTGAATTGCTATGCTACCTGCGGTTTAAATTTGTTCCGACTTTCCAATAGACAACTCATGATTAAAAAATTTGTCATTCTAACTATACTCTTAGGTATTGCTGCTTTCTCTTTATACAGAGCTCTTGATCTGGGCCTCGTTTGGTTTGTATATCCTTCAGAAGATAAATATCCGATCAGAGGCATTGACGTTTCTAATCATCAAGGAAAAATCGATTGGGACTTGCTTCCTAAAAAGGATATTTCCTTTGTTTATATTAAATCTACAGAAGGTGGAGATTTTAAGGATAAATCCTTCCTGGTTAATTGGAATGCCGCCAGAAAAGAAGGCTTTAAAGTAGGAGCCTATCATTTCTTCACTCTATGTAAGACTGGTTCTGAGCAAGCGGAGAATTTTATTCAAACTGTTCCTAAACTCGCAGATTCTTTGCCTCCAGTAGTTGATCTTGAATTTGTTGGGAATTGCAAAGATAGACCAAAGATTGAAAATGTTCAAAATGAAATTTCTATTTTTCTTGAGAGAGTTGATGCTTACTATAATGCAAAAACGATTCTTTATTTAACGAACGAATTCATTGAAGAATATCTAGAAGACAATTTCTTTCATCATCCAGTTTGGATTAGAAATATTTTCATTCATCCAAATACTTTCTCCTCCATTGAATGGATTATTTGGCAATATAAAAGCAGAGCGAGAATCAAAGGAATCAACGGCCCCGTTGATCTGAATGTTTTAAATGGAAATTTGGATGACCTAACTAGGTTTACTAATTTAAAATAAATCAGCCACCTCAGCCCTTAGCTGCGCATCTCATTTGCACTCGCAGACCGCCCTATCCCGAAACGGACTTTACATTCGAAAGATTTTCCCTTCTTTTGGTTGCACCTATGAAAACCAAGATCCGATATGCTCTCCACTGGTTACTCGGTCGTCACATTTCTGCAGGTCTGCCTGAAGAAGAGCGACGCTCTTTTCAACTTACCGCCAATACTCTCCTGTGCCTAGCAATCATAGTGTTCTTGTCTTGGCTGCCGCCTGTTCCAGAGAACCTGGTCGGACTCTTACGCGCAGTGAATATTGCCGGCTTACTAGAACTTACCATTAGCGGGGTTCTGTTGCGAAGAGGCTATATGCTGGCTGCACAGATTTTCTTGTGTTTTGCTACATGGATCCAGTTGCTCACTATCATTTTCACTCTTCCCGGCCAACAAGCATACATGTATCTATCGGTAGGAATGCTTCTACCGTTGCTCGTCGTTGTTCGCAAACATAAAGTAGCAAGAATAGTTCTTGCTCTGATCCCATTTTGCCTGCTTATCGCGCAGCAGACCTATTTTAAGATCCTCGGAGGCAAAGCCTTCTACGGCGAGGAGCCTAAGGTTTTCCGAGCTGATGAAGTCCTTGTGGATGTGGTCGGAAGTCAGTCACTTCTTCTTTTGCTTGCATATCTATTCATTCGTAGTCGAGACGAGGCAGAAGCGAAAATACAAGCAGAGCATAAAAAGTCGGAACAACTTCTTCTCAACATATTACCGGAGGAAATTGCTCAGGAATTAAAAGAGAAGGGAGTGTCCGAACCTCGACTCCATCGCAGCGCAACAGTTTGTTTCACCGACTTCAAGGGCTTTACCCAAATCGCAGAGACCATGTCACCCACCGAACTTGTCGCGGAGCTCGATCGCTGCTTCTCTTATTTCGATAGTGTAATGGAGAGGCATAATCTAGAGAAACTCAAGACGATTGGAGATAGCTATATGTTTGCCGGTGGAATCCCGGAGCCGAACCATACGCATGCGATCGATTGTGTTATGGCCGCTCTGGAAATCCAAGCGTTCATGAATCAGATGAAGGAAATCAAGGCGAATCAAAACCTTCCCTATTGGGAACTGCGTCTGGGTGTCCACTCAGGTAATTTGGTAGCAGGTGTCATTGGTGAGAAGAAGTTTGCGTACGATGTTTGGAGTGATACAGTCAATACAGCGAGCCGCTGCGAATCATCAGGTATCCCGGGTCGTATCAATATTTCCGGTGCTACTTACGAATTGGTAAAAGACTTCTTCGATTGCGAATACCGAGGTGCTGTGCCTGCCAAGAATAAAGGAAAAATCGAAATGTACTTTGTGAATGGACTATTGTCTGATCTTAGACGAGCAGGAGAAGAGCGCATTCCAAACGAAGAGTTTCGTAAACGGTATGAGCGGCTTAAGGGAATATAACCGATCCTGCTCGAATTCTCATAATTAATTTCCCAGTAAAAGAAACCGTAAAAAGGCTTGACATTCCCCTATATATATCCACAAATTTATATAACTAATTGGCTATATAAAGAGCAGACCCCCGAATTCAATACTCCCGAGAGAGCTACTCGAAGGATTGTGGACGATGCAGACAAAAGGAGATCAATGAAGATGAAAACAGATCAAAGAGAACTAAAAATAGAGCGTCGAAGCGATACCGAAGTCGTCCTCACACGCTATTTCGATGCTCCACGTAAATTGGTATTCGATTGCTTTACCAAGCCGGAACTGATGCGCCGTTGGTTGACTGGTCCCGAAGGTTGGTCACTTGAATCCTGCGAGAACGATCTTAAGGTCGGAGGTAAATATCTATATGTTTATGGGGATACCCAAGGAAACAAAATGGGTATTTACGGAAAATTCTTAGAAGTAATTGTACCAGAAAAAGTAGCGAACAATGAGAATTATGCTACTGACATGGCAGCCTTTGATCCGAATGGTCCGGAAAATCCGGATGCTACTGTGGAGTCTCGCACATTCACAACGGAAGGCAATCTGACTCTCATGACTCATGTTTGTAAATATGCTTCTGCAGAAGTATGCAAGATGGAATTTGAATCTGGCGCGATCGAGTGCTGGGCTGAACTCTGCCGCGTGCTCGATAAAATAATGCTGGAGCTCTCTTGAGACACCCTACCCTGTCCCAGCCTCGCGAGTGTTAGAACTAACTACTCGCGTGGTCTGGGAGATGCATTTCGTATCAGTTAAATCTTAGCGTTAGACGAAATCTTGTTTGTCACCATTGTTGGTTTGAACTATCCCAATTTCTAGGAGCCAACCAAAGCGCTTCTGCAATTGCCAATAATCGTTTCGAGTCCGACTGGAAAATAGCAGTCATAACTTTGAACGCTCTTGACATCTTTTGCAATCGCCAGCTCGCCACTATATAATCTTCTCCAACCCTTGGACGCTCGATGATCTTACCTCGTATTTTGCTTAATACGATCAGTTGAGGCTCTCCTAAAACGGCCGAAAATCCGCCGGGACAATCCAATGCACCCCAGATTGCCGCATCTCTAACGGAGCCATCTTCTGAGGCAACCGTTCCGTCAGGTAACCAATGACCTACCATCAAGTTCTCGAATCCAACTTGTTCCGGAGCTGGACCTACAAATATTCTCATTCCATCATGCACTTCTCTTTTAGGTCCGCACACAAAGCATGTCGGAAACGGATGAGTCGTAAATCCCGGATAAAAGGCGGAGATCTTTTTTGCATCTTCCAAATCAGGAATGAATGGCAATGGATATTCAGGAAAATCTTCTTCTGCAATCGATTTCAGAGTTGCGAAGGGTTTCTTTGAATTGTCGTAAATCGCTCCTCGTTGCCCGTCTTCAGATTCCATAATAATGGACGTCTCGACAGGAGTCGGATTCAGTAAACGTATTTCAGCAGCGTTAGTTCCTACAGCTTCCACCAAAATGCCTGCCGTAAAACCACCGTTCCCTGTTTTTGGCGGACCACAAAACCTTCGAGACAATATCGTATTAAAGACTTTCATATTTTTTTCCTCCGAGTTAATCTTTTGCGATCCTTTGCTTCAGCTTTAGAAAAGGCCAAAACATAGGAACCGCGCGTTTATATTGCAGATACTTTTCGCCGAAAGTGCGGACCAAATCTCTTTCCTCAAAGAATGTTCCGATGATGATATACAGAGTCATGCCTATGGAGAGAATCAAATGACCAAGATTCATCAAGGGAGTGCCCCATAAGGCCAAGATAATTCCGAACATCATAGGATGACGCACTAGCTTATAAAGCGATGGAGTAACGAACTCCGTAGAGTGCGGTTCTGTTTTTCGAAGAAAGTCCCAAGCTTGTCGTAAGCCAAAGAGTTCAAAGTGGTCTATTAAAAAAGTGGAAACAACTGCCAGGATAGCCCCGATTAAAAAAATAGAATACGCTACATACATCCCTAAACTTGTTTTAACATTCCAAATCTCAAAATCGATAGGCTGCCATAAGCAGGAGAGAACGACTAAAGTAATGCTCGTGATGAAAACGTAAAGGCTCCTCTCAATCGCCAATGGCACGATTCGTCTACAATACTTTTTAAAACCGGGTCTCGCCATGACGCTATGAGGAGCACCGAACAGTAACACCAACGCGATATCCAAACAGATCGATCCAGTTACTCCCAGTTGAAATCCGAATGTGGTGGCTTTAATAAATGGAGCGTAATCGAGTAATCTCAAAACAAAAACCATCATACCCAAAAGGTAGATCATGTAAGAGATCAGAGCGAATATCGAAAAGGTGAGTCTCGAAAATATATTTTGCTTAGACAAATTTGCCTCCTGAATGCTTGGCATTCAAAGCTTTTTAAAAATTCTCAACCCACGTAAAGAACTGGCAATCGTCGCTGTAAATAATAAATCAGAGAAATCCTTTGATTGATCCGGAATATTGCTTGGTATTCAAAGCAATATTTGGTAAAGATAAAAGATAAGATGTTCTTTAAGAAAGGAGAAAAGAATGAAACAAGATAGACTATTAGTTCTAATTACTGTATTACGAGATCAGATTTTAGATGAAATAAAGAAAGATTATTCGCGTTTCGGACTTACGAATATAACTCCCGCGATGGGTTCCGTTCTTTGCGCCCTTAAAGGTGAACGACCTCAATCGATGAAAGAGATCGCCAAACAGATTTTTAGAGACCAGTCCACAGTTACCCCCTTAGTGCAAAAGCTTGTGGATCTAAATCTCGCAATTCAGGAACGTTCTTCTCTCGATGCAAGAGAGAGCCAGGTTCGATTAACCACATCTGGAAAAAATACTCGTATGAAAATCATTCGAGCAGGAAGAAAAATGAATGCTCGTTTGTATCGAGGTATGTCAGCTCCCGATCGTAAACAGCTTATTACATTGCTAGCTCAATTGAAAAAATAGAAAGTAACTTTACTTGGTTAATTGTCTATCTCCTCCGCAGAATGCCAGTGCCCAACTCACGCCAACCGATGGTCTAATCCCTTCTCCAGCAAACATTTGAAAATAAAATCTCATTGAAAAATCGAAAGCTCATTTACCCTTGTGGTATGGGTGTTACTAAAACAGAGTTATTCAGCAAAAAACAAAATCGCATTGCTTCGTATGCAAAAGCGCTCGGTCACCCTGCTAGAATTGCGATCCTGGAAGCTATTCTAAAAAGAAAGGCCTGTATTTGCGGCGATCTAGTCGAGGAGTTGAATCTCGCTCAGGCGACAGTATCTCAGCACTTAAAAGCGCTTAAAGAGATCGATATAATCAAAGGGACAATCGATGGCCCGGCTGTTTGCTATTGTATCAATGAGAAGGCTTGGTTGGAAATTCGCGACTTTTTCGGAAACTTTTTCGCTCAAAGCGTAGAAAACAAAAATTGCTGTTAGAATCCTCTTGACTTTAATCGTAATATTGCAATATAGTGATTTAAAATCAAATTGTATTGTGGTCCTACTATGAAGCTATCAGAAATCAAGAATCTCTTGCCAGAACTGAATGATGTCGAATTTCAATTGGAAAACGGGACATTTGTACCGGAACATTTTCATGTCACAGAAATTGGCCTTATTACCAAGCATTTCATCGATTGCGGCGGAACGATCCGAGATGAGAAAGTTATCAATTTCCAACTCTGGAATGCCAACGATAACGATCACAGATTAAAACCTGCAAAATTGTTAAACATCGTCAAACTATCCGAAGATAAACTAGGTATTCAAGATGCTAAAGTTGAAGTTGAATACCAAACAGAAACAATCGGAAAATACGATCTAGATTTTAACGGAAAGCATTTCGTTTTAAAAAATAAGCAAACGGCATGTTTGGCGAGTGATTCCTGTGGCAGTTCTTCTGCAAAACCGAAAGTACAACTTTCAGCAGGAAGTAGCTCCTGCTGCGCTCCGAATGCAGGTTGCTGCTAAGATTTTCAATTCCTAAGTACCGCTAGGATAAACTAATCTATGACAAACCCTTTGCCCATAAAAAAGCGATTATCGTTTATTGATCGATTCTTAACTCTCTGGATTTTCATAGCTATGGGAATCGGAGTAGCGATAGCTGAGTCGCTACCAAATGTAGTTAGCTGGATTCGAACTTCCGAAACGGGTGGAACAAATATACCCATCGCTATCGGACTTATTTTTATGATGGTTCCTCCGTTAGTAAAAGTGAACTATGCACGAATTCCCAAAGCATTCGGGAGAAAGGATCTAATTTACTATTCTTTAATTCTGAATTGGATCGTTGGGCCCTTGTTAATGTTTATCCTAGCGTTTCTTTTCTTTCCAAATAATCCTGAATACAGAATCGGACTAATTCTCATCGGCGTGGCTCGTTGCATAGCTATGGTTCTAGTCTGGAACGATTTAGCAGATGGAGACAGAGAAGTAGCAACAGGGCTCGTGGCCTTAAATAGTATTTTTCAACTTCTGTTGTATGGAAGTTTAGCTTATTTTTTCTTAAGCGTGCTGCCCGGAATGATCGGTTTTAGCAATTCGAGTATAAACATTCGCTATTGGGATATTGCTTCAAGCGTACTCATATATTTAGGAATCCCATTTTTACTAGGATGGTTCATTCGAACCATTAGCGTATACTTGAAGGGTGAAGAATGGACAATTACTAAACTCATTCCTGCCATTTCTCCGGTTACTTTAGTTTTCCTTTTATTAACTATTATTGTTATCTTTAGTTTAAAAGGTGATACTCTTCTCTTGATACCTTTTGATGTAATTCAAATAGCAATTCCCTTGCTGATCTATTTCATTTTTATGTTTCTACTTAGCTTCGGTTTGGGGATATTCGTGAAAGCAGATTATCCTAGAAATGCTGCTATCTCATTCACTGCCGCAGGAAATAATTTTGAATTAGCGATCGCTGTTGCAATCGGAACTTTTGGAATCGCATCTGGCCAAGCATTCGTAGGAATTGTAGGACCTCTTGTGGAAATACCCACCCTAGTACTAATAGTTGAGATCGCAAAAAAACTTAAGCAAAGGTTCTATGCGAAGGAAGCTGCATGATGAGCGATTTGCATGAACCATTGAAACTGTTCTTAAAAGAAAGAGAATCAGAATTTTCTTTTATTAGCGATAGTAGAAAGGAAAAGCTTCTCGAATTCTCCAAGGCGATTCAGAAATCAATTTCCAAGAATAACTTTTCTAACTTGGTCTTTGTTTGCACACACAATTCAAGACGCAGCCAAATTGCTCAAATGATTGCTTTGGCGTCTGCAGTGTATTTTGAAATCCCGGGAATTGATGGGTTTTCAGGAGGGACAGAAGTAACCTCATTCTTTGAGAATTCCATTAAGGCTCTAATTCATATCGGCTTTCGGATAGATACGGAAGAAGGTAGCGAACAAAATCCTAAATATCTAGTTTCCTATAAAGCAAAGAATACACCTGTCATTGCGTTCTCGAAATTATATTCGGATTCTATAAACCCGAAAAAGAATTTCATTGCCATCATGGTTTGTTCTTCGGCGGATGAAGCTTGTCCTTTTGTGCCCGGGGCAGAAGCAAGGATTAGCTTACCGTATCCGGATCCAAAAGCATTTGATAATACTAAAGAAGCCTCGCAAAAGTATATCGAAACTTGCGAAACAATTGCGAGAGAGATATTATTCGTTTTCCAAAATTTAAAGGAGAAGCAGTAGAACGGTCTCAGCTTTGATCAGCCTTTCTCTTCTCCCCTATTGCCCTGCCGGTGGTTCCCACAATTCTATCTTGTTCCCTTCTGGATCGGTAACCCAACCGAACTTGCCATATTCCGAATCCTCAGTCTTATCATCAACATTGCATCCTTCTTGTTTGAGCTTCGCCAAAAGCTCAGCAAGATTATCAACTCGATAGTTGATCATGAATCCGGCAGTACCAATTTTTGTAGAATTCTGATCGAAAACTGTCCACACTGTCATTCCTTTGAAAGCGTTGCCTGCTTCGTCTGCCCACTCGAATACGGCTCCACCCCAATTCGAAACGTCTATACCTAAATGATTCTTGTACCAATCTCTAAGTAGACCCGCATCCTTTGCTTTGAAAAATATTCCACCAATTCCAGTAACACGCGCCATCGCCTTTCTCCATCTTGTCCGTTAGGAAATTATTTTCAGTATGGGCAAAGGTAGTGCACCGACATATCTTAGTAAAGCCTGTTATTTGGTGCCGACGACTACTCTATACGCTTACGATCGATCTGTCTTCGGTTATGAGAATGCTTCCTTCTTCTCCTCTTAGATTGACTACATCTTTTCCTGGAGTCACTCCAAAGAATCGTTTGTATTCTCTGCTGAATTGAGAAGGGCTTTCATAGCCAACTCGAAGTGCTGCGTTATGCGCGTTGAATCCATCCAAGGTCATTAAGATGCGTGCCTTATGCAGTCTCACATTTTTGATGTATTGCAAAGGAGATGCGTTCGTCACAGCTTTAAAGTTTGCGTGGAATGTGGACACGCTCATTCCTGCGTCGGATGCTAGTGTTTTGATATCCAAGTCTTCATGAAAGGATTCATGGATCCGATCCAACGCGCGTGCGATCTGAAAGAAGCGCCGATTTCTGTAAGCCAATGCCTGCAGAGCTCCCCCTTCTTCGCTGCATAAAACTCTATAAATGATCTCTCTTACGATCATTGGTCCCAATATTTTTCCGTCTCTTTGAGAGGTTAGCGCTTCTAAAAGTCGAATGGCTGCGTCAGTGAGTATATTCGTAAGAGGAGCGGAGTAAATTCCCTTTGGCAATGATTCCTCATGATAATGAGGGTCCTCCATATCGAGCAGTATCTCTCCCACAGAAGCAGGATCTACTGTGATATAAATTCCTAATATAGGTTCGCCGGCGCTCGCAGTTGTTTCGCATTCTATGGGAAGAGGAACGGAGACTACTAAGTAATTCGTAGGATCATAAGTATATACTTCTTCTCCCAAAAACACTCTCTTCTGTCCTTGGGCGAGGATCACGATCCCTGGTTCGTACGCCTTTTGCACTCTAGGAGCAGAGCTATCCCTTCTAAAGATCCTCACTCCTTTTAAACCGGAAGGCTGCACTCTTTCCTCCGGCAATAATTGCATAAGTAACTCCGCCATCCGTTTGCGGTTTTCTTCGGTTACTAATTCTTTTTTCCCCATAAGATGATTCTATCATATACTGACAGTTAAAATGCTCATTTTTCTTAAGGTTCGTAGAATTAGGCAATAATGGATGAGACCAGATATCAATAAGAAGAAGATGGAAAGGAAGCAGAAATCGCTGTTCCTCTGGCCCTTCTCCTAAACTTTTGCTTTGGAGCAATCTGATTAGAAACATGCAACAGTTCGAAAACGTTACTATTATCAAAAAAGCGAATGTATACTTTGAAGGGAAGGTCACTAGCAGAACGGTGATCTTCGCGAACGGAGAGAAAAAAACTCTAGGGATCTTAATGCCTGGCGAATATGAATTCGGAACGGCAGAGAAAGAAATCATGGAGATCTTAGACGGTGACCTTTTGGTTCAACTGCCAGGAAATTCAAATTGGCAAGAGATCAAGGGCGGCCAATCCTTTGAGGTTCCTGCGAATTCAAAATTCAAACTCAATGTTAAATCACTCAGCGATTATTGCTGTTCTTACTTAAAGAATTAATGATTTCGGGATCTTCTTCGCTAGAAAGAAGATCCCTCTGAAGCCTTTCATTCGTCTCGATCCCACTTCTCCCACTTGACAAATTCTATCAAGTGATTACACTGCGGTCCTTGAGTCTGCCTAATCCGAGTAATCGGAGCGGAGGAACCATTTTTTGGGGCAAACCGCTAAGCGGGGGATATCTCTCATTCCCAGCCCGTCAGCTAACTTCGTAGGCATGGAGAGAAGACCAGGGGGACTTACCTCCCATTCTTCCGGCTCATAAAGACAAAACACCAGAAGGCCTTCTTGTATCTTCTCAAAAAAGGAGAAGGCCCGAAGATCAACCGTCGGAGAATTGAAATGAAAGTTTTGATATCGTTCGCCAATCCCAAGATGGGAGCCAAGCTTTTCGGTTTGGCAAGGGCATTGTTTTCCAAAAAAGACCAAGAGCTTTTCATCGTGGCTCTGCATGTGGTTTCCGTCGAATCGGAATCGGAGGGATTCCCGTTATTAACCGAAGACGAGATTTTCCAAGCAGTACGAGAAGAAGCTGCAGGATCTGCATTCCATTTTGAAACGGTTGGATTTCCGTCCGACTGGATTGTTCCAGGCATCGTAGAAACTGCAAAAAGCAAAGGAGTCGATTTACTCTTGTTAGGTGCTTCTCGCTCTTTATTCTCCGATGATTTGCTCGGGGGAAAAGTAGGAGATGTGCTGAGGGAATTATCCGATCTAGATATCGCAGTCTTGGCAGACAACGGATTGCATTCCCCCATCGAGCCTGTGATCTATTCTCCTGGATTGGAATCAGCTCCTCTCTTTCCTTTTTCGACAGGACTTTCTACATTCATCGAGAAGCCCATCCCGGTTTTAGCAGGGTCCGGGCAGAGAGAATTTCAGATTGAATCTCCTGAAAAATTCCGTCCTTGGCTCCCCTTCTCTCTCGCTGCACCGGATCCTTCTAAGAATCTGAATCTTGCAATCGTAGAATACGGAACCTATAAATCTTTTCATTCTGTTCTCTTAGATAGGAAAGGGCTTTCCTTTCTGATCTTAAGAACAGGAAATTAATTCGAGTTCCAGAAAATGTAAAATCAGGTGAAGATTCCGTAGAGGCTTTCCGTCTCACATTAAATGGCCACCATCCTGGATTTTGTTCACAGCGTTTTCACCAAAGTCTACACCAAAGACTCTTTCATCTTTAAAGAAGGAGAAGAATCCGACGGGAACATGTATTTTCTATTCCAGGGGAATTTGAAGGTGTTCAAGGATCGCCCGGAAGGTTCGGACAAGGCCATCAAGGAACTATTTCCTGGAGAATTTTTCGGAGAGTTAGCTTTGATCTCGGGAAGAGCTCGTGCCATGTCGGTTCAAGTACTTTCTCCAAGTGCTAAAGTGGGAGTACTGAACAAATCCGTTTTTGAAAAACTCGAAAAGACCAGTCCTCAATTCCTTTTGCTCCTTCTCAAAAACACATTCGAAAAATTGAATCGAGCCGAGGCAAAATTAGAATCCCTGTATACCGAGATCCACAAGAAAGAAGAAAACAGACCTGCCTCGGCGGAGATACATATAAATTCTGCTGAAGAAGCGGCCTCATCGAGCGAATCAGAATCGGCTGCAGTTCCTGCGGAAGCAAAGAAGGCATAATCAAATGAGCATTAATATATTAGAATTCATTAATAATGTTTCGGTCCGTACCTTTTTAGCGGGAGAAACCATCTTCAGAGAAAAAGACGCTTCGAATGGAATGATGTATTTTGTTTTTACGGGAGCCTTGGAGATCAGAAAATCCTACGACGGAGAAGAAAGAGTGATCCGTAAACTGGAGCCTGGCGCATTTTTCGGAGAGATTGCTCTCATCAATAATGTTCCTAGGGCGGCGACAGTTCGTGTAATCACTGAAAAATCTAAGATCGGGATCTTGGACCAAGATATGTTTTATAGAATTGGTCAGACCAATCCTAAGTTCTTTTCGATTCTTCTGAATACTACGATCCAAAGATTGGTTTCTGTAGAAGAAGAGATCGCAAAGATCGGTTCAGGCCTAACGATCAATCCTGTCAGAAAAGCGGACTAATTTTACTTAAGCCGCCTTTTTCTTTTGTAAAGAACCGGGCCCTTTTTCTCCTTTAAAATATCTTTCTAATAAAAAGGTAAATAAATAACAACGAGAGACTCCATGTTTTCTCGCAAGCAGTCCAAGCTTACTCCAATCTTCAGTATCTGGTCTGAAATTCAATCGATTCCAATTCGTCTTAGTATCTTCTTCTTTTCTTTGGTAGAGTAGAAGGTCCGGATCCCGATTCATTCTATCTTTTTCCTGCAGTTCCTTTGCGTATAAAAAGAGAAGCTCTTTTAGGCAACGGGCTCCCGCTCTTTTGCCCCTCCATTCTTTTCTTACTTTCTTGTGTAGATCCTTAGGAAGTATCACTGTGCAGACGGATAACTCATTCACCGAAGAATGTGCTTTGAGAGTTTTCGCTTTTATCCGTTTCGAGTTGGTGATCAGTTTCAATCTCATGCGTAAGCCGGGTTCTTATGAATCGGATCGCTCGCGTTTTTTTCCGATTTTAGTCGAAAATTGTTTCCGTGTTTCGATTTCGGTCTTACTTTCTTTTATGAATCGAATCTAATATACGAGGAAAAACCAAATGTCCGATCGAAACGATTTAGAATACGCTACTCTAGGTGGAGGCTGCTTCTGGTGTGTCGAAGCCATCTACCAACTCGTAGAAGGTGTGGAGTCCATCGTTTCCGGTTATGCAGGAGGTTCGGATCCTTCTCCCAATTATAAATCCGTTTGCACTGGTCTTACAGGTCATGCGGAAGTCATTCGTATCGGCTTCGATCCCAAGGTGATCTCTTTCAAAAATATCTTGGACATCTTTTGGGAAGCTCATGACCCTACGACCAGAAACCGCCAAGGAAATGACGAAGGCCCTCAGTATAGAAGTATCATCTTATACGAAAACGCGACTCAGAAAGAGATCGCTGAGAAGTCTAGAGAAGAATATGGTCCTAGATTTTCTTCTCCTATCGTAACTGAAATTGTTGCACTAGAGAAATTCTTTCCAGGGGAAGGGTATCATCAGAATTATTTTAGAACGAATCCTGCTCAGCCATATTGCCATTACGTGATCCGTCCTAAGATCGAGAAATTCTTAAAGAAACATTCAGTTGGGTAGGTTCACAAAAAAGGTAGTACCGTCTGCAGAAGTCTCGAAATGAATGGAGCCATCATGATTTTCTACGATTCTCTTCACTATATCGAGTCCGAGTCCTGAACCTTCTCCAGGTGCTTTGGTAGTAAAGAAAGGTTCAAAGATTCTATCTTGTATGGATTCCGGAATCCCAGGTCCTGTATCCGAGATCCGGATCTGTATGGATTCTATCTTAGGTTTACAGATCTTGATCTTCAATACGCCTTTGAAGTTCATCGCTTGCGCTGCGTTGTAGATCAGGTTCGTCCAAACATGCAATAGATCGTCGGAGTATGCCTGGATCGCAGGCGTATGATCGTATTCTTTCACGATCTCTATTCCGGATTTTAATTGGTTCTGATAAATAGTAAGAACTGTATCTATACTTTCCTTTAGGTTCACTTCGGATTTTGGTCCGCCAGTTCTGAAATGTGAGAAATTCTTGAGAGCGTATACTATCTTCGAAGTCCTATCCACGGACATTTCGATAAGCTTTGAACTTCTGTTTGCCAATATTTCGTCTAACGCGTACTGTAAGATTTCCTTTGTTTTCTTCCCTTGGAATAATTTAGGATAATCTTCCATTGCATTTTCGAGTCCGGCTTCTACCAGTCCTTCGGCAAGATTTCTAGATTCTTCGATTCCCAATTCTTTGAGTTTTGCTTCTAGGATCTTTGTCTTGGCTCGTACTTCTTTGGGAGGAAGGATCTCTTCGTACAATCTTCCCTTGGTAAGAAGATAGGCAAAATCCTCAGCAGTCTCCGGATTCAAATTTTCTAATACGGAATAAGCCGCCTGCATTCTATCGAGAGAACGCAAGAAATGGTTCTTTACGGATTCGTTCGCGGCCCGTATTACTCCGATCGGATTGTTGATCTCATGCGCAATCCCGGCAACGAGTTGTCCTAATGCCGCCATCTTTTCGGAAAGGATGAGCTGGTTCTGGGTCTTTTGCTGGTATGCGAGAGCTTCTTCTAATTCTTTCTTTTGTTTTTCGATGAGTTCATTTTGCGCGGAGATCTCATTGTTTAGAATCCTCAACTGTTCCGCTTCTTTTCTCTCGGAGATATCCTTGACCATATTGATCATCCTGGCCTCTCCATCTATCATTGCGAATCTTGTGGAGAACTCCGCAGTAAAGATACGTCCGTCCTTTGCTTGGAACAATGTCTCTTCATTGAATAAGAATCCATCCACTGCAATCTTCTCTTTGAATAGATCTCTTGCTTTCGGATCGGCCCAAATCCCTAACTCTATGCTTGTTCTTCCGATTGCTTCTTCTCTCGTATAGCCCATTAAGCGTGTGAAGCCATCGTTAATATCTATATATCTTCCATCCTCAAAATTAGAAATGGAACTAGCATACGGACTCAACTTGAATACCTTGGAAAATAATTCCTGGCTGGATTTGATCTCTTCTTCTGCTAGATGTTTTTCGGTGATATCCTGTCCTGTACCAAAAGCCAAAGAGTTGTCTTTGTATTTTCCGTTGACTAGAATATATCTTTGCTTTCCGTCCTCTCCTCTGGCTCTAAAAACAAAGTCCGCAGAATAATTCGGATCTTCTCTATAATTCAACGCCTCATTCAGGACGAGAACGATTCGTTTGCGATCCTCTTCTTCCTCCACATATTTTTCCAAGAAAGAATCAAAGCTTAGAGTGACGGATTCTTTTGCATCTTTGTCTCCAAGCAAGACCCTATATTCCTTGGTCAGAGTTAGCACCAAGGTATCCACATTCAGGATCCAACCACCGAGCTTTGCCGTTATATGTGCTTGCGAGAGTTCCTGTCGGACACGATTGAGACCTCCTAATCCGAAACGCATCAGTATCAACGTTACAAAAAATCCGATCGAGTTTCCGACTAACGCAGCCCAATGACCTGGTAAGGTAGGAGGAGCAATGCTTCCTCTTTCCATCATGAAAATACTCAACACTCCCGCAGCAAAGGAAGCGACCGAATACATCAATGCCACAAAATTCCCCAAGAGAAGAGAGGCGAGAAGGATCATCACCATGAACAGGGAAAATGCAGTCGCGTGCACTCCCCCTTCTTTCTTCATCACCAAAAGAAGGGACAACCATTCCAGAAGAATGAGCAGATGCGCGCCTAGTCTGATCCTTCCGGTCTTTGCAAGAATATGACAGACAAGCACTGCTGCAGGAATCAGATAAAAAGAATAATAGACGTCCTTTGGCGGAGAGACGAGTGGATGGATAATCCTAAATAAGACAGCGACTAGCAAGGTAACATACATTAGCCCGTATAAAAGCCTGATGGATACCGCCTTCTCCGCATCGGTATGTATAGGAGGACTAAGGATCTTTTTTAATTTGGAAAATACCATGCGAATCGAATGAATCACTTTATAATAAGTGTGTAGAGGTCTGAGAATGAAAAGCCTGATTTAAAATTTTCCGTAAAATTGCCGAAGAATTTCCTCTCTAACCCAAAGTACATAGAACTCATTCCGAACTAAGTCTCTTAAGCATCCGAGAGTAATTGCTTTCGATTTTTAGTTCTTAATGGATGTATTCATGAAAAAAATTTTTGCCATACTTTCCCCGAATTGCATAATGTAGGTTATGAACTTCCTAAGAGTCTTGTTCCCTTCTCCTTTTAAGATCCATAGATTGATCGAAGTTCTGAGTGTTTTTCTATTTTTGATCTTCTCTGCACTCTCTATTTGGAAATTCGGACTGCTGGCAAAATCCTCCTTCTTCGATTCCTATTTATTTCTTTCGCTTCGACTTTTAGGACTCTTACTCTCTGCTTATATAACCGCAGACTTCCTTTCCGGCTTCGTTCATTTTCTGGGAGATAGTTTCGGAGATGAGAATACTCCATACGTGGGATCCGCATTTATCTTTCCTTTCCGAGATCATCACGTGGATCCGAAAGGGATCACTCGGCATGATTTCATAGAAACCAATGGCAATAATTGCTTAGTCTCACTTCCTATTCTTCTCTATTGTTTTTATGCCCCGTTAGAAAGCGGTATATTTCCTTGGGCCAGGACTTTCTGGATCTTAGTGTTGATCGGGATCTTCTTCACGAATCAGATCCATAAATGGGCCCACCAAGACAAACCATCTAAGGTAATCCACTACTTGCAAAAAAAGAGATGGATCCTTTCTCCGGACCATCATCAGATCCATCACACTACTCCGTATGACACGTATTTCTGCATTACCACAGGTTGGTGCAATCCCTTGCTTCACAAGATCCGATTCTTTCCTTTCGTAAAAAGAATGATCCGATCGATCATAAACGTTCTCAGCTTCTCGAATACAAACAAACATCGTTCTTTGTAAGACTAGAGAAATGTGCGGATGAATTTTCCTTGATTCATTTCTAGGAGAATAGAGCATCGCGGGTATGCTTCGTTTTATCTCGGCGCTTCTCGCCTGTCTCCCGCTAATCGTTTCTTGCTCCGCAAGCATAGCTCTCAACGGAGAACTAGTGCATCCCAAGACCTCGGACAATTGGGATCTGACTCTGGAACATTTCCCTCCTGCAGCTGGTTCTTCAGCAAAAAAATATCCGGTCATTCTCTGCCACGGCTTTATTGCGAACCGCATCTACCTGAAGATAAATGAAAAATCTTCCATCGTTGCGAATCTACAAAGAGAAGGTTACGATGTTTGGCTTTTGGATCTGAGAGGAAAACAAGCCGCAGGTTCTCCTTCTTTATTCTTCGGAGATAAGACTTTCGATTATTCTATCGATGAGTACATCAAGCAGGATGCAGATGCAGCCATCCAATATGTTCTGAAAGCAACCGGAAAAGATAAGGTGAACTGGATCGGTCATAGTATGGGGGGAATGTTGCAATACGCTCGCCTCGGAAGTCTGGGAGAGAATCGTGTTGCTAACTTCGTAGCAATCGGATCACCAGCGATCATGGATCCTCCTTCCGACGCATTGAAACTTTGGTCCAAATTTACTTGGGCTACGTACCTTTGGCCTGCAGTTCCCACCGAAACTTGGTCAGGAATTCGAGGAGGAACAGGCATCCCATTCTTTCCTAAGAAAAGTTTTGAAGAAGTCTTTTGGCACGAACCCAATATCGATCCTAAGATCGTAACAGGAGTTTATACGACTGCTATCGCAACTGTTACTAGGAGAGAAGTCAAACAAATGGAGAAGATCATTGAAACCGGTTCCTTCCGTTCCGAAGACGGAAAGATGAACTATGCTGAAGGTCTTTCCAATATTAAGATCCCAGTCCTCCTAGTCGCAGGAAGAAGGGACAAACTCGGTTTCACTTATTCTCTTCGCTATGTTTACGACCAATTGGGAAGCACTGATAAGACCTTATTCGTTCTATCCAAAGGAAAAGGACATTCTGAGGATTATGGTCATACCGATCTAGTCGTAGGAAAAAAGGCCGACGACGAAGTATTCCCAACCATACTCCAATGGTTGAACAAGAGAAATTAATCGAGATCCAATCATGAAATTACAGAAACAAATCGCCTTCCTATTTACAATTCTCTCTCTCGCTCTGTCTTGCACAAGGTATGCAGTGATCACTGAGGAGAAATTCAGAAAACAAACCGCGAATATTGCGCCTAACGTATATCTCACTACATTCTCGGATGTGAACTCAGAATATCCTCCTGTGCTCCTACTAGATCCGGTCCTTGTAAATAAAAAATCCCTGTATCTGGGTGATCATCATGGACTCATAGGAGTGTTGAGCGGAAACGGTTTCTCCGTTTGGCTGCTTCATTTTGAAACCTATCCTGGTCTGGACCTAAAGGATATAGGAGAAAAACTTATTCCTCAGGCAGTCTCTCAGATCCAAAAGGTAAGCGGCAAAAAGGAATATATCCTAGGCGGGATCTCTCTTGGAGGACAGGCTGTTCTTCAATACATTAAATCCAAAAAAGATCCTTCTATTTCCAAGGCATTCTTCTTGGGAACAGGAATGGATTATAAGTACAACGATAGTTTCTTGGATGATATGAAAAAGGAGAAGAGACTGGGCACGGACGTTTCCAACTCTTGCAAGAACAAGGACAGTTTCTGTTCTCGTTTCATCTCTCTGGATGAGGACAATCCTACAACTCTGTATCTCTACCAAACTCTATGGAATTTTCTTCCGGGTTTAGAAGAGAATCCTAAAACTTGGACTGAGTTTGAAGCAATGGATTTTCCGACACTCTTTGTCGCTGGCAAGATAGACAACGTAGCAACCACCGAATCTATTCATCCAGTATATCGTAGAAAAAGAGGATTCACTCAGTTCTATGAAGCAGGAAGGGACAACGGAGGAAGTATAGACTACGATCATATTTCCTTATTTGCCCATGAAGATGCGCCTTCGGATATTTATCAGAAGATCGCAGACTGGCTCTCTAAGAAGAAGGGTGACTAATTTCTATTGATCGGCCCTGGAGTTTACCACGGGCCGATTCGAATTAAAGATCTAATTCTATTTTTTTCTTAGGCGGAACAGAAGAGCATCTATTTTTGATCTTATTCCATTCTGCTTTAGAAAAACCTAATTTTCCTCTAGGATAGCCCGGTTTAGAGATCGTATCCTTAACATATTGAATCCGATCGTCTGTTGCCGGGTGAGAACTTAAGAAATCGGGAACACGAAAGGACTTCGATTCTTCTTCTGATGCATCCGATTCGGAGCCTTTAGAAGCTTCTCCCGAATTTTCCGAGTTAGAAACCTTATCCTTCTCCGATTCTTCCGATGAATTGTTCTCATCAGATCCGTCTTTTTCAGAAGTTTCATACGCTTTAAATCTTTCGAAGAAAGTCAAAAATCCGGAACCGGTTACATTTGCTTTTTTCAATTTTTCTAAAGCGATCTCGTCTGCTTCGGTTTCATATTCTCTTGAGAATTTTTGATCGTATAAGGTAACGCTTAAGACCTCGTACACTGAGTCCATATTCTCCAGCATATCCACGCCTTCAAAACCGGAACCTATCCCCAGAGAAAGAAGGAGCACATTACCCGCAGATTGAATCTGTCTTCGAACTCCGTGCCTTCGATGAATATGTGCCATCTCATGCGCCAGAATTCCTGCAAGCTCTTCGGCAGAATCAGTCTTTTGCAATAAATCCGTGAACACCACAATGGTCCCTCCGGGCATCGCAAACGCATTGAATACTTCGTCATCTATTACGATAATATCATATTCAAACGGATCGTCCTTATCCTTTAGCTTCAGGCCGATCTTGCGAACTGCGGATTTAAGGCTTGGATCCGTGCATTCCGGAAAATAATCTCTGACCCAAGTCGACATGATCTTGGACTGCTGTTTATCATAGCTAAGTGGAACAAAGAAATATGCGTACGACAAACTCCTGTTGTAAGCAAAGAAGACGAGTCCTGCCGTCAAAAGAAGAAATCCCAACTTAATCGCAAAATTCGTATCGTACCAAAGATCTAAGATCGGATTCTTTTTTTGTGATCTTTGGTACTTTTGGATCAGACCTTGGGTTTCTTTAGAATGGAATACGATCATATAACCGGCAAATTTATTTTGCGGATTGTTCAGCTCTAATCTGTATTCCTTTCCTACCTCGTCTAGATTTAGAATATCGGAATATGCAAAACGAAACGATCCCTTCTCCCCTTGAAAATAAAGACCGTCTTGTTCCGCTCTCAATTCTCCCGAAACAGGGATCGCACTCTTTCCGTCATAAAATTTATCCGTTTGATCAGTTTCCATCGAATGAGTATTAATCGAATACGTCAGCTAAGGCTTCGAGAGCACTCTCAAAACCTTCTGCCAAAGCGGAAGCACCTGCATCATATTCAGGAAGGATCTGAGTCAGATCAGGCTCCACTTCCATGCTGATCGCTTCATAGAATAATTTGTAAAAGATAACTGCGATCCAAGGAAACGCAAAACCTAAGGAAGCGATGATCGACGCGTAACCGAGCATGAGATAAACAAGAAGATCTCCTCCTTGCAAGTTCCCTTTAAAACGGATCCCGTTTACAGAGAGATGGTTCCAATAGTAATTATAAACATTCGCCTGCCACCAAGAAGTATAGAAACCGAATGTAGGAATGATAAGCAAAAATCCTTTTAGATGGATCCAAAATAATTCAGAGCCAGTTCCGTCGAATTTGAATCCTGCGTTTCCATAATACGTATTTTCGTATTGGAATCTTCTGAGACGAACATTGAACCAAGGAGAATAAAAGCCTAAAGTTATGATCAATAGAGGAATTCCTATTAAGAAGATCTTAACGAGCTCCAATACTCTTCCAGAAAAATGGAATCGAATATTATTATAAGAAGTCCTGCTTAAGTGAAATCGGATCCTTCCCACAAAGATAAATGGACCAAGCACATATAATAGTACAAAGATCGGGATCAACGTAGAGAATGTGCTGAGTTCTTCGGAGAAAACCCACCACTGCAAAGGAAGTTTGATCGCAAAGAACAGAGCCAGAACGATAGGCGCAGCCTTGATAAACCCTAAAAACCTTTCCTTTCCTGTGGCATGAAAGTCAAACCTCTGCCCTAGGAAGGTGGTATGCTGACGCATGTATCTGTCTACCTTGGTCCTTGCCCAAAAAGAATAGATACCCAAAGTACTGATCGTGGCTAACGCATTAAAAAGATATAATTTAAATAGGTCCCAGCCAGTCCCATCGAAGCCAACTCGAGTTGTGGATTTTTCCATTGTCTCTCCCAAAATTATTACCGATCCAAAGATTCGAACCGGTCCCAAATAGCATATAGATAGAGAGTCAAAGTAGAGCTAAGATTCCAGAGGAGCAAGAAACTATTGGAAAAAATTTTCAAGAAGCCTTTGTTCCCAAAACAATTTTAGCTGGGACGAGCCCAACCCAACTTATCCAGAACCTTCTTAATATCCTCCCAAACATCTCTTTTTAAAGGACTGTTCTCTCCACCGTTACGGATCACATAGCTAGGATGATAGGTAGGCATCACAGGAATTCCATGAAAGTCTCCCCATTGTCCTCTCAACTTTGTGATCCCTTCTTTAGTGCGAAGAATGCAGCGAGTCGAAGGATTTCCGAGAGTGATGATCACCTTTGGCTGTATAATAGAAATCTGACGAAGAAGAAAGGGAGAGCAAGCGATCACCTCATCATCTTCCGGAGGACGATCTTTCTCGAATTTTAAATCTACAGTAGGACGGCATTTGGTAACATTCGCGATATAAACTTTTTCTCTAGGCACTCCCATGCCCTTCTCTATGATGCGAGTCAGTAATTCACCGGCCTTTCCTACAAAGGGACGACCGGTCAAGTCCTCTTGTTTGCCTGGACCTTCTCCTATGAACATGACCTCTGCGTCCGGATTGCCTTCGCCGAAAACGGTTTGGGTCCGAGTGCTACTCAACTTACAACGAACGCAAGGCTCGACTTCTCTTTGGATAGAAGCCAGCTCTTCTAATTTGGAAGACTCACTCATCTTGGTTCTTACCGATAAAGAGAACCCATTATCCTGCAACCAATTTCCCAAAAAGAGACTGGCCTAATTTTCAACAATCTTATACCCTAGATCCATGCACGGGCATCATCACTCTCACGAAGATCATGATCACGACCATTCTCATGCATTCGGTCACCATCATGGACCGGAGCCGGAAAATTCCCGCGCATTCCTGTACGCATTCTTACTCAATTTTGGATTTGCTATCATAGAATTTGTAGGTGGATATTTCTTCCAAAGTCTTGCGATCTTATCCGATTCATTGCATGATCTAGGAGACAGCGGATTCTTAGCTCTCGCTTGGATCTTTCAGAAGATAGCAACCAAACCTAGAACTCGTACATTTACATTCGGTTATAAACGTTTAAGCCTTTCTGCTGCGCTTGTGAATTCTTTCGTACTGTTCGTGGGCTCTCTAGCGATCTTATTCTTTGCGGTCAGCAAATTGAATGAGCCAGCTTCTCCAAATGGTTGGGGAATGTTAGGCCTTTCCATTTTAGGAGTAATCGTAAACGGAGCCGCGTTATTCAAATTAAAAGGCGCTTCCGGATTGAACGCGAAGACTGCATTCTTGCATTTGATAGAAGATGTACTCGGATGGGTTGCTGTACTTATAGGGAGTATCGCAGTAATCACACTAAGTTGGGGATGGGTGGATCCTTTCCTTTCTATCTTCATCTCTCTTTGGGTGGGTTTTCAATCTTTTCGTAATTTACGAAAAATTTTATTACTTCATCTGCAATCTTCTCCAGAAGGTATAGATACAAAAGAATTGCAGGATCGGATCCTAAAACTCAAGGGAGTGCAGTCCGTTCACGATCTTCATCTCTGGTCCATGGACGGAGACTATCATGTGCTCACTCTACATGTGGGAGTAAAAGGAACTTCTATCTTAGAGGCTCAGAAGCTAAAGGAGAAGATCCGAAATATCAGCAAGGAATTCCATATTCCTCATGCGACTGTAGAAGTCGAACCCGCCGGCGCAGAATGCCCTTACCAAGAATGCTAAATGATTTGAGGTCTGGAATTTAAGTTTTTCATAATGAGACATAATCCGGATCCGTTATTAAACTCCAGGCTTTCTCTACTTGACATCGGGGCCGACCGCCGGATTTTGGTTGGTTATGAACCAAAAAACGGCTAAACTTCTCAAAAAATACGCGGAAGCAAAAGGTATTAACGAGAAACAAATCAAACGCGAATGGCTGGTTTTGAACGAATTCCAAAAAGACCAGAAAAGACAGGAAATCCTGAAAGAGTTGGTTAAAAAGTAATCTTCGCTTTTCGTTTCTTCAGACCGGCTGAAATACAAAGTCGGTCCGTTTCCTTCTCCGTATTCTATCCAGTAGAATTCGAAAAAGAAAGTCTCCGATCCATTCAACTTCTTTCGTTCGTCCTTTTACCTCCATGGAAGAAATAGAACTCACCAAAGAATTTCGCTTCGACGCGGCCCATTTTCTCCCGAACGTACCGGAAGGTCATAAGTGCAGAAGAATGCATGGCCATAGTTTTCGTTTCAAACTTCACCTAAAAGGCCAAGTAGATCAACACACAGGATGGCTCATGGACTTTGCAGAAGTCAGCAAGGTTGTAAAGCCTCTTGTAGAAAATCATTTGGATCATTATCTACTGAATGATGTAGAAGGTTTGGAAAATCCTACCAGTGAGAATATCAGCATCTGGCTTTGGAAGAAGTTGAAGCCGGAACTTCCTCTTCTTTATAAGATCACTCTTCACGAGACCTGTACAAGCGCTTCTGTGTACAATGGTCCAGCTTAAACGATCTACTCTTTCATGAGCTTCCAAAAACCTTCTTCCAAATTGAACGGTGTTCAAAAAAATTCCAAGGGCCCCAAGGCTGTGGTTCTTTTTTCGGGGGGCTTGGATTCCACCACTTGCCTGTACAAAGCCATTAAAGACGGCTATTCTCCTACGGCTCTTTCTTTCGATTATAATCAAAAGCATAAGGAAGAATTAAAATCTGCAAAGAAGATCGCAAAGCTTCTAGGCATCCCTCATCTTATACAAAAGCTACAACCCGATTTCTTCAAGGGTTCTTCCTTAACAGAGAAGAAGATCCGTGTTCCCAAAAATTCTTTGGGTCATACTAAGATACCGAACACCTATGTGCCTGGCAGGAATATTCTATTTCTTTCCTTTGGTGTTTCTTTGGCGGAAGGTATTTCTGCCGAACGCCTGTACATTGGAGTGAATGCTTTGGATTATTCAGGTTACCCGGATTGCAGGCCAGAATTCATTAAGGCGTATGCCGAAGCCATCCGCCTAGGAACCAAGATGGGAGCCGAAGGGAATCCTTTGGAGATTTGCACTCCCTTGCAGTACTTGGATAAAAAAGAGATCGTTCTATTAGGCTCTAGTTTGGGTGTTCCCTTCTCCCTAACTCACTCTTGTTATGATCCGATCCAGGGCAAACCTTGCGGAAAATGCGACTCCTGCTTGCTTCGAAAAAAGGGTTTTCAGGAAGCAGGCATCCCAGAAAAGTGAACGAACAGATTTTAAGGGCCCGGTTTTCTTAAGTTTTCTTGCCGGTTTCCCTTCAAGGAAGCTAATATGGAACAGTTCGTAAGCTACCTGACGATATTCTTGATCGCAGTATTCGTAGGAATCGAGGTAATCAACCGTATTCCTCCTCTTTTACATACCCCTCTAATGTCAGGCTCGAACGCTATTTCGGGAATTACCATCATCGGGGCAATCTTAACCCTTCATGCTTCTCACAGTTGGATCATACAAGTTCTGGGATTTATCGCAATCGTGGGCGCAACCATCAACGTGATCGGAGGGTTCGTAGTAACTCACCGCATGTTGGGAATGTTCAAGAAAAAGGATTAAACTCTAAATGGAAAAAGCGTACATCAACCTCCTTTATCTAGTCTCCAGTATCCTTTTCATCATCGGATTAAAACTTCTTTCTCACCCTAAGACTGCAGTGAGAGGAAACTTTACCGGAGCTCTCGGTATGTTCTTAGCAGTGGTAGGCGTCTTCTTAGAATACGGCACCATCAAGCAAAGCGATATCATTCTCATCGGATCTGCAATCCTAGTAGGAACTGCAATCGGAGCTTATATAGCTCTGAAAGTAGAAATGACAGGAATGCCTCAGCTTGTTGCTCTTCTAAACGGTCTGGGTGGTTTAGCTTCCTTCTTAGTAGGTGGGAACTCTCTTATGGAGATCCTCGAAACAGGAAAGAACACCGAACTACTTAGCAATCTTCAGTTCACAATCTCCACTGCTGCGACAGGGATCATCGGTGCAGTTACCTTGACCGGTTCCTTGATTGCTTTCGGAAAACTACAAGGTTTAGTTTCCGAGAAAGCGGTTCGCTACTTCGGAGATCAGATCGTAAAAGTACTTTTCTTGATCGGATCCATTTATCTCGGATACCTGAACGTTATCGAACCTACTAAGATCGAATGGTACTGGTACGTTGTTCTTGTAGCTTCCATCTTGGGAGTTCTATTAGTAATGCCTATCGGTGGCGCGGACATGCCGGTAGTGATCGCACTTCTCAACTCTTACTCCGGACTCGCAGCTTCTGCTACCGGATTCGTATTGGGAAACAATGTTCTTATTATCTCCGGATCTCTTGTAGGAGCTTCCGGGATTCTACTTACACAGATCATGTGTAAGGCGATGAACCGCTCTCTTCCAAACGTTCTCTTCGGAGGCTGGGGAGCTGCTGCTTCTACTGCCGAAACTGGAGACATCTACGCAGGCAAAACCAAAGCTACTTCTGCAGAAGAAGTGGCTATGTTGTTGGATATGGCTCAGAGAGTCGTAATCGTTCCTGGTTATGGAATGGCAGTCGCGCAAGCACAGCACGCGGTTCGCGAATTATACAACCAACTTACCGATAGGAATATCGAAGTTGAATTCGCGATCCATCCGGTTGCAGGAAGGATGCCTGGACACATGAACGTTCTTCTCGCAGAAGCAGATATTCCTTATGACAAGATGAAGGAAATGGATGAGATCAATCCTACCTTCAACACTGTGGACGTGGTCATTATCAACGGAGCAAACGACGTTGTGAATCCTCTGGCAAAAACAGATCCAGGTTCTCCTATTGCAGGTATGCCTATTTTGGATGTGGACAAGGCTAAGACGATCATCGTGATCAAGCGTTCTTTGAGCCCTGGATTCGCGGGAGTTCCTAACCCTCTCTTTATCCAAGAAAATTGCCTCATGTATTTCCAAGATGGTAAGAAAGCCACTCAGGAAATCGTAACGGCTCTCAAAGATACCTGATCAAATCAGACAAAGAATTTCATTTCAACAGAAATGATTCTTGAAAAAGGGAGGCTTGCCTCCCTTTTTTATTGGAGAGACTGAAATCGGATCGATCTCGCGAGGTAAAACTTTGGCCCAAGAATTTAAGGATTACAGTGACGAAGTCAAATTGCACAGATCGAGTATCGTGCGTTATGTGCTCATTATTATAGGAACGATTTCGCTAGTTCTCGGAATTATCGGAGTCTTCACACCTGTACTTCCTACCACTCCCTTTTTGCTTTTGACTGCGGCTTGTTACGCGAGAGCCTCTCAGAAATTTTATAATTGGCTAATGAACAATAAGTACTTCGGTAATTTTATCCGAGATTGGAGAATTCATAAAGCAATTCCGCTTAGAGCCAAGATCATTGCGGTTTCTTCTATCGTGATCACAATGACGATCAGTGCTATATTTGCTCCTATCATTTATGTGAGGATCGGAATGGCAGTCATCGGGATCTGTGTGATCGCTTACATTCTTCAGTTTCCTACTAAGAAGAAAGAAGATTAATCTGCAGTTGGATTTATATCTTTCACTTCAAGCAGCAATACGCGATAGAGTGCTTGCCTTTAGGAAAAGCACTTAGTATTCAATATGGATTGCGAGAAGGAAGCATGTGATAGACTTTGGGATCGTTGTCCTTTAAGAGTTCCGCGACATCCAATGCCTCTTGGATCTTGAGTTTCTTTTCGGGCTCTTCTGCCATCCAAGAACTTACGAATAATTCCAATCTTCTATAATCACGAATGAAAACGAGAGAACGGAGATAATTGATCTTATCTTCCTCTGAAAGGATCTTGGAGCCTGCGATAATAGAATACGTATTTGCAGAAGCTCTATAATTCGCGGTATGAAAATATGCATGAGCGAGAAATCGTTTCTCATTAAACGGAAGATCCGGAAATTGATTATATAATTTGATCGCTTTTCTGAAATTCTTATCCAGATCCATTGCCAAGCGTGCATAGATATAAGCGAATTCCTTGTGCAAGAACCCTTCTTTTGCAAATTCTTTGCACTGGGCTAATGCCTCCGCCTTGTTTCCTAAAAGGAAATTCACTTTCAATAAAACTAATTTAGCATTTCTGTAATTCGGTTTGAGCTCTATTCCCTTTTCCGCTTCGGCCTTGGCTTTGATATATTGACCGGTCTCGAAATATGCGAGCGCCATATTCAAACGATAGAATGGATTGTAATTCGCAAGTTCTACTGCCTTTTGAAAATATGGAACGGAAGCTTCCCATTTACTTCTTCTTACGAAGATCATTCCAAGCAAATAATGAGAAGGATCATGTCCAGGATTCAACTCAACCGCTCTGAGCAGAGCCTTCTTAGATTGAGGATATCTTCCGAGAGCATACAGATAAGCTCCGCTTAGATAATGGAACTCCAAACAATCCGGATCGAGTTTCTTCAGTTTCTCAATATTTGCTTGGGCCTTGGAAAGACTATTGGATCTTAAAAGATTGATCGTCTCCGTATTCAGTGCGAGGATCTGGTATTTTCGACGAGATAGCTCGCTCTGATCCGTGGGTTGAGGCGGAGGAGAAAGTTCTCCTTCCGGAGAAGGAGCAATAATCGACTGATTCTCATCCGTACCTGTCTCGGCTTCCTTTGCAGACAAAGAAGTCCCCAGGACCAATACGGAACTAAAGAAAAGAAGAAGTATCTTTTCCTTGGAGAAGATCATTCCGGGGCGACGCCAACCTTCTTATAGATCTCTGTATTATTTCGATCTGGATTAAATAACTCTAATTTATCCTTATCCGCCTTAAGGATCACATAGCGGATCTGAAAACCTAGATTCAAAAACCGGAATAATATCTCAGGGGAATTGGATTTTGTATCCTTCTCGAATAGTTCGTATTCTATCTTTCTTTGTCTTTCAGGATCTTCTGGATTCTCATAGATCGCAAGACCTGGACGGAGTAGAGTCAATTTCTGAACCTTGTCAGCGGGAGTATCTTGGCATTGCCCTTCAGGAGTGCAGGTAGAAGTTCTCTCCCAGATTCCGAGGACCCTTTCCTGCAAAGGAGCAGAACAACCTAGCGCGAAGGAAAGGATAAGGAGAGAAAAAAGAATTTTTTTCATGGGAGCCAGGCTAACCGGATAGAGAAAGATGTCCAGGGAATTCCTGGCTTTCAAAAACCTGAGACAGAGGGTTTCGTACTTTAAATTCGCTGAAAGTACTCGTCTATCTTTAGTACTTCAAAGGTTTTGAGAAGGTCCGGATGGATCTCTCGGATATCTATCTCGATCCCTTCGGATTTGGCATTTTTGCAGAACCAAACCAAGGAACTGATAGAAATTGAATTCATGACTGGGATCTTTCCCAAATCCAGGACGATTTTCTTAGGTTTTTTGGCGATCGCGTCCATCAGCTCGTTTCGAAACGCGTAGTAGTCATTGAAAAGGGCCGTTAGCTCCGGTTTGATCTCTATAATCTCCGAATGTTCTGCCATTTTCAGTTATAATCCTTTTTTCGGCCTTTCGGACAAAATTTTCGGCCTATTTTCTTTTTTTATCTTCGGGAAATTTGAAATTCAACCGAAATTTTATTCGGGAGAGCTTTATGTTTGAAAAAACCTATTTCATGAAGACCCAGGATCTACTGGAAAGAGGTATGAACACTGCTTCTTTAAAAAGAAAGGTGATTTCTGATAACATCGCGAACGCAGACGTTCCTCATTTCAAGAGAAGCGAAGTAGTTTTCGAATCTATGATAAAACGCGCGCTGGAATCTGAGAAGATCGAAGAGTCCAAAGCAATCCCTACTCGTATAGAAGACGAACGTCATATATCATTTTTTACTCCATTAGACTATCGTACTGTAAAACCTAAGGCAAAGGTCGACTATTTGACTACAATGAGAGCCGATGGAAATAACGTGGATCCTGAGAAAGAAGTTGTAGATGCATCCAATTCCCAAATGCAATACATGATGATGACTGAAAGACTGAATTCCAACTTTAGGGATTTGAAAAACGTAATGAGGCTAGCCTAATCCCTCTTTGGCGACATAGCTGAGAAATAAAGGAAGAAATCATGGGACTGTTTACTGCAATTAATACCTCCGCTACCGGACTTTCCGCACAGAGACTTCGGATGGATGTTATCGGAAACAATATCGCGAATGCGACTACCACTCGTAACACGAATGGCGACGGACCGTTTCGCAGAGATAGAGTGGTACTTACTCCGGTGAATTTGAGAACTCAGTGGAGAAGTCCTGTTTATCCTTTTGGTCTTGAGCCGGGCGAAGGAAGAGGTGTGAAGGTCATGAAAATCGAGAAGGACATGAGCCCTCTTCGATTGGTATATGATCCAACCCACCCGGATTCGATACAGATCGGCCCTAAAAAAGGCTATGTAGAAATGCCGAACGTAAATATAGTCACCGAAATGACCGATATGATCTCGGCTTCCCGGTCCTACGAAGCAAACGTACAGATGATCAACGGCTCCAAGGCGATGTTCAATAAGGCCTTGGAAATCGGAAGAGCGTAATTTAGGAGATTCTAATGCAAGTGGATTTCAATTCCAAACTTTGGTACACATATAACTCCGGTTATTCCGATTCTCGTTTTCCGCTTTCTCCTAAAGGCGATAAGGTCAGCGTAAAGATCGAGGACGAACGCCATTACGGAGACGTAAAAGAGCCTGTAGCTCCAGACTTCGTAGCTGAAAGTTTTTCTGAAGCGATGAGAAACGCTTTAAAATCTGTAAATGATCTACAAGCGGATGCAGATGAAATGACCCAAAAAATGGTCTATGATCCGAATAGCGTAGATGCTCACGAAGTCATGATCGCTTCTGAAAAAGCGAGAGTGGCGCTTACCTTCACCAAGACAATGGCAGACGGAGTAGTGAGAGCATACAGAGATCTCACTTCAATGAGATAAGCTCTATTATAATCTAATTTTCGATTCGACTATTTCCTTAGAGGAATACGATAAGACCATGTCCGATCTGCTAGGCTGGTTCTTTGATGGGCTCATTCTTTTCGGCGGATTTTTGGCCCTTCTTCTTTCCATAGGTGAATTTCCTGCGGATAAAAGGGATCGATTCCAAGTCTTTCTAGCGCTTACACTCGCGTCCATAGGATGCATGCAACTTTCCAGTGCCTTGGTACTAAATCAAAATTCTGGGCAGGACCTGGCCTTGAAATTTTGGAATCTTCCTCTACTTTATCTTCCGCCCGCATTCGCATTTCTCACGATTCGATCCCTTTCAGAAGATGATTTCGAATTTAGACCGAAGCATTTTCTATTCTTTCTTCCTACTTTGTTCTCATTCGCTGCCGCAATCTACTTCAGAAGTAGCGGAGAATATTTAAGATATCCTTGGAACTCGCAGTTGAATTTCGATCTTGCGTTTTTCGGGATCAACTTTTTGTATTTAGGAGCCGCGATCTATTCTCTTAGTTTTGTGATCCCAATCTTCAAAGCGTTCTTAAAGATCGAGGAGCCAAGGGCCAAATTCCTATTCGGGATTTTCTGTTTGGATTCTTTTCTCGTTTCCGTTCTAGGAATTTTAGGTCTGATCGTTCATCCGATCTTTCTAAAGCTATCGCTTGCAGTAATCTCTCTTGCGGTTTCCTTAATATATTATATTCGAAGAAAATATTTCGAATTTCCCGAGGCCCTACGATCCGATCTGATCAAGGCAAAATATGCACGTACCAGACTCAAGGGTCTGGATATGGACCCCGTCTTAGAAAATTTAGATCGTTTATTCTATGCGGATAAGATCCATAGAAGAGAGGATCTTACATTAACAGAACTCGCAAAAGAACTCTCTCTTACCTCTCATCAGTTATCCGAGCTATTAAACAACCGTCTGGGTAAGGGATATTTCTCCTTCATCAATCAGCATAGGATAGAAGATGCTAAGGAACTTCTCATTGGAACGGATAAAACCGTTTTAGAGATAGCGATGACGGTAGGATTTAATAATCGTTCTTCTTTTAATGAGGCTTTCTTAAGAATTACTCAAAAAACCCCGATTTCTTTTAGAAAAATGTATAAGACTTTATAACGCCGGACGACGCGGCCCTTTCTTTGTCGTATCTTCTTCTTATCAACTCCTTGAGAGGAAATCAAATGCAAACAAGTACAATTTCTACGACAGGCCGATTGGAGACTTCTCCATTGATACGTTTGGTCACTCAGATCTTTCTATTCATGAACCTTGCAGTTTATCTAGGATTCACTGTGGCTTTCTTTCTCTATCCGATCCCTCTGGCGGAAATGATTGGATTCTCCATTCATTCGAGTGCAGCCTTGGCTGATTTTAGGGCGATGTATAGCGGACTTTGCTTTGGAGTAGGATTTCTGATCTTTTACGGTTTGACCAGACCTGATTTCAAGTCCCCTGCCATTTTGCTTTCTGTAACAAGCGCTGGAGGCCTTTTTATAGCGAGGCTCTACACCTTGCTCTTGAACGGTCCAGGAAACGAGTATATTTATCTGAGTATGATCACAGAGATCGGATCCGTCTGCATCGGAGCCTGGCTCTTAAAAAGACAATAAAATAAAAAAGGCGGGAGATCTCCCGCCTTTCCATTCCGAAAATTGAATATGATTTACGGCTTGATCTTCTTGAGTAATTTCAGATCCGCTTTATTAAATACTGCAATCTCCGTTTTGCCGGAACCTTCTTCTTTTCCGGTTACATAAATCTTCTCACCGAAGAAGGTTACATTAGAGTTAGGAGAGATCTCCTCTTCTGTTCCAGCAGTCTTCTTTAAGCCTTTGTCGAAACGGCTCAGATAATATTTTCCATTCCTTTCTTCAAATGCATAGATATCTTCTCCTTTTAAGATCATAGGAGAGCGCCAGAATACGGCGTCATTGGACCAAACCGCAGGCTTGAGAGTCTCTTGATCGATCAGAATGAGTTTATGAGCAGCGGAGTGGTCCGACTCGTAACCTACGACCAAAGCCTTTCCGTCCACAACTTCGAAAGTACGTCCGCAGATCTTATTGAAGTCGCCTTTAAAGATCGTATCGTCCTTAGCAGGATCCAGCAATTGGAGTTCATTGCTATAATGTCCGTCGGAAGTATACTTTAAGGTTTTTAAGAAGAGAATCTTTCCTCCGACTACGTTTTTATCGAAGTCTTCTTTTTGTTTCTGTTCTTCTTTAACAGCTTCCAATTCTTTCTTAGTATCGGTGAGTTCTTGCTTCAATTCTTCTTTGGATTTGTTATCATCCGATTTGGAAGAACTGCTAGAACCTCCGGAAGAAGAAGAGGAATCTTTCTTAGAATCGCTAGACGATGAGGAGGACGAAGAAGATTTAGAATCCGATTTGCGGGATTCTTCCTTCTTAGCGATCTCCTTTTCTTTTTCTTTTAATTGCTGCTCTTCTTTCTTGGCTTGTTGCTGTTGTTGCTGAGCCTGTTTGCGTTCTTCTTGTTTTTGAGTAATCTTCTGTTTGTTCTTAACAGGATCCTTATTCAACTCTTGTAGTTCTTTCTCAGCAGATCTGTCTTTTTGAGAAGCAGCTTCTTGTTTTTTTCTGTTCTCGTCTTGTTTTTCCTGGAGCTTGCGCTTTTCATCTTCCAACTTTTGTCGTTGGAGATCGTCCATCTTCTTCTTATCTTCTTGGCCTTCTTTCTTTTTGTCCAGGTCCTTGTTTACTTCGTGCTCTAACTCGTCCGTATGAAGATCTTTTCCATCTTCGGATAAGATATTTGCAACGATCGGAATAATGATCTGCGTTTTTCCGGCCCATTCCGTATAACGTCTTGCGATACCGATCTTGTCGGCCTCGACATTCTTAACGACTTCGTCATTGTATTTGCGTTTTACATAATTTGCGTTTTTACGATGGATCGCATTGTAATATAGAATATAAGTCGCGAGAGTTTCCGAGTTTTGTTCTGAATATCCGAAATTGGATTTTACATAACCGGCGATAATCCTTTGCACCGAGTTGATATGTCCGTATTCCGAATCCTTTCCTAAGCTGATCAGGTCTGCTCCGAATTTCTTTTCTTCCGGAAGAATGCGGATCGCAGTGATTCCATCAGTGCTCGCACTAGATTTCGGATCCTTCTTCAAAGCCTCAGCCAAGGCGGCTCCAGTCTTAGCATTGCTGCCTTTCGTTTCTTCGTCGGCTCTTGCGGCAGACCGGTTTACGAAGTTTACTTTTCCGGAGGATCGAACTTCTCTCTCTCCTAATTTGGGTCCGCTTTGAGCGAACAAAGGAAGTAATGAACTCCCTACGAAGAAGATAAATACAGCCAGTCGAATCCGTGACATGATGAGGAACTCCTTAGAAACGCAGATATATCCCTGAAAAAGAAATCAGGATACGATTCGCTATCTTACGATTTTAGTACGGACTCTGCCAAGGATTTTTCCATGCTTCCAGGGATACTCCCTCGTAAGAAAGTTGCCTCTCTGGACTGGGTTTTTACCTTAACCTCATGAGCGAATTTGAACGTCGAATTTACAATTTTTGCGCAGGCCCAGCGATGCTTCCCACTCCGGTTATGGAAAAGGCAGCGTCCGAGTTCTTGAATTATAGACGTTCAGGCATGTCCATTATGGAAGTCAGCCATCGAGGAAAGCTATTCGAGAAGGTCTTGGACGAGTCCTTGGCGCTTTTAAGAGAACTACTTTCCGTTCCTGAAAATTACGAAATTATGTTTCTATCCGCAGGGGCAAGCCTCCATTTCTCGGCTCTTCCCCTCAACTTATTGCAAGAAGGTGAGTCTGCGGATTTTGCGATAACGGGGATCTGGGCCAAAAAAGCAATGGAAGAAGCGCTTCGTTTCAATCCTGTAAAAAAGATCTATGATGGAGAAGACCATAAGTATACCGAAGTTCCGGAGTTAGATGATTCTATGATCAATCCGGGCGCAGCCTATGTATACATTACTTCGAACAATACTCTATTAGGATCTCGTTATCCTAATTTCCCGAAACTAACCAAGGCTCCGTTAATAGCGGATATGACTTCGGAGATCCTTTCTCGTAAAATAGATGTAAGTCAATTCGGAGCAATCTTTGCAGGAGCTCAGAAGAATATAGGGCCTTCCGGTTTAAGTGTATTAATTATTCGTAAAGATCTTTTGGGTCGTTCCAAGAGAACTGTCCCGGTCTTAATGGATTACGCACTGACTGCTAAGAATAAATCCATGTACAATACTCCTCCTACTTACTCCATTTATATGTCCAAGTTGGTCTTTGAATGGTTAAAAGAGAAAGGAGGAGTGGATGCGATCGAAAAGTTCAATGATGAGAAGGCAAAGCTTCTTTACGATTATCTGGACACCACTTCTTTCTATCAGGCGCCGGTAAAACCTTCTAGCAGATCTGTGATGAATGTTGTGTTCACTCTTCAAGACAAAAATCTAGAATCCAAGTTCTTGGCAGGTGCAGAAGAGAAAGGACTCCATGGATTGGAAGGGCATAGATTAGTTGGAGGACTCAGAGCTTCTATCTATAACTCTATGCCTAGAGAAGGGATCCTCGCACTGATCGATTATATGAAGGAATTCGAGAAGAAGGCTTGATTGAGGCATCACCGATGAAACGGAACCTTTGCATTCTCAGTCTTCTTCTTTTAGGTTTGCAAAACCTTTCCTCGGCTCCCCTATTCTTTCGTACGAGTGTGAACACTGGAAACTGTTTCTCCGCAGGGAATGGCTCCAAAGAAGTAAAGGATTTCTATAAATCCAAACTTTTACCGGAAGAAAAGACCAAGCTAGCCGACCTACTCGCAGAAGAAGAAGCCAAGTCCCTTCTTAAGAGCCTGGAATGCATTCAGAAACTCAATCTCTCTAAAGAGGATAAGAATACTCTAGCCTTAGATCATATCAGACATCGAGAGTTAAGAGATGCTCTCTTTTCGCATTACGAGAATCATTTGCTCTCCGACGAGAAGACGATCCGACTTTCAGCATACGAAGAGAAGACCCTGCGCGCATTTTTAAACGCGAAGAAGGAACTCTTGTCCAGGCTCAACCGTGCAGAGTTAGAATCCATATCGGATAAGCCTTTGCCTTTTTCTTCCTTCCAAAGTACGTATCTGACGATCTTTCTACAGCATTGGGAATTCTATCAGATCGCTCCCGATTTCATTAAAGAAGCCTTATTCAATTAAGGTTCTCTCCCTCTTTTTCGCCATTCTATTGTAAATTGCTTGAACGAGAGAATTCTCATAGGTACGGTACCTTTAGAACATGAAAAAAATTGGTATCGCTTCCGATCACGGCGGTTTCGAACTAAAAGAATACCTCCGCAAAGAATTAGGAAACTCTGTCGAAATCATAGACTACGGAACAAAGGATGAATCCTCCGTAGATTATCCCATAGTCATTGCCGAAGCCTGTAAAAAAGTTCTCTCCAACGAAGTAGAGGGCCTCATCGCTCTCTGTGGGACCGGGATTGGTGCTTCTATCGCGGCAAACCGCCATAAGGGAATCCGCGCCGCTCTTTGTCATGATGAGTTCACTGCAGAAATGTCCCGCAGGCATAATAACGCGAACGTACTTGTTCTTGGGGGAAGGGTTCTTGGAAAAGATCTCGCCGCTCGGATCGCGCAAAAATGGCTTACCACTACTTTCGAAGCAGGACGCCATGAAAGAAGAGTCGGTCAGTTAGACACCATCGTATAAACGGATCGGATTACATTCGGGAATGCGAAACAAAGTCTTATTACCATTCTCCCTTTTCGGTTTGGTCTGTTTCGCTGTCCTCATCGGCTCCGCTATCTCCGCGGAGACAAATTCATTTTCCTTAAGTTCCTTTGTTCTAAAACAAATCCGTCTGAGTATGACGGAGAATGGAACTCCAAAATTGGATCTCAGCCCCAGAGATAGAAAAGAAGGTGCAGATCTATTCTTAGACTTTGAAGAAAAAGAAGCCTCAGATCTTACGGACAAGGCCGGTGGCTATCGAATATTATCTTCTTCTTATTTACCAGATTCTAGCAAAGCTCATTCGGGAAAAAAATCCGCCGGATTCGTGGGAAAGCGCTCCGGGATCAAAATTTCCGGAAAAACGAAAGGAATACTTACAAGCCCCGATATTAAAGAAGAATTCTATATTTCCTTCTTCCTTTTGCCAGGAACTTTGGACAAAGAGGCTGTGCTTCTTTCCAAAGAACTATACACTCGAGGGCGTAAATTCGGCTGGGACCTGAGGATTAAAGACGAAATCCCAATATTAGAATTTCGTAATTTCTTTCAAAAAGAGGATAAGACTCATGTTTCTCTGAAACTTGCGGGAAGATCCAGGATTTCCCGCTCCGAATGGAATCATTTTATCATTCATGTTCGTCCGGCGCAAAGAGAAGTAGTATTCTATATCAACGGAAAGGAAGTAGACAGATCCTCCGTTTCCAACAAAGAACCGATCGTTAGGATTGGATTCCATCCAGAAGACAGCACTCCTTTCAAGATAGGAGAAAGTTTTTATGGATGGTTGGATGATTTCTTAGTATCGAAAGGAGCGCCAGACCCCGAAGCACTCTCCACTTCTTATGAAGGGCAGAAATACGATCCTTCTTCCTTTACTGCAGAGGCGAAATTCGGAACCGCACTCTCTCCAGTGTATCGCACTAAATACACGAGTTCCTTTCCTGAAAGTGTATTCATAAAGGCGAATGTGCCAAAGTCTTCCGTGCTCGAGCTATACTTTCGTTTTTCTCCTAAGATCTTTGCAAGGACAGACGAGGGACCCGCCTGGAGATCAGTCGACTTAAGAAAGATAGAAGAAGAATATAAAGAAGACGATCCGGCTCGCGAAACCGAAGAAGAATCCGCTCCGAGCGGCAAGGCTTCCAGTTATAGGATCCCTTTGGATAGGATTTGGGCAGGCAAGGTGACCGGCTTCAAATACTACCAGGTAAAAGTAAAATTCAAAACGGATTCAGTGGCCAAGACAAGTCCTGAATTAGAAGCATTATCTTTTTCTTATAGAGAAACTCTTCCTCCAGTCAAACCTATGGGATTGAAAGTCGTCTATTTTGACGATAGCTATCCCGAAGCAGGAGGCAGCCCTAGAGTTTGTCTCAGTTGGACTCCCAATCCTGAAAAGAATGTTCAGCAAAAAGGCGGATACGTAATCCATTACGGCGTCGGCCCGAATCGTATGGTCGGTATCCTGAAAGGAACGAGCAAAGAATTAGAAAAAGGAAAGCAACCTGTTCTCACTGCGAATGGAAAGATAAAGCAACCTATGAGTGAGTATCTGGATCCGATTATGGGAGAAGATTCTTCTTGTCCAAAACGGAACGATATGAGTGGACCAAAGCTTTGTCAATGCGTGGACAATCGACTCATCAGTCTGAACGCAGAAAAACCGGAAGAGGACCAGGAAGATTCTCCTAAGCCTAAAAAGGGAAAGCGCAAACCGCAAAAAGATCCATACGACAAAAAGCTTTTATTCTTACAAAAAGGTCTAACGTTCTATTTCAAGATCGCGGCCTACAATTCTGCTTACGATCCTTTTACAGGAATAGATCAACTCAGTCCTTTAAGCGACCCCGTCGAGGTCTATTTCCTGAGCGAGTAGGATCTTTACTAAGCTCTGCTCTTTCCATTTACGATTTAAACAAAGTATACCGTCCAGATCAGCGAGAGAAGCGACGGCAACTTCTACCCATTCTTCCCAGCGTAAGGAAGCAGAAGAAGAGAGTCTAAGCGCGAGCGCTATCTCTTCCTTTCTTACGGGAAGGAATTCTAAAAATAGATTCTTGGATTGGTTCCAAAGGATCTCTCTTTTTGTCGGATCTGATTCCTTGGCTAATACTTCTTCTAAACTAGAAAGAGCCAAAACGAATACGTGATTTTTTTTAGTAAGTGATTCTATCGCGGAGAATACGGATCGTCTGGACGCCGCGGAACCTCTGACCAATTCACGAAAACATTCGGAAGATAATAATAATTTCAAGGAGAAGGTTCCGGATAGATTTTAGTCAGCTCTCTTAGAGCTTCAAGCCTTTGGTAGGAATCGGATCGAAAGATCTCATTTCGAAAACAGGTGCGAAGTAATTCGGAAGCAGAGAGTTCCCTCTTCTCCGCTTCTGTTCTCAATAGTTCGAATTCCTCTTCGGTGAGGAGCATCTGAAATCTTCTTTCGACACGGGCCATTACTCCTCTTCTTTCAGTTCCTTTTCGTTTTTCAAGTAGGTTCCGTAATAAATTTTAGAATCTGCGATCTGTCCGAGGCTCTCATAGATTGCGGCTATATTGAAATTCGCCTGGTTCAAACGAAAATCCTGTTTGAATGCCTTTTTGAAGAGCTGGATGGCTCTGTCTTCCCTTCCTGCATACCATTCCGTCATCGCCCAAAGAAAAAGCCATTTTCCCAAATCGGGATCTCTAGGAGCAATCTTACTCAAATGCCCCAGAGCTTCCTCGAAGATTCCTGCTGATCTCAGATAATTCTCTCGGATCGCTTTTATCTTTTCCATTCGGGAAAACACATCTTCCGAATGCTCGGGCAAGGGAAGGTCCGCTCTCCAAAAAAGAGCCCGGGCCAGATAGAGCCGGAACATCAGCTCGCTCGGATTCTTCTTCACATATTCTTCTAAAAAGGGAAGGCTTTCTGCCTCTTTTCCGCCTTGTTGAAAAGCTAAGATCTTTTCTTTTGCAGCCTTATTCCATTCCCTACGATTCTCTTCTTGAGCCAAGAGAGAAGCGACACTAAAAAGAAGAGACAGTACGATCGCAGATCGTATTAGAAAAATATTAAATATATGTGTAGAGATTTTTTCCATTTTCCGGATAGGGAAGAGGAATGATCTTGTAAGGTTGACCTACAGATTTCAGGATCTCATCCAATTCTTCTTGTCTTTCCTCTCTAGAGAGAACAAAGATCTCGGAAGGGGAAACACCGAAACCATAATCTTCGGAGCCAAGGATCGGTTGTATTTTTTCCAGGGCCTTTCTTCTCCATTCGTCCAAGATCGGATATTCCAGATCCCCAGTAGATCTGATCTTATACAGATTGCATTTGCTTCTTTCTCCGTGAGTCGCCCAACGCAATAACAAGAATTGGATCTGGACCAAGTCTCTTTTATCTTGTATCGCATGAGATGCCTGTTCAATCTCCAATTGTAAGAAGGCATCCTCCACAGGCTCTATCGAGTGCTCCACATTATCGCGGATTTGATCCGCTAAATCGTTATTCGGTGGATCGGGGAATAATAAGAAAAATCTAAAGTCTAATCCTGATCTGAATAGAGGAAAGGATACGATCCTCATTACTCCGTCCAAATCCGCTGCATCAAATTTCTTTCGGAAGAAATGATCATTTCGTCTTTCTTCCGTTACATCAATGATCGAGACATCTCCTGTTTCTTTACCTAAAAATTGGTCTCCATAGAGAAAGATCATGTTCTGACGACTATAAGGCTGTAATCCGTATGACACTACAGGAAGATAAGCGCCCCTTCTTCTATCATAGAAATGAATACTGAAAGATTTCAGATGAAGAGAAGAAAAGATCGTTAAATAATATTTCAACAAAGAAGATGTAGGAGTATCCAAACCTTGGTGGATCTCGTCCAAGACTTCCAATATCTTTCTCTTCTCTCGGATCGGTTGTTTCTCCAACCAGATCTTGAATTTGTCAGAAAGAGGCAGCTCCTCATTCGGATCCGTTTTTCGGATTCCCCACCAAGCCCTTGCCCACAAAAAGAATCTAGACTTGTGTTGAGGAGATAATCCTCTTGCCGCCTTAAGTCCTATCTCCGCAAGTCCTGTGACTCTTAACGCTTTTGCCAGAAGTCCGGAATCTTTAGGACGATCGCTGATTTCTATCTTCTGGATTTCTGCCGGAGCAACTGTCTTTACCTTCTCTACCAATTTAGCGAGCTCATCAGTAAAGATAGAGTCTCTCTTTTTCTGAACTGGAGGAGGAAGTTCTGCGATCGTAACTGATCCTGTGAATTCGGAAGCCGTCGGCTCCAATGATCTCTTTTCTCTCAAATACTTAGGAGTTAAGAATGAATCCTGAGGAAGATCAAAAGGCAGCACGTAAAAAGTCCCGGATACGGAGGCTCTAGTTTCCAAAACCGCAGGCTCAGGTTCAGTAACTAACTCTGGGACTTCTTGCATTTTCTTTGCTTCTATCTGCTGGAAAGCATTCTCTTCTATTCTTTGAGAAAGAAGCTGGATCAGTCTGGAGATTTCGGAGCGTCTATAAACAGAAGCAGCCTTGTTCCTACGAACGATTAAGATACAAAGATCCAATGCGAGAAGAAGACCGAAGAATATAGGAAACAATAATAGAAATAGATTCGGTTCCGTAGGAACTAGCAATAAAATCCCTTGGATGAATCCGATCTTATCATCCGGATACGATGCATAGTATCCTCTATAAGATTTCTCTCCCAATCGGATCTCTTTGAAATCCGTGCCGGAGTCTTTCATAGAACGCAATAGTTCTTCGGAGATCCTACGAGGATCGGCTTTATCTCCTTTCTCTTCCCAATCGGAGAAAGTTCCCACCTTAGGCTCGGGAACAAAATACTCCACTTTATCCTCGATAGAGATTCTGAATCTGTCCTTGTCCAAGATGGCAAGTACTGCGATCGACTTTTCCTGCAAAGGTACGAATAAGACAGGCTCATTTTCAAGTACGAGAAGCCTACTAATCTTTCCTTCCCAAGATTGAGTAAGCACAAGCCTTTCCTTCTCTGCAGAAAAATCTAGATCAGGAGTGATCTTTAAGATCGGATCCCAAGTGGTGAATGTCTTCACAGGTACGAAAGAAGAATCTATACTCAACTCTTCCGGTTTCGAATCTCTGATCTTCTTCTCTAATTCCAAAACATCCTTATTAAAGGAAGAGAATACAGAATCCAATCTAGACTTATAAAATATCCCGGAAGGAAAATAAGGCTCCAACCAGAGAACCATAGACGAGAATAAGAACGCCAAAGAAAGAACGAGTCTGAATTTAAAACCTATCATCTGGTCCTTTCCCGAAAAAGCCCGAGCAAACGAACTAATTCCGTTTTCATTTTTAATGCGTCCTCTCTCTCTAAGTATCTCTTCTCAATTCGGATCGTATATAGAATGCGAGCGGCAAGGACTCCGCCTAACAAAGCAAGAAGAGAAGAGGAGATCGCAGCCAATATCAATAACATCTCTTGGGCCCTAGACTTTCTCGGATATGTTAGAAAAATCTCGGTATTCCCTTGGGTTGCCTTCTCCCAAACAGGTCTTTCAATGAATCGATCGGATTTGGAAAATTTCTCGAGCAATGCGTGAGTTGTAGTTTCCGCATCTTCTCTAGGAACGGGCTCAGTTATCCTTTTAGTCTTCTCCGGAAGCAAAGGACTGTTCGGATCTAAATTGGTTTCTAATAGTTCATGCCCTTCTTCGGTTTTTCGAAAAACCCAATAGAGCACTCCTTCTGAAAATTCCCGAGGTAGATAAGAGCTCTTCTTACCGGTAGATTCTTTAATGATCCTTTCGCCATCTTCTTTGGGGATTTGAAAATAAAGTTCTCCATTCGAGCTGCGGTATAACAGAAATTTCTCAGTATCTTCTGCCCAACCTGACCTAAGCACTTCTAAGCCTAGGAGCCTAAGCCCACTGTGAAATGCAGGCCCTTCTGGATCGGAAGAATACATAGACCTGAAATTATAATCGTAAATGCGAATTAGTTTTAATCGAAATCCGGAGCGAAGCGATTTGCCCAATGATTCGGCATTCTTATCCGAACTTAGATTGGAAAATTCCCGTATTAAATATTCAAATCGTAAGCCTAGATCGTAATAAGGATCTTCCAGTCTATGGACTAGGTTAGAAGAGAATAGCTCCTTCTTCTGTTTTGGCTGCGAACTAAGAACTGGGACCGGAGAAAAGAAAACTGCATCCTTCCATTCTGAAGTAAAAAAAGGGATGGAAACCAACGCAGGACATAGGAGTATCAGAGATAGAATTCTAGATCTTCTGCTACTTGTACGAGGGTTCACCTTTCTAGTATCGGCGATTCTATCATAAAGAATCAGTCTAATTCAATGGTAGAGCGCTCTTCTTTCGGGCTATAAGATGATATTTTACGTATTTATAGATGGGATCGGATTCGGAGAGAAGGATCCAGAAAAGAACCCTTTTGCAAAGTATGCGAATGGGATTTTTCTTCCCCTGGGAGGAAAGGAGTTTCCTTCCGATATTTCTTCCCGCCTCAAGGACTTGGTTTATTTAAGGACCGATGCAAGCATGGGAGTCAAGGGACTTCCCCAAAGCGCAACGGGACAAACTTCTCTTTGGACAGGGATCAATGCCTGCCAAGTCTTGAGCCGCCACATGAGCGGATTTCCTACCTTCACCTTAAAGCGTATCATAGCAAAATATTCCATTATCCGAATATTAGAAGAGAACGGATTCAAAGCGGATCTCTTGAATTGCTACACTCCTGGATTTGCAGAACACGTTAAAAAGAATCCAAGACATGTATCCGCTTCTACTCTTATACAGATGGCTGCCGACAAACCTCTCAAGGGAATGGACGATCTGAGAGAAGGCAAAGGATTGTATATGGATATCAGCCGTGACTTCCTTCGTAAGTTCGGAAGAGAATTCATAGACAAAGATGATCCAGTATTGGAGATCCAAGATCCTTACAAAACCGGAAAGGATATAGTCCCTGCAGTCAAAGGTGATCATACTCTTTGCATCTACGAATATTTCATTACCGACAAGGTCGGTCATAAGATGAACTGGAGAGGCGCCCAGAAATGTATTCTGGATCTGGAGGAATTCCTGTTAGGAGTCATTGACGCAATGGATCCGGAGGAAGATCAGCTCATCATCACTTCCGATCATGGAAATCTGGAAGATCTAACCGTGGATGTTCACACTCTCAATCCTGTGCCAACAATCTTATACGGAAAATACACGGATCAAATGAAGAATAGCATCAAGGCTTTGAAAGATATACCGCATGCAATTTACGATTGCTTAGGGATCAAAATCGAAATGTCCGAACAAGAATTCGTTCAGACATCCGCTTAACTTTTAGTATTTCCAATCATCATCCAAGCGATCGTCTTCATCGTTAGAAGGTTTGGCCTTAGCAGAATCGCTGTCCTTGTATTTCAAATCGTCTTCGATCTGATCCAAAGCTTCTTTTCTCCAAGTGAGTGCCTTCTTTCCGATAGGAGAATCAGGGTTGCGATCCGCAGCGTCGTGGAACACGGATGCAGCCTTTTCATATTGCCCACTACGGAAATAAATGGTTCCTTTTCGGAATATGGCCGTTTGGTCCATAGTTCCATCAGAATTTTCTAATATTTTGTTCAAATATTGGATTGCTGTTTCTGGTTTTCCGAGAGCGTCATAACTTTCGGCAATATAGTACCAAGCTTGCTCTCTCGCGCTTTCGCTGACTCCGATGTCCAGAGCCTTCTTCAAAGTTTCGATAGCATTATAGTACTGCTTATGAACGTATAACTGTCTTCCCTTCTCCAAAAGACCTGAGCGGAATTCCTTATCCACTGCAATCTTGTCCGGATCGAAGTACGCGTCTGACTGCACGTAATCTTCGTATACATCGTAAGCGGACCAGTCCTTGCCCATTCTACGTAAAGATTTACCCCAGCGGACCCTCGCCTTAACATTCTCCGGATCTTCTTGTAATGCGAGAACGTAGTTCTTTCTGGACTGATCGTAATTGCCCTTCTTCATATAATAATCTGCGATCGCAGAAAGAGCATTGGATCTGAGTTTATTATCACTGGATGTGCGAAGCACTTCTTCGAGATGTCCTTTGCCTTCTTCGTCTCTATTTAAAAGAAGAAGAAGATTTCCAAGACCATAAGCAACCTTCGCTTTTTCTTCTCGGGAAAGACCTTCTTTCTGATTTAACTCACGAAAGATTCCGAGAGCACGCATCTTGTCTCCGGTCTTGTCCAAAGCGGCGCCCAGATCATATTGGATCCTGAAAGAAAGATCTGAACCCACATCCTTGGAAGAAAGCTCCGCAAAGATATCCAATGCCTTGTCGGCAGACTTAGGATTGGAATGTTTTAGGAACTCTTCTCCTTCTCGCACCTTTTCCAGAATAGTACGATTCGAAGAATCATTGTCCTGGATCACAGCCGTATAAATGCCCGTTAAAAGGCCGGCACAGACAAATAAAAATCCTGTTACTAATATGATGGAACGGTTCATCTTTTTCCTCCGCCTATTCTGGACAGACATTGCTTGGTCCAGAATTCGGTTCGTTCCGGATTGTAGGCCTTCGTATCCTTTTGCACAAAATACTTTAAGGCTTTATTATATTCACCTTTTCTATAATAAGACATTCCCATGTAGAACTTGGCTTTTCCACGAATGGAATTATCTCCTGCTCCGGCATAAGGTCCTAATTGCCGGATTGCTTCTGCATATTCATCCTTCCAGAAGGTGGATTTCAATACCCGATCCATTTCTTCTTCGGAAGGTTCTTCCTGTTGAACGATCAAAGGAGCCTTTTCTTCATTGTGAGAAGGTTTCTGCTCTTCTTCTTTCGGATTCTGATCTTCCTTAGGTTCCTGATCCGCAGTTTGTTGCTGATTATTCTGATCTTGCTCGTTTGGATTGGAGCCGATCGCAACGTAAGACTGATCTAGAGTAAGAGTAAAGTCCTCTACTTCTCCCCTTTTTACGGTCACACCGAAATAAACTGTTCCGTCATAGGGTTTCATACGAACCATTACATTCGTATCAGGGTGAGCCATTTCGCCTAACTTTTTGACGTTCCCGCCGAGGAAAGTGGACATTCCTCCCGCTAGAGGTTTAAGAGCTTGGTAAATAGAGTAAACAGTATTCTCGTCCGCTTTCGTAGGAGGTTTCCAATCTAAGCGGATTCCTCCTTCGACAGTAGTTGCATTCAAATCTCGAACATGCATCTCATCGAAAGAAAAGTCAGGATTGGTAACAACAGAATCATCTTCCTTAGGAGGCTTTCTCTTATCCTGGTCATAAACATAAAAATGACGAATGAAGGATTGATTCTGTACTAAAGGTAAAACTTCTTTCAAACCTTGCTTCACGGAGACTCCGTAGTATAAGGTTTGAGACTTAGTCAAATCTTGGTCCAAGAAATTGTTTTCAGGATGAGAAACTTCCGCAAGCTTCTCCGCCTTTCTCATCAGACTCAAACTAGATAAAGGCTCTGCAGATTTATAGATCGTATAAATAGTTTCGCCAGGAATTCCTTTCGGATATGGCTCCCATGTAATACGAACAAATTTACCTTCTCTCTTTGCTGCGATGTCCGTTACGCGCGCATTGTCGGATAAATATTTTTGTTCTTCAGGAGGAGGTACCTGATTATTCACCGGAGGATTTTGGGTAACAGGAGGATTCTGAGCAGGAGGTGTATTGTTTACTTGTGGATTATTTTCGATTACAATCGGAATCGTCGTAAAGTTACGATTCGCAACCAAGCGAACATCTTTCCTACGAACATGATGAGCCAAGACCACTGCATAATAATAAGTTCCCGGCTTTAAATTATAATCAAAGATCTGATTGACTCCATTGGCAACACCGCTAGGGAATTTTCCTAAAGAATCTGCAATATAACATTTATCTGCACTGTCGATAATACTAGAAGATCTCGCTACAATGATCTCGCCGGTTTCTCGCGGGGGATCCCAGGAAATTCGTACGGATTTTCCATCGCGGAGCACTTCCACATTCAAGGAACCTGCTACACTACTGGTGCCGTCCCCGTCTACGCGCAAATCCTGCTGAGCGCTAAGGGCCCCAGACAACAGGAAGCAAAATATGGCTATGATCCGAAGGCGAATTTTCATCTGGAAATAAGGTTCCGAATATCATTATCGGTCTTCCGAATCGAATTTTTTACTTCGGTTTTTCGCACGATGGAAAGAAAATAATAAAAGAGGGGAATTTCAAAAAGTCTCCGCCGCTTTGCTCTTGACTGAAATAAGTAGGCATAAGACATAATACGACTTCCGGTCTTAAGATGATAGATATCGAATACTATTACGATCCAGAATATCAGAATTTCCTTCTTTCCAGTAAACGAAGAGAGCTTACTCCTCCTGAGACCGTCTTTAAACATTTTTCATTCAAAGATGTGCAAAATATCGTAGATTTCGGAATGGGCCTCGGATTTTGGACGGAGAATCTTTTAAAAGCAATTCACAAGGAAGGCTGGGTCTGGGGAGCAGAATGCAACCAAGACTTTCTGGACGAAGTACTTCACTGGAAGAATCGAGAAGATATCCAGAGATTCACTCCCTTCTTCATGGAAAAGGCAGACCGACCCTTATTGCCCGAATGGATCCCAGTTCCCGAAGTCATATTTGCCTCACTAGTTCTATCCACATTTGCGGACCCCGGCCAAGCAATGGACGGACTCATTCGCTCTATGAAGAAGGGTGGGCGACTCATCGTTCTAGATTGGGTCAAGAATGAGTATCCGGTTGGGCCTCGTATCAACGACAAGATCTCTTTGGACAAAATGAAATTTCTCGCAGAACAGTACAAATTAGAGATCATTAAAACTGTTCGGATTAGCGAGAATGTTTATGGGTTAGAGATACAATCCGGCCCTGAATTCGAATATGGCTATTACGATTTAAGAGAAGAAGAAACGTATTCCGAAGAATTGATCCGATCGTAAGATTGCTTTTATTACAAAGCAGAGTAAGGCTTAAATGAGAAACGCCTTACTCTGAACAGAAAACGCGAAGTTCTAAACCGCAGCTAAGATGCGGCCGATTACTTTTCCTTCTTTGCCTGGCTCAGGAACGTAATCACCGATCTCTACTGTGAGGAATTGTCCAGGGCTTAGGCTTCGTAGATCCGATTCCGGAAGAATCGCTTTTAAATAATTATCAGTCACTGCGATCCCGTCTTTTTCTAAGACAGCCTCTCTTTTCTGAGAGAATTGGCTTTCGGCATAAGACTTATGCAGCCTTTGGGAAAGTTGCATGAGAGTGTGAACTCTCTCTTTCTTTTCTTCTTTGGAAACTGTTTCCGGATATTCTTCTGCAGAAGTGTTCTTGCGCACGGAGAAGGGAAATGCATGTATTTTAGCAAAACCTAATTCATCCAGAATCGAACAAGAATCTTGAAAGTCTTCTTCTGTCTCTCCTGGAAATCCTACAATCACATCTGTTCCTAAGAAAAGATTCGGGACCTTGGACTTAGCAAGTTCGATCCTCTTTCTGAATGTCTCAGGAGTATAACTTCTCTTCATTCTTTTCAGAACGGATCTACTTCCGCTTTGTAAAGGAACATGTAAGAAAGGCGTAAATCTAGGATGGGTAAGTAACTCAGCAAGCTCTACTCCTACATCAGGAGGCTCGATAGAAGATAAACGAAGTCTAGAATATTCCAGCTTGTTCAGAATCGCTTCTAACATTTTGGTAAATGATTTTCTTCCTTCTGAATCTCGATACCAACCCAGATTCACTCCAGTCAGCATGATCTCCCCTACTCCATTATCTTGCAGAAAGGAAACCTGATCCAAAACATCATTCCAATTCCTGGAAACTCCCTTGCCTCGAGCCTGAGGAATCTTGCAATAAGAGCACTGACGATCGCATCCATCTTGGATCTTGAGATACGCTCTGGTATGTCCATGAGGTAAAACATCAGAATAGGAGAATCTATCCAAGATCTCAGGTGCAGAAGAGAAGATTCCTTCCTTCTCCAAGATCATTTGAGGAAGTCTGGACTTGTCCTCATTGCCGATAACTCCTGCAATACCTGGTATGGATTCGATAGAATCCTTGTCGGTTTGGGCATAACATCCAGTCACCCAAACTTGAGCACCTGGATATCTTTTGATCGCGTTTCGAATTATATTACGATTTCTTGAATCTGCTTTATTGGTGACAGTGCATGTATTGACTACGACCACATCCGGTACATCTTCTCCGGTTGCAGCAGAATAACCATGTTTGCTTAAGGACGAAAAGAGTCCATCCGACTCAAAGAAATTCAGCCGGCATCCAAGCGTGTGAAATAGAACCTTTTTTTCACCCGGCAGATAGGGCATTGATCCTGGCCTCGACCCTTCTTAAATTTCCTTTGATCTTATCGTCTTCAGGTTTGAGCTTTAACGCAGACTCTAATTGTTCTTTGGCACTCTTCAATTGTTCCAAAGCTTTTTTGACGTTTCCGCGTTTTGCTTCTTGGTTTCCTGCTTTTTCGTACACCAAGCCCAAGTTGTTCAGAACATTCGCGTTAGCCGGAACCAAGGACTGAGCCCACTTTAAACTGACCTCAGCTTTCTCAGCGCTTCCCAAATAGAAATACACCTGAGCCTCTAAGACCAGAGGACGATAATCATTTCCATCTTCTGATTTCAGTTTCTCGATAATAAATAGAGCATCTCTCGCTTTTCCGTTATAGAGCAGAGTAGTCGCATAAAGAAGTCTGACTTCTCTATTCTTCGGATTGACCTCATAAGAATTGCGAATGATCTCCAACGCGTCGCTATTTCTTCCTGCTTGGATCAGATAGCGAGCAAAGTCCATACTGACTGCTGGATCTCCAGGTTTTAATTTCAACGCCTCGAACCAGTGAGTTGCAGCTGACTTAGTTCTTCCTGCATTATAATGACAGAAGGCAGCAAGGTAATGCGTTTCATACGAACGCTTTCCTTGTTCATGAAGCACTCGGATAATCTCCAAGGCCTTTTCAGAATTGCCTTTTTGGAATTCAGCTAAAGCGGATTGATAATCCGGCTGTTCTTGTGCAAAGATTGTCCCTGTGGAAAACACGAAAAGTATCAGGGAGAATAGGATGATTTTTCCTTTGTACATTTGTCTCTTTTCAGGCAGGGGAAAGATTTTTAAGTAGGAACCCCCATCGACTTTGTATTCAAACAATCAATCAAAGAATGAAAAGGTTCTACCGGGTCGATGAAAACGATTATACTTGGATATCGAATCGAAAGAAAATGCTCGATTCTTTCTTCCGAAACGATCAGAAAATCTCCCGTTTCTAAAACAGGCAACCCATCCAAATTCCTGTAGATCTCGTATTCCTCTCTATCGAGGAAATCGGACAACAGCATATAACCGGATCCGAAATAGACCCCGCCTTGGAAGTAGTATTTGTAGAGGACGCGTACCTCGGGAAGAAATAAATCAGGCTGGAAAACGCAGAGAGAGATTTTTTCGATCCCTGCTACAGTCCTGATTTTGCGTAGATGGAACCAGACCTTACGAACCAGCAGATATAGGAGTACAAAGATCACGGGAATTAGGTACGGCATAGACTTTCTCTTTCATAGCCTCCATTCCCGACTTCGCCCCCGCTTTTACACGGAGGCGAGATCGTTCTTATACAAGCGCAGGTTCTTCGGAACGCTCCGGATTGTTCGGAGAGCTTCCTCCGTCCTTTGGATCCGCAGGTTTATAGTCTGTCCAAGCTTCTTCCACGAAGTCCAGTTTCCCTTCCTTGAAGGCTACTGTGATCTTAGTAGGCTCTTTGTAAGCGCCTTTGAGAGTTTGAACTGCCATATAATCTTCCAAATCTCTTTGGAATACTCTGCGAAGAGGACGTGCTCCGAATTTCTCGTCGTAACCCACATCCATGAAGTGATCTTTCGCTTCTTGGGTAAGTTCGATTTGGATCTTCTTGTCCAGAAGTCTCTTATTGGTATCGCGGATCATGATATCCATGATTCCCATAAGCTCTTCTTTTCTAAGCGGTTTGAAGTAAACAACCTCGTCGACTCGATTCAAGAACTCAGGGTTGAAGTGTTTCTTCAACTGTTCTCTTGCTTGGTCGGACTTGTATTTGTCTTCTTCTCCCGAACGATCCTCGAATCCGAGTCTTACGGTGCTAGAGATTTCTTTCGCTCCGATATTCGAAGTCATGATGATGATCGCATCACGGAAGTTGACTTTACGGCCCTTGGTATCAGTCAGGTTTCCTTCTTCCATAACTTGCAGAAGGATATTGAAGATATCATGGTGAGCCTTTTCAATCTCATCCAGCAGAATGATGGAATATGGTTTCTTACGAACGAACTCAGTCAGTTGTCCGCCATCATCATATCCAACATAACCTGGAGGAGCTCCGATCAATCTGCTGACCGCATGAGGTTCCATGTATTCGGACATGTCTACACGAAGCATCGCATCTTGGTCTCCGAATAGGAATTCTGCCAAAGCTTTTGCAAGCTCTGTCTTACCCACTCCTGTAGGTCCAAGGAAGATGAAGGATCCAGTAGGTCTTCTTTCTGCCTTGAATCCAGTTCTTGCTCTGCGAACAGACTTGGCGATCTTCTCGATTGCATCGTCTTGACCGACTACTCTTCGTTTAAGTTCTTCTTCTAAGCGCAGAAGTCTAGCAGACTCGTTCTCTTCCATTCTTTGAAGAGGAATTCCGGTCCATTGGGAAACCACGGAAAGAATATCGTCTTCGTCGATGGAGACTGCGAAGTCGTCCAATTTCTCCTGCCAAGATCTGATCTTTTCTTCCAGAACTTGTTTCTTACGATTTACTTCGTCTCTGACTCCGGCAGCTTTTTCATACTCTTGAGAACGAACCAGATCTTCTTTCTTTTGAGAAAGTGATTTGATCTCTTCTTCCAAGTCTTTCACTGCTTGCGGACGAGCACAGTTCGCGAGTCTAGCTTTTGCTCCAGCCTCGTCGATGATGTCGATCGCCTTGTCAGGAAGATATCTATCGTTGATATATCTATGAGATAGTTTTACGGATTGCTCCAATGCGCGATCCGAATAACGGACCTTGTGGTGAGCTTCGTATGCTTTCTTCAATCCTGTAAGGATAAGGATCGCATCATCAACCGAAGGCTCGGCCACTTTTACGACTTGGAACCTTCTCTCCAGAGCGGAATCTCTCTCAATATACTTGCGATATTCCGTGCTGGTGGTCGCTCCGATACATTGCAGTTCTCCACGAGCCAAAGCAGGTTTCAGGATGTTTGCGGCGTCCACCGCACCTTCTGCTGCTCCTGCTCCGATCAGAGTATGCAACTCGTCGATAAAGATAATGATATTATTTGAAGAAGAGATCTCTTTCATGATCTTCTTCAATCTTTCTTCGAATTCACCTCTGTATTTGGTTCCTGCAATCAGGCTGGCCAAATCCAAAGAAAGAACTCGTTTCTCGAAGAGTAGATCGGGTACGTTTTTCTCTACGATCGCAAGAGCTAAGCCCTCTACGATTGCAGTCTTACCCACTCCTGATTCTCCCACAAGAACAGGGTTGTTCTTGGTTTTGCGGGAAAGAATCTGGATCACTCTTTGGATCTCATTGGATCTTCCAACGACAGGATCTAGTTTTTTATCTCTGGCAAGTTGTGTTAGATCACGTGCAAACTCATCCAAGATTGGAGTCTTGGTTTTTTCGGCACGCGGCGTTCCTGGCTGTGCTGTCGGTTGGCTCGAAACTCCCACAGTGCTAGTCGGAGGTGCGCCTAGCAAGCGGAGGATCTCTCCTTTGATTACATTATAATTCACGCTGAATGAATACAGCGCTCCGCCCGCGATATTATTGTTATCGCGAAGCAATGCGAGAAGGATATGCTCAGTTCCCACATAATTATGTTTCAGACGTTTTGCTTCTTCTTTGGAAAGCTCGATGATCTTTTGATATCGATCTTGCCCTTGTGCCATATCCATCAACAGTGTACCGGAGTTTTCTCTAGTCCTTCTCTCTACTTCTTTACGAAGCTCGTTGAGGTTGATGTTTAGGTTATTCAATATTTTTATCGCGACCGAATCTTCTTCCTTCAACAAACCTAATAAGATATGTTCAGGGCCTATAAATTCGCTGCCAAGACGCTTTGCTTCGTCCTGTGCGATCTCGTTGATTACTCGTTTTGCTCTTTTAGTAAATTCCAACATGTGTGCACGCCCTTCCTGCTGGCTTCTGTAGGTTAGACTGTATTCGCATCCAATTTCCAACTAGGGAGCCGGATCTTCCCTTAAAGAATATATCGGATGACTTAATCAAAAAGGATTATGGGGCAAAGATGCTTTTGTCCCGTCTTTTCCACTTATTACCAGTAAAGCTAAATAGGAAACCAAATTGAAAAAGGAATTTTTTCGATTCTGTCCGAAATTTTTACGGAAAAAAACCAATCTCTCCTTCAATTCTTCCCGATAGAAGCCCCAGTCTGTAGGCAATCGGAAACCGGAAAGATCTCCTGTCTCTGCTAGCTTTGCGGGAATGGAAACCGATAATTTATCTCCATGACCCGAGTTTGTAGGACAAGAATTCACGAAGCCTATTCCCTCTAAGAAATCAAACCGATCTCTGACCCAGAATTTTCGCAAAAAATCCGACTCTAGAATAGAGTTTAATTCAAGAAGAGAATCGGTTACATATTCCCAACGAATATGATCCTCGTCTCCTGCAAGTAGAGTCCCCGAATTCCAAGGAAATCTATCTCCAAAATCAGGAATTCTAGTATTTTTTTGAGAAGGAGTCCTATCTTCTTCCCAACTTGCAGAAGAAGATTCCAAAAATTCCCTCAAGAACCGGTTCGTTTTCCCTGATTGTTTGGGATAAATACTATTTCTTGGATTTCTTGCAACCCTGAATCTATAGGTAAAAGGCAATCGATAGGAGTCTATTTTCTCCAATCTTTCTGACAAGGAAATCGTTTCCCATTCTTCCCAGAGAGAGGCAGAGGTAAACTCTGGGAGCGGTTTCCAATCCTCAGCGGCTTGCAGGGGAATGAACTTGGTGTATTCTTCTCCCAGAAAACGGACACAATGAGAGCAGCCGATCTTGCCCTTTTCCTTCCAGTCTGAAAGTGTTAAGCCGCAATAAACGCAAGCTTCCACATTATTATACCGTTTGTGGAGATGCGACCGGTCTTAACTTTCCTTGGAAGATCTGGTTTCGTTTATGAGCAAGCGCTGCGAGCTCCATATCGTGGGTCACCAGAATTAAACTGAATCGCAAATCCTTTTGCAATTCTTGGATTAGGTTCATTAGATTTCTTGAATTTTCTCTGTCAAGGTTTCCAGTCGGTTCGTCCGCGAGAATGAGTTTCTTTCCTGCGACAAGCGCTCTTGCCACACCCACTCTTGCGCTCTCTCCTCCCGATAATTGAGAAGGATAGCTGTCCAGCCTGTCTTTCAAACCGACTTTCTCCAACATTGATGTAGCTTCTTCTTTTGCCTTATTGGGGGAATATCCTCTAATGAGCAACGGGATCGAAACGTTTTCCAAAGCGGAAAAATCCGGAAGAAGTAAATGATGTTGAAATATGAATGCGATCTTTTCTGCACGAAATGCTTCTTTGCCTTTTTCGTCCAGCTCGGCCAGTTTGATCCCGCAGACTTCTACTTCTCCGGAATCGAATGTGTCCATAGCGCCGAGTATATTCAATAAAGTTGATTTTCCGATCCCGGATTTTCCTTCAATAGAAAAGATCTCGGCTTCTTCGACATCCATGTCCAATCCATCGATGACGGAAAATTCTTTTTCTAGGACATGATACTTTTTGACTAGGTTTCTAATTCTGATGATACTCACGTTAGTCGTTCCTTATCGTGTCCACAGGATTCAAGCTAGCGGCCCATCTTGCTGGAAAATATCCTGCAATTCCGGAAAGGATAGTAGCCGCAGTCGTAACCATGAAGATAAATGCGATATTGATATCCACAGGGATCTGATCAAAGTAATAGATCCTCTTCGGCACCAATTCAACAGGACTCCAATCGGATCCTGAAAGTGCTGCAAAGTCGGGACCGAACATATTGATGATCTCTTCTATCCCGCCTACTATGCTTTCTAAGGAATTTGCCAAGAAGATACCGGTCACTCCTCCGATCAAAGAGGCGAGAATCCCGACTAACATTGCATTTAGCGTAAAGATCAAAAGTATATCCGAAGAAGGAAGCCCGAGAGCTTTTAATACTCCGATGGATTTTCTCTTTGCTCTTACTAAGGAATAAACGGAAGCAACCATTCCTAAGGCAGCAAGGATGATAAATGAGAATACGATAATAGAGATGATCGTCTTTTCGAGCTTCAATGCAGCGAGTAGATTCTCTTGTTCCTCTGCAATTGTTCTCACGGAAAGAGAAGAAGCGGATTCGACTTCTTTTTCAAATTCTGCATCAGAGAACAATCTATGCAATTTGCGTTTACAGAGTGCCAGATCATCCAAGGATTTCACCTTGATTGTGATCTGATTCACGGCCTCTCTCATCTTAAAGAATTTCTGAGCAGTAGGAAGTGCCATATAAACAAAGCTTGAATCGAACTTGTAGTTTCCTGTTTTAAAGAAACCGGAAACTCGAAAATTCTCCACGCTCACTTCGACACCTTTTCCGAGAGAGAATCTTCCCCCAGGAACTGCAAGAGTGAGTTGTTTCCCTAAGCCGAAATTATAGAGATCTTCCATTTCTTTTCCCAAGATAATGAAGTTCTCTTTATTCATCTGCGTTAGTTCATCTCGGTTATAATGAACCACTCTCGGAAAACTTGGAAGTTTATGTGCGAGTAGATCTTCAACACTCGTGACAGGGACTGCTTTAATCAAAACGGGATAAAAAATATTATATCTTTGGATAAGACCGTGGCTTTGGATCCCGCCTTCGACCGCTAAGATCCTGGATTTAAGCTCCGGGGTCTTTTCGATAAACTTGATGATCTTTTGGTAGTCCCGGATCTCTCCGCCATTGGAACTACTTTCAATTGTAATATGTTCTCCGCCTTGCCACAGAGATTCCTTCAATTGTCTTTGAAAACCGTTGAAGATGGAAAGAACAACGATCAAGAGTGAAACTCCGACTGCCATCACGATAAATGAAACCCTGGATTTCAGGGACAAAAGACCGGTAACGCGGGAACCTCTGATATATCGGGATGTGAGAAGAAGGATTAAGGGAGATCTTTTAAAGAGGAAATTCATCGGTTGAGCGGGCGAAATTAAAATACCCGCAAAATTCCTTAGTTTGACAATTATAAGATTTCGATGCAGGATGTCAAAAAAAAGTCGATATCGATTTGGGCTCAGAGTAGTATCGGTCTTTCATTCGAAATTTTATGCCATCTGAACAAGTTTATTCATTATTATTTCAATCCAGAGACACTACATCCTCTCTTTACATCTTATTTGGGGGAATTGTCGATCCTGTTGCCAGCCGTATAGAGAGATTCGAAGTCGTAGCCGTAGGAAACAGCGAACTCATCAATATACCTCTCTCCGGAGCCACCTTCAAAGACATTACAAACGTCTGCCAAAAGATCAAGTATGAAGGAAAGCAACTTAAGAATCTAACGAACAAGCTCCAAGAATTATTCCAAACTAGTGGCCGCTCCGATGATTTCATGGAACAATTGATCCATTATATCAATAAGAGAGAAGACGAGAAGATCCGATATCTGATCAATCAGGTCGGAAACCAAGCCATGGGAAATACCAAACCGGATATCTCACTTTGGTACTCCTTGGTCGATCGTGACAAGATAGAAGAGGCAGGGAGTTCCAGACCTTCTTTCGAAACTCTCGATGCTGAAGAAGCTCCCGCAGTTGTTCCGGACGAGGCTCCAGTAATTCCAGTAGGAGTTCCTACAGGTGTCGATGCAAATATTCCAGCTAATGCTACGAGGATTCAGTTCAAGTTCATTCTCTCTCCAGTATCCGGGATCCCGGTCAATCAACTTAGACCGGGTGATCAAATCGTAGTCCAATTGATCGGAAGCGATCCTGCGACTCTCGGAATCATAGATGTAATGAAATTAAAGATGGAAGACGGTAGCATAAAACCTGTTCCTGCGACGATTGTTGCTACGGAAAACAAGGGAGTAGAGAACGAAACCGTTATCAAGATAGGAAATGATATCTTCGGCAAGATCTACGAAGAAGAGAACTCTATTAAGGTCCGTCCTTATACAGGAGAAAAACCTGCGGCCGCAAAAGGCAGCACAAGCAGCGCCTCCGCTGCCTCTTCCGCTTCTTTAGAGGCAGGAGAATCCAGTCTGCTTCTTACCGTTCTGATCGCCTTAGGAGTCGTAGGGATCGGAATGGTGGCTGTATTCGTATTCTTATTTTAAACTTTTTGGATGAAGAGAATTCGGCTTAGAGAAATCCTAGTCGATACAGCATCAGTAGAATGAAATCCCGAAGCCAACTAATCATCGCATATATTATTCCATTCCTTCTTTTACTCGTGAGTGTGTTCCAACTCTTCTTGCAGCCTACATTCTTGGATGCAAACGATACTTCTACAATGGAAGCCTTATTAGATGGAACAGGGAGAGAACCTGCTTCCGGTTTTTACTTCCAGGGAGGAGCGATCTCTCAAATGCTTCTTACACAAAAGATCATTGCAGAGATCAATGATCCTTCTCTTCCGGCTGACTCTCAACCCGAAGATACCAAAGACAGACTCGGGAGAGTTCTCTTAGGACAGAAGATCCAAATCTTCTTTTATATCTTTCTCGCAATCCTTTCGGTTACTTCTTTTGTTTCCTTGTATTACAAGGCTTTCTTCTACGCATTTCTAAATCGGGTTTTGTATTTCTTCGGGATCATTTATGCTCTCACAGCGTTACCTACGTTAGTTGGAGCTACAGTTCGCACTCCGAATGCAGTGGCCTGGATCCTTCCGATAGTAATATTTTTCCTGGGATGGATCATTGGAATGATCTATCTTATGGTTTCCATTGGCTCTATCTTCAAAAATGATCCTGCGGAAAGATTTGAATCTTTACAAAATCTAAGAGAAGACGAGGCCGAATTCAGGACTGGAAAGAAGGCGGACAGTGAAACTTTCTGGGCTTCGGTTTGGCATTTCTTTGGGATCGTGGCCTTAGGGACTTTGATTGGAGATCTGATCTATATTCCCCTATTCGTTTTGCAAAAAAGTTATTCAGAGCAATTTGGGATTCTGTTGATCTTAGCGGTAATTCTTCTCTCCGCCTTTTATATTCGGAATTATTTGAAATTCGGCAAAAGTTCAGAGCTTGGAAAATACCAAAATCTTGCTCTTGCGTTCGGCTACTTGCAGGCGAGATTCATACGAATCATCTTGTATATCAATATCATACTAGTGATCGTATTCGTATTTGTGGTAGTCTTAATTGTTTGGCTGAATTCTAACTTTGGGGTCCTAAAATCCCTGCTTCCATCCATCGATAGCGGACAGAATCTCTAAAGAATTCCTTCCTAAAATATAGCACCCTGCTATATGAAAAAAAGCTAATGCAAAATAGTAGGTCCTGTCCAAGATCCTGCGAAACGCAGTGAATATTCCCAAATGAGTAACAAGCAATGCGAGAAGAAAAGCCTCGCTTGCATAATGAGTGAAAGTTAAGTAAAAACTAATATAGATAGTTAAAGAAAGAAAACTCCAGAATACAAACTTCTCCCATCGAGATTTTTGCATGGGTCATCCGCAATGGGATCCTTTCTCTTCTACATCACAGAGTTTCTTGCCATCAGGAGCATATATCGTGCGAGAGATGAATTTTCCTGAATCATCGAATACTTCTACAGATTCGGTCTGACGATTTGGGAAATAATAGAACCAGGTCCTGATCTTTTTGCCTTTGGAATAATATCCTGAGTATTCCAACTCTCCGTCCTTAAAGAACTTCTGCCAAAAATCCGATTTGAAACCGCTCTTGTAATGACCTTTTACTTCTAGATTTCCTTCTGGATAATATCTTTCGTACGGTCCGTCTTCGTTCCCTTCGTCACCGTTAAATTGAGCGGCAAGATCCTTGGGCCCAGGACCGAATTTTTGTTTTACGTAAACTTTTCCATTCGGAAAGTACCAAGTCCAATCTCCGACCTTAACTCCATGCTCATATCTTCCTTGAGCAGAAACTCCATCCTCGGAACGAAGATAGGATTTGCTATCTCCGTGGTACAACTTGTTCTCATCCACAGGACATTCGAAGAATAACTTTCCATTATCGTAATATATTCTGCTGACGCCATTCTCGATCAGAACATAAGCATTCATATTTCGATCATGTTTAGCGCCGGCAGGCAATCCTGCAGGACGATCCGCAGGCTCGCAAAATGAAAAGAATAGGAAAAAGGAAAAAAGAATTAGAAAGAATTTCATTTAGTCGATGGTGAATTTCTTGGTAACAAGAACCTCTTCGTCCTCGTTCTTGATCTCAACTTCATACGCTCCTTCTTCATCAAAGAAAGAATCGTCATAATAGGTTTGGAATTTATCGAACCTACGCTTGAAATCTTTTTCTTGGACGCTGACTTCTTCTCTAGAATCATCCACTTTATAGATCGTGAGCTTGATACGATCGGGAGAAAACCATCCGCCTCTCTTATAATAAATGAAGAAGTCTTGGCCGTGAGTAAAATGATATTCCTTTTCGGAAGTCATTCCCGAAACCTTATCGGGAGTCATCTTGTCCACATCCATATAGATCTCGTGCTTAGAAGGCCAGATCCACCAAACAAGCGCGGCAAATAAGAAGACTCCGAGGATACGAATCCACTTTTTATTCCCGTTGGAATCACGGTTTCCTGACTGGGTATATTCTTCTATCCTCATATCGTTGTTTACCTTGAAGAGGGGCTCCTTTTTGGGCAATTGTTTTTCCCGGCTTTTCTCTACATCCAAAGGCCTGACCAAAGTCTCTTTCGGGATCTCGGCCTCTTCCTTAGGTAAATCTTGAGAAAGGTTCTTAGAAGAAGTTTGTTCGGGAACTCGAACTTCTCCTCCCAAGGTTTTGCGAACCACGTCGCCTGCTGCCTTCTTCAATAGATCTTTTTTAGAATCGGACTTCTTAGCCAAGAGAGAATACCTCTTCGGTAAACTGAAGATAAGCTTTTGTTGCCTTGTTCTTAGGTTGGTATTCGTAAAGGGATTGGTTCAGTAGATGCGCTTCCTCCACGGCAACGGAAGGAGGGATCTTAGATTCGAATAAACGAAGATGCTCTTCTATCATCGGCACAACAGTCTGAGACATGGTAGTCCTTTGCTGGAACAAGGTCAGTAGAGCGCCTAAAATCTTAAGCCCGGGATTGAACCGTTTTACTGTATTGCCCTTTGCTTCTAAGATCGCCTCAATTCCATCCAAAGAAAATTTGGAAACCTGCAAGGGGACAATAACACCGGTTGCAGCAACGAAAGCATTCATAGTAATCAAAGAAAGACTAGGAGGACAATCGATCACCACCCAATCAAAATCGGAGGAATGCGGTTCTAATGCTTCTTTCAGGATAAAGAAACCGTCCATCTTGCCAGCCAGCAACACATCGATTTGGGTCAGCTTGGAAGAAGAAGGAAGAAGATGCAAACCTTCAATCCGGGTACGCACTATGATCTCCGAAAGAGGAGCCCTCTCACTGAAAAGTGAAAAGGAATCTTTGGCAGAATCCGACTTGGATTCCGGAAAAACCGAGCTCGCATTGTTCTGAGCATCCAGATCGATTAAAAGGACCTTCTCTCCTTTTCTTGCTAGGCCGGCAGCAAGATGCACGGATGTAGTGGTTTTTCCCACTCCACCCTTCTGATTCGCAATACAAAGAGTTTGTTTCATTCAAAAATCCGTTGCCGGTACTGGTCCGCTTGGAAGAATAACTCCATAGGCCTCTAAAATTTCAAGGATAAGGAAAAAACTCATCCTACAAATTCGAGGCAAAGAGGTGTTCTAGTGCAATATGAAGTGATCATCGGTTTGGAAGTACACGCACAGCTCAATACCAATTCCAAAGTATTCTCCGATAGTCCCTCTAAATTCGGTGCGGCTCCCAATTCTCAAGTTTCCTCTGTTTGCTTGGGGTTACCGGGATCTCTTCCTGTCCTGAACGAAGACGCTCTTTCTAAAGCGATCATGGCGGGACTCGCCTTCGGCTCGGATATCACTCTTCATACAAAATTCGACCGCAAGAATTATTTCTATCCTGACCTTCCCAAAGGATATCAGATCTCTCAATTCGACAGGCCGATTTGCGTTGGAGGAGGAATTACCTTCACCGTCAAGGGAGAAGATAAACCTAGATACGTAAACCTCACTCGAATTCATATTGAAGAAGATGCCGGAAAGCTAATACACTCTGCTGACCCTAAAATCCCTCAGTCTTATGTTGACTTAAACAGAGCAGGAACTCCTCTGATAGAGATCGTTTCCGAACCGGATATGCGCTCTTCTGACGAAGCATATTATTATCTATTAGCTCTCAAATCTGTACTCAGGTATATTAGAGTTTCTGATTGTAATATGGAAGAAGGTTCCCTTCGCTGCGATGCGAACGTTTCCATTCGACCAGTCGGTTCGGATAAATTCGGAACCAGAGTAGAGATCAAGAACCTGAACTCGTTCAAAGCAGTCAAGGCTGCGATAGACTACGAAGTAGAATGGCAGAAGGATATGTACACCCAAGGCAAGACCTTCCCGCAGCAAACCAAACTTTGGGATTCTGCTTCGAATGTGACTCTTACTATGAGAACCAAAGAGATGAGTCATGATTACCGTTATTTTCCGGATCCAGATCTTCCTCCTGTTATTCTTACCAAAGAAACTGTAGAAGATATTCGTAAAACCTTGCCGGAACTTCCGGATGCAAGAAGAGATCGCTTTGTAGAATCACTCGGACTTCCTAAATACGATGCGGACGTACTCACCGCAGAAAGAGAGATCGCGGATTATTTCGAAGATGCTCTCAAAGTTTCCGGAGACGCAAAGAGAACTTCGAACTGGGTCAAAGACGAAGTGCTCGGGATCGTAAACAAAGAAAGCATTACAATTTCAGAATTCAATGTAGGACCTCAAAGGATTGGCGGTCTCGTAAAACTGATCGCGGACGGAAAGATTTCCGGAAAGATCGGAAAGACTGTTTTCGAAGAAATGCTTAGCAGTGATAAGGATCCAGAGGCAATCGTAACCGAAAAGAACCTGATCGTAGTTCGCGATGACAAAGAGATCGAAAGGATTGTAGACGAGGCGATTGCTGCAAATGAAGACGCAGTCCAAAAATACAAATCCGGAAAGGACAGAGCTCTCGGTGCGATTGTAGGTTACGTGATGAAAGTCTCTAAAGGCAAAGCAGATCCGAATCTGGTAAACCAAATGCTTTTGGATAAGTTAGGGCCTCTTCCTCCAAAGGGCTAAAATTACGAGCGCCTTTGCGAAGTTTAGGCTTCCTTAGGCGCGACCCAATAGTAATGCAAAAAGGATTCGCTCAACTTGAATCCGAAATGTTCGTATAAGATCCGAGCAGTTCGATTATCTGGAGAAGTCTCCAAACCCATTCCTTTTCCTCCGCATCTTATAACTGCAGCGGTAGCCTCTTCTAAGAGTTTCTTTGCGATCCCGTTCCTACGTTCGCCTTCTCTTACATAAAGATCATTTAATATGAAATCCTTTTGGATGGTTAAAGAGGAAAACGTAGGATACAATTGTGCAAATCCGACTAAGCCTCCAGGACCTTCTGCTACTAAAAGGATGGAATCTTTGTACAAAAGCCTGTCTTCTAAGAATCGTTTTGCAGCGGGGACATCCGATTCGTATCCGTAAAACTTTCGATATAAGTCGAACAACTCCGAGAGTTCTTCCAGGTCGGATCTAGTGGCAATTCGAGTAGGGATCGTAGGCGCTTTCTGCATGGTTCTCCATTTTGCGAAAGTGCAGAATATACTAAATTTCGAATAGGATCTATTCTATTTTTATAAATAATGAAAAAATTAAAAACAATTCGCAGATAAGAGAGCCTTTGTCCCTAAATTTTGAGACCAAGACTTAGGATAGAGCAAAAAGAACTCTTTATTTGTCCCAGGATTCATTACCCAAGGATCCTTTTCATTCCAAAACTCTAAATTAGTGGTAAATAAAGGATTAGAAATCGCTTTAGAAATATTTGTTTCTCCCGAAGTCGACAGATCCATAACATTTCCAATATGCTTCATTCCGTCACAGTTTCCTTCTTTCGCGCAGGCTGCGACTGCGCCTACGATAAACACAGTAGTTAGCGTTAATACTCCTGCATTATATAAATTCTTTATGTTCCCTTTCCAATTAAGGCAGGAGATATTTTTAGGATAATTTTCCCATGCTTCGGGACGGAATGGTTCTCCTTCATGTTCGAATTCCAATCCGGATAAATTCAGAACTTCTCTTATGGAGTTATTATTTTGAATCCTTACAAACACCAGATAATAATGAGAAGAAAGCCGAAGCAAAATCGAGCTATCATCCTTTATAAAAAAATTGGCAAGTACCGCATCGGACCAATCTGCTTTCGGATCGAGAACCTCTACGGAAATATTTAGTTTTGTATCTTTGTTTGGAGCAATGCTCTTTCTTAAAACCACCCGAGTCGGTAGTTCGCTTGCAGCAGTTCGAGCAGAAAAATTTCTCTCACTATGGTCCGCAGTCACACATTCGATGACAAGCAAACCGATCGAAAGAAAGAGGAAACACTTTAGGATCCGCATCGGGACATTCTTTAAAGGATGCATTCGCAAATTCAATAATAGTACGGATAGAAACGATTATTTTTGGCGCTTTTTTCCGTTCCAACTAGCGTAGGAACTCCTAGAAAAAATCCTGGCAATTCGACACTGATTTCCGGACTAAGAATAAGAGATTCTCCCTCACTCCGCTTGACGGAGATCGGACCCAAATTCTATTATGTCCCTTGGTATGGAAGACTTCGCCCACCTCCACCTCCACACAACCTATTCCATGCTCGACGGAGCGATCCGTATCAAAGAGTTAATGCAGCATGTAAAGGAATCCGGAATGAGTTCCGTCGCCATGACGGACCACGGAAACATGTTTGGGGCGATCGAGTTTTATAACGAAGCCGTTAAAAACGGGATAAAACCGATTATCGGCTGCGAATTCTACGTTTCTCCCAATAGAAAGGCGGAGACAGAAGTCGTCAAGATTGCCGACGGAAACGCGTATCATCTTATTCTTCTAGCCAAAAACGAAGTAGGTTACAAAAATCTAATAAAGCTCGCGAGCAAATCCTATACAGAAGGCTTTTATAAGAAGGCTCGTATCGATTACGATCTATTGGATCGTTATAGCGATGGCTTGGTTTGTTTGACTGCCTGCCTTGCGGGAGAAGTGAACCGCAAGATCCTAGAGGGAAAAGAACCGGAATCTTTCCAGCTCGCAGGTAAACTGAATGAGATCTTTAACAAAGAGGACTTTTATTTAGAGATCCAAAATCACGGAATTCCGGAACAGGAGATCGTAGCCAAAGGAGTCTATGAACTCGCTCAAAAGACTGGGATCAAATTAGTAGTCACGAACGATTCTCACTTCTTAAAGAAGGACGATAAAGAAGCTCAAGACATTCTTCTTCGTATCGGAATGAGAAAGACCATCGAAGATGAGATGGAGTTCGGATTTAATCAGCATTTTTATGTTAAGTCGCCTGCAGAGATGAAGCTTCTCTTCCCAGAACTTCCTCAGGCGTTCTATTCTACTTTGGAAATTCGAGATAAGGTAGATCTAAAATTAAAATTTGGAAATCACCTTCTTCCTGAATTTACGGTTCCTAATGGTTTCGACGAGTACGGCTTTATGGAAAAGCTGGTTTGGGAAGGTGTTACTCAGCGTTATTCCAGCGTAACTTCCGAGATCAAAGAAAGGGTCGAATTCGAATTGAATACGATTAAGAACATGCACTTTGCAGGCTACTTCTTGATCGTTCAGGATTATATCAATTACGCAAAGAAAACAGGAATCCCAGTCGGCCCAGGACGAGGTTCTGCTGCCGGTTCTATCGTAGCCTATGCATTAGGAATTACGAATGTCGAGCCTCTTCAATTCAATCTTCTCTTCGAAAGATTCTTAAATCCGGACCGAAAAGATATGCCGGATATAGATACGGACTTCTGCGTGGAGCGCCGAGAAGAAGTAATCAATTATATCCGCCACAAGTACGGTGAAGATAGAGTCGGACAGATCATTACCTTCGGATCCTTAGGCGCAAAGGCCGCACTTAAAGACGTTGCTCGCGTCATGAATCTTCCGTTCGAAGAATCAAACCGACTCACTAGTTATTGTCCAAGCAAGCCTGGGATTACGATCGACGAAGCTCTTGCGATGTCCGGTGACCTGAAGCAAGCCAGCGAGAAAGATGACTTAAACAAAAAGATCTTTGCGATCGCTAAACGCTTAGAAGGAAACTATAGACAACCCGGACGTCACGCCGCAGGAGTTGTGATCTCTCCTTTCCCATTAGATGAAGTGGTTCCTCTTTCAACAGTTGCAGAGAAGGATAAACCAGGCGTTCGATCCATAGTAACTCAGTACGAAAAGAATAACCTAGAATCCGTCGGCTTGATCAAGATGGATATCCTCGGCCTCAAAAACTTAACCACTCTGAATTATGCGGTTAACCTAGTTCGAGAGAGACGCGGGATTGAATTAGATTTAGATAAAATACCTTTAGATAACGCGAACACATACGCGTTGCTCAGAAAGGCAAACACTCTCGGTATCTTCCAGTTAGAATCGACAGGAATCACTGATCTTGTCGCACGTAGCCAGGTCTCGAATTTCGACGAGATCGTAGCCTTGATCGCTCTCTATCGTCCCGGTCCGATGGAATCAGGGATGTTAGAAGAATACTTAGAACGTAAGAGCGGCAAGAAACCGGTAACCTATCCTCATTCTTCTTGCGAAGTCATCTTAAAAGAAACCTTCGGACTGACTGTTTACCAGGAACAGGTGATGAGCATCTCCAGAGTCGTGGGCGGATTCACTATGGGTGAGTCCGATATGCTCCGTAAGGCAATGGCCAAAAAGAAGAAAGAACTCATGGACCCTCTTCGCGTTAAGTTCATAGAGGGAGCCCAAGCCCAAGGACATGCCAAGAAATTCTCCGAAGATCTTTTCGATCAGTTGGAGAAGTTCGGAGGTTACGGATTCAATAAGTCCCACTCCGTGGCATACGCGTTAGTCACATACCAAACAGCCTATATGAAGGCAAATTACCCGACCGAGTACATGGCCGCATTGCTCGCGGGAGATCATTCCAAGACAACAGATATCGTTAAATACATTAACAACGCTCGTGAAATGGGGATCAATGTACTTACCCCGGATGTGAATGAATCGGACGTATCCTTCTCCGTAATCGACGAGCATACCATAAGATTCGGAATCTCCGCAATGAAAGGTGTTGGAGAAGGTGCTGCCGAGAATATCATCGCAGCGAGAAAATCTTTAGGAGGCTTCAAGGAAATCACTGAGTTCATGATCAATATAGATACTCGGATCCTGAACAAAAAGATCTTAGAAGCCTTGGTCCAAGGCGGAGCCTTAGACTCCTTCGGTTTCACTCGTAAATGCCTCTTCGAATCCATGGACAGTTTAGTTTCCTTCGCACAGAAAGAACAAGAAAGAACGAAAGAAGGTCAATTCTCTCTCTTTGGCGATGCAAGTGCCGCTTACGAATTCAAGCTTCCTAAAGATGCAGATGAATGGGAGATGGAGGACAAACTCCGCAGAGAGAAGGCTTTCACAGGGATCTATCTCTCCGGCCACCCTCTGGACAAATACAAAGGCCATTTAAAAAGTCTCAACTCGGTAGCTATCGAGACTCTGGACAATATCAAGGCCGGAACTAGGGTAGAGATCGCAGGAATATTAACTTCTCTTAAAATAAAATTCACAAAGAAGAAAGAAGAATTCGTAAACTTCAAGCTCGAAGACAGGACAGGCGAAATAGAATGCGTGGCCTTTCCTAAAGTATATCAAAGATTCAAAGATATCATCAAAGAAGACCAAGCAGTATTTTTAAAAGGAGATCTGGATCGGATCGAGGCGGGAGAATCTGAACTCAGAGGACAGATCAAGGTCAATAGTTTCGAGATCCTAGACGAGAGCACCATCGAAGACAAGATGGAAAAGGCTCTGCATATCCGACTCGAGGACCGACACAAAAAAATGCCGGATATCATCGGGCAACTTCACACATTACTAGCCGCTTACCAAGGAAATTCCAACGTATACTTTCATATCATCTCCGGAAATGAGGAGAAGAAAGTAATCCGAGCTCATAACCATTATTCCATTCAGCCAAATCCGGAATTGATGAATCGCTTGGTAACTTTATTGGGTGAAGGAAGTGTCTTCGAAAGTTTCGGAGATAACGTGAGAGTCTATAAGTCCAACGGGACCAAACAAGCAGTTAAGATCTAACGAATCCGAGTCACGTAAAACGTAAAAGTTTTCTCGGAGAGGTTTTGGCGAAAATCCCAGGCCAAGACCTTGATCGTATTCTCTCCATTACGAAAATCTAAATTACCAAGCAGATACTGATCTTTGTAATACAGGTCGGTGAACGGGAATCCTTCTGAATTCTTCCATTCTCCTTTTTCATAATGCAGATTGGAGAAGCTCGCCTTCTTCAATTGCTGGCCGTTCAAAGAAACCTGGATCTGGGCAACTCCCCTTCTCTGACCTGATTTCTTCCCCGCATCTTGAATACCTACTGTTACAGGAAAAGGCTTGGAGATATTGATATTATCTCCGTCGTTGATCTGGCTGAATTTACTCTCGTCCTGATGGACCAAAAGATTTCCGATCGCCGGAGGAGTCTCATCTTCGACTGGGGCCAAGACTTTCATAGGGTCTTGGATGATCTTTCCGAATTCTCTTAGCAAAACAAAGTGTAGGTGAGCACCGCTCGAGTGCCCTGTGTTCCCTGTATAAGCAATTTTTTCGCCGGCGGCAACTAGCCTTTCGTCCAACAGACCGGGAAGCCGACCGTCTTTCAGGTGATAATAAGAAGAATAAATCCCATTTCCATGATCCAACCAGACCGAATTTCCGGTCCCGAATTCTTCCCCAAACGGATCGTCTTCACCAAACCGCGAGTAGAGGATCTTGCCTTCGGCCATTGCCAAAACAGGTTCTCCGGAAGAAGCAATATCCATTCCATTATGAAAATGATCTCCACGGGATTCTCCGAAAACGGAACTAACTTTGTTCTCGATTCCGTCGGTTTTCACAGGGAAAAGAAAATTTATTACTTTATCGTTTTGTGCAAAGGTGCTTAGATGGAACGCGGCCAAGATAATTCCGAGATATATAATACGTCTCATTTAGCTTGGCCCCCTGGTGCAAGGTTACATAAAGAATGAATTTGTCAAAGGATAAAACCCTCGACCTGGTTACCCGCTGCGGGGAAGGAGACGAGGCCGCACTCAAATTATTCTTCGAGTCCTATTCCGAAGATATATACAACTTCCCGATGAAAATTTTTCATCTGAGCGAAGATGATGCCGGTGACTTCTTCTTGTACGCGTTCGAAAGATTGAAAACCGGTGCAAGGTTCTCCAGCTTTAAAGGAAAGTCCAGCTTCCGCACTTGGTTCTATTCCGTTTTACGTAATATGCTCATTGATTGGCAAAGAACCAAGAGAGAGCTCAAGATCACCAACCTCGGAAAGATCAATAAAGAAGGAAAAGAATACGCTACTATCGAAGACGAACCCGATCTAAGACCTGAGTTGGTCGAAGAAGCTCAGGAGCTCACCAAACTTTTTCACCAAGTTTTGGGAGAGATCGGAGTAGAGAAACGAGTCATTTTCAAATTATCTTATATTTACTATCTCAATCTGGACGAAGAAGAGATCCAATTCTTGGTCAGTAAAACGAATCTAGGTCTGGATGATCTCAAAAAGAAGATCCTGGAGCTAAGATCCGAACTTTCCAAAAGAGAAGAGGAGAATATTCGTATGGAAGACAAGATTACGTCTCTGTATCTGAATATTCTGGAGCTAAAGGAAAAGCAAACTGCTACAGTGAAAAAGGCTCCTATCCTCCCTCAAGAGATAGATAAAACCTCTCAGGCATTAAAAAAGAAATACGAACAGAGAAAGAAACTGCTAGAAAAGCGAAAGAAAGGCCATTTCTTAGCCCGTACTCCCTATCGTGAGGTTGCGGATCTATTGGGAATTACGGAAGGAAATGTTAGCGTTACTTTGTTGCGTCTGATCGAAAAAATACAAAAAAAACTCAAATTCTCGGAATTGTCTGAGTAGAAAGAATCGTCATAAAAGCTATTGGAGCGTCGCACTCAAATGGAATCCAACCGCGAACAAAACTCGGTGCCAGAAATAATCCAATCTCTCTTTGAGGGAAAGACGGACGTATTGTCCGGCCTGGATAAAAACACCGATCTACAGAATGAACTCATTCAAATGGAGGAAGCCCTCCAGGCGAGTTTGAAAGCTGCAGGAGAATCCTATTTCGAATCGGCAGCCCGCCAACACCAATTCCAATCTTTCCAAGAGGAGTTGGACCTCAGCAAGGCCGAACTTAATGAGGGCTGGCAGGTAAAACCGTTTCCTGAATATCTGAAAAGATATGTGGAGATAGAACTGTCCCGTAAGGCACAGGGCAAAGAATCTATCGTAGTGAAATTAGGAAAATCCGGAGCACAACTTTTCGGAAGTCTGATCGAAACCTTACAAATCAATACTCGCGTGGATTACGCGCCTGCTATGCGTTCTGCAGTAGCAAAAGCACCTTCCGCATCCGAGTTTATTGTATTCGAAGAGAAGGTAGATAAAGACTGCAAGTTCACTTACCAAGTCGTACAAGAAACTGACGAAACTGCTTACTTAAGTGTCAAAATCGAATGTCCTAGACCGGAAGATTTCCAAAGAGTAAATCTTTCTAAGGACGGAAGATTCATCCTTTCTAACCAATTCAATTCCGAAGGGATCACAAACTTCTCCGGATTGAGAGAAGGAAAGTACACAGTCGAGTTTCAGGGAAAAGACTTGTCTAAATCGATCGACCTCTTTATCCTTTTGGATTAAGGGCGAGCTAACCGGTTTCCTCTATCGGATTTTATGTCCGATCGGAGGAAAACACTTAGGCGCAGTTTTCGATTCAAATGCTGAACCTAATTATAGACAGAGTCGGTGCGGTAAACGTATTCAACGTATTGGATAGCTCAGGCAGCGGGTCCGAATCTCACCTTCAATCTACCATGGACGAGGACCTTATCCTCGAGTATATTAAGGAAATCGAAAATTTAGTTCGGGTTTCCGTCGCAATTCATCAGAAATCAGTCCAAACTCCTACTCTTGAAACGGATATTCTTCACGATCTCAAGATCTTGGGAGAAACATTCTACGATCAATTCTTTCCATCTGCGATCCAAGAGAAGCTTAGACTTACTACTGAAAAATTCCTGCACTTTAATATTGATCCTAAGTTAGGAGTGATCCCGTGGGAACTCCTGCACGACGGCACTTGCTTTCTCTCCGACAAATTCTTCATAGGGAAGACCGTACGAGGAGAATCCAATAGCGCTGCATTCAAAGAAAAAGAAAAGCTTAGAATGCTGATCATCGCAGATCCAACCGAGGATCTGGAATGGGCGCAAAAAGAGGGAGAGCAACTCTTTAGAGTATTGAGTGAAAAGGTCCCAAGCTCGCGCTTAGAAATAGAATTCATAGGCGGACGCCAGGTTACCAAATTGAAACTTCTCTCCTTGATCAAAGGAAAGAATATCATTCACTACTCAGGACATTTGTATTTCTCGGACGATCCTTTAGAAAACGGATGGCTGATCTCCGAAGGAAAGATCCTAAAAGCAAGGGAGATCAAAAACTCCGGCTTCAATACAGACATGGTTTTTTCTAACTCTTGCCAATCGAACAAGAGTACGACTCGAAACCTGAATTCTGACCTGATGAATAATTTCGCAGGATCATTTTTGATGTCAGGCATCAAAAGTTTTATTGGGACAAATTGGGAGATCGCGGATAACCAGAACACCATCGACTTCACGATCCAATTCTATACGAACTTATTTGCAGATAAGAGCATCGGCGAGTCCTTATATCTCGCAAAAGAACATGCTAGAAGAAATTATGATCCTAGCGATCTGACTTGGACGAATTATAGCCTGCATGGCCAGCCGATCATTCGAGTAGTCTCCGATCCTACCAAAGGAAAACCGGTCCATAAGATCATTAATCCTTCTTTAATATTCAAATTCTATCCTAGCGCGATCGCTTCTTCTTATTATCAATTCACTGAAAGACAGAAAGAAGAATCACTGACTTCCTTCCAATTGATGGAATATCTGATCCGTTCATTTGAAGAATTCTCCAAGATACTTGGCGGGATCTTATTTAGTGATCACCAGAACCATTCCTTAGGAAAGTACATCCCGAATAATCCGGATGATGCTTATAATATTGAAAGATGGTGGGAACTGATCTTTCAATGCCTACATGATTTCAGAAAATTAGAGATCACTCCTGTGGTCACCGATCTTGCGGAGATACTCTTCGCGAATAAGGATACCATTCAGAAAATGATCCAATGGATGGATCTTTATTCTAAAGGACAGATCCAACCTGAATCCGCGGACGGATATCTGATCACCTTTCAATATTATTTCGAAAATCTTCTTACGGAGTTGGAGGAATTAGAGAGGATCAGCATCTTCTTAGTATCTACCAATTCCAACACACACTTGTTCTTCCGAGGCTTAAAGCCTGAGTCCTCTTTGGTAGCAGCCCCAATGATCAAACAGGACTTTATAGGAGAGCAAATCGAGAAGTATCGAGGTAAGGTAATTGTATTCCATGAAGATAGGCTGCAGATCTTTCCTTTAAATTGCAGTATTGTTGAAAATCCGGAGACCAAAGATCTAGAGTTGGCCTTTTTAGGATTCTTATCCTCCAAATCGGGAAATCTGCCTCACGGCGGTATGTGAGTGGGACTTTGCCAGCCTTCCGCTAATGTTCCGTTTTCTTGCGGAGCATGTTGCGGGCTCTTCAATCTAGAACTTCCTGCAGATAAATTAAGAAACGTTTTAAAAGAAAGGACCGAAACCTTTCAGCAAACTGTAGACTTTGCAAAGCCATATACAATGGCTGAGTTCCGCAAAGTTAGAGAAGACGCAGAAAAAAATTTCGTAAAGAAGGACCCGTTAACTTATAACTGTCCTTTTCTAGGTATGCTTACGGAAGAAATTCCTTCTGATCATTCTGAAACTAAGGTGAGAAGCAGGATAGGATGCATGATCCATCCGGTGTATTCCGGAGATGCTCGCAGTCAGAATTATTCCTTTTATGGAGCTTCCATTTGCCAAGCGTACGATTGTAGAAACAAAGAAAGAAATCGTGCAGAAGAATGGGAAGAGATCTTCTCAGAATTCGCAGACGATTCTTTCTCTTATTCTGCGCTCGCTTCCGATTATAGGACGATTGATCTATTAGAAGGTTATTTGACTGAGGAAGGATTCGAACCTTCTACTTGGTTTAGCACTCACAGAGAAAAGATCTTTGAAATCTTAAGCATCAAATTTGAGAGAGGAGTTTCTCTCTGGAATACTTCTTTCGAGCTGGAGATGGAAAGTCCTCCGCCGATATCCTATAGAGAAAGATTAGCGAAATGGTTATGCCTAGGATCGGACGATCCCAGGCTTTGAAATGATTAGATTAGGAGAATGATACGCGAAAGTATGGATCCGATCCGGATCTTAAGGTTCGAATAGGGATCAGCCGGCAGAACCGTTAGAATTTTTCTTTCCGAAATCTTTTTTCACTTCTTCTACTTTGGTATTTACCTGACCAGCAAGACCTTCAACGGAGCGTAACGCGTCTTCGATATATTTACGAAGATTATTAGCGACTTCACTTTGATCCTGGGAACCTTTTGCGGAGAGTTCCTTAAATTCTTTTTCCACTTTCAAAAGAATACTATCAGCTTGTTCTCTCAGAGTCTTAGCAGCTCCGATCGCGAAATTCAATGCTTCTTTGATTTCCTTTTCCATGCGTCTGTCCTTTCTTTATATATTAATTATTTATGCGGCGCACAACACCTTGTCAAGAACTTACGATCCTATAAGGCATAAAAAAAGGAGTAAGAGGAAAACCCCCTACTCCTTTTGTATTCAAAGCGGTTTCGATTAACCTAATTGAGGTCCGAAAGCGGTGAAATCGTAGTCTTTGGAACCTTCGGCATATTTCTTGAAGTTCTCAATGAACATGCCTGCCAGTTTCTTAGAAGACTCATCGTAAGCTGCTTTATCAGCCCAAGCCTCGCGAGGATCCAAAATGGAGCTATCCACACCTTCTACAGTTTTAGGATATTCAACTTGGAAGATCGGGTGCTTGGTAAATTGAGCCTTGTCGATGTTTCCGTTCATGATCTCGTCGATGATCTTACGAGTCGCTGGAAGATTCATTCTCTTACCAGTTCCATAAGCTCCACCAACCAGTCCAGTGTTCATCAGATACGCGCGAACGTTATGCTTGCGCATCTTCTCTCCCAAGAGTTTAGCATAAACAGTTGGGTGAAGTGTCATGAACGCTGCTCCGAAACAAGCGGAGAAAGTAGCGGTAGGTTCTTTCACTCCTCTTTCAGTTCCGGCAACTTTCGCAGTATATCCGGAAAGGAAGTGATACATCGCTTGTTCGATAGACAGACGAGAAACAGGAGGAAGAACTCCGAATGCATCGTAAGTCAAGAAGATGATCACTTTAGGATGATCGCCTTTGGAAGGAACTTGGATGTTTTTGATATGGTAGATAGGATAAGAAACGCGTGTGTTTTCAGTTTTTGCTGCAGAAGAATAGTCAACGACCTTTGTCTTCTCATCATAAACCACGTTCTCAAGAAGAGCGTCTCTCTTGATTGCTTCGAAGATCTCAGGCTCGGTCTTAGGATCGAGGTTGATAACCTTAGCGTAGCAACCGCCTTCGATATTGAAGATACCGTTATCGTCCCAACCGTGCTCATCGTCTCCAATCAGTTTGCGGTTCGGGTCGGTAGAAAGAGTAGTCTTGCCTGTTCCAGAAAGTCCAAAGAAGAGAGCAGTGTCTCCGTCTTTGTTTCCGATATTTGCAGAGCAGTGCATAGAAACGATCCCTTCTAACGGTAACTTATAATTCATTACCGAGAAGATACCTTTCTTCATTTCTCCGCCGTATTCGGTTCCACCGATGATGCAAAGTTTTTTGCCAAGGTGGAAGATTACGAATACGTCCGAGTTCAGACCGTGCTCTTTGTATTTCTCGTTCTTAACGCCGCAAGCGTTGATGATTGTGAACTCAGGAAGAAGGTTCGCCAATTCATCCTTGCTAGGGCGAAGGAACATGTTAGTACAGAAATGGTGCTGCCATGCTTTCTCAGAAACGACTCTCAGACCGATCCTGGTTTCAGGGTTCGCGCCAGCGTATCCGTCAAAAACATAAAGTTTTTTACCGCTAAGGTAATTTACACATTTCTCATAAAGCTCATCGAAGACTTGCTCCGACGCTTTGAAATTGATATGAGACCACCAAATATTTTTGTTAGAAGTAGGTTCATCTACAAAATATTTGTCTTTAGGGGAACGGCCGGTGAAAATCCCGGTATCAACCATCATGGTTCCGTTGGAAGAAAGGACCGTTTCTCCGTTATTCTTCTCGTGTTCGAAAATTTCGTCGTATGAAAGGTTATGGAAGACTTCGGAGGGCTCGATTCCGAGCTCCTTCAGTCCCTTCACTTGCGTCTGGGCCTGCATTGGGCTCTCCTTATTGAGATCGTATTTCAATTTTTTTTTGCTACAAGATACCGTCAATTCGGAACCGGGTCGGACTTAGAAGCAAGTCGTAAATCCAACCCGTATTTTGTCTCTTTAGGAACAAATCTCCGAAGACTATTGTTGCTGTTGTTGGTCTTGGAAATCCTTACGATTTCCGAAATCGTCCCCTCTGTCGCTTCTATCTTGGTAGTTTCCGCGATTTTGGTTCTTATTTTGGAAATCCTTACGGTTTCCTCTATCCTCTCCGCCTCTGTCTTGGCGGTCATAGCGATTGCGATCTTCTCTATCACCACCCTTGTTGCCGCGGTTTTCTTTTTCATTACTACGGTCTCCCTTCTCGGAGCCGCCACCACCGTTTCCGTTGGCCTTAGTAAAGATCATCTTACCGGCAGCAGTTTGGATGATAGAAGTCACAGTAACCTTAACTTCTTTACCGACCAAATGTCCGCCGTTCTCGATCACTACCATGGTTCCATCTTCTAGATAGCCGATGCCTTGGTTTTCGTCCTTACCTTCTTTGATAACTTGGATGCCAAGCTCTTCGCCAGGAAGAACAACAGGTTTAAGAGCATTAGCGAGAGTATTCAGGTTCAGCACCTTCACGCCTTGGAGTTCCGCTACCTTGTTCAAATTAAAATCGTTGGTTACGATCTTACCGCCGGTGTCCCTAGCGAGTTTGATCAATTTCGCGTCCACTTCTCTCGTGTCGGAATAGTCTTTATAAGTGATCTTTACTTCGATAGAGCCTTTTCTTTGGAGCTTGTTCAACATCTCCAAACCTCTGCGGCCCCTTGCTCTCTTGATCGGATCAGAAGAATCGCTGATCAACTGGATCTCTCTCAACACGAAGTTGGGAAGAATGAGAGGACCATCGATAAAATGCGTATCAGCAATATCTAATATTCTTCCATCGATAACCACAGAAGTGTCTAGGATCTTGTCCCTAACTTCGTCTTTGTTGATAGAAGCGACGCCAAATGGATCGACTAACGAAGTAGGACCTCCACCGCCTCCGCCAAAAACAGAAAGGCCGGGATCCTTTGCGAATGACTTTCCGGCGCGTGCGCCAAAGAGTCCCAAGATCAAATACAATGCTAGGTTTAGTTCTTCAAAACGGATCACAGTTCCTAAAAACCATGCAACTCCGAAACCGATCAGGGTCCCAACGCCTACGCAGAAAATAACATCTCCACGAAGCTTAGGGAATAGTTTGCTTTCACCGAACAAAAGTACGAGAGAAATTACGAGTACAAGCCCCGCACTAGAGCCTGCAAATACTAGCTCCTGAGTTTGTTTCTGCGTTACAAAGAACGACACCGAGGAGAGTACGATGGCTGTTAAGCCTTTATAGAAATATGCCATAACTCAAATCCTTCGAATATAGATTCGAGTTTTACCGGATTTATTCTTCGTCTATATCTACTGCGGCTACGGGAACTCTTTCTCCCGGAGCAAATGTACTAGCTAAAACATCTGAAACTAGGTTTCCCGCTTCTTCTTGAGAAACACCTTTGCTTAGGGCGACTTCCATCTTTACGAGATTGTATGCACTCTCGTAGAGCTTACGCTCCATGATGGACAGTTCTTTACCGTTTGCCCTACGGAATAAATTCCTGCACACATCCGCCACTTCGAAGATCGATCCGGACTTAATTTTGTTCAGGTTATTTTGGTACCTGATCTTCCAGTCCTCTTCAGTATCGACCTCATCCTTTTTGAGCAGATTGATTACTTTCTTAATGTCCTTCTTGTCGATAATAGGTCGTATTCCAACCTGTTTAGCCTTATCGACCGGGATCATAACCTTCATCTTGCTACCCTGGATTTCCATTACGTAGCACTCTTTTTTCTTTCCCAGGATAACTTTTTTAGCGATTTCGGTGATTTCACCTACTCCGTGGATCGGATAGACGACGTAGTCACCTACGCCATGATCGTAGCCAGATTGTTTCTTTTTGCCAGCCAATTAGTATTAAGACTTCCGTTAAAACTCTGCCCAAAAATATAGCAAATTTTGGGGCAAAGTCAAGGAAAAAATGAATTTGAGTCTCTAAGCGAAGAAGATGCTAGATTTTCTTAGAACTGTTGTTTATGAACCGCGGTGCGATGGAAGATTGGATCGTTCAAAGGACGAATTAGGTCTAAAGCTTTCATTGCTTCTTCTTTTCCGTAGAAGTAGCCGACGTACAACTCTCCCTGCTTCGATCGGAAGAATCTTCCTTGGAACTCAGGTCTTGCTCTCAGCAATTTTTTTCCAATCTCCATGGCTTCCAGCGAGTCTCCTGTGGGAATGGATAGGAAATAATTTTCCTTATCGGAACGGGCTGGATATTTGAGACCGTTAGAAGGTGCCGGTGCATTTGAGTTGGAAACGGAAACATTTTCCGCAGGATCCGAATTGCTCGAAGAGGCAGAAGAGCCGGACGAAGAATTTTCTCTTTCTTCCACAGACTGCTCCACTCTCTGAGAGGATTTTCCTGCATTATAAAAGGACTGGGTCTCGTTCTGAGCGAATGCCTGCTCCTTTTGGTCCAGCCGCAAACCCACGACGACTCCTCCGGTAAAGATGGAGATCGCGCCCACTAAAACCAGAAAGATCGAACGAGAACTCGGAAAAGAGCGAATGGGAGAAGAGGCTCCTCGAACATGCTGGATGGTTTGCACGGTAGGAAAGGACTCTCCAGGACGAGAGGTTTGGCCTCTATTCCCGGTTTGTTTGAGTCTTCTCGAATAATCTATGTTTTGCATGGATGATACCAAAAGCACGGACAGTACGGTGCTCTCTTTAAATATCGGCAAGAATCGCCGTTTCTCCACGGTTTTTTAAGGGATTTTAAATTCTTGCCCGATTGAAATTTTACAAAATACGAATTCAAAAGAGATCCAGTTTGCCGGAAACGTTTAAAGATTCGTTTCAGCCTGTTTTCCAGCCAGTAGAGCTTGCATTGCACCGATTAAACTTACCAAAAGTCCAATGCCAATTAGCCAAAATCCAAAAGCAGATACTTGATCCAATTCCATAAATCGGGGCTGATAATTGTGGTTTGTACCAGGGGTTTCCAGATTCGAAATGAATTGAGAGAAGAAGTTAATATTGAACCCGGAAAAGATAAACAGCCACGAAATCTTTCCTAAAAGATCGCTGTAAATTTTGTGAGTAACCTCCTGGAAGTAATAAACAAAACTTCCCATCAAAGCCATTACAGTCCCGCCTATCACGATATAAAAGGAATGGTTTGCTACAATATATGTATCATGCAAATGAACTTCAGTTTGTATCGATATGAAGTAGTTATAAATTTCTACCAAACCTCCGATAACGCACAAGAATATGAATCCATTTGCAAATAATACAGGAGAATCGAATCGCATATTCTTTCTAAATCTTAAAACAATCCGTTGAAATAACCAGATCGCTATCACGATTCCGACGAAGATAAAAATTAAAGAAAAAAGAATATTCGTAAAATCTGATTTACCAGATCCAAATTTGTAACGAATCCAAACAAAGACGAGAGTTCCAACAATCACCGAAAAAGAATACGCAGTAGCAATGAATCCAAAAATCAACTTGCGAGAATAAGCTAGTATCAACTCGGAAATCAAACAGACTGCCGGCAAAAGCATCGAATATAAAACAAAGGGAGAAAAATTGAGTGTGAACGCATATTCTATTGGCTTTGGATCTCCCACCAATCCTGAGGCAAACATTCCTACTAACGAATTTTTATCAGAAAGAAACAAGGAAGCTATACTCACTAAAGAAAAAATTGCTATACCTTGAAAAATTACGCTGAGATAAAGCGCCCAAGCTCTCCAAGGAATTTTACTTAGTCCAACATTAGGTGCTTTTGAAATATGAAAGGTTATTATAAAGTTTAAACTATTCAAGAAGGAAGAAAAACAGAGAATAAATATCCCCGAAGCTAGGTAAATCATTCTCATATCAGTGCCGGCTTCACTGTACCGAGTATACAATGTCGAATAATAATCCGCATTTCGTGAAACGAGGGCAAAAACGATCGCGGTCAACCCGATCGCAAATAAACACCAACTCAATAAGTTTAATTTCGGAAAAATTAAGTTCTTAGCTCCAATCGCTGTTGGTAGAATAAAATTTCCAAAAATTCCTGGAATGGTCGTCGCAATCAGTATAACAATTCCATAATAGAACAATATTCTATTATAAAAACCAGCGTAGTTCTGAGCATCCGTACTTGATAATTTTAAGCGAGAGGAAAGATCATAAACTCCGACCAATACGAAGAAACTTATGATCGTAATAAAATAGAGAAATCCAATATGCTTATGATCTGAAGTTTTAAGCCAGGACAAAGTTCTTTTAAAGTACTGTAGGTAATTACCGTTTCGCTCGCTCATAAACTTCCCTCTACATGAGTCGTACGTCTCAACGAATAACGAATCGCGATGAGTTGAGATTAGTTATTCAACTAAAGTTAGGATGAATTTTTGAGCGAAAATAGAATGAAATAAGCCAAATAAAAAGAAAAAGCCGAAACAATGTTTCGGCTTTCAAACGAAGCGGAGAATTTCTCCGCTCTATGTTTCTTCTGAACTTATCCCACTAAATAGAGTAGAGGGAAGAGGTAAATCCAGATCAAGTCGACTACGTGCCAGAAAAGGCCCACGCCTTCTACCGGAGTGTAGTATTCAGGACCTACTTTATTTCGGATTACTTTCAAAAGCACCCAGAAGATCAAGAAGGCTCCTGCAAGAACGTGCAAACCGTGAATACCGGACATTACGAAATAGAATCCGAAGAACAAAGGCCAATTCTTGGTATTGTTCAAAAGAGTTAAATGCTCGTATTCGGTCTCATCGAGATGCAATTTATGCTCTCTTTCTTCTACGCTAAGCTTAGAAGCTTCTGCAAGAAGAGCGCCTACTCGAGTGACTTTCTCACCAGAAGGACTGAGTTCTTCTTCGTATGCGTATTTGCCAGGAACAGTTCCTACGTGGAATTTGTGAGTGTACTCGAAGTATTTCACAACCATGAAGATACCGGCACAAGCAATCGTTACCGCTAATGCGATGATTGCCTTGTTTCTGAGTCCTCTTTGCACATAGTTAATTCCCAACGCCATGGTAAAGGAACTAAAGAGAAGAACAACTGTGTTCAAAGCTCCCAGAGTAACGGAAAGCTGCTTACTTCCCGCATGGAAAATCTGAGGATACAATGAATGGTAGATTGAATATCCGACAAACAGTCCCCCGAACATCAGGATCTCTGTTACTAGGAATAACCAAATCCCTTGTTTAGAAGATTCGTATTGGTGCTCCGCGCTATCGAAGTGATGAGCGTGGTGGAAACCCGCACCCGCGTGATTAGCGGTACTCATATGGCCCTCCGGTCAGTACTGGGGTCTTATCAAAGTTTTCGTGTGGAGGAGGAGAAGGAATAGTCCACTCCAAAGTTTTTCCTCCGAAAGGATTCATTCCTGCTTCTTTCCCTTTCAGGAGAGCAAAGATTACTCCAAAGAATCCAACCAAGAATCCGGTTCCAATCAACCAAGATCCGAAAGTAGACATTTGGTTCAACTCGGTGAATGTAGGAAGATAATCGTAGTATCTACGAGGCATTCCCATATTTCCCAAAATAAATTGAGGGAAGAAAGTTACGTTAAATCCGGAGAAGATGAATACCCAGGAAATTCTTCCGATTGTGTCGTTATAAAGCTTACCGGTAACCTTAGGGAACCAGTAGATCAAGGCTCCCATAAGAGCCATCAAAGTTCCTCCAACCATCACGTAATGGAAGTGAGCAACCACGAAGTAAGTATCGTGGAAGTGAATGTCAATACCGGTAGAAGCCAGATACACTCCGGTCAAACCGCCGATGGTGAATAGGAACATGAACCCGATCGCAAACAACATCGGAGAATCCAAGCGAATGCTTCCCTTATACATGGTTGCAATCCAGTTGAACAACTTGATCGCAGTAGGAACACCTACAAGCATCGTGATGAAAGAGAACAGAACTCCCGCAAACTCGGATTGTCCAGACACGAACATGTGGTGTCCCCAAACCAAGAAGGAAACTCCTGCGATCGCTAAGGAAGAGTAAGCGATTGCGGTATATCCGAAGATCGTCTTACGAGAGAATGTAGCAACCAACTCGGAAACCACTCCCATCGCAGGCAAGATCATGATGTAAACCGCAGGGTGAGAATAGAACCAGAAGAAGTGCTGGAACAGAACCGGATCTCCACCCAATTGAGGATCGAAGATACCAACACCCAAAGTCTTTTCTGCAATCAAAAGAAGCAGAGTGATCGCGAGTACTGGAGTTGCGAGAACCTGTAGAATAGCAGTGGAATACAATGCCCAAACCATCAGAGGAATTCTCGTCATCGTCATTCCAGGAGCGCGAAGCTTGTGGGTAGTAACGATGAAGTTCAGACCTGTTAGAATGGAGGAGAATCCAATGATGAATACTCCCAAAACCATCGGAATCACACCCATTCCCGTCTTGATAGAAGAGTATGGAGTGTAGAAAGTCCAACCGGTATCTACGTTTTGCATGAACAGAGTAGAACCGGTGATCGCAGCTCCGATCATCAGCATGTACCAGCTCATTAAGTTCAATCTTGGGAAGGCAACGTCTTTCGCTCCGATCATGATCGGTAGAACGAAGTTTCCGAAGATTGCAGGAATCCCTGGAACGATTACCATGAACACCATAATGGCTCCATGGTAAGTCATCATTCTATTGTAAACGTCTGCAGAGAAAAGAGTTTTCCCCGGTGTAAATAATTCAGCGCGAACCAAAAGTGCAAAGACCCCTCCTAAAAAGAAGAAGCTCATGATTGCGATAAAATACATGATCCCGATACGCTTATGATCTAAAGTCGTAAGCCAGGACCAAATCCCCTTTTGGTGATTCAGGTAGTTATGTTGATCGTGGGCCATTTGTCCGTAATCCTATTTAAGGGTCTTAATGAATTCGATGATATCCTTGATCTCGTCCTCTTTGATCCTTCCTTGAAAGGAAGACATCGCAGGAGGAAATCCAGCCACGACTTTCGCGGTAGGAACAAGGATTGATTGTTTGATATAAGCATCGTCGGCAACTACGGAAGATCCGTCGGCAAAGTCTCGTTTATTGCCGTAAAGTCCCTTGAAGCTCGGACCAACAATTCTGGAACCGTCGAGAGAGTGACATCCGCTGCAACCAAGGCTTCCTTTAAACAAGGCCTCTCCTCTTTGCGCAGGACCAGCATCCGCAGCTCCGGCTTTTTTACCGATCTCGGCAGCTTGCCATGCTGTGAATTGCTCTGAATCAACCACTCGAATCGTAGCCATCATGTTAGAGTGCTTAGTTCCGCAGTACTCAGTACAGAATACAGTGAAGTCCCCTTTCTCAATCGGAGTGAAAGTGAAAGTAGTTCTTCTACCAGGAACCGCATCCATTTTGTTTCGGAATGCAGGAACATAGAAGCTATGAAGAACGTCATCGGAAGTTAAGATAAAACGGATGGTTTTGCCTACCGGAACCACTACGATCTCAGGTTTTAAGAGAGTGGATTCAGGAATGTTCGGCTCCAGTTTATCGCCTGTAGGGCTGTTTACCTCGATACCATTCGCATATTTGAAAGTCCAAGCCCACTGACGAGCTGTTACGTGAACTTCAACGTCGCCTTTTACGCCGACTTTGCGAAGATCGTGAAACACATTCCATCCCCAAGCAAAAATGACCATCATGATCACAAAAGGAATAAAAGACCAAAGAAACTCAGCTAGAGTATTGTGCGTAATGTACGCGCTTTTTTGGTCCTCAGTTTTCCTTCTATACTTGAAAATGAATATTACCATCCCCCCGATGAGAATGATAAAAGAGATAAGGCCCGAAACAAGAAGAAAGATGTAAAGATTATCCACATCTCCCGATTCTTTAGTCGCTGGAACCGGCATAAAGCTTGTCGCCGGAATAAAAGAGAACCAGTTCATCGGATCGAAATCACTCCTTCCTTTTTTTATACTGTACTAGACGAGTTTTGTTTCTTCCAAAAGAGGAATAAGAACGCTGCAAGAACGAGGACGGTGAGAAAACCGCCGACTCGCATGATATTGAACGCGTATAATGTATACCTATTTTTGGATGGATCAAATTGGAAGCAAAAAAGGGCAACACGGTCGGTCAAATCGCCGATTTTGCCATCTCCAGCCTCCACAAGAGACAAACGAAGCGTGCGCTCCTCCACAGGAATTCCTTTCAAATATCGTGAAATCTTTCCTTCGGGAGTAATGACATACGCAACGGATACGTGAACCCATTGATCGTTATAAGGATTCCATTTATAAGTGAAACCAAGACTGGATGCAAGTGTCTTGATCTCGGGATCGTTTCCTGTTAGAAAGCTCCAACCGCTTCCGTTCCCTCTACCGTAATCCTTGACATAAACCTCTTTTTTTTGTTTTGCGAGGTCCGGTTTTTCTTTCGGGTCAAAGCTTACGGCCACATAGTTGAATTCTTTACCAACTTCCCAACTTAATTCTTTAAGAGCGTTAGAAAGTTCGTTTAGATAAAGATTACAAAGAGTAGGACATCTATAATAAACTAAGGTGAGAAGAAGAGGCTTGCCTTCTTTCAGATAATCTCCGATCCGAACTTGCTTTCCTTCGTCGTCAATGAAGGTTAAATTCGTATCGATTGAGTTACCTAGCTTTTCTTCTAAGCCTACTCCTTCTAACTCGGGAGGAACAGCATGAGCTGGTAGAACTCTTTCCGAATCATAAGATAAAAGGGAGAAGAAAGGTAGGAAGAATATTAGAACCGCAGCAACTTTTTGAAACCGCTGCGGTGTATTGCGAGAGACCAAGTTCTTAGTCCTTGCGATCTTCCTTATTTCGCCGGCGCCGAAGTGTTAGAAGGAGCTACTTGGTTGTAGTCTTTCACTCCGTGATGGAATGCGCTAAGATATACAAAATAAAGAATGTTTGCGGCCAACACGACCACGAATGTCCAAAAACCTGCCTTATTGTAATGGTCGTTGTTTTGGCTCATGGGAAATGACTCCTAAATATAAGAAAAAAGCGATTCGCTTAGTTGAAAAGCGAAGATGCAACCAGTCTCGAAGACCTATACTTTTTTTGGAAGCCTTTTTGTTTTTAAGCTTTCATGAAGAATCATATTCGACATAAAATCCGTGAGAATCAGTCTCAGAGCAAACTACGGTTCAAATCACTAGTTACCAAATCTCTTGCTCCAAATGCCGCCCGTTCAAGTATGGTAACAAAGCTCGGATCTTCCGAGAGAAACAGAATGACCGCATCGAATTATTCTCATTTCGGAAAGTTTTCTCGCTTTCTTGTTATATATACAGTACTTATCTTTTTAAATCTTTTATACGGACCATTAGTAAGAGCAACTGATTCAGGTCTTGCTTGTCCTGATTGGCCTTTCTGCTTCGGAAAAGTTTTCCCGGATTTTGATTTCAAAATCTTTATGGAAGTCGGTCATAGATTTTATTCTATGTTCTTAGGTTTCATTCTGATAGGCGGGACTGTTTGGACTGCGTCTGTAAAAGAGTTACGCAAACCTTTCCTACCATATTTCATCGTTGGGATCTTATTGATCCTATCTCAAGCGACCTTAGGAGGACTTACTGTTCTTTGGTCCTTGGATCCTGCGACTGTGAATCTTCACTTGCTTAACGCGATCTTATTCTTACTCTGTATTTTTACCGCTACTTTGAAATCGATTCATTTAAGAAATGAGAATCGAACAAACGAATTCGTTTCCGGCAATTCTCTTCTGAAGAAAGAGCAGATCCCTCTTCTTGTGGGAGTTCTCTTGGTCTTCTTTCAAATCATCTTAGGAGGAAGAGTGAGTTCCAATTATGCAGGCCTTGCTTGTTTGGAATTTCCTACCTGCAACGGAGAATGGATCCCTTCCGTCCCAGAGCCTAAGATACAAATCCAAGTGCAACACAGACTCGGAGCTTATCTGGTAGCATTTTATCTTTTAATAATAAACCTTTATGGAATATTGAGAGAATTCTCTCCGAAGGCCAAAAAATACGTTCGGATCGCGATCGTTCTTCTTTTAATTCAAATCGGATTGGGAGTTGTGAACGTTTATATGAAGCTTCCGAAGCTGATTACTGCGGCCCATACTGGAATTGCTGTGCTTTTATTCTTATCTGTGTATGCAATTTGGTTGCAAAGGGCTTCCGAACTGCCCAAGGAAAAGGTAGCGTAAGATGAAAGATTTCCTTTCCGACTGGAACCAGATGATCAAGCCGAGAGTGAGTTCTCTCGTTTTAGCTACTGCAATTCCAGGAATGTATTTGGGAGCGCCTAGTTCTCCCAGCGCACTTCTTCTTTTCATGACCTTGTTCGGAACATTCTTGATGTCTTCTGCTTCCTTCATCTTCAACCAAGCTTTGGAGAAGGATAGAGACGCAAAGATGAAACGCACTGCGAATCGCCCAATCCCCGCAGGAAGGATCAGCATCACTACTGCAGTGATCGTAGGATTCTTGATGACCGGACTCGCATTTGGGATCCTGTATTATTTTGCAAATCTACTGACTGCGATCTGTGCGTTTGCAGCATTGCTCGCTTATGTTTTTCTTTATACGATCTTACTGAAACCTAGAACTCACCAGAACATCGTAATTGGCGGTGTCGCAGGCTGTGTAGGACCTTTAATCGGGTATGCCGCTGTTTGCAATGATCTTCCTTTGCCTGCTTGGATTCTGTTCTTAATGATTTTCTTATGGACTCCGGCTCACTTCTGGGCACTTGCAATTTTCTTAAAAGAAGATTACAGCGACGCAAACTTTCCTATGCTCCCGGTAGTTAAGGGTGTAAAGGAAACTGGACGCTCTATTCTATTTTATACTGTTCTCTATGTAGGTTCCGTATTCGCTTTCTATTGGGCCGAGCCTTCGATGGGTGTGCTTTATATGGCGGCTTCTGTGATTTTAAGTATCTCTATCATTTATCTTTCGATAAAGCTTTTGAGAAATCCGGAGCCTAAGTTTGCGAGAGGATTCTTCTTCTTTAGTATATTGCATCTTTTCCTGATCAATATACTGATCTTAGTGGATCACGCGATCTCTTCCTAAGGTTTGCAGCGGACTAAACTTCCGTCCTTTCTAAAGAAAATTCGCATTTCCATTCCCTTCTCCGGAGCAATTGCATGATAATCCAATTTGCATTCCGTTTCGGAAGGCGAATACGGGTTGCGGGGAAGTTTCTCTTGAGGACACCAAAATCTTTCCTTTTCGGATGTGTACATTCGCCAATCCGAAGGGTATAAGGGAAAAATCCCTGCATCCAAGAATGTATTTCTAGAAAGTTCTGCAGGCTGATAGGGACTTCCTCCGCCGTGAACTCCTACAAAGATATCCATTCGATCGTCTCGGATGTATAGAGGCGATCCGGTATCATTCAGACAAAAGTATCCGTCGTGAACCTTTCCGTCCTGCATTCGGATCCTCTTCTCTTTGATTTTAGGTATGTAGGCAAGTGCACCGATCACCTTGGACTTACTGCAAGAAGAGATCTTTGAGCGAAGCTTCTCGCATAGATCCTTAAAACTGATCGCAATCGTTCGATACGGATATACTTGGTATCCATATCCGGCTCCCCAACCCCATTCCAGATCGTAGAGCTCGTATTTTCCTTCTCCAGCAAAATGGTACTTCTTTCCATCCTTGGCGATTCCGCTTCCTTCCCAACGAACCTGCTCTAGGAATGTTGCAGAAGCTCTACCGATTTCTTTTCCAGAAGGGGAATACGCTGCGATCTCTGTTCCGGGAAACGCTTCTTCTAAAGCGAGATGATAATAGGTAGGATAATAGATTCCTAAACTTTGAGACTCTGTCTTTTCTAATCGATCTGCATCTTCTTGTTGGAGCAATTGATACAAAGATTTTGGGGAATGGTCCCGACTCGTTTGCATCGGACGAAATGAACTTTGGTATCCGAGTGCCTTTAAATTCTTACGAGGATACTGACAAATTTGCTTTGAAGTTCGTATCTTCCAGTATTCGGTGTTCTGTGGGAACTCTTCTAGAACGGCAGCTTCTCCGTGAAAGATGCGAGCGCTCTTATTCTCCGAGATCTTGCATTCGCATCCTTCTGGAGAATTTAGGCATAGGACCTTCGCGTATATAGGCGAATGGCTTTGGCTATATATGATATTGGGGAGAAGTAATAGAAGGGAGACGAGCAATATCCCGCTCCCCAAAGGGAGCGGGACCAGTTTTATCCGAGAAAAAGCAAACTTAGTCGTTGCTTTCTCCTTCGCTTGAACCACCGAATCCTCCGGAAGGAAACAGGCTTGGTGCAGGCGTAGGCTCGGGGGTTGCAACTGGAGCTGCAGGACGAGCCACCGGTTTAGAAGCAGTTTTCTTTTTAGCCGCTGCTTTCTTCTTAGGAGCGACCTTTTTCTTTGCTGCTTTCTTTTTTGGGGCTTTGACTAGCTTTTTCTTAGCTACTTTCTTTTTGGCCGCCTTTTTCTTAGGTGCGGCTTTCTTCTTTGCTTTCTTCTTAGCTACCATGGTAGATACTCCTTGTATCTGGGGGAAATCTTTCCGTTATTTCTAGAGTAAATTTCCACTCGTAAGACTTGGAGCAAAAAGAGTAAAATCTTTTTTCATTTTCTTTCATTAAACAAGTTAAAACGATTCATTATACTTAGATTAAATCGTTAACTCGCACTGAATGAGTATCCTAGATTGCCGAAGCTCTCTTCTGGAGAGCGAAGTCTATGACTGATTAAGAAGGTTTTGACTAAACCCTTACCTTTTACTTTGATTTCTCCCCTTTCAGTTAAAGCAAAATCGGATCTGATTAGATCTGCAGTCGATTCCGTTACCTGAATTTCACCTGCAACTCCATGAGATTCCATTCTACTAGCTAGATTGACCGCATCTCCCCAGATATCGTAGATGAATTTCTTAGTTCCAATCACTCCTGCGACAACTGGACCAGTGTTGATCCCTATCCTCATGCGAAGTTTCGTACCCATTCTCTTCAATCGGAACCTAGAAAGTATCTCCTTCATGTCCCAAGCCATGTGAGCAACTAACAGAGGATGCATTTGATTCGGCACTGGAAGGCCTCCTACGGCCATATATGCGTCTCCGATGGTCTTGATCTTCTCCAGTCCGTATTTTTCTGCTAATACATCGAAATGAGAGAAAACTTCGTTTAAGATACGAACCACTGATTCAGGCTTCATTGAGGCCGAGATCTTGGTAAACCCGACTATATCGGCGAAAAGGATTGATACATTCGGATGACTGTCCGCAATCAAACCTACGTTGGACTTTAATTCCTCCGCAATGCTTCCCGGAAGAATATTGAGAAGCAACTTCTCCGCTTTATCTTGCTCTATTTGTACCTTTTCATAAGCGTTAGCGATCTCAATTCTCGCCTTTTCATTCTCCGCAAGAGTGGTCCTCACTGTATCTAAGACCAAATTGTAACGTTCTGCGATCTGACCGACTTCGGTAAAAGGTTCCACGGGAACATCTACAGCAAGATCACCGGTTTTTCTTTGGTAGTCCATCGCTAAGAAGAGATCTATAAGCTCGGTAGTTGCCTTGTGCTCGGAAATATTCAGTCCCATTCTTTCCTCGTCCCCATCGACTCGGAGAGAAGAGAATTTATTCAGAAGCTGAAAGATGCACCAAGACAAACCGAATGCGAATCCTCCCACGGAAACTATGCCGATTACTTGGGTGAGTAAGAGAGAAGACCTTTCTATATTGGGATCGATTAATTTCAGATTTCCGAAGAGGCCTACTGCGATGGTTCCCCAGATACCGCCGATCAAATGGACCGGTATAGCTCCGACTGCATCGTCTATCTTAAATCTTTCTAAGAGTTTTTCGGAAGGAAGTACCATTGCACCTGCAATGCTTCCGATAATCGCGGCCTGGATCGGAGTAAAGCAGTCGGCTCCCGCGGTAATCGCAACGAGTCCTGCAAGAGAACCATTCAAAGGAGCAGTCGCTTCTGGAAATCCTTTGATCAACCAAGCAGATAGCATGGCTACCATCAAAGAAAATCCTGAAGAAATGATCGTGTTCAAGATGATGCCGGGGACTTTTTCATTAAATCCTAATGTACTTCCTCCGTTAAAGCCCATCCATCCAAACCAAAGAAGAATTCCTCCGAGCATTGCCATCGGTAAGTTGCTTCCTGTAACCGTCTTGGCTTCTCCGCCTTCTGGAAATCTTCCGATCCGAGGTCCTACTACGAGAAGAAGGGCGAGAGAAACCCAACCTCCCACACTGTGCACTAGAGTAGAACCTGCGAAATCATGAAAGCCTCTGGACGCGAGCCATCCATGCTCTTCTCCAGTTAAACTTCCTCCCCAACACCAATGTCCTGCGATCGGATAGATCACTCCGGAAATAAGAGCCGTCGCTAAAAGATACGAATGAAATTTTAATCTTTCTGCAACTGCTCCAGAGACTATAGTCGCCGAAGTTCCGCAGAACACGAGTTGGAATAAGAAGAATGTAGGAGGCCACGCCTTTCCTTCCGGAAAGACTGGCGAGAATAAAGAAGTTCCTATGATCCCGTTCCAAGATGCTCCGAACATGAGCCCGAAACCGAATGTGTAAAAGAGAAGAGTGGCGACTCCGAAATCGGCAACGTTCTTGATCGCTACGTTGATGGAATTCTTTGCTCGTGTCAGTCCTGACTCTAAGACCAGAAATCCTCCCTGCATGATCAAAACCAAGCCGGAACAAACTAAAACCCAGAGAATGTCTATTAAGCTCTTCTCTATATTCATAAAAGCGAATCCCTCCGAAAAAGATCCCAACTAATAGTTCTTCGCTTATTAATCTAAATTATCGGAAGCATTATATTCGCGTCTGAGTGGAGGCAAGCGGGAAACCTAATCCGCCTATAACAAAGAAACGTGATAAATAGCTATATCCCTAGAACGAGTTATCCTTTGCGGGGAATATTCTCCCCTTCCGTTAGTGCTTATTTAAAAGCGCCCAAGACAAAATCAGATCTCCAGAAAGCGCTGACCATGCTCTAATTAGGCGCAAACTGTGATTCAATACAGGAAAAACGAAAAATTTTTCGCAAACAGTGTTTATTTCGAACGTAACGTCCGTTCTACAAAGTCTTATAGAAAACGGCTAAAGCAGGCATTTGGGGGTCGAAAAAAGCCTTTCCCTCCCAAAGTCCTGTTTTAAACAGGGATTAACTCTAAAAAACCTATAGATGTTGGTATATTCATGAGGGAAATCAAAACCGTAACCGTCCTTGGCGCTAATGGGACTATGGGCGCCGGATCCGCAGCTATTGTGGCAGCCTTTGGAAAGGCAAAAGTTCACATGCTGGCTCGGGACGTAAATAAAGCTAAAGAAGGGATCGAGAAAGCAATTTCTTCCATCAAAACGGATACGATCCGTCCTAGATTAATTCCCGGTTCTTATGACCAAGATTTGGAAAAAGCTGTTTCTGAATCCGATTGGGTTTTCGAACTCGTCGCCGAAAGCTATGAAGTAAAAGAGCCGATCAATAAGAGGATCGCTAAGGCTCGTAAACCCGGCACAATCGTTTCCACGGTTTCTTCCGGACTTTCTATCGCTCGTCTGGCTGATGCTTTTGACGAAGACGGAAAGAAACACTATTACGGAACTCACTTCTTCAACCCTCCGTACAAAATGATCCTTTGCGAATTAGTGACTCACGCAGGGAACGATAAAAAAGTTACCAAGAAATTAGGAGAATATCTCGCTAAGACCCTTGGACGCGCAGTCGTTTATACGAACGATACTCCTGCGTTTGCCGGTAACAGAATCGGATTCCAGCTTATTAACGAGGCTGCCATCAAAGCGGAAGAATATTCCGACAAAGGTGGTATCGCGCTAATCGATGCAATCATGAGCGGTTACACCGGAAGAGCAATGGCTCCTCTGGACACTGCTGACTTCGTTGGTTTGGACGTGCACAAAGCAATCGTAGACAACCTCTATGAGATGACTAAGGACGCGGCTCATTCTACATTCAAACTTCCTGGTTATTTCCAGAAGCTGATCGATCGCGGAGACTTAGGAAGAAAATCGGGACAAGGTCTTTACAAAATGACCAAGACTCCTGAAGGAAAAAAAGAGAAGCTTTACTACGATATCAAAGGCGATCTTTTTGTTCCGGTTCCTAAATTCGATATTCCTTTCATCAAAGAAGCAAACCGCAGAATGGGTGAGGCAGATTATATCGGTGCTATGAACATAGTGAAAGAAGCAAAAGGACTCGAAGCGGATATCGCTCGTTACTTCATCGCTCGCTATGTAAGCTACTCTCTTTCTCTCGTAGGAGAAGTTGTAGAGACAAAGGAAATGACTGACCTTGCAATGGGAACAGGATTTAATTGGGCTCCAGCATCTGCATTCGTAGACTTCTTAGGCGGACCTAAGGAAGCAATCAGTCTAATCACTAAGGCTAAACTTCCGGTACCGGAAATATTGGCAAAGGCGAAAGCAGGAAAACCTTTCTATCAACTGAAAGACATCCTGGATGCTCGTTCTCTTTTTAAAGGATAACAAGGGAGGAAAGAATCAATGAAAGACGCAGTTTACGTACTCGGCGGAGAACAAACAGACTTTCAGCGTAACTGGACCAAAGAAGGAAAAACCTTCATGTCCTTATTCCGCGAAGCCGTGCAAGACGGATTAGAAAAAGTCGGTCTTACTCCTGACGAAATCAAAAAATTGAATAAGCAAAATCGTATCGGAGTATTCGTAGGAAACTTCGACGGAGAGCAATATGCTGTCCAAGGACATTTGGGTGCTTTCTTAACAGAAGTTGATCCTTGTTTCTACGGAGTTCCTGGAGCTCGTTATGAAGCAGCTTGTGCTTCCGGCTCTGTCGCTCTGGACGCTGCTCAAACCAAACTTCGTTCCAAAGACTATGATGTTGCAATCGTAGTGGGAATGGAAATCATGAAGACTGTTTCTTCTTCTGTAGGTGGTGACTTCTTAGGAACTGCAGCTTACTACGAAAAAGAAGCAAAGGGAGTTCAATTCCCTTTCCCTAAACTTTTCGGAAAACTCGCAGACGTTCTCTTAGAGCGTTACAAGTTGGATGAGAAGCGTTATATGGGAGCTCTTGCTGAAATTTCTCGTATCAATTACGCTAACGCAAAACGTAACCCGAAAGCACAGACACGTTCTTGGTTCATGAACAAAGAACATGCGAACACTCGTGGCGGAGAATTCAATATGGCAGTGGGTGGACGCCTTGCGATCACCGACTGTTCTCAGGTAACCGACGGTGCTGCTCTCGTAGTTCTCGCAAACAAAAACTACGCCGAAGAATTCGCTAAGAAGAAAGGAACTAAACTTTCCGCTTATCCTAAGATCAAAGGTTGGGGACACAGAGTGGCTCCGATCACTTTCGAAGCAAAGGTTGCTGAATCTAAAGGAGACAAATGGGTTCTCCCTTGGACTCGTCAAACTGTGAAAGATGCATACGATCGTTCCGGTCTGAACACTAAGGACATCGATGTGTTTGAAACTCATGACTGCTTCACTTCTTCCGAGTATGCTGCAATCTCTGCATTCGGTATCACTCAACCTGGTAAAGAACACGAAGCGATCGAAGATGGCGTTATCGACTTTACTGGTAAGAAACCAATCAATCCTTCCGGAGGACTGATCGGAGCGGGACACCCAGTGGGCGCTTCCGGTGTGAGAATGATGTTAGACATCTACAAACAAGTCACTGGAACTGCTGGCGACTACCAAGTAGAAGGAGCTAAAAACGGACTGATGCTCAATATCGGAGGATCAGCAACCACCAACTACGTGTTCGTAGTAGGAAAATAAGTTCTTTCTTAAAAAAAGGATGGAAAAGCCCGGCAACCCCGGGCTTTTTTATTTTAGCAAGCTCTTGTAGGAACTCCTACAAGAGATCGTTTTATAAACCGAAGTATAGGAACAACGAATGGGTTTACGCACGACAAAAGATTGGAATCAATTCTTACTCAGATTTTTTGTAGCCCTTGGAGTTTGGGAAATAGCGTCCGTTACATTAAGGACTCTTTTGTTTTCCGTTTTCTATTATGATCCTAACTTGAAAAACTTCTTCACTCCGATCTCTCAGATCGTTTGGGTCGGCCCGATCGTAGCCGATCTAATCCAAGTTTTCTTTTTGGGAATCTTAGTGACCCTTGCCAGACCCGCTCTTCCTTTCGGGCTCTTGGGTGGATTAGTTGCGGGATTCTCTTTTTCCATCGCGGCGTATGCGGCTCCGGCGTTAGCGATCTCCCAATTTACGGGAGTCTTTCCGATCAAACTACTTTGGTTATGGGTCTTTTACCAGTCCGTACTCACTTTCATCGGATCCTTTATTTTCTCTTTTTCGTCAGAAGAAGACTAAGACCCATTTTCTTCCGATTCCGGTAGCTTTCATCCTAAAATACGGAATATCGGGAGGAAATCCATTGCGGATCGGGTCCTAATCATAAGAAGTTCGATTTCATTCTTCTTTTATTATGAAGATCCTCGCGCAAATTCTGATCTATCTACTTCTAAGCGTAAGTGTCTATGCACAGAGCACGAAAGAGATCCCGAATATTCCTCTCTATACTCTGGACATGGAGAGAAAAACTCTCTATCAGGAACTAGAAACTTTGAAAGAAGGAGATCTTGTAATCATCAATTTCACGAGCTCGAACTGTCCTCCTTGCAAAGAAGAAGTCCCGAATCTATTAGATTATTCTAAAAAATGGAATTCTTCGAACTCTAAGCCTAGACTGCATCTTTGGATCGTATTTTTAGGCGACGACGCGATCTCTGCTTCCGAATTTGCAAAGAATCTAGGAGTAAGAAAGCCTGCCTTGGTTTATTATGATAGTTTCCAGACCAGTATGAGGATCTTGGATTTTCCCGGAACTCCAACTACATTCGTGCTCAAAAAGAAAGAGATCCTATTCAAAGAATTCGGTTATACGGAAGCGAATTGGTCCAAAATGATTTCCGTCATCGAGAATAGGAGATAAGTCTTGGAAATTTACTTCTACCATTCTTTATTTGCAGACCGAGAAAATATCCAAAGAGTAAAAAGCATCTTCTCATTCTCAGTTTTCTTAATGCTTTGTAGTCTTACCTTTGGAGCCTGCGTCAGTGCGGATAAAAAATCTGCTATTGACCCTGGTTACGTAGAAGTAGAAGCCGATGGTCAAAATCAAATCGACGCAGAGAGAAATGCAAAGCTTCTCATGTTGGATAAAGTACTCGGAGAATTTATAGAATCGAATTCAATTCTCTTGGATTCGGGTACAAAAGAATTTTTAATACAATCTTCAAGAGAAGGCTTCGTGAGAGATTTCAAGATCCTCAAGAAAAACGAGGCCCAAGGAAAGACGAACATTCTTGCCTCCGGTTTTGTAAATGCAAAGGCAGCAGGGAATGCTCTCGAAGAAAGATATAAGATTTTAGGAAAACCTAAAATACTGATCTTCGTAAGTGAGAAGATAGGAAACTCTGCTTTGCAGACTTCAAACACTCAGAGCGAGATCAAACTTCTTTCTCTGTTGCAGGAATTCGATCTTTCTGATGGAAATTCTAAATCTAGAAATTCATCTGCTACAAAAACGGATCCTAAGTCCAAAAACTCATCGAACGCAAAAGTAGATCCTGCATCTAAAAATCCGCCGAATTCCGAAACGGATCTATTCGAATTCGCCAAAAATCTTTCTCAAAAAGAGAATTGCGAGCTCTTGCTTTTCGGAAACTTTTCCGTTAGAGAGGGAGATCGGGTCTTGGAGGCATCTTCTCTCCGATCTATTTATGCCAGTTTTCAATACAAATTGGTAGAAGCCCAAACCTCCAGAGTTCTTGTATCGGATACTGCGTATGGCGGAAGTCCTGCAATTGATCTGCAATACGGAACAGAAAAAGCGAGAGAGCAAATCTTCTCCCAATTAGTTCCTACGTTGAAAAAGAAATTATCGGAGGAATGGAAAAGAGGACATTCTATTCGGATTGAGATAGAAAAGATCTCTTATGATCAATTTGTAGATTCGGATCTAGCTTCTAGGATCCGTTCCCTGAAAGGAGTTAATTCCGTTTTAGAAAGAGGAAAAACAGAAAACGGAAGGATTTTGGTAGAAGTTGAGGCATTGTTCGACGCGGGAAGATTGTATTCTCTCTTACGAGAGTTCCAACAAGATTTAGGGTTAGATTTTCGTAATAAAGAAATCAACGGGAACTATCTTCTTATAGAAGCAAGGCCCTTGTCCGGAAGGATAGAAAAATGAATCGCAGGAATAAGAATAAACAATCTTGGAACCTTTTGCGAATTCTTTCGAGATCTATTGCGATTTGCATTCTATTCTTTTCTCTTTCCGTTTTTGAAAGATCTCTTATTTCAAAAGAAAATTCTATACCAAAAATCTATGTGCACAATTTCAAATTAGAGTCCGGAGTACCAAAAGCTTTAGAGAATCGGTTTAGGAATGGAGTAATCAATTCTATCCTGCATAATTTCGAAGGAAAATACAATATTGCGGATGATGATTCTTTAGCGGCTCTTCTCAAACAAGCAGAGTTGAAACAAAGGCAAAATTGCAGCGATGAGATTTGTATGAAGCAGATCGCGGACGCGATAGACGCAGATGAATTGATCTCAGGAACCATATTCCCATCGGACAAAGGGTATAAAATTAATTTACGTTCTCAAAAAAGAGATTCTTTCGCGCTAACCTATACCATCAAAACTTCTTTCGATCTAGAGTTTCCTGAATATCAGATCGATTACTATTCTTCGGAGGCAGGACGTAAACTCATAGATCCAAAGTATACGATCAATTTCGCGGCTGCTTATCCGGGACCTAGCGATAAGGTGGAGTTCTCTCATTTCAAGATACAAACCGATAAAAACGGCGAGATCAATGCCTTAGATTTCAAAACGGAAGATGTAAATGCAAAAGGTCTCTTGGATGCGATACGACCCAAGCTTTCCAATGCGGACGAACTCGTTAAGGAAAAGAAATACGATCGATCCGTTTCTGAATATACTCAGATCTTAGCTGCTTTAGAAGAAAGATTATCTGAAAAATCAAAGAAGGAAATTTCAGATTACTTGAAGGCGATTCGTTCCAAGATCTCTACTTCTTATTTCTTATCTTACAAAGATTCTTTGACCGATCTGGATTCCAAGGCAACGCAAGGAGGAGAAGCCTCGGCCTTAAAGAGCCTAAATTCGGATTACAAAAAGCTAAAGCATTCTTATCTAAATAAAGCCCCGGAACCATATCGTTTAAAGGAATTCGAAAAAGCGTTAGATGATCGGATCGAGAAAATGAATTTTGCAATTTTCGGTTTGGAGGAGAAGGAAGGAGACCGCAAATACTCTGACTTCGACTTTACTGGAGCCATCCAGAGTTACAGATCTATTCGAAACGAACTCTCGAAACTGAAAAACAATCTAGACTTCACTGCTTTGAAAGCGAGAATTGAAAGAAAGATAGTTACCTCCGAGATCACCGGACGTTCTTATCTGCAAAGTAAACTCTCCGGATATTATCAAAGTTTGGAGAAGTCTTTCTTAGCAGAAGGATTAGAATCCGATCCTGAACAAAAAAGGATCTACACTGAAAAGATACGAGACGGTTTCAGAGCAGTGTTGGAGACTCTTGGTAGATCTGAGTTCGTTTCGGAGGAACAGATTAAATATTTTAATCAGTTCCGAAATAAGACCGCCTCAAAGGTGGGAGAGAATTTATTCGATCAATCTAAAGCAGACATTCTTCTCTTGGAAGCCATCGATAAAAAATCCAAGATCGAAATAGATGCCTGTATTAAACTCGGGGCAAATCCAAATACCATCGATTCCAATTCAAATAAGACTGCAGCTGAGAAATTGGCGAGCAATGATACAATTCTGATCGGTGCGGATTCTTTAAAGACACTTAGAAATTCCTTAAAGGCAAATTCAGATCTGGATCTGCAATTCTTTGAATCCATTCGCCAAAGAAATCTAGATGAGATAGTTCGCTTCGTATTGAGAGGTTCTGATCCAAATACAAAAGACTATTTGGGAAACACTCCTCTTCATAAGGCAGCAGGTTTCGGTTACTATGAGGTCTCCAGTTTTCTTTTACAAATCGGTGCTGAATTGAATTCAAAGAACGGAGATGGAGAAACTCCCCTTCACAGAGCGGTTGCTCATGGCTTCTATGAACTTGCAGGTTTGTTCTTGAGATCTGGCGCGAATCCAAATGTCACTCGTAACGATGGAATGACTCCTTTACATCTCTCCGTAAATTATCCGGAGATAATTGTGATGCTGCTTCAAAGAGGCGCTGACGTAAACATGAAGAATGACGACGGATGGACGCCTTTGCATAAGGCTGCAGAAAGCGGTGATCAGGAAGCCTTGAAACTTCTTCTTAGAGCTGGTGCCAGAGTCAATGAGAAGGACAATAACGGTTGGACCCCTATGGACTGGGCCGTTCAGAAAGATAGATACGAAAATCCTAATATAGTAAAGATCTTAAAGACTGCGGGAGCAGAATGTCAGGTCAACTGTGTGGAGTGAGCACTCTTGGAATATTCTTCAGGACTCTTGCCCACCATTCTTTTAAAGTCTTTGATGAAATGAGCCTGGTCAAAATATCCCAGGTCCATAGCAAGCCGGACCCAATCCGTATTCTCCGTAATCCTTTCTAAGATCTCATGCATACGGTATCGATTGATCACCCACTTAGGACTGACTCCCACATACTGATTGAATATCCTCTGCAGATTGCGTATCCCTTGTCCCGAGATCTCCGAAAGATCTTCGACCTTTAGAATGGAACGATCAGCAATCACTCTTTCTACAAGTTGATTGATCAGAGCTATATTTTCGTCTTTTTCCTCAGGCAGTCTTTCGTATAAAAAATCTTCTGCGGAATGAACTAGATCCGATTCAGACTCTAAACTGAAAACCTCGTCCTCGAGCGGTTTTGTAGAAACCCCGAAAACTTGCTCAATCGTGATCTCTTTGTCCGTAAAATCGGATACTGGCTTTTTATAGAATGGATAGAAGGCTCCGGGACGAAATTTGATACCGAAGACTCTGTTCTTTCCCTCAAGCGATTTTGTAAATCTACCGCTCACGACTCCGAAGATCTTAGTATTATCTTTTTCGAATACTAAATGAACTGTCGGATGAGGAAGATTCTCTTGCACCATCGGCCCTGATTCACTCATGTCCCATCGAACAGACCAATAATGCTCTACATAAAAGCTGAGAGAATCGGAAGGTGCACTTAAGGTAAGATTCCAATTTTCTCCGGCCATGGATCGAATGATCCCTCTAGGTTTTCTCAAATCGGTTTTCAAAATCGCCTTCTTGATTTGCTAAAATTACGGTACTTGTCGCGTTTTTACAATCTTTTTGTTTAGTAGATTGGTATTCTACTTCTATCAATTGCAAAGCGAATCGCATTGCATATTTCCAAGGAGACTGAAATGGAAATCAAATATGAGATCTATATAGCTGCGAAGCCTGAAGAAGTTTGGAAGATTCTAGTATCTAAAGAAGAAAGCGGTAAGATCTTTCATGGCTGCGGAATAGAATCCGATTTTAAAATAGGAAGCAAGTACGCCTACATCGGTCCTGGAATTGCAGGAGACAGAACCTCTCACGTAGAAGGAAAGATCTTGGAGATCATTCCAAACCAACTCTTATCCACAAGTATGGTGGTAGGCTCAGTATATGGAGCTCATTATGCTGATTTCGAATCCAGAACTATCTATAAACTGGAGGCCTTTGGAAAATTGACCCGCTTGATCTTGATCAATGATCAGATCAAAGAAGGCGATCCTTCTTACCAACGCTCTGCAGACGGGGGATGGGCAAGAGTGCTTTCGTCCATCAAAAGTTTAGCAGAAACAGGAAAGCCTCTAGAACTTCCGATGGATTAAGAACATTTCATTTGAACCGAGATGGAAGTTCTATGACAGGTCAATTTCCATCGAGTCTATAAAAGATTTTAAGAACTTCGTTTTCGCGAACGACATGCAATAAGAAGACAGACTGCGGATCATCCTTGAAATGATAGCGAAATTGGATGCAACCAGGTTGATCCGCAACTGTAGATAGTATATGTTGATCACAACCTTCTTTATCGTACTTCCATCCGTTTGAAACGGCTTTATTTTTAAAAATCGAAAGAATCTGTTCTGAATTTTTTTGATCTTTCAAACTTATAGAGAATGTTCCCCATTCCGAAAAAATATCTGATTCTCTTTCGTAATAAGTAATCTCTCCTTTCGCTATCTGAAAGATGAAGTTATGTTTTGGGCCGAGAATATTGTGATTCAATTCTTCGCGACTCGGAAGATGCTTTCCTTTCTCACTGCAACCTAAAGCGAGTCCGAATAGAAGTAGGAGATAAAAAATCCAATGATGTATCTTAGTTAATCTAGCTCGGATCATAGGTTTTCGTAAAGATTCCTTTCATACTAAATACAGCTCTACATGACATTCTTTGATCTAAAAAAGGATTCGTATACATTCTTCAGTATAAATCGACCACGGTAAGAAACCAAATATCGATGATTTTGATAGGGCAATGAAAAAGGTTTAGTTAAAGGCGAGATGCTTCGGCTAGCAAATTGAATTCAGGCTAAGGAAAATTCTTCGAACTTCTTTTGATCTTCTTCTAAGATCTTACGGATCCAATCAGGAATAATGACTGAAGCCTTATTGCGATGATCATAGGAAACCTGAACAGTCTTCGCTTTCGCAAATGTTTCCTTGGTTTCTACATGACGAATGATAGAAGTAAACTCCCAGGACTTGTTCCCTATTTTAGAAACACAAGTGCAGACCTCAATCGGATCCATCAACTCTACTGCTTTAATCAGATCCACTTCTATCCTTGCGAGTAAGAAAGGAACATCGTAGATATCCTTGATTGAAAATCTTTTTGAGCAATAGTCCACTCTTCCTATCTCGAGATAGGACATGTATCTTGCATTATTGACGTGAGCAAAGGGATCCAAATCGTTCCATCGAGTTTGGATCGGAGTGATTACCATATTAGAATTGCTTTAAGAACCTTAGATTTCCGGAATGAAGATAGCGGATATCGTGGATCCCGTATCGCATCATGACTAGACGATCTAGTCCGAGCCCGAAAGCGAATCCGGTCCATTCTTTCGGATCTAATCCATTCAGTTTAAAAACGTTCGGATGTACGAGTCCACAAGGCATGAGCTCTAACCAGCCGGAGTGTTTGCATACGGAGCAGCCACTTCCACCACAAACCTGGCAATTGATATCTAATTCGAATGCAGGTTCTACGAAAGGAAAGAATCCTGGACGGAGACGTGTCTTGACTTCTTTTTCAAAAACTTTGGAGAGTAAGACTTCCATGGTATAGAGCATATTTCCCGCAGAAATATCCTTACCTACTACCATTCCTTCTATCTGATAAAAGCTGGTCTCGTGAGAAGCATCCACTTCTTCATAACGAAAGACTCGACCAGGACCTATGATCTTAAAAGGAGGTTTCAGTTTTCGTAATGCTCTTACTTGAATTGCAGAAGTATGAGTCCTAAGCAGATTTCCGTCTTCTAGATAGAATGTGTCCTGCATGTCTCTTGCAGGGTGATCATCCGTAAAATTTAAGGCGCCGAAATTATTGAAATCAGTCTCTACTTCCGGACCATCCCAAACTTCGAATCCCATAGAGGTGAAAATGTCCTCTATTTCATATTGGATTTTTGTAATTGGATGAAGTGTTCCTGGTTCCGCTTCTCCCAAAGGTCTAAGCGCGTCGAACCATTCCTTCTCGGACTGCTCTCTGAAACTTTTTACTTTCAGGTCTTCTCTGGTCTTTGCTACGATATCTTCTAAATTGCGAGAAAGATCATTTGCCTTTTGGCCTACAGTCTTCTTCTCCTCGATGGAAAGAGCAGCGAGATTCTTTAGAACGGAGGTAAGCTTGCCCTTCTTGCCAAGATACTCGTTCTTGTTTTTGTCCAGATCCGCCTCATCTACGGAAGATCCGATCAAACGATTGGCTTCTTCAAAGATCTTATCTAATTCTTCCGATAGATTCATTTTCTGGACCCGACCAATTCCTTTAAGGAAGGATAAATACCGCCGAATGCCCCATTGGACATCGCTAAGATCAGGATTTTATCCTTCTCGAATTGGGGAAGGATTTTCCTAAGTTTATGTACTAGATCTTTGGGGTCTTTGCAGTAAAAAGGAAGAGTTCCTGAATGCTTGGGAAGTTTCAAGATCAGCTTTTTAACGTCCAAGCGATTGTCCTTGGAGACCTTTTTCAGATTGAAGATCTCAGTGATCATAGTCACAGCAGAGCCTTTGAATGCAAAAGAGTACTCTTTTTGAAAAACATTCCTATGAGAAGTTGCACTGCGAGGTTCGAATAAGCTGATGATCTTAAATCCAGGAAATCTTTGTTTCACTGATTTGATCGTCTCTTCGACAGCCACAGGATGATGTGCAAAGTCTTCGATCAAAATACTACGAGGAGACTCGAATAATATCTCCTGTCTTCTCTTGACTCCAGCAAAAGTCTCGAGAGCATCCAAGAGTTTTTCTTTTGCGTTCTGGATTTTTTCTTCTTTGAGAATATCCTCGCAAACTCTTAGCGCAACCTCTGCATTTCTATAGTTATGATTTCCGAAGAATCTGGGACGAAGCACTCTAGATCCGGAGAATAGATCACCCTTCTTCCAAACGAGCTTAGAGTCTTTTTTATTGAATTCGAATGCTTCTGATTTTACGAACTTGGAAGCTTCTGCGCAGATTCTTTTTAAGTTAGAAGCGCCTGACCAATAATATACTTTTCCGTTTCCTGGAACTAATCTAAGCAAACGAGAGAACATCGTCTCTATCTCGCCTATATCTTTGAAAATATCCGCATGATCAAAATCTAATGCGTTCATGATCGTGTAAGTAGGACGATAATGTAAGAACTTAGAGGCCTTATCGAAGAACGCGGTATCGTATTCGTCTCCTTCGATCACAAAGTATTTTCCATCTGTGAATTCGAATCCCGGAAATCCATCCTTGCGGATTCCTCCCACAAACAAACCTGGCCTTAATCCTACTTCCTTCAAAAGATGATGGATCATAAAGGTAGTCGTGGTTTTTCCATGAGTTCCGGTAACGACTACTACCTTCTTGCCTGCGAGAATATATTTCTCTAAAGCGGAGGACATAGACGCGTATTCCAAGCCGGAGTTTAAAACTTCTTCGACCTCAGGATTTCCTCTAGAGATCGCATTACCGATTACGATTAGATCCTTTCCTTTAACTCTCTCTGCATCGAATCCTTCGGCGTATGGAATTCCCCATTCTTTTAACTTGTCGGACATGGGAGGATAAACTCCCGCGTCGGAGCCAGAGACCTCGTGGCCCAAACTTCTCAACATAGAAGCCAAATTTCCCATGGCGATCCCGCCAATACCGACAAGATGGATTTTCAATTCAATAAGGTCCTTATAATATTATAAACAAAGGTGAACGCTAAAGAAATACTTAATAGATACGCAATGCCCACAAGAAAAAACAAAAGTGTTTCTTTAGATTCGGAACCGCTGACCCGCTTCATCCCTACAAAGCAAAGATATAAAGAGTATAAGAAAGAAACCCCGATCAATCCTAAGTTTAATGGACTAGGCAGGATCCAAAACACTGCAGATGCGGAGAATGGCAAGAAGGCAACAGTCAATACATCAGCGGGAGGATAATTTTCCCCTTTGACGCGATCGACTTTCTTGTAGAACACTCGAACCACGTCCAGTTGAGATACCACGATCAATATTAGAGGATACAATAAGAAAGAAGTAAAAACTCCTGAGAATAGAGTGAATTCAACCTCATCCGAAAATAGCCAATCCAGAATGATCTTGATTACGTTTCCGGAAATCTTAGAGATGGGAGCGAGGATCCAAAGTGCATAATGCAAACGTAATAGTTCTTTTCTTCCCAATAAGGAATCTCTTAGATAAAGATCAAAGGCTTCCTGAGGAGCCTTGAATATCTTCTCCAAAAGAGAAAGCTTGGACTTCTCAGTTTCCGTAAGAGGATTTTGCGAATTGATAAGTATCATTGCTTTTTAGGAGTCGCTTTCTTCGGATTCGTTTTTGCAGGTTTCACGATAGCCTTTGCATTTTGTATTTTTGAAACCGCATGTTGGATTTTTAAAAGGCTTTCTTCTGAAACATAGAAAGGAGGCTCTTTAAAGTTTCCATTTACTATGCGAATGACAGGATTCAGTTTCTTATCGCCGATCGTAGTAGGCATATGAAAACGATAGATGATCTCATTTCCGTCTGAAAGTAACACTTTCAGACTGGCTAAAGAGAATTCATTTTGATTGGAATTGGGAGCAAGAACAGTTCCCACGCCAAAGCCGGCCCCATTCGGTTCATCCGGAAAAAGCTCTACTTTTAGACTGGTAACGGATCTATATAATTCCTCTCCAATTCTAGGTTCGAGTAGAATGATCGTACCAGACAGCCTACGCCAAAAATTCTTTTTGTTATTCTTTTCTTCGTAAGGCGTATTATCTACTCGAACTGCCTTGCCGCCTTCGTCTATATATGAAATTTCTTTAATATATTCCTTATTCAGACTGAGCAATGCCTTTAGACGAAAATCCTCCGGCCCTTTTTGGAATCTATCAAACAAATAAGAAGATACAGTAAGTAAAACAGGAGAAGACTCCGAATCCAAAATGATCCTGGTCGAATTGGAAAAATGCTTTCTTCCGATTCTCAAAGTCCTGGAATTATTTCCTGAATAGATTATTAACTTAGGAGAACCTTCTCCTACATATAATGAATCTTTAATAGGAATTCCGGCCGTCACAGGCTCTGTACTCTTGACGCGAAAGACACTGAAATCTCGGACAGTATTTTCGGCATTGTATCCGCCTTCGAACTCTATGCTTTTTCCGGTTTCTTTATCCAGATTCGAAACTAGAAAAAACTTTCCACCTTTCTTGATTCCTTCCTTAACGGAGATAGTAAACGCGTTCTTGTGGAATTTCTCGTCCGCTTTTTCCAACCATTCTTCACTAGGTGGAAGATATTCGATCCGATCGATCGGAAATTTCCAATATTGGATCTCGGTTAAATCTTCCTTATTCTCTTCAATTAAGAAGAAGGCGATAAAGAGAAGTACTGCCGCCGCTCCGAGAAGATAAAGTTTATTTCTCATCCGATTGTCCGACCCTTCTTCTTCGTACGACATAGATGGATCCAAGTCCCGCAATCAAGCCTGGGAACAAGAACATTCCTAGGATCCAAACCGCACGCTTCTGTCCGTCAGTTAAGGATACCGTTTCAATCTCTTCCTTCTTAGGGGGAATTGCAGGTAAACTGATATCTTGGTACATCCAGGTAGCAGTAGCGCCAGCTAACTCATAATTGGCAGCATAAGGGAGATATTGATCGGTGATCCAAGAGGTTCCCGAGAAGATAACAGCTCGTCCTTCTTCCTCTGATTTTGTTTCAGGAATAGAAGGAGGCGAGTTCGGATCCTGGCTATTTACAGGAGGAAGTCCGACTTGATTTGCGGATCTCAGAATGAGCGCGATCGGAACATTCTTCTTGTCATCGTTCGCATCCTGCTTTCCATTCGAGTTCACATCTAGATAAGAATCGCCACCTGTCTCCAAAAGAATATAGGAGTCCAGATCCTTATTTTGAGGATCCTTCGGAGCCTTAGGTTCGAAATATCCTCCGTAAGGAAATACAACTCCATTATCTTTCTTTGATAAAGATTCTTCGATTGCATGTTTGCGAAATGATTTTGCGACTACCAATCCAGGTTGGGAAGGGATCTGAGAGAGAGTGGCTTTTACAAAAGCATAACCTGCACCTTCTAATAACCAATCGAAGTTCTCTCCACCTTTAGGCTCGACTGTAATGAGAAGCTTTCCCTTCTTCTTTTTAAAGAATTCTAATATGGCTAGGCGAGCCTCAGGACCGAACGGAACTGTAGGACCGGCGATCACTAAGAATTCAGCATCGTCTGGGACCTTAGGAGGCCAATTATTTTGAAAACCGAGACCATCTACCTTAAAATTCAAAAAAGATAGCCCGGCAGTTAAGCGTGTTAATTTCTCATTCGGAAGATTTTGAAAAACCTGCGAATATCTTTCCCCATTGGATTGGGTGAAATATACTTTTCTTTCCTTGGTGGTCACATTGGTGAAAGATTGGACCAATTTTCTTTCTAAGTCTTCTAACTCGGACTTATCTTTTACACTTACCTTTTGCTCAGGATAAGGTCCTTTGATACTTCCGCTCTTACGATAGCGAAGCAAAATATTTCCGTTCGAAACCTGTCCGAATTCAGCGAGCTCATCCAACTCCACGTCCGCATTGATGAATTTTACCTTAAATCCGGGATGAATGGATGCCAATTGACCAAGTAAGATCTCTAGATCGGGACGGATCCTTCTAAGAGCTAGAGCGGCAGATTTGTCGGAACTAGGAGCATTCTCTAAAGGTCTTGGATAAAATGCGACTACGTCCACTTCCCCGCCTTCAGGAATTTGCTTCAGGATCTTTTTAGCTTCTGCAGAGAAGGAATAAACTCCCTTGGAGCTTAGATCGAAGTTATGGTTTCGTATTACGGAAATATAATTTGCTACTATTAATATAAGAAGAAGGATCCCGGTTCCTAAGAAGAAGTCCCTGACTAGACTTTGTTTTCTTCCTTTCAGACTGGACTGGTTTTCGAAACTGCTTCTTTCCCATTCCCTTAAGATACCCAAGAATGCGCTTCCTAAAACGGAAAGGACCAAGAAGACTAAAAGAAATTCTCTGAGACTATCTATCCAAACAGGAGCAGTACCAGCCTTTTGTAAGGTCATGTCTTCTAAATAGATTCTTAGGAAATAGATCGCAAGAGAGAAGATCCCCAGGCCGGCAGAGATCAGAAGATTGATCTCCTTCTCTCCTTTCTTAAATCCCAAATAAGACAACGCAGCAGAAGCAAGTATCGTAGTCAGGACTGTCAAAGAGATCAGCCAACGAACTCCTGCTCCGTTAAACGAATCGTAGATCGGAAAAAAGAGTAATAGAAAGGCGATGGATGCCCAAGAAAGGATCCTATGAGTTAGTTGATTCTTCATCCTCTCCATCTCCTAGATTCCAGAACTTTTACGGTCAGATATAAAAAGAAGATCGTTCCGCTGATAAAGAACACTATGCTGTTCAATGGTAAAACGCCTTTTGAGAAGCTGATAAAATGAGAGAATATATGAAGGTGAAACAAGACCTTACGTGTAACCGCATCGAATAAGTGAGAGAAGTATCCGATCACCCAAAGAGTCAACAGAATGGAAATAGAGATGAGCATGGAGATCATCTGGTTCTTTCCTAAGCTTGATCCGAACAAACCTACTGCAAATGTAAACAAACCCAGGAGAAATACTCCGATTGTCCCTGATGCAACGATATAAAAGGGAGCCTTCCAGAAGAAGTATAGGAACACAGGAAACAGTCCATCTACAACCACTGAAACAATTGCACACACGAACGCGCCGAATAGAAACTTGCCGACGATGATCTCCAGATCGGAAATAGGAGCAGTGAACAAGAACTCCAAAGTACCTCTATTCCTTTCCTCTGTGATAGAACCCATTGCAACGATAAGCATCGCAATGAGCATAGTGCTCATAAAGGAAATAAAAGTGATTACCGTGGTCTCAGTATAATTCGTTCCAGAGTTAAAATTCAAAATAAGAACGAACAATGAATTTAAGAAGGCAGTGCCTCCCAATACCAAAGGAGCCAAGTACGTGCCGAAAAACACTCTGACTTCTTTCCAGAAGATCCATTTAATATTTCGAAACATTCGATTAAACCTTGTTCATGAATATTTGTTCTAAGGTCACATCCTGCTTACGGATGAACTCAGGCAAGATTCCGGAAGAAGAAATCCCGGAATATAATTCTTCCTTAAACTTTCTTTCGGAAGAAGTGTTTACTAAGAAGGTAGAACCAACCGCATCCTCGCTAACGAACTTAAGAGTCGCTCCGGATCTACTAGCAATCCCGTTTAGATACGTTTCCGTTTCCGATTTGGACTTTCCGGAAAGTGTAACTTCTAACCCGGAAAGATTTTCCATTTCCTTTTCCAGTTCTTGACGATCACATTGGTATACGATCCTTCCCTTATGAAGAAAGAGGAAACGATTACAGGTTTTAAAAACCTCAGGAAGGATATGGCTGGAGAGAAGGATCGTATGATGCTCCCTCAGACTTCCGATCAGATTTCGGATCTCCACGATCTGCTTCGGATCTAACCCAGAGATCGGTTCATCCATGATAATAATTTCAGGATTTCCTAATATAGCCTGAGCGATTCCCACTCTTTTTCGGAACCCGAGTGAAAGTGTCTCGATCACTTTATCCTTTACGGAGACCAGATCTGTCAGTCCGAGAACTCGATCCAATTCGGTACCCAAATCCTCTTCGGCAACTTGTTTGATCCTTGCCGCGAAGGTCAGATACTCTCCCACGGTAAGTTCCGCATAAAGAGGAGGAGTCTCCGGTAAATAACCGATCTTCTTTTTAACTTCCAAAGGATGTTCAAAGGTATTTAATCCGTTTAACTCGCATAACCCGTCAGTGGCCATCAAGTAACCGGTAAGTATTCGGATCGTTGTTGTCTTTCCGGCGCCGTTTAATCCGAGAAGTCCTACAATCTCTCCCTCTTTGAGTTCGAAATTGAGTCGATCAATTGCTAATTTCTTTCCGTAGAATTTGGAAAGGTTCCTTACTTTTATCATATTGCTTTCGTGTCCCGACAAGCCGGGGATTGGGGATATTTCTAGTTAGAAGGGTTTTGGAAAGAATAAGCTCATGCGGTCCCGAACGGGTCAATCATTTTCCCGTAAAGAAAGGGATCCTAGTATGTATCCTCTTCTCAAAGTGGGTATTCCTATAATCGAATGTAACACTCGTTCTTTATGAACGCCATTTACTGGCCAAAAGGCTAATAAAAAAGAATTGCGAGCCCAAGGCATCGGAGAAAAGCATCTTCTAACGACTTAGAACAAGGCATTGTATGACAGTGGCAAACTTTTTAAACGAAGCGAAAGCTCAGGGCAATAAACTATTTCTGCAATTCGGCGGCCAAGGATCGCCTTGGTTGAAAGAACTCTCGAAAATCTACGAATCAGAACCTTCTTTAAAAGAATTATTTGATACTGCCTTCACAGCTCTGAAAGAAGAGCTCCCTGGATTGGATAAGAACATCATTTCCCAAGGTTACGATTTCGAATCCTGGATCAAAAACCCTGAATCCGCTCCGGATGAAAATTATCTGAGCAGTGCTACGGTTTCCATCGTTGGTATCTTTCTCACGCAGACGGCAAATTACGTCTCTTTAACTCACAAAGGTTTTACTACATCCGAATTACTTGCAAACTCGATAGGCGCTTCCGGCCATAGCCAAGGAATCGTTCCTGCTGTACTGGTTTCTTTAGGAAAAGAAGGCGCAGATTTCTACAAAGAATATGCAAAATTCGTAAAATTCATCCTTTATTTAGGCTATAGAGCTCAACAACTTTACGGTATCTTCAATCCTTCCGAAGAAGTACTAAAAGGAAACGAGGAAATCGGAGACAAGCAACCGGCTCCTATGGTTGCAGTCATCGGTTATAGCGCTGCTGAACTTTCCGAAAGAGTAGAAAAGATAAACTCAGAGCTCGGACTCTCCGGAGACAAAGCGATCTATGTTTCTCTCTTCAATACTCCTGACTCCAATATCATATCCGGAAATCCGGAAGTTCTTCTTTCATTCCGTAAGAAGTTCAAAGCTGAGATGGATGAGAAGAAAGTAAAATTCGTTTATCTTAGAACCACTGCTCCTTTCCACTGCCCTGTTATGGACGGAGCGGAGAACACAGTTCCAAAAGACATGGAAAGAATCGGATTCAGCTATAAAGGTTCCGATCTGAAGATCCCTGTTTATTCTATCTTTGATGGAAGAAACTATCAGAACGAATCCGACGTTAGCCTTCCATTATTCAGAGAAGTTCTGATCAAGGCTCTGCATTGGAACAAGGCAACCGCAGCCTTCGTTAACACTCCTAAAGTAGTAGGCATAGATTTCGGACCGAGCGTAGTTTCTCAGAAACTCACTCAGGCAAACCTGGGAACTTCCGAAAATAAGATCTACAGCACTTCCAGTCCAAAAGACATCAAAGTCCTTTTGGCTTAAGTAAATTAGGCTCGGAGCAATCCGAGTTAGAAAAGAGAAAGACTCCGCTATGGATTCGGTTCAAAAATTCTTAAGAACCTCCGTCCGGCGGTTGTCTTTCCTCTTTCCGGAACATTTCCGTAGAAAACTTCTATTCGAAGTATTCGCTCCCTATCGGGAAAAAGAACTCCCCTTCTTAGGCAAGTCCGCATTCCAAACTGGACAACATTGCGAATTGCAATTATGGAAATCAGTAAAGGACCCTTCTTCCGATCCTGATTTCAGTAATCAGTATATTTCCCCTAAGCAAAAATCCTTATTGAGAGAGATTGCAAACCGACTCTATCCGGAAGCGAAGCATGCAGGTTATAAAAATTCGATTACGCGAGAAATGCTTTCTAAAGGACTTCCTGTTAGAGGAGCTTGCATTCGAACAGATTTCTTTGATGTTCGAGCCGACTTCATATTACCGAATGAAGGCGGTTGGGAAATACTGATCGTAAAGGCTTCTTCTTCTGCTAAGAGATCTCATGTTTCAGAACTTTCCTTCATTCGAATGGTCTTAGAAGAAGCAGGATTTAAGATCGTTAAGACCGGATATTTTATCATTAACTCCGGTTATTATTTCGTAGAAGGCGAAGTAGATCCGAATCGCTTGTTTCATCATAAGGATTGCAGTGTTGAAACCGAAGCCTCCTTAGGACAAACGAAAGAAAAAGCATACAGACTACTGGAAATATTAGAAAAAGAGAAACTTCCTTCCAGATCTTCCGTAAAACATTGTGATCATCCTAGAAATTGTTCCTTTCCGAATGCATGCTATGCGGACGATCCACCGGGAGATCTATTTACTCTAAGGGAAGGAAAAGAGATCACATATCAACTTTGGAACCAAGGAATTCGCAATCTCTCCGAAGCTGAGATTAATAAGGATTTCACCGGAAGGCAAAAGATCCAAATAGAAGCTGTGAGGAGTGGCAAAGAATACTTAAACTCGGAAGCGTTAAACGCTTTCCTGAATAAATTAAGATTTCCTTTATACTTTCTAGACTTCGAAACGATCAATCCTCCGGTCCCAGTATACTCAAGAACCAATCCGTTCCAACACGTTCCCTTCTTATATTCCCTACATGTTCTTCAAGAAAATCTAATAGAAGAACCGAAAGAATATCATTATTTGGATGAAAATGTAAAAGATCCTAGGCTTGGAATATTAGAATCTTTATCTTCTCAGATCCAGCCAGGCGGGACCGTCATTGCGTTTAACGATAATTTCGAAAAGAGATGTCTGAAAGAAGCCTCCGATGCATTTCCGGAGTATAAGAAATGGTATCAATCCATTGAACCAGATTTTATAGATCTAGCGAAACCCTTCTGGGACTACGATTATTATCATCCCGATCAAAAAGGAACGACCTCTTTAAAGACGGTCTTACCGGTTTTGACAGGAGCAGATTATAAGGATCTATCCATTCATGCGGGACATACTGCAAACGCTGAGTTCCTAAGAATTAAGACCGAGCCCGTAAACCCAGAAGAAAGAAGCAAGGTCGAAGCGGATCTGATTGCCTATTGTAAGATGGATACATTCGCTTTGATTTTAATCTTAAGAAAGCTTGCAGAGAAGCTAGATTGGCATCCGAAATAAGAAGATAACTAGTGAGGAATCGAATGTATGCAGGAATTCCTACCAAAATCCGGCTTGTCGGGAGGGGTCCTGCGATTTCCCTATCCTTAGAATGGCGACTCAAAAGAGCATAAAGAAAATCGTATTAGCATATTCGGGCGGATTGGATACCTCCGTAATTCTCACTTGGTTAAAAGAGACCTACGGTTGCGAAGTAGTCGCCTTTACGGCCGATGTGGGCCAAAAAGAAGAGCTTACCGGCCTGGAAGAAAAAGGCATCAAGACCGGTGCTTCTAAAGTTTATATCGAAGACCTTCGTCTTGAATTCGCCAGAGATTTTATCTACCCTGCCATCCAAGGAAATGCGATCTATGAGATGAGATACTTGCTCGGGACCTCTCTTGCCAGACCCTTGATTGCAAAAGCAATGGTAGAAGTCGGTAAGAAAGAAGGAGCCGACGCATTCGCTCATGGCGCGACCGGCAAAGGAAACGACCAAGTCCGGTTCGAGTTGGCCTTTAAATCCTTGGCTCCTGAAAAAGAGATCATCGCTCCATGGAGAACCTGGAACTTCGGAGGAAGAGCGGACCTGATCGAGTATGCCAAATCAAAAGGCATCCCTGTTCCGGTCACTGCATCCAAACCTTACTCGATGGATAGAAACCTAATGCATATCTCTTATGAGGGTGGAATTTTAGAAGATCCTTATAGAGAGCCGAACGAAGATATGTTCCTTCTTACTGTTTCTCCGGAGAAGGCTCCGGATGCTCCTGAATACCTTGAGCTGGATTTTATAGAAGGAAATTGCGTCGCAGTCAACGGAAAGAAACTGGATCCATACGAAGTTGTAGACACGTTAAACACCATAGGTGGCAAGCACGGGATCGGAAGAGTTGATATAGTGGAGAACCGTTTGGTCGGGATCAAATCCAGAGGAGTTTATGAAACTCCTGGTGGCACAATTCTTTTCCACGCTCATAGAGATCTCGAATCCATCACAATTGACAGAGATACTCAGCATCATAAGGACAAATTGTCTGCTGAGTTTGCAGAATTGATCTATAACGGACATTGGTTCTCTCCTAGAATGGCTGCGGTGCGCGCATTCATTTCAGAAACACAAAGGTACGTAACAGGAACTGTAAAAGTAAAACTATATAAAGGAAACTGCATCGTAGTAGGAAGAAAATCCCAAGTTTCCCTTTACAATCCGGAAATGGCTACCTTCGAAAAAGAAGAACTATATAACCAGAAAGACGCGGAAGGTTTCATTAATCTTTACGGGCTTCCGGCCAAAGAAGCGGCGAGGTTACGAAAAAAATGACTAGGATTGCAGTATATCCCGGGTCCTTCGATCCGTTGACAAGAGGACATTTGGACATTCTCCAAAGGTCTCTCGGACTTTTCGATAAGGTCATCATCGGAGTAGCAGTGAACTCTAATAAAGCCCTTCTCTTTTCCATCGAAGAGAGAATAGACTTTATCAGAGAAGCGACCGAGGGATGGGCCAATCTAGAAATAGATACATTCGAAGGCCTGACTGTGGACTACTGCAAAAAAAGAGGAGCAAAAAGCATTATTCGAGGATTGAGAGCCGTTACGGATTTCGACTATGAATATGCAATTTCTCTAATGAATCGCAAATTGGCGCCCGAAGTAGAGACCATCTTCTTGATGTCCTCCAACGATTATTCTTTCGTGTCTTCTACAATCGTAAAAGAGGTCGCTCGCCACGGAAGGGACGTGTCCGCGCAAGTTCCGGAACACGTAAGCAAGGCTTTATTGAACAAATTATCCAAAGGCAAATAAGGAAAACAAATGGCTAGAACATTTATCATGATCAAACCCGACGGAGTAAAAAACAAACATGTCGGTGATATTCTGCAAAGAATCGAAAAAGAAGGATTCAAGATCTTAGGACTTAGATATCTCAAACTTTCTTTAGAAGATGCAAAGCAATTCTATAAAGTGCATTCTGCTCGCCCTTTCTATAACGACCTTTGCAGCTATATGTCCTCCGGACCTATCGTTGCAGCGGCATTAGAAAGAGACAACGCTGTTCAACATTGGAGAGACGTGATCGGAGCTACCGATCCTAAAGAAGCTGCAGCAGGCACTATCCGCGCTCTATTTGCAGAAAGCAAAGAAGCAAATGCTGTACACGGCTCCGATTCCGATGACAACGCAGCACTAGAGATCAGCTTCTTCTTTAAAGGAAACGAATTGTTCTAATAGAACAAAGCCTTCCTTTTAATTAGCCCGGGGAATCCGAAAGGACCACCGGGCTTTTTATTATCATCTTATAATATGTATCACCTAACAATTGTTCTTTAAAAAGCCTTCCCGCCCATAGCAAGATAGTCCCACTTCCGATACGGAAAGCAGAGTCGGAAAAAACTACCGATACATTACAAAAAATTCTTGTACTTTTTGGAAATATCTTTCTCAATTTTCCCCACGTAGGCGAAATAAAACCCGAGTTTCGGCCGAAGCTAATAATATGAACGCAGTTACCAAAGAGCAGATTTTAAAGCACAGTCGTATCATTGGAAAATATAGAAAAGATACTTTGTTCGACGGCGCTCCGGATTGGATGGACGATGTTCTGGAAGTGATCTATTCCCAGGATGAATTCATGGCGGAAAGGCCTGATATCGATCTGGATATAGAATAAGATCGAAAGATCTTAAGTTCCTGAAAGAACCCCAGATTCTTTCAATATTTTCGAGATCTCTGGACGACAACTACCGCATCCTGTTCCCGCACCCGTGCTTGCACCGATTGCTTGGACAGTATGGACTCCGTTTTGAATCTCCTGTTCTATATTTCCTCTTCCTACTCCATTGCAAGAACAGACGAGCGCACCTATCGGAGGCTTGAGTGGAGAAGATCCCGACAAGAGCCGATCTCTTTTATCCCCTAACTCTATGCCGGAAGATATCATTCCTTTAAACTCGGCGAACTCTGATTTATCTCCTACAAGAATTGCGCCGACCAATCGATCTCCCTTCAAGATACATTTCTTATAACGGCCCCTTCTTCTATCTAAGAAAGTGATCTCTTCATAATCCGCAGTTAACTCGTCCATAGGAGTATCCGGCAACCGCAAGGACACCAACTCCAATCCAGGAATCTTTAATAAGTTCGAATGCATGGATCCTGAATAAGAACCGAATTTGTATCCATATATATGCCATGCCGCGATCTCAGCCTGCTCTTCTGTGGCAGCCACTGTTCCATACATTCCGCTGGAATGCTCGGCTACTTCTCCAATCGCATAAATGTCCGGATCACTCGATTGAAGAAAATCGTTCACAAGAATTCCCGACTTGCAATTCAAGTTTGCATCCTTTGCCAATTCAAAATTCGTAACGGTTCCCATCGCATAAACGATTCCATCAGGGTGCAGGACGGTTCCGTCCTTAAATTTCACCGTCTCCAATCTTTCTGTACCGGATACCTTAGAAATCTCCGTGTTGAATAAAACTCGAATCCCTCTCTTTTCGATCTCTTCTTTTAATATTTCTCCTGAAATAGGATCAAGCTGCTTGGACATTAATCTGTCCGTTCTTACGACCACAGTTACATCTACATTCAAAGATTTTAATGCAGCTGCCAATTCCAATCCTAGCAAACCACCGCCTACGATCAAAGCATGAGTGTTCGGCACAAAGAATCCTTTGATTCTGTCTGCGTCATTCTTGGATCTAAGACTAAAAATTCCGATCATCTGATCCGGAATATATTTTGGAATAGAAGGACGACTTCCAGTGGCAACGATCAATTTATTATAAGAATATAAATTACCTTCTACATCCTTCACTTTCTTGCCTTCCGGAAAGATTTGAGCGACGCTGGTAGAAGATTTTACATCCACGTTCCAAGAAGAGATCTCTTCTTCGCTTACACCGGACAACTGGGAGAAATCCTTTTCGCCACTGATTAGATCCGGCAATAAGATACGATTGTAAAACGGATATTCTTCCTTACATAAAACTGTAATCTCATCGTCCGGAGCGAGAGCCCTATACTTACGTAAAAAGGCAAGAGTCCCATTTCCCCCGCCGATGATCAGGATCTTTTCTTTTTGCTTCTTGTAGATAGAAACCTGAACCGCAGAAATTTTGAATCCTGGCTGCTTAGATAGAGGATCGAAACGAGAACTAGTTAAGTTATTCGCTCTTGCTTCGTCGTTTCCGTTATTTCTGCCCCAATGCATAGGGAGAAATACTGTCCCTAATCGTATCGTATCAGTGAGAGTAGCCTTAACTCGAACATTGCCTCTCTCATTTTTGATCTCTACTATATCTCCTTCTGAGATACCTCTAGACTTCGCATCTGTCGGATGGATCTCTAAATAAGGCTCTTTTTTATGCTCCTTTAATTTACGCACCTTTCCTGTTCGGGTCATCGTATGCCATTGATCACGGATCCTTCCAGTAGTTAGGATCAAAGGAAATTCAGGACTCGTCTTTTCGGATTGATCCTGTGGTTCGACTGAATGCAACTTTGCCTTTCCATTCGGACGATAAAATCTTCCGTCGGCAAATAATCTAGGAGTTCCTCCATGGCCCTTATCAGGAAAAGGCCATTGCACAGATCTTCTCTCTTTCAGAATGGAATAGTCCAAACCACCAATATCTATATTAGTGCCTCGAGTTAATCTGCAATGCTCTAGAAAGACATCTTCTTCATCCTTATAATCGAAAGAAGGAGCAAATCCCATTTTCTTTGCAAAGTCCACGATGATCCAAGTATCTGCCCTAGCTTCTTCAGGAGGATCAAAGACCTTAGGCAAATACGTTATGCGTCTATCTGAGTTCGTCATCGTACCTTGTTTTTCAGACCAACCGGCCGCCGGAAGAACGTAATGAGCAAACGGAATGGATTCATGTTTTGCAGATATATCTTGCACTACGACTAACTCTGCATTTCTAAGTCCAGCTTCTACTGTACGTGCATCAGGTAGACTGACAGTTGGATTCGTGCATACAATCCAAACTGCCTTCATCTTGCCAGTACTAAGATGTTCAAACATCTCAGTGGCGGAATATCCTGGTTTGTCTCGAACGGAATCTACTCCCCAAAAATCCGCGACTTCCTTACGATGATTTTCATCCGCCAGATTTCGATGCGCAGGCAAAAGATTGCAGAGTCCTCCGACTTCCCTTCCACCCATCGCATTTGGTTGGCCTGTTAAGGAGAAGGGACCGGAACCGGGCTTACCGATCTTGCCCGTAATTAAATTCAAATTTATTAATGCGAGATTCTTATTCACTCCTACTACGCTTTGATTCAAGCCCATGGCCCAGAGAGTTAAAAATCCTTTTGAATTCGCGATCATCCCCGCAGCTGATTCTATCTTATTGATGGGGACTCCACATGCTTCCGAATATTCTTCCATTGTAATGGAGAGAACTCTTTCCTTCAGTTCGTTGAATCCTTCTGTATGAGCCTCGATAAATGGAATATCGATCGAGTCGGTTTCGATCAATCTTCTGGCAATTGCATTGAATAAGGCAACATCAGTTCCGGGAATGATTTGAAGATGAAGATCTGCATCTTCGCAGCTCTCCGTTTTTCTTGGATCCACTACGATCAGCTTCACATTAGGATCGGAATTTTTTCGGGCCTCTATTCTTCTGAAGAGGATCGGATGACACCAAGCAGGATTTGCTCCAGCGATCAAAAAACAATCCGCGAGCTCTATATCTTCGTATGAGATAGGAACACTGTCCTCACCCAAAGACAATTTATAACCGACCACTGCGGAGCTCATGCAGAGTCTGGAGTTTGTATCTATATTATTTGTTCCTAAAAATCCTTTCGTGAGTTTATTGATTACATAATATTCTTCGGTTAGAAGTTGTCCCGAAACATAAAACCCTACCGAGTCAGGACCGTGATCACGGATCAGTTGTTGGAAACGAATCGCGATCTCGCTTAAAGCCTTGTCCCAATTTGTTCTTTCTAGTTGCCCTGTTTTAAGATTTCTTGATAAAGGAAATTGAATTCGGTCGCTTCGATCCATCACCGTATGATGGAGATTCATTCCTTTGGAACAAAGCATTCCCTTATTAGCAGGATGGTTTGGGTCCCCTTCTACTAAGAAACTCTTTTCAGTCTCCCTATGGATCAATACGCCGCAGCCGACTCCACAATAAGAGCAAGTGGTAGCAAAGCTGGTCTTTGGATTCACATAGAATCATTAGCAATTAACGTACCAGAAGAACCTATTTTTCCGAACCTTCTCAAAAGCGGAAATATATACCTAAAATGAGTACAGTGCCAAGCTGATAAAATAGTAAAATGATAAATATCATGCTTATTTATTATACAGTACGTTAAAAATCCGTATAAATTCTAGGAAAAATACTCTTCTTTTTAGAACAAACAATATCAAAAAGCGAAAAAATATAAGATAGGTATAAGCTGTCCGATCCTGTTTTGAACCCAAAGTGAAGAGCGACCTACTCATTTTAGTAATATTGTAACTGTCTTGGCACACATTTTGCTCTTCTACAGATGAGAGCAATTATCGAGCTCCGTTGGAGACTTACTTAAATGAAAAAATTTCGCGAGTTCCTTGCGGTCGGACATTTTCCGTCCCTTCTCAGTTCCTTTCTATATTTTGATTTCAGCTTTATGGTTTGGATGCTTCTTGCCGCGTTAAGCGTGTTTATCACAGAAGAATTCGGATTAGGTCCTGCTCAAAAGGGGATGCTGGTTTCCATTCCTTTACTGGGAGGAACATTGCTGAGGATCCCAATGGGACTGCTGTCGGATCGATTCGGATCTAGGATCGTTGGTTTGTGCGGAATGGCAGTGACAATGGTCACCTTAGTCTTGGGTTGGCAATTTGCGAACACCCTCCCCTTAGTCTTACTGATCGGACTTCTTTTAGGAAGCGCCGGTGCGAGTTTTGCAGTCGCACTTCCTCTTGCGAGCAGATGGTATCCTAAAGAATATCAAGGTTTAGTAATGGGTATTGCGGGAGCGGGCAATAGCGGCTCCGTATTAGCAACCTTATTCGCTCCAGATCTAGCAAGATCTTTCGGTTGGCATTTTGTATTCGCCTTAGCTCTGATCCCGATGAGCTTTGCTTTCGTTTTCTTTTTAACGTTTGCCAAAGATTGTCCGGGAACTACTTCAAAAAAACCTTTATTACAATATCTTGCACCGATTCGCTCTAGAGATGCTCTTCTGTTTTGCCTTCTCTATAGCGTAACATTCGGAGGCTTCGTAGGCCTAACAAGTTTTCTTCCAATCTTCTTCCATGATCAGTATTATGTGGATAAGGTAACTACCGGACTCTATACTTCTTATTGCATCTTTGGAGCAAGCTTAGTCAGACCGGTCGGTGGATACTTAGCGGACCAGTTCGGAGGAGTTCCCATTCTTCTCTTTGTATTTGGCGGAGTAGCTACTTGCCTACTAGCAATCTCTTGGCTGCCTGGTATAGTTTTCATTCTTCCGATCTTCATCATTCTTATGGTCTTCTTAGGAATAGGTAACGGTTCCGTATTTCAATTGGTCCCTATGAGATTCCGCAAAGAGATCGGTATCATCACAGGCTTTATCGGAGCGTTCGGTGGCTTGGGCGGGTTCCTAGTTCCGAATCTTCTTGGAGGAATGAAAGCAGTCTCCGGAAGCTTCTCCTTCGGATTCGTCGTTCTTGCTATAGTTGTAACGATTGCTGCTCTTCTTCTATTCGTCATGAATACTTTCGTATGGGAGAAGGCAGAAGATTCAAGGCTACTGGAACTTGAGTCGGCATAGCCGCATTACTGTTCACTGCATAAAGGATATATAAAATGAAACGGAAGTTAGTCGTAATTGGAAATGGTATGGTAGGCCATAGGTTCGCGGAAAAGATCGTGGAATTCGGTGGTACTGAAAAATTCGAGGTTACAATCTTAGGAGAGGAACCTCGAAGAGCTTATGATAGAGTTCATCTCTCTGAGTATTTCACAAATAGATCCGTAGATTCACTATATCTATCCGGATCCGATTGGTATAGAACGAACGGGATCCGATTGCTTCTTTCTCAACCCGCTATCTCTTTGGATACAGTTTCCAGAAAGATCGTAACTTCTGCGGGAACCGAGCTCGAATTTGATGAATTGGTATTTGCCACAGGTTCATCTCCTTTTATTCCAAGCTTCGAAGGCTTAGATAAGGAAGGTGTATTTGTCTATAGAACAATAGAAGATCTTGAGAAGATGATGAGCTATGCGAAAGGAATTTCCAAAGTAGCAGTTCTAGGAGGAGGACTCTTAGGATTAGAAGCTGCAAAGGCAGTTCTGGACATGGGAAAGGAAAGCCATGTTGTTGAATTCGCATCCAGACTCATGCCGAGACAATTGGACGAAGCTGCGTCGGCCATTCTAAAATCCAAAATAGAATCATTAGGTGTTCGGATCCATCTTCAGAAAGAAACAAAGAGAGCCTTAGGTGAGTCTTCTTTCCAAGGTTTGGAATTTGTAGATGGTTCCATTCTAGATGTAGACATGTTAGTTATCTCTGCGGGAATCCGTCCTAGAGATGAATTGGCAAAGAATTTCGGTATCGAGGTCGGGCCAAGAGGAGGAATCCAAGTAGACGACGAGCTCAGGACAAATGTGTACGGAGTCTATGCAATCGGAGAAGTTGCACTTCATAAAAATATGATATACGGATTGGTCGCACCCGGCTATGAGATGGCTGAGGTTTTGGCATACAATCTTTGCAGTCCTGGAAAATCCAAACAATACCTGGGCTCAGACCTTTCTACGAAACTCAAATTGATCGGAGTCGATGTTGCTTCTTTCGGAGACGCATTAGGACAAGAAGAACATCTTCCAATCGCTTATACAAATCCTAGAACAGGGGTTTATAAGAAGCTGGTTCTTTCTCCGGACGGCAAAAAGCTAAGAGGAGGAATTCTCGTCGGAGACGCAGACGCTTATTCCAATCTACTTACATTATATTTAAATAATGTGGATCTTCCTTCCGAGCCGGAAAGACTGATCGTAGGATCTCCTTCGGAAGAAAATTCCGCACTTGGTTCTCTTCCTGACGATGCAAAGATCTGCTCTTGCAATAATGTTTCGAAAGGAGATCTACTGAATGCAATCCGTTCAGGAGCATGTTCCGACTTAGGCGGCTTGAAAGATTGCACTAAGGCAGGAACAGGTTGCGGTGGTTGTGTTCCTCAAATGAACTCTCTCTTAAAAGAAGAATTGAGAGCACAAGGCAAGGTAGTCACCGAGCATGTTTGCGAGCACTTCAAATATTCAAGACAGGAATTATTCCAGATCGCGAAAGTAAAAGGGATCAAGACCTTCGATGAAATGGTTCGTTCTCATGGAATGGGAAATGGTTGCGAGGTTTGCAAGCCTGCAGTCGCCTCTATTCTAGCGAGTATCTATAACGAACCGATCCAAAAGCATAGAGAGATCCAAGATACGAACGATAAGTATCTCGCGAATATACAGAGAGGCGGAACATATTCCGTTGTGCCTCGTATTCCTGGAGGAGAAATCACTCCTGAGAAATTGATCGTAATCGGACAGATCGCAAAGAAGTACGAACTCTATTGTAAGATCACCGGCGGACAGAGAATCGATTTGCTGGGAGCTAAAATGGATCAGCTTCCGGACATTTGGAGAGATTTGGTAGAAGAAGGTTTCGAAAGCGGACATGCGTACGGTAAAGCGATGCGAACAGTGAAAAGTTGCGTCGGTTCCACCTGGTGCAGATACGGAGTGCAAGATAGTACTGCCTTTGCCATCCGCATAGAAGAAAGATACAGAGGGATCAGAGCTCCTCATAAACTCAAGTCCGCAGTATCCGGTTGCATCAGAGAATGCGCTGAAGCTAGAGGAAAAGACTTCGGGATCATTGCTACCGAAAAAGGTTGGAACCTTTATGTCGGAGGAAATGGAGGAGTGAATCCGAAGCACGCAGTTCTCTTAGCGGCCGATCTGGATGAAGAAACCTGTGTTAAGTACATGGATCGTTTCATTATGTTCTATGTTCGCACAGCGGATAAGCTCACTCGCACTTCTGCTTGGTTAGAGCAATTGGAAGGTGGGATCGATTATCTAAAAGATGTAATCATCAACGACAGGCTTGGGATCAACAAAGACTTAGAAGCAGAAATGGAATCTCTTGTAGGAAGCTATGTCTGTGAATGGAAAGACGTGATAGAAGATCCTGAGAAACAAAAGAAATATAAACATTTTATAAACAGCGGAGATACAGATCCTACCGTTCTATTTATAAATGAAAGAGGACAAAAACGTCCCGTCGACTGGCCAAAAAAAGAAGCAGTCGTGAACTAGGAGATAAAAATGAATTCTATAGCAAAAGAACCTGTCTGGATACCAGTGGCTCCTGTTTCCGAATTTCCGGAAGAAGGTGGGGCTTGCGCAAAAGTAAACGGAACTCAGATCGCTGTCTTTCGTTTTAGCTCTAGGAACGAATGGTTTGCATGTGATAATAAATGTCCTCACACAGGGGACATGGTCCTTTCGAGAGGAATGATAGGAGATTCCAAAGGAGAACCGAAAGTCGCTTGTCCAATGCATAAGAAATCATTCTCTCTTCGTACGGGAGAGTGTATTAGCGGAGAAGAATACTCGATAAAAACATATCCAGTCCACATTGAGGACGGAACAGTTTATATCGGAATCGAAAAACCTTAAGAGAACAACCAATGAAATCCTCTTTGGGAAAGGTTTATTTAGTAGGAGCTGGTCCGGGAAATCCGGATCTTCTTACTATACGCGCGGTAAAATTACTTCGAAAGGCAGACGTGATACTGTACGATGATCTAGTCTCAGGCGAAGTTTTGAAGTATTGCAGAAAATCCGCAATCTTAGAATACGTAGGTAAACGGATTGGACAGCATAGCTGCCAACAAGACGAAATCAACCGAAAGCTTTCAGGGTTTGCACAAGAATATTCTAATATAGTAAGACTGAAAGGCGGAGATCCTTCGATCTACGGAAGAGCGGGAGAAGAGGTGGAACATCTCGCCTCTCTCGGCATTGAATGCGAGATGGTGGCGGGAGTCACTACTGCCTCCGGTGCTGCTTCTAGTTTGGGAATTCCATTAACTCATCGGGACTATGCGAGGGAGATCCTATTCTTATCCGGTCACAAGAAAACCGGAAAGAATTCCGAGAGTTTTGAAGACCTGAATCTAGAAGGCAAAACCGCTCTCGTTTACATGGGATTGAACAGTCTGGAAGATATTCGAGAAAAGCTTCTTTCCTCCGGGAATTCTGAATCTACTCCGATCGCATTTATCGAAAATGCAACGACTCCCAAACAGAGGGTCATTCTCGCGACCTTAGGAGATTGCACGGTCAAAGCCAAGGATTTTGATATAAAAACGCCTTCTCTATTGATTTTGGGCGAAATCGTCCGCTTTTATATCGAGCTCGAAAGGATCAAGGAAGAGGGAAAGAACCTTCTTCTATCCGATCTCAAGACTTAAAATTTCTGGCGATTTTCCTCGGTATGCGATTCTCTTGATCCGATGCGGATCTTCGCAAAAGAGGAACCATGAACGATATCACAGGAAAGAAGACGACCCTTCGCACGGCTCAGGCGGAAGGATTCGTCTTCTGCAAACCGGAAACTTTAAAGAGAATCAAAGAAAATACTCTTCCTAAAGGCGACTTATTCGGCGTCGCCAAGGCAGCGGCCCTACTCGGTTCCAAAAAAACAGCCGAGCTCATTCCTCATTGCCATCCGGTTTCTATTGATGCATTCCAAGTCGAATTCGAAGTCTTAGATGACAAGAATGCGGTACGGATCCAAACAACGGCCAAGTCCATCGGAAAAACCGGCATTGAGATGGAAGCTCTCACAGGAGTCTCCGTTGCCGCATTAGTAATTTATGATTTATTGAAACCTATAGATAAAGAGCTATCCATCTCCGAGATCAAACTCTTAGAAAAGAAAGGAGGAAAAACGGACGCTCAGATCACCAAATTTGCTGCGGGTTCCAAGGCAGCGATCCTAGTCTGTTCCGATTCTACTTTTGCAGGCAAGAGAGAAGATGGATCCGGAAAAGCAATATTAGAACTTCTGAATGAACATGGGGTCGAGACCCTTCATTCAGAAATTGTTCCGGACGAACCGGAGACAATCCAGAAAAAAGTAACAGAGTGGGTCAAGGAAGGATTAGATCTGATCGTTACAACCGGAGGGACCGGTCTTGGCCCGAGAGATAATACCACAGAGGCTATCAAAGAAATCTTAGATCAGGAAATTCCTGGAATCGCAGAAGCGATGCGTTCCTTCGGACAAGATAGAACTCCATTCGCAATGCTCTCCCGTTCTCTTGCAGGGCGGATCGGCAAGACCTTGATCGTATGTGTTCCAGGTAGCACGAATGGAGCGACTGAAAGTATGCAGGCAATTCTACCCGCTATCTTTCATGCAAAAAAGATGATGAGAGGAGAAGGACATTGATCTCCTCACAAGAAGCAATCAAACTAATAGAATCTTCCGCAGCTAAGAGCGAGATCATTTCAGTTCCATTGGAACATTCTTCCGGCAAAGTATTAAGAGAGAAGATACTTGCGGACCGCGATTACCCTCCTTTCAACAGAGCAACCATGGATGGATTCGCACTTCGTTCCCAAGGATTTTCCAAAGAAAGAATCTATTCGTACGAAAGAGAATTGCATGCAGGCGAATCCTTCTCCTTGAAAGAAGGAGAAGAAGCGATCCGTATCATGACAGGAGCCCCTGTTCCGAGCGGATTCGATCTAGTGATTAAGGTAGAAGATTCTGTGGATCAGGGAATCTCCGAAGGAAAAAAGCAGGTTCGTTTCGAAACAGATAAGACTTCTTCTTTCGCAAATATAGCGATCCAAGGAGAAGATCTAAAAACCGGAGAAGAAATCCTTCTCGAAGGAACAGAGATCAATACTGCTATTTTTTCTCTTCTCGCTTCTTTAGGAAGAAGCCAGGTACAAATATCAAAACTTCCTAAAGTACGGATCATCTCTACCGGAAACGAAATCGTAGGGATCGAAGAAATCCCGAAACCTTGGCAGATCAGAGATTCCAATTCATATTCTATACGGTCCCTTCTTCAAAAATATGGAATCGTCCCTGAGTCGATCGTTAGGGTTGGCGATGATATTTCACTCTTAGAAAATGCAGTACAACAAGGTCTAGACTCCGACATACTTATTCTGTCCGGTGGAGTCTCCATGGGAAATCTAGACTTGGTTCCTAAAGTTCTACAAAGTAAAGGAGTACAAGAGATCTTTCACAAGGTTAGGATCAAACCTGGCAAACCGGTCTGGTTTGGAATGAAAGGTAAGCAAGCAGTCTTTGGTCTTCCAGGCAATCCATTTAGCGTGCAAGTTTGCTTTCGTATTTTCGTAGAATCGTATATTCGAAAATTTCTATGTCTCCCGACAGAGTCTCCCCTTCTTCTTCCATTCTTAGGAGAAAGAAAGAAGAAGAATCAGCTCACCGAATTCTTTCCCGTTCGACTAGAAAGAAAACAAACCACGGTCTTAACTGAAAACAAAACCAATGGCAGTGGAGATATTCGTGCTGGAATTTTCTCCGATGGTCTTGCGGTCCAATTTTCGGACAAAGAAAAAATCCAAGATGGAGAACTTTTAGAATTCTATCCGTGGAATTAATCCAGATTGACCCGGTCATACAGAATACTGAAATAAGACTGACGACCGGAGGAAATCATGACCGCTAAAAAGAAAATCGCAGTAGCGAAAGGGGACGGCATCGGTCCCGAAATAATGGACTCTACTCTGCGAATTCTCGAAGCTGCCGGCGCAAAAATAGAACCTGTCTTTATCGATATCGGAGAACAAGTCTATAAAAAAGGCCATAGCGCCGGAATAGAACCTTCTGCCTGGGATATATTAAGAGAAACGAAAGTATTCTTTAAGGCTCCGATCACTACTCCTCAAGGTGGAGGTTACAAGAGTTTAAACGTAACAGTGAGAACCACATTAGGTCTATTTGCCAATGTTCGCCCATGTATTTCCCTTTATCCTTATGTTGATACCAAGCATCCAAAACTCGATGTGGTAATCGTAAGAGAGAATGAAGAAGATCTTTATACCGGGATCGAGCACAAGCAAACCTCCGATACTGTTCAATGTCTCAAATTAATCTCTCGACCTGGCTCTGAAAAGATCATCCGTTATGCGTTCGAGTATGCTAAGGCGTATGGTAGAAAGAAAGTAACCGCCATGGTCAAAGACAATATCATGAAGCAGTCTGACGGATTATTTCACGAGGTATTCAAAGAGATCGCGAAAGATTATCCCGATTTAGAAGCTGCTAGTGAGATCATCGATATAGGCGCAGCTCACCTTGCGGAAAGACCTCAGACTTACGACGTGGTTGTGACCTTGAATTTATACGGAGATATCATTTCAGATATCGTCGCTCAAGTTGCAGGTTCAGTAGGAATGGCAGGCTCTGCAAATATTGGCGAAGTAGTTTCTATGTTTGAAGCCATTCATGGATCCGCTCCCGACATCGCAGGAAAGAATATGGCAAACCCAAGCGGTCTATTGAACGCAGCAGTCATGATGCTAGTTCATATTGGTCAACCTGACATAGCAGCCAAGGTCCAAAATGCTTGGCTTTTAACAATTGAAGAAGGGATCCATACAGGAGATATTTTCAAGGCGGGAGTCAGCCGGATCAAAGTAGGAACTAAGGAATTCGCAGATGCAGTCATCGGAAACCTAGGACACCTACCCGAGAAATTTAAACCTGTTTCTTTCGGAAAAGCAAAAGCCATCCACATTCCGGAATACAAAAGAGTCGCTCTGCAAAAAGAATTAGTAGGAGTAGATGTGTTCTTGGACTGGGCTCCTGGAACTCCTGACGAGCTAGGCAAAAAACTGGGCACGATCTCAGGAGATTTAAAACTAAGAATGATCACAAATCGAGGAGTGAAGGTATATCCGAACGGAGCGCCGGAAACTTTCCTTACGGATCATTGGAGATGTAGGTTTGTGAGTTCCAACACTGCAGACGGAGAAATAGGGGATAATTATGCCGGCATCCAAGCGGAGCAGGTAGCCAAATTATTATTAAGAATCGCAGAAGCAGGACTAGATAGTGTGCAGACAGAAAATCTGTACAAATTCCAAGGCAAGAGAGCCTTCTCCTTGGGTGGTGGTGAATAACTTAAATGGCTTCGTTATTTAAGATTTTCTTAAACGAATCCAGAGAGACAGGCTTAATAATATAATCCCTGACCAAAGGAATCTCTTTTGCTCTTCTTAGATCCGAATCATCTACTGAAGAACTGACCATATAAATTGCGGGCTTTTTGATAAGCGAATTCACGAAGTTTGCATATTCGTCCAAGAATTGCCAGCCATCCATGAAAGGCATATTGATATCCAAGAATATAAAATCTGGGATGATATCCGGCTCGCTCTTATGTTCCTTTAAGAAACTGATGGCACCTTCTCCATCCGGAAATACTTGCAAGCTTTCGACTGCTCCAGTCTTTTCGATCGTTCTCTTGGCGATCTCAACAAAGATTGCATCGTCATCTACGAGCAAGAGTTTTTGTTTCTTAGATAGTAAATTCATTTGCTCTCGATAAATGGATTATGAACTTAGCGCCCTTTCCGGGAATACTTTCTACATGGATTTCTCCGCCCAAGGATTCGATTTGATTTTTTGTCATAAACAAACCGACCCCTCTACCTTCAGTATCGCGGTGAAATCTCTTATGTAATTTAAATATCTGATCCCCATGTTTTTTTAAGTCAATTCCTAATCCGTTATCCTCCACTTCTAAAATATGATTTCCGTTCAGCCAATATGTCCTGAAACGGATTTTCGGGCTTTCGGTCTCGGATCTATACTTCAAAGAATTAGAAAGCATATTCAAGAATATGCTCTCCAAGTATACCGAAGGATAAATGATAGAAGGCGATTCGGAGAAATCGGCGATCACTTCTGCTCCATATTCCACGATTTGTCCGAAAAACATGGACTTAACTCTAGAAAATACGGACTCGAAAGACAATTCTTCCGAAGTGACCTTAGGACTCTGACGGATCTTGATTACTTCTACGATTTCGTTTAATGTTGTAAGTAATTGGTCTGAAGTCTTCTTCAGATAATCCATGTATTCCTGTTTTTCTACTTCGGTCTGGGACTCTTCTAAAAATTTAACTAGAGTAGAAATATTCCCTATCGGGGATCTCATATTATGAGATACGATCTGATTGAATTCCTCTAACTGAGAGATTCTTTCTTTCAAATGATTCCCAATAGATCTAAGACGAGCGTTCTTTTCTCTTAGGACGTTTTCTAGAATGCGCTTACGAGAAATATCTTGGATTTGAGAAACGATAAACATCAATTCTCCCGAGTCCTTTCTTACCGCAACCCCGGTGATGAATACCCAAACTATATGACCTTTTTTATGTACATAACGTTTTGCGAATTGAGCAGTATTTTTTTCTCCGGTGATAATTTTCTGAAAGGCACTCGCGCCAATATTGATATCTTCGTGATACGTCACATCTTGAAAGCCCTTGAACAAAAGTTCTTCGGGTTGATAACCAAGCATCTTTGCAAAGGACTGATTGACCTCTAAGAAGAAACCGCTTTTGTCCAAGAGTATGATCCCATTCCCGGAACTGTGAAACGCTTCGGAGAATTTCTTCTCACTCAATCGGATTTCTTCTTCTACAAGCTTGGAGAGAGTGATGTCTTGCATCGCTCCGTAAACTCCAACGATGCGTCCGTCCACGTACGTAGGTTTTCCTTGAGTGCGAACCCATATTACTCTTCCCGATTCAGTAAGCATTCGATGCTCCACAGAATAGGATTCACCTTGTAGATAGGCGCGCATATTTTGTTCTCTTAAACGTTCTCTATCTTCAGGATAACTGTATTTATGATAAACGGTTTCTCTATCTATGCCTAAACTCGGATCTCTTTCTAAGATCTTATAAATCTCTGTGGACCAGTAAACTGTTCCTGTTTCTACATTGGATTCCCAGGCCCCGACTTTTGCAAGTTCCGCCATGAGAGACGAAAACTTCTTTTCTTGCTGGAGATTCTCCGTTAGATGCACTTGAGAAGTTACATCTCTTGAAGCAGTATTCAGATAAATGATCTCGCCTTTTTCGTTCTCTATCGGTTGGGTAAGTGTCTGAAACCAAACATAAGTTCCATCCTTTCTCAAAAAGCGATACTGAGTTGCGATGGTCGGGCGTCCTGATTTTGCGGGCTCATGAGCTTCTAGTCTGATTCTTTCTTTATCATCCGGATGAATAAACTCGTAAGGACTACGACCAATCAGATCTTCCGGTTTAAAACCGGTAAGGTCTTCGATCGCAGGATTAACATAGAGATAGATCCCTTCTTTATCATGAAGGCAAATCAATTCACGACTCTTCTCTACGAGGGTTTTATATAAATCCGTACCTTGGCTAAGGCGAATTTCTTCTTGTTGCGGAATTTGATCCATAGGTCGCGAAATCGAATTCAAGTACTAATACATAAAATGACGAGTTAGACGAGAACATTGCGAGTATAAAAGGATGAAAAGTTGAGAATCTGCTAAAAAGACCGAAAAAATCCGAGAAACCAGAGGATCTTTGCAAAACACTTATAATTACTAGATAAAACAGTCTAGTCGATAAACCGACGTTCAATTTCGTTTAATAGAATGATGGAGAAACTGATCCGTTTAAAGCAAAACGGTCTTAAAAAGGACCAAAATATAGAAAAGATCCTATATGAAATGAATTCGGTTCAAAAAGAACCAATATTATAAAAATTTGATGGAATAGAGAATAGAAGCGATCCTTTCGGCCACAAGAGTGACCGAAAGTGAAGAGTATTATTCTCCGTCGCTGCCTATTGCTTCTACCGGACAGATTTCCATTGCCTTACGAGCGGCAATCGCCTCTTCAGGGGAGGCAGGTTGTCTATGAAAGAAAACCTTGGACTCATCGTCGGTATATTTAAGAAGGGTCGGAGCTTCTTCTAAGCAATCGTTGCAAGGAACGCAGCTATTATCGATATAATATTTTCCCGGTGCGTTTTCCGGAACCTTGTCGTTCTTATCTGCCATATTGATACCAGGGATTATCGAATAATTGGAACGTCAAGTTGGTTTTCCTAAATGAGAGGTATGTAAAGATTGACAGTGCTTAGGATCTAGACAAAAACACTGCAATGGCAAATTCAGCCCCTAGATTCTCTCGTAAAACTTTCCTGAGACTGGGAATCGCCGGATCGGGAGCCTTGGTCTTAGGAAGTTCAATTTGTATCCTAAACCGATCGGGACGGGTCCTTCCTAAGTCTCTCTTCTTCTCCGAATCTGAATTAGAAACTCTTGCTGCACTCTCCGAAGCAATCTTACCAGAAGGCCCGAATATTCCCACATACAAGGACGCAAAAGTTTTAGAAAGATTGGATGAAGAGTTCTTCTTTGTAGATCCTTTTTTGAGTGATGACTTTAAGACTTTGGTTTTGGTCATGGAGTATCTTCCCCTATTCCATTGGAAGTTCTCCCGATTCTCTAAAATGTCTTTGGAGTCGCGTAGAAAATTCCTCTCAGAACTAAACGACTCCGATTCGGATCTGATTCGTGCAGTATGGTCCAATTTGAGAATGCCTATATTTTTGATGTATTACGGGCATGAATCTACATTTAAGATGATTTCATACGACGGTCCGTTCGGAAATCCTCCAGAAAAATTAAGCGAGTCTAGAATATATTATAATAAACTAATAGGTGGCTCCGATGTCGGGTAAGATTTTCGAATGGAAAAATCTAGGAGAATCCAAGGAGATCCGCACCGAAGTGCTAGTTATCGGAACAGGCTGCGGGGGCGCTACGATTGCCTATGAGCTCGCAAAGGCAGGAAAGAAAGTCACTCTCGTAGAAGAAGGCGGTTATTATCATACAGGCACCTTCGACAATCATGAATTGAATATGGCGGGGAAGGTCTCTGCCGAACGGAATATGGGCACCACCGCCGACGGTACGATCAATATCGTTTACGGAAAAAACGTAGGAGGAGCCTCGGTCCACTATTGGGCGGACAGTTATAGAACGCCTAAAGATAGATTGGAATTATGGAAGGACAAATTCGGAGTCTTAGGACATGGTCCTGAAGACTTGGAGCCTTTCTGGAAAGAGTTAGACGAAACACTGAACGTTCATCCTGCCAAAGAAGAAAATTTCAATAGAATGAGCCAGTTAGTCCGCAAGGCTTCTAAAGAATTAGGATGGGAAGGAAGTCCTGTTCCCCAAGCCAGAAAGAATTGCCAGAAGTCTGGACATTGCATGCAAGGATGCATGTTTGGAGCGAAACAAAGTCAACTCATCACTCATATTCCGATGGCGATCGCTTTAGGTGCTGACCTATTTGCGGATACCAAAGCACTCGAATTAGAAATGCAAGGTGATAAAGTCGTAGGATTGCAAGCTGCAGTGATCGACAGACCTTCTCAAAAAGAATCCGAAGTGAGACTGAACTTTAAGGCGGACACAGTAATAGTCGCAGCCGGTGGATTCGGAAGTTCTACCTTCCTTCTTCGTAACGGATTTAAGAAGAAGTTACCCGCGCTGGGAGAATTTCTTGCGATCAATCCTTCTCCTTTCGTTCATGCATTGTACAAGGAACCGATCATACAATGGAGAAATATTCCCTCAGCATACGGAGTAGAAGAATTCAGATTAGCTCGCTTCAACGGGGGAATATACAAAGAAGGCGGATACTTGCTTATGGCAAATCAGCTCCAACCGGGAGCGATAGGCGCGCTTGTTCCCAGCTTCGGAAAAGAACATTTCGAAGTAATGAAGGAGCTCCCACGTTTAGGAGGAACCATCGGTTGGATAGATGATCCTGAGTCCGAGCTTGGAAGAATAGAAATCAAGTCCGGAGGAAAACGAGAAGTCCAATATGATTTTGGAACTCTTACCAAAGAGATCCTAAGGGATTGCATTCGTAAACAAGTGCTTTTGAATTTCAAAGCAGGCGCGGAGAAGGTAATTCTTCCCGATCTAAAACGGACCACATTAAACAAGGTCGAAGAAATCTCTGCAGTGGATTCACTTCCATTGAGTCCTGCATCCATGGCGATGGCAGCTCCTCACCCGGCAGGAGGATGCAGAATGGGACTCGATCCTAAGAATTCTGTGGTGGACTGGAAACATAAGGTCCATGGGATCTCAAATTTATTCGTAAGCGATTCGAGCGTTTTCCCCACTGCCGTTTCGGTGGATCCAAGCTATACGATTATGGCATTCTCAAAGCGAGCCGCTCAGTTCATTGCGGAGAAGAAAGCGTGATTTCAATGCAAAGCTTTTGGATCGAATCTCCTTGACCGAACAGGTCTTTCGAAAATCATCGTAATCGCAACCAGAACCGGAGAGGTGTCCGAGCGGTTTATGGTACTTGCTTGGAAAGCAAGCGTAGGGTAACACCTACCGGGGGTTCGAATCCCCCCCTCTCCGCCATGGCTTCCCCTAGGATCGCGCAATGGAACCGCTTGGTAAAACATTCCTTTGGATCGGCGCTCTCTTTCTGATACTCGGAGCATTCTTCGTTTTCGGCTCCAAAATCCCATTCATATCTTCTCTCGGAAATCTACCCGGTGATCTCAAAATAGAGAAAGAAAATTTCAGATTCTATTTCCCTTTTGCCACTTCTATTCTGATCAGCATCGTGCTTTCCTTTCTTCTTTATATCTGGAACCGTCTGGTTCATTAAGAAAATATTATGAATCAGGAAGAAGTTCCTCCTTTTAGTAAAAGATTCGAATTTCATTCCGGAGAAAATGAGCTCTACTCTCTTGTAAAAAAATACAAGGAAGCAAAAGAAGATTGGATCGATCTTACTGTTTCCAATCCTACCAAAGCTAGGATGATTTATCCTTCCGAGGCAATCCTTCATTCTCTTAGCAAACCGGGAGGAATGGAATATGATCCGGATCCGAAAGGAATTCTATCCGCAAGAGAAGCTGTCTCTTTGTACTACGAAGAGAGAGGCCTAGATTTTTCACCAGATGATCTATTCTTAACATCTTCTTCTTCGGAAGCATATTCTTATTTGATCAAATTGCTTTGCGATCCGGGAGATCAGGTATTGATCCCGAGTCCAGGTTATCCATTATTCGAATTCATCTCCATGATGGATTCTGCAGAATTCGATTCTTATGAATTGGAAGAAGGTTCCGATTGGAAGATCAACTTTGCCGATCTTGAGTCAAAGATCTCTACCAAGACAAAGATCTTATTTGTTGTTTCTCCTAATAATCCGACTGGAAACATTCTCTCTATAGATGAATTCAAAAAGCTGAAATCTTTGGCCAAAAAGAATCAATTTGCGATTGTGATCGATGAAGTATTCATAGATTATACTGAAGATTCTTCTCTGCAAAAGATAGATCCGAGTGACTCTGATATTCCCATCTTTATTGTGAATGGGATCTCTAAGATACTTGCTCTTCCTCAAATGAAACTCTCCTGGATCCATGTATCCGGCCCTTCTCGCTGGAAATCGGAATGCAAAGAAAGATTAGAGATCATTTCTGATACCTATCTTTCAGTAGGAACTCCTATCCAATTGGCTCTATCTGAATTGTTGCAATGGAGAAAAATGATCCAAGGTCAGGTCCAGAGAAGGATCCAAAGAAATCTACAAATCTTAGAGACTCATCTTAAAGATCATCATAACATCAAATTCCAAAGCCCGCAAGGAGGATGGTATTCCATCTTACAATCGGATCTATGGAACCAAGACGAAGACTTTTGTTTACAACTTCTAAAAGAAGAAAAGGTATTAATTCATTCCGGCTCTATGTTCGGCTTTAAAGAAGGATCCGGATTTATCGTGCTCAGCTTAATCGTTGAAAACGAAATATTAGAAGAAGGTTTGGATCGACTGGTCCGATTTTCACAAAAACTGAAATAATCCTTTGCTCTTACAGTCTCTCGTTTTAATCTGTTTTGCCATTTGCTTAGATCCGAACGTAACGATCCAAACATTTCGTTCTAAAAGTTTTGAAATTATATCGATTTCTGCATTACGGTTTTGTATTGTTTCGGAGTAAGTCCTGTAGACTTCTTAAATTCCACATTGAAAGAAGTCTTGGATCCAAATCCCACAATAAATGCGATATTTAGAATATTATCTTCTCCGGTATGCAGAAGACGTTTTGCCTCTTCTATCCTCTTTGAATTGATATAGGCAGCAAATCCCATCCCTAATCTAGAATTCAAAAGTTCCGAAAGTTGATGAGTACTAAGTCTGATTCGATTCGCCACAAGCTGGATCGTAATCTCCTCTTGCTGAAAGAGTTTTTCCTGATTCATCAAGGATTCCAAGGCATTCAGAGATTCGTCCACGTCCAATCCGGAGATCTTAGAGCGAACATATCTGGGTTTATTAATGAACTCGCTCAAAGCCTCTAAAAGGCTATTCTTCTCCTCAATATTCTTAGAATACTTCTGCACTATATTATAGAGAAGGATCAGCAAATCCGCAGGAAAAAAAAGAGGCACTGAATAGACAGTAAAGAAACCGTATTCTAAATACCCCATATAGTAGAAAATACTAATATATCCGAGGGTCATATACAATCCCCAAGAAACCAAAAAGAGATTGAGTTTCTTATTGCCCCTTCCCCGCAAATAGATCCCGGAAATCATGATCATAGGGATTGAGATCACATAAATGACTTCATTGATCCTAGTCAGATACGCAATCGTATCCATAGTAAATATCAAAGGAAGTGTAATCGCAAGTACTGTTGAAAATAAAAGAAGAGCTCTGTCCACCCAAGGCAAGAATGTCTTCATATCTAAAAATCTTCTGATAAAATAGAATCCGAAGGCTCCACCCAAGTTAAAGAAAAAGTAATTTATCTTTTCTGCCCAAAGCGGGCTATCTTCCCAAAATATCTCTATCGCATTTCCATAATTTACATCGTAGGATGCGCCCATGCAAAACGCATAGCCGGTGTATAACAAAAATTCCTTATATCCTGTGGCCCTATAATAAAGAAGTGCCACAAAGATCAACATTCCATACAAACATGCAGATAAAGAAAAAAGTCCTGTCTCTATCGCCAGATTGGATCGGACACCGGCCTCATCCATGATCTCGATCGGAAAAGACATGATGGATTCGGATTTCAGTCGGACCAGATATTCCTTTTCTTCTCCTGGATCCCCCTGCAATAGCAAGGTCGGATAGAGAACAGTTTTTACAGGCCAATTAGATTTAGATAATGAATCACCGACTCTTTGGATAGGTGCTATCCCATTTGGGGTATACAATTCGGCTAAATCATGAGCCTTCCAACGTAGGACGAAATAAATATTTTCCCGAATTTCAGTCCGAAACTTAATTCTGAATTTTATCCAATATGCTCTTTTAGAAAAATTGAAATTTAAGGCGTTTAAACCCAGCTTCTTCCAACCTTTGGAAGAATTAACTGAAGGCGGAAATTGATTTGTGTCTTGCTTCTCCCAAACAAATAATTCGGGCGTTATGTTTTTAATATGCTCGTTCGCTCCTAGACTGAACGAGAGTTCCTTTCCTGAAATGGAAATCATCCCGGATAAGAAAATTAGAATATATATCCAAGCCCGAACCATGCGGTTAAAAAACAATTTTTCGTAATTCCATCCGAAGCAAACAAAAAACGTTCATGTCTATAATCCCGAACGACCAACGACTTTTTTTCGTGTATGATGTATTTGTAACTAAGGGTTTCAACCTATTACTTGATTCATATCCAGTAAGAAGAATTTACGAACCTTTACGACGTCATTGAGACGTTTCACTATTCGCCTTGCCTCGGACGAGTTTATCCGCTTGTCCGAATCATTTTCAAGCCCGCGGTTCAGCGGGCTTTTTTTTATACTTCTATTATTAAGATTATTCACTTCTATTTTAGCGAATTCCCTTTGAATTTCGAGCTTGCTTTTTCTTTTTTTTCGAAGAATGTATGCCGACCTGTCACACAGACCCTTCCAAATCGATCCTATTATACGAAAGGACGAAATTAGCAAGGATCCTCAAGAATGGAAAGAGCCGTATCAATCAAAGATGAATTCACGGATACGATCCTTTTTGCTTTAGAAGGAAAGCCTAGAGCAATGGAAGATCTTCTCGAAAAGATCCAAGATTATATTTTCAATCTATCTCTTAGAATGCTCTGGGATCCTCATGAGGCAGAAGATGCTACGCAAGAGATTCTTTTGAAAATCTCAAACAAACTCGCCGGTTTCCGTTTCGAGAGTAAATTTACTACCTGGGTATATTCCATTGCAAGCCATCATCTTCTTTCGTTAAAAAGACCGAAGAACATAGTCTATCTAGGACGAATGAGAGACAGCCTGTCTTTAAAAGCTTCCTCAGAAAGAATAGAAGAACAGATCGAAGAGAAGATCTTAGAAGAAGAGATTCGCTTCGGTTGCGTTCATGCCGTTTTATTAAAATTAAATTCAGTCGATCGACTCGTATACGTTCTATCTACGGTTTACGGAATGGCTAGCGAAGAAGGCGCAGAAATCGTAGGAATTACTGCCGAAAATTTTAGACAAAAGCTTTCTCGTTCCAAAAGAAAGCTTTCCGATTTTCTCTCCAAAGAATGCGGCCTATGGATCGATCAAAAGACTGCTTGTCCATGCATCGGGATCTCGAAACATCTATTGCATCAGAACAAAGAGAACGGAAAGTTTTTTATGGAATTGAAAAATCTGAAAAGAAAAAATCCTTCTCTCGAACATACTAAGGTTTTAGAAGATCTTAAGAAATTGGACAGACTCGCTTGGATCTATCAGAGCCAAGGAGTTTACGAGGCCCCTTCTGAAATTTTGGAAAATCTAGGCTCTATTTAAATGAAATTCCTTCAGAAACTTTCAATTTTCCTAATATTTATCTCCTTTTTGTCCTGTGCGAATTTCAGATATATCGTTTCAAAATCAGATAAGCCTAGGACGAGCGAATCAATCCATGTGAGGCTGTTTACAATCTGGTACATTGTACCTGTATACAATGATCTGGACCAAAAGACGGTTTGTCCTAATGGAAGGATCCGAACCGTCAATATGCAGTTTTCGATCCTGAACGCAGCAGTCTGCGGCTCTACATTATTCTTACTCTGTCCTCATACAGTTGGTGTGGAATGTTTAGAATAAACATAAAGCCTGATCAATTCAGGATCCTGATACTTATTCTTCCGTTCTTATTTTTGCAGGACTGCAGAACATACGAGATCCGTTTAAAGGAAGGGGTCGACGAAAGCAAAGTGGAGAAATTCAAGGTCCCAAGAAAACCAAGATTTCCTTTCTTTCATGAAGAAGAGGACCTAACGTATCTTTGTGGAAAGGGAGAGTTGGTCTTCGTAAAATTCAGAGGCAACGTCCCTAGGGAAGTCTGGTGTGAAGGAATGGCTCCTTCCTTACCAAAAGAACCGATTAAATCCAATCCTTAGGTTTGGTCAGACCAAGTCTCACAAAATCCCTTAAGAACCCACGATAACGAGTAAGTATTTCGTTTTTGTTATGTTCTGCCGGACGAAAAATTCCCTTCTTCGAAAATAACTTCATAGGTTCTTCTTTAATATCCGACCAGGTACCTACCTCAAGAGTTAAGGGAAGAAATTTAGAACCCCAATCCGATTGCTCTGAATAAAGATCCTGGTAATGATCATAGAATTTATCCCAAAGATCTCCATGAGTCGTATAACTAGCACTCTGAGGACCATAAGCGAAATTGATATGACCGCAATGTTCCTTAAAATAAGAAGAGATCTTTTCGTAAACTGCAGTATCGGGACAAGGCTTATGAGTATAAGCATAAGGCCACCAGACATTGTCCACTGTTCCGAAGCCGGAATGAAGATCCAGCACCGGCAATAAAGCATCCTCTATCTTGAAGAATTTTTCAAAGATGGTCCTTGCTAAAGTACGAGACTCCGGCTCTAGTCCATGCCCTCTAAAATACGGAAGCTTATTGGAGAATTTTTGGCCTCCAAAAAACGGAAGAGGCTTCTCGGCATCGATCCCTGAGTTTCTCATCAAGTCCACGCCGCCAGGATTGGATCTGGTTTTGGCCGCAACACCACCAGGGTTCACGATAGGAATCACTACAAGGCCAAGTTTTCCTTTTTTAAGTTCAGGAAGGTAGCCTGTAGATTTCGGATTGATAATGTATTCTAAGAAATCGATCAGGATTTGGATGCCAATGGTTTCTAATCCATGGACTCCTGCTGTAATCCCAATAGGATGATCCTTCAGACCTTCCTTAGTACCGATTTCTAAACTGTAGATCGGAAAGCGAAAGCCTTCCTTTGTTCTCCGAGAAAATCCAGCCTGTTGGATCTTGACCAGCTTGCCGCCTAATTTTGCGATCCTAAGCAATCGCTTTTCATATCGGTTGAGTCGTTTGATTCCTCTGAGCAAGGGCTTGCCCTCCAAACACTTCGATTCTATTTTCCTCGGAAAGGGCAGAGCCCAAGAGTCCGGTTTCTTTGTTTGGCCGGACTTAAAATCTATGTTTATCCGTTAGAGTTTTGTAATTGGTCCAGCCATTTACAATCTTCGGATAAATTTGCGACTCCCTTTTTGATCTCAGAACATTGCGCTTCTGTTGCCGTTTTGAAACAGGAAATCGTTCTCTCCAAAGTTATTCTAGGATCTTGGGAAGGATAGGCATATACTTTCGTTTCCTTAAATCTTTCTAAACAAAAATCCTTTCTAAGTCTTTTTTCTAGAATGGCTGCAGCATCCGCATTCAACGATTTCAGATCGTCTTGAGCGCAATCCCTGATCTTTTCGCAATATCTGGAAACCCAAGCGAGCCCGCTAGAATCAGGAATCCCATCCCTATCCAGTTTCCAAATCGCTTCTGCAGCGGCTGATGGCTTCTTTTTCTTGGCGCAACCGGCACCGAAGGAAGCAACAAATGATACGAGGATAAGACTTATCAGTGCCGTTCTTTTTGTATGTACGGAGATCATTCTATTCTTCCTTTCCTCGCTTGCGTATGATGATTTCTATTCTTTCTTGAGAAGCTTTTACTTCAGGACTCGGACCTTCTTCTTGTCCGATTTTTCTAAACCCGCTATAAGCTTGGACCGAGAGTCTGTCCTTAGAGATCCCATATTTTTCTGAAAGCGTCTCCGCGATCAAACTAGCACGGTGAGCATTGTACTCCCAAATATTTCGAAAGCCTTGTCCAGCTTGCTCTGCATAAGGAACCTGCACTCTGAGAGTGATGTCCACATCCATACCTTGTGCTACTTCCGCCACTTTCTTAAAAGTAAAGTCTGTATCCTCATCAGGCTGAAATTCACCTTCTCCTAAAGAAGGCGCAAAGATCTGGATTCGTATTTCTTCGGCCTCATTGATACCGATGAATAACTTGGTCTTCTCCTTCATCTTTTTCAATGCGTAGGAGATCCTTTCCCAGAATCTATATAACTGAGTTCTAGGTTGGAGTAAGGGATCGTCTTCAATGCTGATATTGGATCCTTCGAAGAAAGATTCTCCTAGACCGAATCCTCCTCGAACTAGGTCGGCCACCTGTTTGAGTTTGTTTTGATCCACTTGCGAAATAGAATATAGAATAATAAAAAGTCCAAGAAGAAGTGTGATCATATCGGCATAGGTCAATAGCCAACGATCCCGATTTTCTTCTCCCGAGCTTTCGGATTTTTTATATCTAGAGAATCTGGTCCTTCCGTTCAAGATTCAGACTCCTTTGCAGAAGTTTCGCTGGGGAATGCAGCATTTAAATATTCCCATTCTCTCTGTTCAACTTGCTCGATAAAGGAAACAAAAATCTCAGGGGATACAGGAAGAACTGCGTTATACGCCTTTTCAACAGAATCAAATAAAAGAGAAACTCCCAATAGGGACGCCATGAATCTTGCAGGTCGAATCAGGTACGCAGCGATCGGCTTATGAGCCAACTCGTAAAAAGTCCTTAGATTATGAAGAACGATCTCAAGCTGTTTCTCTCTTTCTTCTCTATGACCGTATGCACGATATAATTCGTCGTATTCTTCTCGAGCGAGTTTGCGTCCGTCCCAATCTCTTTCGATCAAAAGCTTGGCCATCTCACCATCGAGTTGGTCAGTAAGATTATTCAATTCGATCAGAGTTTCAAGATTGGCTCTAGTCGTCTCCTTCATCATTCCTTTTACTCTTTGGTACGTATCTAAAGCCAAATGCATCCAGGCTTCTTTTCCGTCCAAATTGTAGATCGTCTCGAAGAAATACTCAACCATAGAAATCGTTTCTTCTAAATGAAAATAATCCGCATAGAATTTGCGAAATCTCTCCACTTGAGCGCGTACAACTTCTATCTTTGCTTGCTTGAGTTTATGTTCTTCGAAACTGCTCACGATGACCCGATCTATTACTTGGATTTTCCCCGACTTACGAGAGAAAGAGGATAACTGCGGAACCCTTGTTGGTCAACTTCCGTTTTTACGGAACTGAAATCTGTAGGAAGATTTACCTTGTCCCTATATGATTTAGAAGTCGACCTTACTAAGATATAAGGAAGCTCATCCGTATCGGGAGTATACTTAAATCTGACTCCGTACTTATGATTTCGAGCCCAACCTTCTTTAGTGATTTCTAATAGAGGCACGGTAGAATTAATATACTTTTGGCTAGAAGAAAAAATAGAAGATCCGGAAGAATAGGCTTTCAATCCTTCTTTGCCAGCATCAATTTCCAATTTTCCACCTTGAGGAAAAGAAAGACTGATGTACGTAGTTCCGGAGAAAGAGCCTCTGTTCTTGAACCAGATCACCACTTCTTCAGGTTTACCCTTGGTCCAAGAGTCAGGAGCCTCCACAGTCATCAGGCCGGGAGCGGCAACATTCGGAACATCAGGAACTAATTCCCATCCGTTAAAATTAAAGTTCTGAGCGTAGGTTCTATTATTCGGAAAGATCGTTAGATTCTTCTCTTCCTTATTATAAGAGAAATCAATTCGTTTGGATTTAGGAAGGAATTGGTGATCCTTTAGAACAGCAAGACCGTTCAGGATCTTTTCTCCTTTGCGCAATACATAAGGCACCGAAAAAAGTCCGATCGGCGGCTCTTCACTTAGGACTTCTAAGAACAAGCTGTTAAAGGAATCTCCAGGCAGTTCTTCCATTAGAATTCTTTTAACTACATAACCTGCTTTTTCGGATTTTTCATCCTCACCAGGTTTCCAAGAAGAAGACTTGTTATCGTAATGAAAAGGACCTATATTCAAAAGATTGAATTGTATCTTGGACTGGAGCGCCCATTCATCGTCCTTTTTCTTGAAGACAGCCAAGATTTCTTCGGTACCGTTTCGGACCAGAGCGAAAGATTCGAGAGCCGGATCCTCATCCAGATTTCCCAATTTCTTTAATACCACGTCGGGACTTTTCTCTTCAGACGGAGGAATGGTTAGAGAAATGATCTTTGAATCGGATGGGGTTTTGGAATTGCAGGCAGTTAAAATGCCTATAAATAGAACTGAAATAAATACTTTTAAGATAGATAAGGATCGGGACATATTCTTACGTAACAGCTTCTTTCTAAGAAAAGCTTATGTCCATCTATTTCCAACCTAGGACTCAGTCCTTAAGCCGAGCACCGACTGAGCAATCCTGGCATTCGTAGTACCCTCGTAATCGTCTTGGTACGAGCCCAATCGATCGGCAAACTCTATCGAAAGCCCCGCTCTAGTCCTAAGTTCAGGAAAATAAAAGAAACCCTTTGCTCTCCTAGGAGTGAACGGATGAGCCAACAGTTCTTTGTATTTTTCCCACTGGTCCTCATCGGAAACTCCTTCCGAAAATACCACCTTGGCTCCTCTCTTTACATGGCGGATCTCGTCCTTATGAACGATCTCCATGATCTCAGATCGTTGGATATCTTCGAATTTTTCAAAAGCCTTTTGATAGATCAGAGAAAAATCCAGATTTGCTCCTTCGAAGGTAAGAGCCATAATCGCATAGAATTTCTGAAGACTCTGCATGTTCGGGATCTGCTTCCAAAAAATATAATTCAAAGGGCGATCACCAAGATCCATTCCCCAAGCTCGGATCGAATCCAGATACAACCGAAGATGTTTTTGTTCTTCTAAGATCGTTTTGTACAGACTCTTTCGAACGGAAGCAGGAGCATCTTGGAATCTCAAAATTCCCCAAGCAAATAACTCCACTGCCATTAACTCATGATTCGCAAAATGATGAAGGGAAAGAACTCGATTCTCTTCTAGATTCAGATGCTCTACTCGAGGCATCTTAGACTTCTTATCCGAAAAAGAGATCTTAGTAGAACGTTCCGGCTTAATAGGAGGAATATAATTCGGCCAAATAATATCCTCAGGCATTCTTTCAGGAGAATAGAGTTTATCTTCCAGTTTCCCGGAACCGATCAGAAAGGCAGCAAATTCGTTTAGAGTCACAAGAGGAGAAGATTAGACTGGATGCTTTTTAGAATCGAAGGCGAGTTCAATGATGGATCCTCGGATACTTTTATCATTTGGGTCGGAGGAAATTCTTCCTTCCTTACAATGATACATGATCTTGACCGAGTCCATCAGAGATTGCATGATGAGTAGTCCCTTACCCAAGTTCCTATGTTGCGTAGGAGTTCCTCTCAATGGAAGAAGTTCACACTTTGCATCTTGGTAAGTCTTCACCTTCTTTAAGAAATCCTGCAATGTAGAAGGTTTGGTCTCCGTTATTTGCGCTTCAATCTTCTCCTTCTTAAGTCCGGAGCCGTAATCCACGATCCAAAGAGTAAACTTGGATCCTTTTACGACCCATCTGCAGATGATAGTCTCATCGGAGCTAGAGTTAAAGTTAGCCGAAATTGAATTAGTGAGGGCCTCGTCTGCGGCCAATTCGATTTGCTGAATGTCCTTAGAAAGAAACGTATTCTCTTCCAGCGATTGACGAAGAGCTTTTCGGAAGTCTCTTATGCTGGCCAGATCAGGGGGAAGGAACATAACGTACGAACCCGAATGTTGCCTAACCAAAAGTGAATCGGCGGTTTCCCTCATGTCTGTCGGACTGTCCCTGTACTAGTAATACAGACTGGAAGGGGGGTTTTGCAACAAAAAACCCCCAAAAAAACTTCAGGGTAGGGAAATTCCTACTTGTACTGATGTTTTCTCTATTCGTTTGAGTAGCTTTTCCTTCCCTAAGAGAGGGAAAAGGATCGGTAGTTCCAGTCCATGAGCCTTACCGGTAGCTGACACTCGTATTGGCATGAAAAGAGTCTTTCCTTTCTGCCCGGTTGTCTCTCCCGTTTGGGCCATCAAACCTTTATAATCTTCATCGGTTTTTGGTTCCGATTTCTGTAATAAGCTATAAAAAGTTTCGATCACTTTCGGAGAAGATTCTTGGCCTAGAATTTCTTTTGCTTCTCCATCTTCTACTTTTAGTTCGGAGACAAAAAATTCTGCGATATAATCGGGAGCTTGTCTGAGATTATCTAGATACACTCTTACGCTATCCACTATAGAGCGTAGCTCAGCGCTCTTAGGATCCCTGTATTCTGCAGGAATATCGTTTCGATTTACTATAAAGGGAGCTAACGCTTCTGCTACCGTCTCGATAGGAAGTTCTCGAATGTATTTGTTTGATAGCCAATTTAATTTGGACTTAGGATTCATTGCTTCCGCAATCTGATCCAAGCTGGAGAAATTGGTTGCGACCTCTTCGTCTCCTTTCGGTTTTTTGAATACGTCGAAAGTAGAAGGAGACTTGGAACAACGATGCACATCGAATGTCTTTTTCAGAATATCACCTGGCAAGAACTCTTGTCCATCAGGTGAGGTCCATCCAAGCAATGCCATATAATTCAAGAATGTTTCCGGCAAGTACCCAAGATCACGGAACGCTAGAATAGAAGTAGCCCCTGCCCGCTTGGATAATTTTTTTCCGTCCATTCCCACGATCTCAGAAGCGTGAGCAAACTCTGGAACAGGAAAGCCTAATGCTTCATAGATTAGGATCTGACGAGGAGTATTGGAAAGATGTCCTACACCTCGGATCACGTGAGAGATCTTCATCAGTCCGTCATCCACAACTACTGCATAATTATAAGAAGGAAATCCGTCCGACTTAACGATGATGAAATCGCCGATCAACTTCGTCTCGAATTTTACTTTTCCTTGGATGATATCATCAAAGATGAGAGTTTTAGATGGAGTTTTGAAACGAACAGAATAAGGAGTTCCTGCTTTCAGTTTTTCCTGAACTTCTGCTTCGCTCATGTTTGCGTGCAATCCATCGTAAACATAAGGCACACCCATTGCCTCGGCTTGCTTCTTCTTAGCCTCTAACTCTTCTTGAGTGCAGAAACAACGGTATGCTTTTCCTTCTGAGATAAGCTTCTCCGTGTATTCCTTATAAATGGAGATCCTTTCGGATTGAATATATGGACCATGTGGACCGCCAGCTCCAGGACCCTCGTCCCATTCTATCCCCAACCATTTCAAGGATTCGAGAATAGTCTTAAAAGACTCTTCGGTGGATCTAGTTTGATCGGTATCTTCTATTCTTAATAAAAACTTTCCGCCTTGGGCTTTTGCGTATAAGTAATTGAAAAGAGCGGTTCTTGCGCCGCCCACATGAAGGAAACCCGTAGGAGAAGGTGCGAACCTGGTTCTAACTTCCTTATTTTCTGGCATTGTCGTAATCTTTCAAGAGGATGATTGGATAGTTCCTCAGATCGGCTCTTGCGGTAAACGGATTATTGGCGTTTGCATCGTAAAAATGGGTCGATAGCAATTCTTCCTTATCTGTCCGTTTGCGGTTCAATATATTCTTAGAAGCGAGAAGATCTTCTGGAAGGATTCCCCAGGCCCAGCGAACATCCCCTTCCTCCTTAAAGATCCACACGGGCAATCCATCTTGGGTAAATGGAAGATAACGAAAGATCTGATTTCTATAATCGTAATCCGCATAAGGGAAACTGAGCCCGAGAGGATGAGTATAATCTGTAGAAAGACTACTTCTTCTATTTCTAATATTCTCCCAGCTCAAAGTGAAATCTTTTCCGAGAGAACGATACTCTCGAGCAACCCAAGCAATCCCTTCCGGAAGAAAATCAAATACGATTCCCCAATCAGAAACGGTAAGATACTTAGGAGAATAAGCTGCTATCCCATGATTCATCGAATCACCTTCCCAACTCCAACTGGAAACAGATTGAGGAAGAAAAGAAACTGTCTTAGGATTCTCCGCATCTCCTTGTTCTAAGCGAGTCGATCCAGTATAGATGGATGCCTTGAAGCTAAGTTTAGGAAAATACATCCCTTTAGGAAGAGCGCCTTGGAATTCTTCCTTGGTTTCCCAGAGATCTACTTCTCCGTTCCAAACTTTTTCCCGATTCGGAAGAGTTTGAATCACTAGATAGCGCAGATGACCAGGTTGATTTCTATACGACTCGGAATTCTGAGGAACAGAACTTAGGTTCCAAAAGATCCGAGTGCTAGGCAGATCCTTAGGAGATAAGGTTTTATTTCCTCCCAATCCGGAAAGAAGAGTACAAGACTCTAACTGAAGAAGGCAGAGCAAGATCCCTATTGAAGAGCTTGCTGAAAAATGAAAACGAGACTTTAGTTCCAAGAATACACAGCCGGAAAAGGGGATTTCTTGAAAAACTCTACGTTTTCGGTCGAATCTTCAAGGAAAAACCGGGAAATTTTCTTTCCTTATCGGCGTTTCCCAATGAGAAAGTAAGAAAGACTGTGATTTGGTCTGTCACATCATAAAAAGAATGTACAGATTCGACCAATACTTTAAAAGGTTGACAGTAAAACCGTCCTAAAATCCTTTGGCAATAAAAGTCCTATGAAAGATTCCAATAAATCAGGCAAAGAGAACTTCCCAAAAGTAGCTTTTGAGGATCAGGTCAACGACGATCAGAGGAAATATTCCCGCTACGTCTGCGATTCTAGAGCAATTCCTCACGAAATCGACGGCCTGAAGCCTGTTCAAAGACGAATTCTTTGGGCAATGTGGAATTCAGACGCGAGAAACAGATATACTAAGACCGTAAAAGTCGCCGGTCTCGCGATGGGATATCACCCTCACGGAGACCGTTCCATCCAAGATGCCCTTTCCCAGATGGCTCAGGACTTTACGTTCGCAAACAATCATCCTTTAGTTGCTGGCGAAGGAACCTTCGGAGACGTTTTGGATCCGAGTGCGATCGCTTCTCCTCGTTATACAGAGGTAAAACTTTCGGACTTCGTAAAGGATCTGGGATTTTTTGAAAGTTTGCCTGATATCGATTACGTAAAAAATTACGACGAGACTGAAGACGAACCGATTCACTTCGTAGGAAAAGTACCTATCGTTCTATTGAACAATATTATGGGAATTGCAACAGGTTTCCGCTGTTTCATTCCGGGCCATAAACTTTCCGCAATCATCAATTCGCAAGTCAACTATCTCAAGACTAAGAAACCTCTTCCTTTAAAGCCTTGGTATAAGGATTATAAAGGCGAAGTGAAGATGGCCAAAACCGAAGCGGGCAATATCACCATGACCACAACCTTCGGTTTCACTTGGGAAGGCGATACTCTGTATCTTACAGACTCACCTATGAACTGGAATAGAGAGAAGGTGATCAATCTTCTAGATGATATTCTGGAAAGAAAGGATTCTTGGTTGAAAGACTATGTGGATCATTCTAGCCAAACCTTCCGTATAGAATTGAATTATAAGAAGGGAGAAAAACCTAGCGCGAAAGAAATCGCGGCGGTGATCTCTAAAGAAGATACTCAAACTCTCGCAAATAACGTAATCACTTTTGACGGACGTTTAAAGAACTTCGGTCCCGAAGAGATCATCAAACGATTCTGCGATTTTCGTAAAACACACTTGATCCGTAGATTCAAACGTCTTGCAGGTCTGGAAGAAGAAAAGATCGCAAGAAACTCCGAATTGATTCGCTTCATCAAAGAAAAGTGGAACGAAAAAGTGATCGGTATCAAGTCCAAGAAGGATTTTGAAGAAAAACTTCAAAAGGCAAAATTCGTCTATTATGAATGGCTCGCTTCCATCCCGATCTATCGGATGACCTTGGACGAAGTCCGCAAATGTGAAGAAGCCATCGTTGAAGCTAAGACTGCGCTTGCGAGATACCAAGGCTTAGTCAAAGAAGATAAAAAATTAACCGAATTCATGATCGGGGAATTAACCGAACTCAAGGATAAATGGGATAAGGAATGAGTACTGCCAAAACCAAGACCGAAAAGAAGCCCGCAGCATCTAGCGAGCGGAACTTCAAAAAACTCTCCAACGTTGAACACGTAAGGATGAGGACCGGAATGTGGTTGGGACAAAACTCTGCATCCACATTCGAGCAGCATTTTTTCCGTAAGAATAGCGACTCAATGTACGAGATCGTACACGAAGAATTGGAAGATGTTCCTGCAAAGTTAAAGTGTTTGGACGAGGCTTGCATGAACGCGGTTGACGAATACCGCAAGAACCAAAAGGACAAATCCATTCCTGAAAAGGATAAGATGTCCAAGCTGATCATACAGCTTTCTTCCGATAAAAAAACGGTTACTGTTGCAGATAACGGACGTGGGATCCCTGCAAAGAACGCAGAAGGTGTTTATCTCCATTTGATGTATGGAGAAAACTTTGACGATCACGTCAAACAAGATCATGTGGCGGGACAAAACGGAGTCGGTATCTCTCTCGTAAGAATGGTTTCTTCCTATTTCAAGGTTAAGACTACCAACGACGGAGTTACTTTCAAAAAGCTATTCTCTCTTCACGAAGACGCAAAGAAACAAATACGTTCTTATAAGCTCTCTAAAGAAGATACTGAAAGAGTTTTCTTATACTTCGACGAGCACGGAAAATTCGAGGACTGTCCTATTCTTACAAAAGATCAAATCGATAAACTTCAACCTATTTGCAAAAAAACGAATATGATCGAAGCGATCGAAAAAGGAACTAAAGAAGATCACGGAACTTCTGTCGAGTTCGAGCTGAGTCCGAAATATTTCAATAATCTGGATGTTTCCTTCAACGTAGACTTGATGAAGCAATATTTACAAGATATCGCTATGACTAACCCAGGTCTCGAAGTGCAATTCGTACATAAGGGTAAAAAAGATAAGTACAAGTTCAAGAAAGGATTAGAAGAAATTTTTTCTCACTCCGAACTTACCTATTATAAAATGGATTACCATGCTCCGGCCGCAGGAACTCAGCTTCACTTAGAAGCGTATTTGGTGATCGGTCAGAACAAAAACCTTACCTGGGTAAACTCCATCTTTGCTCCTCAAGGTGGCTCAGCGATCGAGTATCTGGAAAATAGACTCTGCGACGAGATCCGTAAAAAAAGCCAGATCGTTTCCTTAGAGAAAAAACTCAAGACCAGCTGTACTCGTAACGACGTGAGGAACTGCTTCCACATGTATGTGAACATGAGGCTCTTGAATCCTCGTTTTAAGTCTCAGGATAAATCCTATCTCATCAATGACTTGAACGAAGACATTCGAAACGCAGTCGACAAGCATCTGGATAAATTCATCAAGAAAACAGGTCTCTTAGAAGAAGTAAAACTTCAGATGGAAAAGAGAACTCAGCTTAAAGCATTCGAAGACGCGCAACGTGGTCTGAAAAAAGCAAGTAAGATGAATATTCCTAAACTCATGCCTCCGACCGGAAAATCGGGAGATGCTGGTAGAGTATTATTCGTGGCTGAGGGAGATTCGGCGATTGCGGGTCTTCGTCCTGCTCGAAATCCTAAATTGCACGGTTTGTTTCCTTTGAGAGGAAAGCCTATGAACTGCAAAGGGGTTTCTCTTGCAAAGGCAATCGCTAACGAAGAGTTAAAGAATATCGTTGCGATCCTTGGGCTTCCTTTGGACCAAAAAGTAAAATCCATCGAAGAACTGAATTATGAAAAAGTAAGTATCATCACAGATGCAGATTTTGATGGATATGCGATCCGATCCTTGATGCTTTCTTTCTTTTATGAGTATTGGCCTGAATTATTCGAGCTTGGACTAATCCATATTTCCAGCGCACCTCTTTACGAAGTGGATGTGAAAATGGGAGATGCAAAGAAAGCCGAGACGATCTTCTGCATCGACGACAAAGACTATGATGTATTGATCAAGAGGGTCGAAAAATCAGGCGGTCAGGTGCTTCGTAAGAAACGTAACAAGGGTCTCGGAGAAACCGGCAAAGAAGCCATGAAGTTCGCGGTGGATGAATGTATGACCAAGATCACCATCGGGAATAAGAAAGAGGCTTCTAAGATCCAAAATCTTTGGTTCCACAAAGACTTTGCAGAACAAAGAAGAGATGCGATCTCTGAATACGCAATGAGCGTGATCGAAGATTAAGATCTATCTTACGATTTCTTGAATAAAAAAGCCCGGACTTCCGGGCTTTTTTATTTTAAACTAAATTTACCGCTCGGATCGCGGAGCTCAGAGCAGCTTCAATTGTTCCGGTAATTTCGCCAGTATGCTCTCCTGCAAAGAGGATACGATCGAATGGCTTTCTCAAAATGATTTCAGATCCGAAACTTCCCGGAGGAAAGATAGCAATTCCATTAGGAATGAATTCTCCCCTGAATTCTGTGGAGTAGATCTTTTGGATCTGTAGATCATTTTTTAGTCCCAATCTACTTAAGGTTAATCGAATATACTCTACCTTTTGGTCTTGGTTAGCGGAATCAAATACGGAAAATCTGTCTCCGTTCGCTATGATCCCAAGCACTTTATCAGAAGAGTCTTGCTTACTGCCTGCATCATATAAGAACTGAGCGGCAGCATCCGAGTGAACTGAAAACGGAGTGGATTCCCAAGGAGCTTCTTTTAAAACCAAGAACGTCTTGAAGATCTGAGAATATCTTACCCTAAGAGCAGCCAGTAATTTTTCTTTATCCAGACCCGGATTCCATTTTACCTTCGAGATCTGGTTCACAGGCAATGTACAAATGCAATTAGATCCTGTAATCTTTCTTCCAGAAGATGTAGTCACAGTAACTCCATTTGCATCCTGGTCCACGGAAACTACCGGATCCGAAAATACAAATTCAGTATTCTCGATACGTAATACTAGATTCTTAGCCAAGTTCTCCATTCCACCTTCCAAACGACTATTTCGTTTCGGAAATTGGGCGAGATCCCCCAGCACCTTCTCCGCAGAAAGAACGCGAATACTATCTCCATAATGTAAAGATAATTTATGACCTAATAATACTAGATCTTCTGGAGAAATTCCTTGGTATAAAAGATAGTTATATATGCTAATGCGGTCTAGTTCCTGCTGCTGGGTAGTATTCAGTTTTGAATTTTGAGCGACTAATTTATTCAATGTTTCTTGGGATTCAGCGCTCATATCCCAGGTTCCTGCTTTCTTATAAGTTCCGAGAAATAAATCCGGTTGTAAAGGAGCAGATTGTAGTTTCAATCCGAGTTCTCTCACAAGACTGCGAACCGTTTTATCTTCTGAAGAAACCCATTCTCCTCCAAGGTCTACCACGTTGCCGGATGGATCGGTTACGGATCGAACTCTTCCTCCCACTCTATCAGTGGCTTCGATCAAAGTTACTTTGCTTCCTGTCTTACCTAATAAATAAGCAGAGTATAAACCAGCGAGACCTCCGCCTAAAACGATGACTCGTTTTCCGCTGTTAGCAACTTGTGATTTTAATTCTCCCTTTCGAGTTCCTAGTAGTGCTGCTGCCGTTAAGACTCCGGCTTTTAAAAAAGTAGATCGACTGAATTTCATCTTATGTCCTCAGGAGAGTCTTTCAAAATGAATCCTCTACTTCTATTTTCGGTCATTTGGAAAGATCTTTCTCTCACTTTTTAGGAAACCTTTCTGTTAGAAAACGGTCCAGGTTTTTGCCTTGCCAAGGAAAGTGTGAAACCAAAACCTGGTAATACGCTTTCAGGGAGGAAGTCGGGTGTAAAAATCCCGCGCTGACCCGCAACTGTGATGTCCATCGTAGATGGAATGAGCCAGATCTTCCCCGCGATACAATAAACCTCGAGGTTGGGGAGTATCGTAAATCTCGCCTATCAGCGCATTCGCGCTTCTGCGAGGGGGCCCCGAAAGCGAATGTCGGGGCTCTCGAACGGAAAAAGTAGATATCTCGCTCAAAAAACGATTCGATCAAAAGGCTTTTATATAGCCGATGTCGGATAACGTGTGCTATATTGCGAATCTCACTTTTCTCCCGGATTCCGACAGAAATCAGGAGAATCAAATGAAAAAAATCACTAACTCATTCAAGATGATATCGATCTTGATTGTTCTTTCCCTTTTCAATGCAGGATGTTTTGAACCTAATAGTTCGGACAATTCAAGTGAAAACGTTCTTGGATTAGTTGCCTTAAGCACAATGAATCCGATCTCAGGAAATTATTCCGCTTATAACGGAACTCCTGATTTTCCTGGAGATTCGTACAGTGCAGACGGATCTCAAATCACAGGCGAATTGGCAATGTCGAATACGCTAGTCGCACAAACATTTATCGATGCGACTTATGGAAACAGTTATCTCTACGGGATCATCAAAGAGATCAACGTTGCTAAACAAGTTGTATATGTTCAGTTCAGAGCGGACTCAAGTTATTCGCAAGGCGACTTTGCTTGGTATAGATGGACGAATAACGGTGGTTATTTGTATCTTTGTCCGGATCTTTCGGGAGTCTCTTCTCAAACGACTTTAGCTTCTGCCAAGGCGGACGATTTAGATACGTATTCAGATCCTACGAATATCAATGCCGGATGCGGATTGAATAGCGGCTTTAGTCCGACCTTCTGGACCAGATTGCAGAAAAACTAATACGAATCAAGAGAACGAGGAGTAGATATGAAGAGTCTTAGAATCATTGTTTCCTGTGTTTCCCTGACTTTGGTCCTGCAAAATTGCGGAGGCTCAAGTGGTGGTGGAGATGCAGAAGCGGCGGCGTTCGCCCTTATCGGAAACATATCCGGATCTTCATATATCAGTCCTTGTGATACTTTAACTCCGGAAACAGGTAGAGGCGTTTTTGTCGCAGACGAACTCGTCTCTGCTCCCGGAAGTACTGGAATCGGATATAAGAATGCGAATTGTGCCAAGGATGGAATCCGCGGACAAGGAGAGTTCAACGGTTCTTTGGATGTTTATACCATGGGTGCTTCTGGATCAGGGGCTTCGATTATTCTTGGTTGGTCTGGTGGGAAGGTGCAGCCTTCTACCGGGATCGACTTTATCGTGTATGAGAATCCTTTCTTTATCGGAGTTCAAAACAATTCGAATCCGTTCAATGCCGTTTTTATGGAGCCATTGATCATTGAAGTCGGGAACGATCAGACAAATTGGTGTGGTTGGAACCCAGCGTATACCAACGCCGATCCGAATACATTCGTCAATAATCCTACCTATTGGAATCGCTTTGCAGGAATCACTCCTGTGGCCTATAACCAAGATACAAATCCTATGACAGTTGCTGAGGTCTTCGATACCGATATCGTAAACGGTGGTGGCGGTGGGGACGGTTTTGATCTGGCTGATTCGAACTTCGGATCTAGCGGAACCGGTTGCGATAGCACTTTAAAGAATGATATCCAGGCTAACGGTTTTACTTATATCAAGATTTCCGCAGCTAAGACGATTCTTTCCACTCTTCCTATAGATAGCGCCCATTCGAATCCGGACATAGATGGAGTCGTAGCAAAATCAGTAAGTCCTTAATTAAAAAATCTTAATATGTGAAAAAATGTGATTAGACCAAAAGAAGTACGCCAATTGAATTTAGACAAAACATTACGCCATAAAATCGATACAAAAACGAAACCTCTCGGTGCCTTAGGCAAGTTAGAAGACATTGCTTACAGAATCGGGACAATTCAAAATACCATAGAACCCGTCTTGCAAGACCCTCACCTTTTAGTCTTTGCAGGAGATCATGGCTTAGCAGATTCGGGAGTTTCTGCCTATCCTAAGGAAGTTACCTATCAAATGGTATTGAACTTTCTTTACGGTGGAGCCGCAATCAACGTATTTTGCAAACAGCATGATATTCGTTTGCTCGTAGTAGACGCCGGAGTAGCCGGAAATTTCGAGCAAACTCATCCTAATTTTATTCCCGCAAAAATTGCATCAGGAACTCGTAATATTCTAAACGAACCTGCAATGACAAGAGAAGAATGCGAAGAAGCTATCCGAATCGGTGGTGAGATCGCAAAGACCAAGGTCCCTTCTTCTTGCAATGTGATCGGTTTCGGTGAAATGGGAATCGGTAACACTTCTAGTGCTTCCTTGCTTGCATCCGTATTCTTGGATCGCAGTGCGGAGGAATTGGCGGGAAGAGGAACCGGCTTGGACGACCAAGCGCTTTCTCGCAAGAAACTGATCTTAAGCCAATGCAGAGAAAAACATCCGGTCAACGCAAAGGACCCGATCGAAGTGCTTTCCAAATTTGGAGGTTTCGAAATTGCAATGATGTGCGGAGCTATGTTGGCTTCTTACAAGGAAAACCGTTTGATACTAGTAGATGGTTTTATTGCAAGCTCCGCATTCTTAACCGCTTTCATGATCGATCCTAAGATCGTTCGCAACGCAGTCTTCGCTCATCGTTCTTCCGAACAAGGTCATAGACTGATCTTAGAATTCTTTGACGCCGATCCAATACTGGATTTAGGTCTTCGCTTGGGAGAAGGAACCGGATGCGCTTTAGCCTATCCGATCTTAGCGTCTTCCTTAGCGTTTTTGAGAGAGATGGCGAGTTTCGAATCAGCGGGAGTTTCCGAGAAAAAGGAGTGATGCGAGAAGAAATTCTCGCTGCCTGAATCTCCGGGAAGTTTAATCTCGGATCTGCATGCTCGGACTCATTCGAAAAGAACTGATTATTTTCCTTTCTTCGGTAAGATACAATACTCGAATCGTTGTGCCCGGTTGGGTGGAACATTCCGAAGAATATCTTGCTTCTTCTTCCCGGTACTTTCCGTTCGTAGGATGGATCGTTGCTTTTCTCTCGAGCCTGGTTCTTTGGTTCGCAAATCTTTCTTTGCCTTGGGAAGTAAGTGTCGTACTATCTATGGCCGCTTCCGTTTTAATCACGGGAGCGTTCCACGAAGACGGATTCACCGATGTATGTGATGGGTTCGGTGGAGGATGGACCAAGACTAAGATCTTAGATATTATGAAGGATAGTAGGATCGGCGCGTTCGGTACGATCGGGATTATTCTAGTCCTTCTTCTGAAATTCACCTGCTATAGATCGATGAGCGGACTCTCCATTGAGATCTTGTTCATTACAATTTTTGCATCTCATTCTTCTAGTAGATTCTGGGCACTTTTGATGACTAAGGCCATTCCTTACGCAAGGGAAGATGAACTTTCCAAGGCAAAGCCTATAGTAAAGAATATGAAGACTTCGAACGTGCTCATCGGGGCGGTATGGGGATTTCTACCGTGGTTCGGATTCTTTTATCTTTCCAGCTTGCCTTCTAAATTAGTGCTGGGATTTATCCTATTTCCATTCTTACTCCAATCCTTCGGGTTCTTATATCTTCGCAACTTCTACAAGAGATGGTTAGAAGGTTATACAGGAGATTGTCTGGGAGCTGTGCAACAGGTAACTGAAATCCTTTATCTGATCGGAATCCTTTCGGCATGGAAATCATTTTAGTACGTCATACGACACCGGAAGTCGAACCTGGTACTTGCTATGGAAAAACGGATCTTGGCCTCCCTTCTAGCTTTGAGAAGGAAGCGGAGGACGTCCTAAGACTGTTGCCTTCTCAAGTTCATTCCATCCGTACGAGCCCATTGTTTCGTTGCTATAGCCTTGCCGAATTCATCAGCAAGAGAATGGAATCTTCTTCCTTTTCTCCTGCTTGGAAGGTAGACGAAAGAATCCAAGAACTCAATTTCGGAGATTGGGAAGGACGCTTGTGGGAAGAAATTCCAAGATCCGAAACGGAACCTTGGATGGAAGATTACGTAAATCGAAGACCTCCCTCAGGAGAAACATACCAAGAACTCCAAACGAGAATCTTAGGATCCTGGTCCGATTCCTTGCAAGAAGGAAGAAGCTGGGAGAAACTCAAAAAAGAAGAAGGAGAGGCCTCCGAATACAAGGAAATCTGGGTCAGTCATGGAGGCCCAATACGATGTGCAGCGGCGTCTGCCTTAGGACTTCCTTTAGAGAACTCATTTCGATTAGTCTTGGAGTATGGCTCGGTTTCTTGCGTGCGAGTTCGCTTCGGAGAAGATGGATCTTATCCTCAGCTTTCGTATTGGAATCGAAAGACAACATAAGAACCCCGAACCCGACATAACTAGAATCCAGAGTTTAGACTAAGGAAATATTTTGCGCCGCCGATAAGAGGATTAACCGGCTCGTACTATGCTTTCCCTTTTTCAGCTTTCCGATGATCAGAAGAATATAAAGCCGAGTTCTTTTCAGATCTCAGCGATTTTGTTCGTACTATGTTCTTTCTTTCAAATCTCCTCCTTGTCTTCTGCGCCGGAACTAGCTGCTCCTTCTCCTACTGAATCTGCAAAGTTATTCATTTTAGATGCTAGCGGTTCCATGAACGAGTATTTAGGGATCTACCAAAAGATCCATCTCGCCAAGAAATATGTAAGACACTATGCGGACCAATTGCCTGAGGAAACTGAGATCGGATTTATCGCTTATGGAAATCGTCTTCCCGGATGCCAGTCATCGAGACTGTATCAACCATTAGAAAAAGGAAATAAACCTCAATTCAGGAACAAGCTCTTCGGTCTGACACCTTCTGGAGCGACTCCTTTAGCAGAATCTATTCGCATCGCGGGAGATTATATTAGCAAAAGAAAGATCCCAACAGAGTTAATCCTCGTGACCGACGGAGTAGAAAGTTGTTATGGAGATCCTGAAAAAGAACTTAAGATCTTAAAGCAAAAGGGAATCGATTTCAAAATGCACGTACTCGGTCTTGGACTTAAGCCGGATGAAAAAAAGATCATGGAGTCATTGGCAAAAAGTGGAAACGGTAAGTATTATAACGTGGATGGAGACAGCGATTTTTATTCTGCAGTGGATGATCTATTAAAACAAGAGTCTGTTGCTAAACGCGCGAAAACAAATACAGACCGAAAAACTCCTAAGGTGAGAATCATTCAAATAGACAAGCTTCCCACTGATCGCGAGGAAAATCTGTACGGGGTAAGATTTGAATTCGAAAATGCGAATTCTAACAACCAATGCGTACTATTAAATTTAAAACAGGTCGTCTCCCCTTCTTCCGATCCAAAGGACTGGAATGTGCATCGGGCATCTCATCCGGAAAATGTCATCCGAACAGATCAGGCTTGCTTTGTTGATCAGAAAGGAGACGGAATCTTCAAAATCCATCTCCCGAAAAATCTTTCTTTAAATTTAGAATTAGAACTTTGGGACATGCAAGGCATCCCGAACCCAGTAGACAAAAGCGGAGAAAGATCAGTCAAAGACTGATCTTTTACTTTAATATTTTATAATTCTCTACTGCAAGAAATTCAGATCGAATTCGCTCGGACAGGTTACCCTGTATTCCAATTTAATCTCTTTCTTTCCGGATGGAGGAATTTCCAAATTCCATTCGTAGATGCCTGAATTCGTCCGATATTCCTTAGAGCCGGAAGTAGTAGAGTCTCGATTCACTTCCACTTTCACGCTAGCTACTTCTGAGATCGGGATCTGATCCCTGATGATCACAGTCTTACTTTCCTTTCCGAAATTTTCCAAACTAAGATATACCCTTCTTTCGAAGACTTTTTGGCTGGAGATAATCCCTTCTCTAGTTTGATTCGTTTCCTTACGGTAAGATAATCTAAGACTTCCTTCCGTTCCTAAAGAAACGGTTAACGTGTCTTTCGGACTCACATATCCGATCTTGGTTCTTCCTACAAGACCTGAACTTCTGAACAAGGAAACTTCTCCAGGTAGGATCGGAAAATCTCCTATATTCTGCAAATCCGCTTCCAAAAGAGGAAACGGCTTATACCGAGGTGCTGCGACAGTTCTCACCTTGATCGGAGCAGTAAATGCAAGCATCTCGAACTTTCTGGACTCTTTCTGAGAAGCCAATGAAATCGCTTTGGGTAATCTAAACAAGAAACCGCTTCCTCTTTCGCTGGAAGAACCAGCATCGTTCGAAGCAGGAAGATTGGATTCTTCGTCGGCAACCTGAGCGGCCCCTACTGCTTGCGATTGATTTACTAGAACCTCTTGCTTCGATTGAGTTTCTATATCGAATAGTCTTTGTGGACGAAGACGATTCCTTCTCAAAGAAAGATCAGGACGAGTGGTGGATAAAAGAAGAAGAACTCCCTTCCAATCTTCTCCTGTTTCTTGGCGGATCTCCGCAATATACTCCAAGCGAGCCTTGCTCAATGAATCCTCTGCAGTAAGAATATACGCGGGTCTCCAGTCAGCATTTGATACGAGATAACTAAGACGAAGATCGACTGTCTTATTTTCAGAACTAGTGTTTACGATCTGAACCCAAGTGATACGAGTACTCTTCTCGGCTTGGGAAAGTAAAATAGTCAGTTGAGCTCGTGCCTCTTCTAAATCGGTTTGCAATCTTTGTTTTGCTTTCTCTATCTTTTCCCAAGCAGCAAATAGACTGACTGCGTCGTCTCTGGTCCTTTTCAAATAGTTTCCCCATTGCTTTCCGTCCTCTTCTACTCTTCCATACAAGAGATTGCGGCCTACCGATTCGGAAACCTTTGTCCTGAACTCCTCTAAAAGCTCTTTCTCCGCTTTTATATCATTCTCTTTTGCTAATATACTTTCGAGTTCCTTTTCCATCCCTTGGACTTTCTTTTGCAACTGAGCTACTTCCGGATTAGAAGATGCTGTCCCTTCTTCTTTCCATGTTCTGGAACCTGTGACCTCTACCTGAGGAGCACTTACGCTCGCAGTCAATGTTTCTTCTAAAAGAGAAACAGGAAGATAAGAGATCTCTATTTTATTTGCCCCAGGTTCCAATTGGACCTTTCCGGTCCTTAAGATCTGTGCGGTTCCTTGATGGACGGTAACCTCTTTAATAGGCAATACCGTTTCCTTGGCGAGAATCGGAACAGATATCAATGTAAGAAATGCGATCGAGAATCTGTATATATTTTGGTTCATTATATTTATTGAATGTTTCATTTTCTTACCTCAGTAGGATCCGTTTCCGAAAGAATCTCTTAATACGTTATCAGCAGGATAAGAGACGGTATATTCGAATTCGACTTTCTTACTCGCTCCGGCTCCCAACTCGAATTCATAAGTCAAGATCCCTTCTTCGGATTTACTTAAAGGCTTATCTGCACCTTGGGTCCACTTGATCTCCACACTATCATCCACAGTATACGGGACCCGATCGATCAAACGAATAGGAACTGACCTTCTCTTGTTGTTCTTCACATTGACCGAGACTTTATAGCGGACCGTTTTTCTGCGAGAGATAATCCCGGACTTATCTTCCAATTTCTCTTCTCTTCGAACCACTTTGATATCTTTATCAGGACCGAGTTCCATTCGAATGGTCTCTCCCGGTTTTAAGGTAGAAACAGAAGTGGTCCCGAGTAGATTTTCACCCGAATAAATTTCTAGAGGTCCAGCTAAGAGAGGTTCATTCTCCGAATTCGAAGATACAATATTTAGAAAAACATCTTCACTTGTTAAAGGAGAAGTCTCGTAGCCAGGCTGAACCGAAACCATCCTCTTTCTCAAGAATACTCGGTTCAAAGTTCGATCCGATGGAATTCTCTCTCTGGATTGAGCTACATATCTGAAATCAAAACCTTCTGAAGAAACTCCTGGAGCAATCAGATGATTTGAATATTTCTTATCCGAATTCAGTTGAGAAGATCTGTTTAAGAGATTCTGCACTTCATTTTCCAATTCTTTCAGTTCTTTTCGAGAGCTTTCTCTCAAACTGGAAAATCTTCTGAGAGCTTCTTTGCCATAACGAATCGACTCTTCGTACGAGCCACGATCAAAACTATGTTTCTGATTTACCAACTCACCTTGGAGTTGGTTCATATTCTCTTCCACTCGAAGAGAATTGGATCTGTCTTTATAATTTCCCTCGATAAGAGCTCTGGATTGTTGCAAAGGACTTTGCGCTTCCAATCGATCCTGCGCATATACTTCCTTCGCAGAATCTGCCTTTGCCTTTTGAGCCATCGGTTTTGCAGGAGCCATTCTCTTCGATTCTTTCTTAGGTGAAGCAGCAGCACCTGCGCTAGGAGAAGGAGCTACATCTCTGTTATACATATTCTCCGCAGAAGGATAATATTCATTCGCTGGGACATAGGTTTGCACTGTACTGATTCTTTGCTCTTTGTACTCGGGCAAATCAATATCTTGGTTCGGGTTAGCAGTGGAAAATTCTAACCTTACATTCTTCCAATCTTCTCCAGTCTCGTTGCGGACTAATGCATGCCAACCAAGCTCCGCCTCTTGTCCATTCGGTTGAAGCTCCAACGTATAGCGAGGATACCAGATCGCACCTCGGATCAAATATTTATATTCAAAAGGAAAGGTAGAAGCTGCATCTGATTCGACATCGATCCTAATCTCCTTTCTGCGAAGTGTATCTCCTTCTGCAAGATGAGAGAGTTTAGTTGTTACGATATAGAATTCTTCTCGAATACGATCCAATTCTTCAAGTTTTGTTAAACGAAGTTTGGTATTTCCTTCTACAAGATCCGCATAGGTCTTGCGAAAGCCGGAAAAATTTTCGGAGTCTATCTTCTCCACTGCGCCTTGCTCTTCTCTAATCGTTGGCTTGATGGACTTTAACGAAGTCTCCCAGTCTAAAAGATCCTGCACTTCCCTCGACTTGGTAGACATGGTAAGCAGTAAGGCATCCTTTCTCTTTTCTAGGTCTTCCGCTTCTTGCGATTTCTTTCTGCGAGAAGCCTTCTCCAAGACTCGGATCCCTTTGATCTTGAATTTCTTACTTGGATCGGTAAAAGTTACGATCACACTCTTATCTAAGGAAGAGATAGGAACTTCTCCCAAAAGAACTTCAGAAGAACCGGCGGGAAGTTTAACTTCTGTTTGTCGAGTTACATAAACCAAGTCCGAATACAATAGAACGGAATCGATCCTGGCGTAGGAGACTTGGATCGGATTCTTAGAGCCTTTCTCTTCGCCGGTAATTGCAACTGGAGCATCGCCTTCGGCAGGACCCGATTCTTGGGCTTGGGAACCAAAACCGGATAAAAGCAGTAGAACAAGAAGGAAGATCGAGCGATAGAACCGAGAAATCATAGGTTCTAAGTGGATACTCTCCTTAGAGAGTCTCGTCAATTTATTTTCTAAGAATAAAAAAGCGCCTTAGGACTAAGGCGCTTCTCAAAAGAAACTCAGTGATACAATTTAGGACCTAAACCGTCTTAGGAGAATAACCTTTGATGCTAAAGAATCTTTTCTGAGAGATCAGGAATCCTCCCAATACACAGAAAGAGATCAACGCAATCTGTTGCATCAGAGTCGGAAGATATTGCAAGGTCTGCAAAGGTAGGATCTTTAACAACTTCTCCACATGAGTGAAGTCGAAAGGATACACATAAGTCAAAGCAGCTATCGAAGCCAAACGGATCAGCTCAGAAACCATTCCGGAAGTCTTTAATTCAAAGATTGCTCCGATATTCCAAAGAGTCCAAAGAACATAGAATCCCAGAACAATCATCTCTAAGAGAGGAAGTTCCTTCTTAAATTCGATGTACACCATAGCGGCACCCAATCCAAAGAAGAATTGAGTAATGCTATAAAGAGTAAGAGTATAAGGGATCTCAGTATTGAATTTTTTATAATTCACTCTATCGATCTCAGGAGGAACCACTGACTCTCCCAGATCGGCAGGCTTCCATCCTGGAGGCATGATCCAAACCTTAAACTTATCCTTCCAGTTCTTGGTTTTCAATGAGAGAAGAAGAAGTTCTTCGAAGTAATGAAATTGCGCCCAAATAGGACTCCAAGTCTGCATAGGTTTAACGATCCCAAAGATAGGCTCTTCCTCTTCTTCTTTAAAAGAACTGAACATTCTATCCCAGATCGCGAAAGTTCCCGCATAATTCTTATCAATATATTTAGGATCTCTTCCGTGATGCACTCTGTGTTGAGAAGGTGTATTGAAAACCCACTCAAAGATCCCAAGCTTGGGAATAGCGCGAGTATGCAGCCAGAACTGATACGCAAAATTGATCTGAATACATAGAATGAACATGACTGGAGGAAATCCCATCACCGCTAAAGGAAGATAGAAAGGGAGAGAGAATGTATTCTGAAGAACTCCCTGACGTAAAGCGACGGTGAAATTATAATCCTCACTTTGGTGGTGAGCCACATGAGAAGCCCAGAAAATATTAATCTCATGTCCGAATCTATGATACCAATAATAGAAAAAATCCGCCAATACATAGCAGAGAACCCAAGCTATCCAGGATCCATTAGAAATATTGAAAATTCCAAATTTTGCATATACCCAGGAATAGACCGCCATCAAGCCCAGGGTAATGAACACTGTGAACACTTGCATGAATATCCCAGCGGATAGATTGTTCACGGAATCTTTAAATCTATAAAAGGGTTTGGATCCGAATAAGGACCAAAGCACTTCAACAGCAGCTAATACGAAGAAAACGGGAGTGATTAACTCTATGATATTCTTTTCCATCTCTAAACCGTCTTCGAATTTCTCTATAGCGTTCGGTCGGTCAAGAAAAAGAATCGAGGCGGATGAATTTCCGCCTCGCATAAGGGGCTATCGGATAACGAACGTTATTTAATTAAGCCCGAATCGGGAAGGTTTAGAAGAATAAACTCACTGAAAAGTTGAAGGACCAAATATATCCACCATAGCTATAGCTAGGATTTCTATCCGTAGGATTATATTTTGTAACTCCAACGCTGGACAATTGTTGGTTCATGATCGCAAAGTCGAAGATCACAGGATTTCTGAGCCTGTCTTTTAAGAAGGCATAGTTCCTTCCACTAAACAGATAAGAGAACCCTACGCTATAAATGATACGATCATTATCCATCCAGTTATTCGCTCCATGATATATAGGAACAGGACTAGGTCTCTTACCTATACCAGCTCTAAACTTAACGGAAGGACGGAAAGCATACTCAGCTCCCAAACGATAGTTCGTAGTATCATGAAAATTAAGAGGCTCGGAATATTTTTCTTTGATACGAGAAAGCTGATAAAGACTCCACTGCTCTCTGTTGATATCGAAGTTGATTAGGATCTTTTGGAATGGTCTGAAACCGACTCCATAAGAATAAACTCTAGGGTTGTACTGGTCCAAAAGAGCAAGATCGAAATCCAATTGGATCCCTAAGAGAGTGGTTTGTGCTCTTGCAGGAATCGGATCCGCAGATAAATAAGTTTCTCTCTTGTAAGAGACCCCCATATTCCATTTACCATAAGTAAACTGAAGACCGTATGTAGGATTGATCATTGGCTTTAATGTCAATACTACTTGAGAGTTTGCCTGCACTGGATCCGGAGAAATCGGAACGTCTTTCAATAAGATAGCACCGGAACCTCCTGCTAACGCAGTCATACCGATACCCGCAAAGAGACGATCCTTCCAAAGCTCGACTCCCACACCCGCCATGATGGTAGGACGTTCATCGCTCTTTCCTGACTGCAAGTATCTAGGAACAGTTGGGTTCTGGTCGTTCACTACCATCAAGTTTCCGGTAGCAGGAAGAATTGCGTTCAAACCGAAACGGATCGTTCTACCTACATCGAAGATCTCATTCAAGTTCATAGTGAAACCCAAACCGACAAAGCTATCGTCAGGGTTCTTTGTGTTCTCGTTCTTAGGAGCGTTGTTCTTTAGAGTCGGATTTGCGTACGTTCCTAAGAATGTAACTTCATGCAAAGGGCGAGTCGGGCGAGGAAGAGGTCTGTAAGTAAACATTCCATCTTTTAAGTTATACCAAGCTCTCTTGTACCAAGGACCAGTTGTTCCTGGTGTATCTTGGACATCACTTGCTAGAACCGGACCTCCATCCTGAGGAATTGGATTGCCTTGTGCATCCTTAGGAGCATCCGGAGCATTTGCTGCCGCTTCTTTATCCTTATCTCTTTGGTCTAAATATGCGGAGAATAGGTCCGCCTCATTCATTCTTCCGAGTCCCGCAACGTTATAAAAAACTGCGGACGAGTTGTTTACGGTAGCAGTTTGAGCGCCCGCCATTCCGGCTGCGGTCGGGTGAGCACCGTAGATGTCCCCATAGCTCCCGGCAGCAAGTTCGGAAGAACCGGCTCCCAGAATCCCCAATAGAAACGCGAAGGTAAGTCTCGCATTGGAGATAATTTCTTTACTAAATAGCTTGTTTCGCATTGTCCCTTCCTGATTGAACCAAGTCTTACTTTAATTCCTAACAGTTAGAAATGGCTGATCTCTTTATTACACATCAGTTATTTTTTAAAAATTTTCCGTATCTTAGTCCAAAGGCCAAAATTGTCGAGTAAAATCAAAAAAAGAGCCCTAAGCTGATTTAGGGTGAAATTTAATGAAATATTAAGAATTTTTATGATAATATGCTATTTTCATAAAAGAATGAACGCTACATATATTTTTCTGAAAGAGCTCAAATCGGCAAAAGAAGGGAGTTTTAAGAAGAAACTGGGCGAGAAGTCCTGGTTCTCTCGAAATAAATCGCAATTATATCCGCGTATCTTAGGTAACCTAGATAATTTCCCTGATCTTCTACCGGGATTTTATCCATGCTATTCTCCAAAAGAGTTTTGAAGGCATTAGCAAGGCTCGTAGAAGTAGAAATCGGGCGAATGGAGACGTCAGCCACATCCCCCACAAGGACTAAGTTTTTTGTGAGCGCCCGGCCCTCGGAATGTAATCTGATGTTTCTAAGAGAAAGCATCCCGAAATATTTCCCCTCCGGGTCCAGAACGATATAATCGCTGGCATTGATCTTGATTGAATCTTCTTCCAAACTCGAGAGAAGAGAAGAAGAGCGGATCACCGCAATATTCCTAAGTTTGTCCGCAATGTCTGAAATACGGATCTCTTCTAAAAGATCCCGATTCATATCCCAGTAATGGGCAGGCGATTGAAAACGGGTCCCTTTTTGGCTTTTATACAAATGCAATTTATGAGAAAGCACAAATGTGGTGATGGATACGATCATCAATGGGGGAAGAAGATAGTAACTACCGATAATTTCGCAGATCATCACCATGCCCGCAATGGGAGCACTTGCAATCCCCGCATAGAATGCGCCCATACCCACAAGTACAAAGGAAGCGATCGAAACCTTGTATCCAAGGATCAATTTAGCGAGAGTGCCTACTGCACCTCCTAACATTCCTCCTATAAATAAGGAAGGTCCGAACATTCCCGCAGAACCGCCGGTCCCGATCGTAAATGACGTGGTCATAATTTTCAGAAGAGCAAATAGAAGAAAGCAAAGCACGATAAACACGTCTACATGCACACTCAAATCGTTTGCAAAAAATTGAATATGATCCGCTTCGATGTTCTTAGCGAGACCGATCGCTTGGAAGAAGGAACCGATCGTATTCTCGAATTGATACGTTCCTTCTAAAATATTTTGCAAAAAGCCGGCACCTGTTCCGATTACTTCCGGCAAGAAATAACCGATGATACCAACTGGAATTCCTCCAATCGCAGGTTTAAGCCAGATCGGAAATGCCCAGGTCTTAGACCAATCTTGCATGAATTGAAAGCTTCGGATGAGAAATGCTCCGCTTAGATAGCAAACGATTCCTAGGATTAGATAAAAGACTAGTTCCTTATACGCTTCGAATCCTATCTCCGGAACCTTATATACTGCACCAAAACCGTTTAAGGAGGAGTAGATCAAAAATGCAGTTACGGAAGATATAATACAAGGTACCAAGGAATCACTTTCAATGTCTTCGCGATAGACCATCTCTACTGAGGTTAAAGCACCGCCTAACGGAGCATGGAATATGGCGCCCAATCCTCCTGCAGTTCCCGCAAGTAGCAATGTCCTTCTCGCTCTTGCCCCTGCTTTAGTAAGATTTGCAACTAAGGAACCGAAACCCGCGCCTATTAAAGAAATAGGGCCTTCTTTACCTCCACTTCCTCCAGAAGAGAGAGTAAATACTGTCGCAATAGATTTTATGATAGGGACCTTGGGATCTACCTTTCCTTCTTTATTATGAAAGGAATCTATCAATGAATCGGTTCCTGTCCCAGAAGAATCCGGCGAGAATTTCCAAACGATCCAACCGGTGATCAAACCACCGATCACCGGTAAAAACAAAAGTGCCCATCTTCCCAATAGAAGAGAAGACATGGGCTGTAAAGAAACGTAGTATTCTCCTCCGGAATGAGTTTCTTGCAAGCCTGCTATGGATTCTAAAGAAATATATTCTGCCCAAGCAAGAGCTCTAGAAAATAAGAAGGCGCCGAGACCGGATACGATCCCGGTAATCACACAATAAAGATAAAGAGATCTTCTTCCTTTGATCCGGAAATAGGAGGAAAACGAAAAGCTTCCGTCAGGAAGTAAACTAGAGAAAAGATTTCTAAGCATGATCTTTCTTAGAAGGATTTAGACGCAGAGATCTCCATGATCCGATTATGAGTATATGTATCTTGCATTCCACCGATCAATCTATAGATCCTAGGAATGATCAACAAGCCCAGAAACACTCCTCCTCCTGGAGAATCCAAAACATTTCCGGAAGGCGAAGGCTTATGCATGAAATTATCCAATGCACTGTTCTTTTCCATCGTAGTGGTTGCATAATAGTAACCGAGTCCGGCAAGTAAAAGATCCAACATGATATAGCCGAACATTCCTTTCAAACGATCGGATCCGCCATATACAGGAGATCTATTTGCATTGTAGTAAACCGAAGCCGCAGGTTGGATCAATGCCAGAGAACCGCTATAGAGATAGTTTTTATTATAAGGTTCTAATTTTCCATCCGCGTAGTCGTCTAAGTTCCTGGAGTTGGCTCCAAAGCCTCCCGTAATTTCCTTCTTAGTCAATTCTTCCATTAGAAAATTACGAAATACTCTTTCTGCTCCTTTTTTAGGAGACTCTACCCGGATTATACTCATCTTATCTCTTTTTGCTAGCCCTAAAACGTAGACATCCAACACAAGAGGAGAATACCATTTAGTAACGTATCTATAAGCGAATCCTTTCGTATTCTTGTCAGAGACAACACGATCATAAGTGAGTCTGTTTAATGCCGAAATGATCCGAGTATCGTTCTCTCCAGGATCTCCTTCTAGCTCGAATACTTCTCCTGCAAATACAGAAGAAGAAATAGAAAGAAATGAGATAAAGACAGCGGTATATTTTATAGATTTATAATTTACTTTCATTAAGACACCCGATTTCCCAAGAAGAATGCTGCTAATAGCATAGAACTATTGTACGTAATATGAGCCGTGATCGGGACCCATATATTAGCCGTTTTTAAATATGAAAGACCGAAAGAAAGACCTACAAAAATAAGCAAGAATGGTCCGACTAAGGAACCTCCTGCGCTATAGTGCACGACTCCGAAAATCACTGAAGTAATGAATAAGCCTATATTGGGCATATCCTTTTCTATGAAATGTTTGAGAAGGAATCCTCTAAAGAATGTTTCTTCTAAGATCCCGGCCCCGAAGCTGATTGCAAGCATGGCCCAGGTCAACAATCTCCAGTTACCTTGTAGATTTTGAGAAAGAATAAGTTCCAGATGATTGGATTGAGGTTTGCCTATAAAAAAGAAGATCAGTCCGCTAAATACATTCACAAAACAGAATGTAGCAAAACCGGTTACGATTCCTGCAAGAAATCCCCTTCCCCCCAAACTGTCGCTGAAATCAGCGACCTCTACATTTGCGATCTTTCGAATGAATAAGTAAGCAGGGACGAGGAAGCAAAGTCCCCAGATAATACGGTCCACAGAGAGGAACCAAGGCCTCTTGGTGATCACAAACTCAGTGTAATCCCTTAGAGCTCTTTCGACAGAAGCTGGTTCTTTCCAAGCGATCGTCTGGGGAACCGTTTCTGAAACCTCTTTTGTCTTATAGAAGCTTTGTTTGGGAGTCTTGAAGGAGAGAGCAGTCTCTATCTGTAATTTTGTGATCTCTTGGTATAGAAGCATCCCTAAGAATAGTACAAAAACTTGAATCAGTCCTAGGACAAATATATCTTTGCCTTTATTCCGCTTTTGGTCTTCGATTTCCAAATCCATTCCGGGAGCCCCTCCAATCATTTACCGGGGATTTTTTGCGTCATTGTTTTTTTAATTTCTGCCGAATAGATTGATGATATGCCTTCTTTTGAAAGACATTCCTTTCGATTCGCGAAAGCTTCTCTTATTTTCATTTTATCATTCATCCTAGATGCAGATCTTTTGGCCGTATATGATCTAGTTCCTCTGCGAAGCTTAGAATATTCCGATTCTAAGATCATTCGAGTCCGAGAAGAAGTGAAATACAACCTGCAAGTATCCGTTTCTAATCTGGAGAAGAAGAATCTTGTCCCTCTCCGTTTCCTGAGTTACAAGGTCGGAAAGCAAGACACATTCTTTAAGATCATGGCCAGAACCGGAATGGATCTGGACACTCTCTCTTCCGTGAATCAGTTGGCTTCACCCCAAGATATTTATCCTGGCATGGAGTTATTGATCCCGAATATGCGCGGAGTATACGATTCCGAGGAAACCTCTTCGGATGATTCGAATAGAAGAAAGGTCGCATCCCGCTTTCACATCTCTCCCAAGTTCTTATATTATGATGACCAGAGAAAGTCCTGGTTCGTTCCAGGAAGAGGTCTACCTAAAGAAGAGAAAAACTTTTTTTACGGTTTGGTTTTTTCGAACCCTTTAGCGGAAGAAGGTCGCGTCAGTTCACGTTATGGAAAGAGGAAGGACCCATTCACCAAGAAAGATACATTTCATGGTGGAATCGATCTAGCGGCAGAAGAAGGAACCCCAGTTTATGCTTCGGCAGACGGAGTCGTTTCCTTCTCCGGATCAAAGGGAGGCTATGGAAGTTTAATCGTACTAAAGCATCCTCTCGGTTATGAGACTAAGTACGGACATCTTAGCAAATTATTGGTGCCTCCCGGAACCAAAGTAAAGAAGGGACAACTCATCGGAGAGGTGGGAATGACCGGAAGAGCAACCGGTTTTCATTTACATTTTGAAGTGCTGAGAAATAGTTTGAGGCAAAGACCCGTTTTTCACGGTCATGTTTAATGCTCAAATTTCTTTCCACCAGGCATATACTTAGAGGACTTTTCTCTATTCTTTTCGTTTTATTCGCCCTAGGAGTCACGTTACTCATAGGATGGAATAAGACGGATCCAATCCCATACTCCGTAAATTCGCCGATCTCTCAAGGTGAGAGAGATATATTACTTTTTTCTAAACCTGTTAATGTGGATTCTCCTATTAAACAGCCTTTCGGATTGGCAGTGGATGCAAAAGGATCCATCTATACTGGTTCTTCGGATGGGAATATCTATAGGATCAAGACGGACAGTGTCCCTGAAGTATTCGCAAAAACTTCGGGACGTCCTCTCGGGCTTGCCTTCGACGGAAAAGGAAATCTAGTCGCCTGCGTCTCCGGACTCGGACTTGCCTTTTACGACAGCGCTGGAAAGGAGAATGTTCTAGTAAGAGAAGACTCCGAAGGAAATCCATTAAAAAATCTTTATGGTCTTGTGATCGGTTTCGACGGAACGGTCTATTTTACCGAAGTGAGTAGAAAATTCTCCTACGAAGATTCCTATCTAGAAGAATTAGAATCCCAAGCAAACGGAAGAATCTTATCCTACAATCCAAGAACCCAAGAAGTCACTGCGATTTTGGACGGAGCCTATCATCCGACCGGGATCGGGCTTTCTTCTTCGGGTGCATTTTTGATCTACGCCGAAAAATACAGACATAGAATCTCTCGCCTTTGGTTAAAAGGTAAGAATGCAGGTAAAGACGAATTCATGATCACCAATTTGCCAGGAAGTCCAGCATTGATCAGCTCGGACGAAGAGAATCATTTTTGGATCGCTCTTTCTTCTCCCAGACATTTAGGAATGGATAAGATCCAAGATTATCCTGTGGTCAAGAAAGCTATAGCTGCACTTCCTTCTATCCTTCGGCCCCAGGAAGGAGAACTCGCATACGCATTATCAATAAGCGAAGAAGGCGACGTACTTCTCGCATTGGCGAATTATTCTACTGATATTTTAGGATCCGTGACCTCTATACTTCAGTATGGAGGAGGATTGATCTTGGCGGGAAATTCTTCCGAGAAGATCTGGAAGTGGAAATTCCAAACCTTAGAAATGTTCTTTTGAAAAAGCGCCCGACACCGAGCGCTCATTCATTACGAAATTTTAAATTACATCGCTCCGAGCAATTCTCTAAACTTGTCTAGAGAATATCTTTCTACGAATTCACCGAAACTTTCGTTTGCCTTTCCGTCTTGTTTCCAAACCGAAAACGCTTTTTCAAGCTGAACCGGGATATCTGCAAAGGCTACCTTCTTAGCAACATAGTCCCCAACTTTGGTACCTTCTGGATTTCCACCAAAGAAGAGAGCATACTTTCCACCGGCTTGTTGTCCCACGATCCCGATCTCTGCTGAGTAAGGTCTTGCACAACCGTTAGGGCAACCGGTCATTCTTACGATAGGAGCCCTATCATTCAGATCCAATTTATCGATTACCTTTTGGATAGAATCCAAGAGTTGAGGAAAAGTCCTTTCTGATTCGGTCAAAGCCAGTCCGCAAGTAGGAAGAGCGGGACAAGCAAGGGCGCGATCATACAAAGGCTTAGGAGAGGCCGGATCAATATTAAATTCCTTTAATTTAGATTCCAGCTTAGGACGATCTTCCTTACGGATCCCCATTAATACTAGGTCTTGATCCGCGGTGACTTGAACGTTCAAGTTGAATTCGTCTATGATCTTTCTTAGAGCTGTCTTCAAAGGCCTGTCCGAAAAATCTTTGATCCTTCCGGAAAGTGTATGGAATCCTAACGCAAGAGTTCCGTCCGCTCTTTCTGTCCAGCCTAAGTATTTAGGAGTTTCCCATTTAGGAAGTTGACGGTCAGTATCGAATTTTGCACCGGATCTACGTTCTACTTCGGAGCGGAACCATTCTGCTCCCTTATCCGCAAGAACGTATTTCAAACGAGCATGCTTACGATTCGTACGATCTCCGAAATCTCTATGAGAAGTTACGATACCTTCTGCAACGGAGATCAGATCTTTTTCAGGAACCCATCCGAGTAAGTCAGCAGCTCTAGGATATGTTTCCGGTTTATTATGAGTCATTCCAAGTCCGCCACCTGCGAAAACGAAATAACCGTCGATCTTTCCGTTTGCATCCAGAGTAGCTGCAAATCCCATATCGTTTGTATAAATATCTACCGAGTTATCGCCCGCAAGAGTAATTGCTATCTTGAACTTTCTAGGAAGATAGGTCTTTCCGTAGATCGGATCCTCGATTTCTTTGTTCAGTTGAGTTTCGCCCAACCAAAGCTCTGCGTATGCAGAACTTTTATATTTAAAATGATCGGAGATCAATTGAGCTACTGGATCCAATTGACCGAGTTCTTTTGTTCCCCAAGGATTCAATGCCTGAGTCACGTTACGCACAACATCTCCGCAAGCTCCCATAGTGGAAAGATTCACCTTATGGACTGCTTGCATAATAGGCTTCAGATCCTTGAGAAGGATGGTATGCATTTGAATAGACTGACGAGTGGTTAAGCGAAGCGCTCCTCCTCCGAATTCATCGGCTAGATCATCCCAAACAGCATACTGCTGAGCTGTTAATCTTCCGCCGGGAATTCTTCCTCGGATCATAAAGGATGTAGGATTTTCGATGAAGTCACCGTTCTCATCCTTACGACGATCCCTGTCCTTTTGCTGATACATTCCGTGGAATTTAATTAGCTGTTTATCGTCTTCTTCGAATCCGTCTGCACCGGTCTCTATAGCTACACCGATCTTTCCTCTGAGTCCTTGAGAGGCCGTTTTTATATGTTCGACTTCGCTGAGTTCTTTTTGCTCTGACATTGATCTAATTCGTCCTTCTGTTAGCTTCTTATAACTTCTTGTTTAGCGAGAGATATTTTTCTTTAAATTCGTTCAGTAGAAATTTCAAGGCGGCTTTTCTTTCATTTGCATCGCCTAATTTTTGTTTGCTGAGGCTTCTGATCTGGACCAGATCCTCCAAGTCCGCATCATGTTCAGGGGGAAGGATCTCTTCTAAGATCGTGCGAACACTTCCTGCTAACCCTGCAAATTCTCCTTGGGTGGAGACTGCTACGCGGATCGGCCCTCTATCAAAATATGCCGAAGAATAAAAATCACAGTGAGAGGGATCATCCGCGCAATTGATCCAAATCCTCTTTTGCTTCGCATACTCTACTAGCTTGCGATTCGTTTCTCTATCATTTGTGGCGGAATAAACCAGATCGAAGCCGTCCAAGTCCGAGACATTTACTTCTCTAATTTCGATCTTAGCCTTAGAGACAGAAGATAGCAATTGCGATACTTCTGATTTGCATTCCTTCGCAATTACAGTCAACTCGCAGCCAGTTTGGGACAAGTGTTGCAATTTTTCGAGAGCAACATTCCCACCGCCTACTACTAGGACCTTCTTTTCATCCAGCTTTAAGAATACAGGAAGAAGTTTGTTCATGTTTCTTCTCCCAAGGATCTTTGTTCAGGTATCTGAAACTCGGACCCTTCTTCTCTTAAATTAACGACCGCGCCGATATATATAATTCCTGGTCCGGGAGTAAACTTGGAGATCCCTTCTTCAGAAATCTTGCCTAATGTAGTTACCGTTGTTCTTTGCGTTTGTAGACTGGCATTCTCTACCAATGCGACTGGAAGAAGAACAGATGCACCATGTTGTATCAATCTAGTTGCAATTTTTTGAATGGAAGAAGTTCCCATAAAAAGAGCGATTGTGCCTTTGAACTGAGCAAACCAGGTCCAATCTGTTTCTTCTTCTAAGACAGTGTGACCATCCATGATCAGTACCTGTCTAGACAATCCTCTATGAGTCAGAGGAAAGCCGGCTCCAGAAGAACCTGCACTCAAAGCGCTTACGCCTGGAACAATCTCGTACGGGATCTGTTCTTTTTTGATGGCGATCAGTTCTTCTCCGCCTCGTCCGAATAAGAATGGATCTCCGCCCTTTAAGCGGACTACAATCTTGTTCTGAAGTGCGTAGCGTACTATCAGATCTTGGATCTCTACTTGGGTAGCAGAATGCTGACCAGCTCTCTTTCCCACATAATGAACGATCGCAGACTCAGGAAAGTATTCCAAAAAAGAAGGATCCAGCAAAGCATCGTATAAAACTACTTCAGCTTTCTTTAATATATTTAAGGCGCGCAGAGTCATTAGTTCCGGATTTCCGGGACCTGCTCCTACTAAATATACTTTTCCTTTTCCTTCCTGCATAAGAATTAGAATTAATTCGATCCAGTGATCATTCCGGCGCCGACCGTATTATTTGTTCCTTCATCAACCAGAACAAAACTTCCAGTGCCTCGATTCTCAGAGTAATTGTCGAATGCGATCGGCTTTGCAGTACGGATCTTGATCCTTCCGATCTCGTTCAATGCGAGTTGTGACGCATCCAGTCTATGATGAGTTTGAATATCTATCCTAAAAGTAATCTCTCTCACTGCGGCCTTGACAGAGCCTGTAGTCTGTCTAAACAGATATTTATTTCCAGGAACGAGAGCCCTCGCGTCCATCCAGCAAAGATCCGCGTCGATATCCTGAGAAACATTCGGAACATGTTTCTCTGTTACGATCATGTCTCCACGACTGATATCAATCTCGTCTTCCAATAGAATGGTCACGGACATAGGAGCGAATGCTTCTTCTACCTCGCCTTCGTGAGTGAGAATGGATTTGATCTTGGAACGGTGACCGTTCGGAAGGACGACTATATCATCTCCCTTCTTAAATACACCGCTTCGAACCTGTCCTGCGTATCCTCTGAAATCATGGTGTTCTTCCGTTTGAGGACGGATCACATATTGCACAGGAAATCTTGCATCGTGCTTGTTCTCGTCTTCTTCCAACTCTAAGTCTTCTAAATAACCTAAGAGTGTTTTTCCTTTCCACCAAGGCATATTTGGAGAAGCGTCCACAACATTGTCTCCGTTCAATGCGGAGATAGGAATAAATTCCAATCCTTTGAAATCCAAGTCGGAAGCAAAATTGATATAATCCTTTTTGATCTCTTCAAAACGTTCTTGGGAGAATTCCACCAAGTCCATCTTATTTACACAGATGATCACATGAGGAATTCTTAATAAAGAAGCGATATAAGAATGTCTATAAGTCTGCTCGATCACTCCTTTGCGAGAATCGATCAGAATGATTGCTAAATCCGAGTTAGATGCCCCGGTCACCATGTTCCTAGTATACTGGATATGGCCAGGTGCATCTGCGATGATAAACTTTCTCTTTGGAGTAGAGAAATACTTATAAGCTACGTCGATCGTAATCCCTTGCTCTCTTTCTGCCTTAAGTCCGTCAGTAAGAAGTGCTAAGTTGATCTGGCCGTTTACCTGATCTCTTTTTTCGATCGCTTCCAATTGATCTTGGAATACGGACTTGCTATCATAAAGAAGTCGTCCGATAAGAGTCGACTTTCCGTCGTCTACACTTCCTGCAGTGATAAAACGCAATAAATCCATCAGAAATAACCGCCTCTTTTACGCTCTTCCATCGCAGCTTCGGATCTTTTATCATCCAATCTGGATCCTCTCTCCGTAGTTCTGGAAGTTTGGATCTCTCGGATAATATCATCCAGAGAGTTTGCTTCCGATTCTACGGCAGCAGTACAAGTCATGTCTCCCACCGTCCTAAATCGTACCGTTTTCTCTTCTACCTTATCGGAAGAATCCAAGGTAACGAATTCAGAAACCGGGAAGACCACGTTCTCTCTCCACACGATCTGACGTTTATGAGAAAAATATAATGAAGGAAGAGGGATGTTCTCGCTACGGATATATTCCCACACATCTAATTCAGTCCAGTTGCTAATCGGGAAAACTCGCACGTTCTCGCCCACATGGATCTTTCCGTTATAGATATTCCAGAGTTCAGGTCTTTGAAGTTTAGGATCCCAACTGCCGAATTCGTCTCTTACGGAGAATACTCTTTCTTTCGCACGAGCCTTTTCTTCGTCTCTTCTCGCGCCGCCAATGCATGCATCGAATTTAAACTCTGCGATCGTATCTAAGAGTGTTACGGTTTGGATTGCATTCCTACTTGGGAATTTTCCCTTCTCCTCGACTGCCTTTCCTTGGTCGATGGAATCCTGTACGTATCTTACGATTAATTTTTCTCCGATACGATTTGCAAGATCATCACGAAATTGTAATGCTTCCGGAAAATTATGACCGGTATCTATATGAACCAAAGGAAAAGGAAACTTGCCCGGACGAAATGCCTTCAGAGCAAGGTGGACTAATGTGATCGAATCCTTCCCCCCAGAGAATAGAAGCGCTGGCCTTTCGAATTGGGCAGCCACTTCTCTCAAAATATAAATAGATTCCGCCTCTAGTTGTTGGAGATGCGACAAACGAGTTCGAGTCGTCATTCTTGTGATCCTTTCTTTCTTACCAGTTTTCCGTCGACCCAATGCAATCCGCATTCTTTGGTGGCTTCATTTTCCCACCACCAGCGTCCGGCTCTGAAATCTTCTCCAGGCTGGATAGAGCGAGTGCAAGGAGCACATCCTATACTAGGATAGCCTTTATCATGCAAAGGGTTATAAGGAATGCGATTGTCTTGGACATATTGTTGGACCCTTTCCCAGGACCAATCTAGGATGGGATGGAATTTTAAGATCCCTCTTGCTCCATCCAATTCAACAGAGGGAAGTCCTTCTCTTGAGCCGGACTGATCGTTTCTGATCCCGGTGATCCAAACCTTTGCGCCGTTTAAGGCACGGTTCAAAGGAACCACCTTACGAATATGGCAGCATTCTTTTCGATTTTCAATCGAATCGTAGAAAGAATCGGGACCTTTTTCATTCACCAAATCTTCTACCGCTTGCGCGTCGGGAAAGAATGTCTGGATCTTCTTTCCGTACATCCCGTTGGTTCTCTTATGGAGCTCATACGTTTCGCTAAATAAGCGGCCGGTATCCAATGTAAAGATACGAATATCCAGGTTCTGGGAATAGATCGCGTGAGTAATTACCTGATCTTCTAAACCGAAACTAGTGGAGAAAACTGCTTCTCCTGGGAATTCCTTAGCGATCTTGGCAAGGGATTCTTCCAAACCTAAGCCTTGTATTTTTGCTTCCAGCTCGGAGGGACTCATAAAAATCGAACCTTCATGACTCTCAAATTCTGAATGGGACCTAGTCAATATAATGTACCAAAGTTTTATATATTGGACTTTCCGTAAAGTATAGTTGAGGGATTAATACAAGGATTCTAGGGCAATTCTAGGAGAACAGTGAATTTTTCCGAAACTGACAGGTTCTTATGTCCCAATCGAACTAAAGTACATCTGCCCGGATTCTGGCTTTTTAGTTTCGAATTGGATCAGCATCTATTTGCAAGAGATAAGAATTTAAACTACATAGCCTCATGTATTTTTCTCTCTTCCTGACATTATAAAAAGCAATTAGAGCAAATGATCTAAGAACATTCTTTTATTTTTATAGTTTGTTCTATTTCCGATCGAAGTACTTCGCCAAACATACCGTTAGTGCATCTTTCAAACTTAAACACCGGTCGGAAATTTTTTATAAAATTATTCCAATTCTTCGGCTCTTTGTGTTATAAACGGATGTAATTGACGACTTACTTCTTGTCTAAAAACTTGGAAATAGATGGGATCATATAAAAAAAATATTCTGGGGATGGTTTCAAAACATTCTATCTGGGTTGTGCCGGCTGTTATTCTTCTTACTGATATCATCGTAAGAGATGAGATCTTGCCTGGCTTTAAACCTTTGCAATGGGCTTTCTATTTTCTTTCTTTCGTTTATTCAATAATTCTATATTCTGCAGTGATCATTCTATTAAGATTATTGCATCAACTTAAGTCCAAGGCTCTTTATTATTTCGTTCTCTTTCTTGCTGTGACCTTCTACACATTTGCGATCATCGGTTCGTACGGATATTATTCTTATACCGGGATCATGCCGAACTTTTTCGTGTTCTCTTTTATATTCAACGAGCCTTTAAACAGTTGGACTATTCTCGCTGGAGGAGTAACCAAGGGAGCGGCTCTTGGCGGAATTGCGTTATTTGTCGTTTTAGGTATTTCTCTCTGGCAGGCAACAATCAAGGAGCCTTTGAAATACAAGTATCAGATCCCCGTTCGGATCTCAGTAGTTGTTCTCTTCTTAGCAATCAGCGGCTTCTTACATAATAATACTCGCTTTAACGATCAGGTTTATGTTTCGGATACGAATACAATCGCTTTCGTTTGGAGAAATTTATACAACCATCTCACTGGAGATAGCTTAGGTTCCGCCGGACTTCAATCCAGGAATAAGCCTAAACTCGGAAGAATAAATTCGAATCCGAATTTCAACGTACTATTGATCGTTACCGAGAGTCTTAGAAAATTAAATCTGAATATTTACGGGTATGATAAGAGAACTACGACTCCGTTCTTATCTAAACTAGTTACAAGTGCAGATCCAAATCGTTATTTCTTATTTAAGAAGGCGTATTCAAATTCCAGTTCTACTCTATTATCTTTTCCGAGTATTCTAACTGGAGTTTCTCCCTCTCAGCCGGTTCCTATGACCCATACCTATCCTTTGTTTTGGGAATACGGAAAAGCAGCGAATTACTCTACATTCTATATCACCAGTCACAATCTGCAGTGGAATAATTTCGAAGGATTCTTTAAGAATTCAGGAATAGATACTCTTTGGGACAAAGAGAAGAGTGGACTCAAAGTATTCAATGATATCGGGATCGATGATAGAGAGACGGTAAAGGAATTCAAACGCCAACTTTCCGAATTAAAAACGGATAAGAAGAAATTCGCAGGAGTTCTTCATTTCAATACGAATCATTTTCCGTATCTTGTTCCCGAAGAGTCACGGGTCTTTGCAGTCGATACTCCTGTAGATCAGTATGATAACTCCGTCCGTCACATGGACAAACTCTTGGAAGAAGTTTACGGCTTCTTAAAAGAAGATGGATTCTTGGAGAATACTGTAGTCGTCTTCACTTCGGATCATGGGGAAGCATTATTCGAACATGAGTATCTGGGCCATATAGATAGCAATTATATAGAGACTGTTTCTATCCCGATGCTTTTATACATTCCTCCCGTCTTAAAAGATTCGATCAATCTGCAGGCAATCAGAAGGAATACTGAAAAATCCGTAGCAAATACGGATCTGATCCCGACCATCATAGATATTCTCAACCTAGAGAATAATTCGAATGTGAGAAGCTACACTTCTCATCTTGAAGGAAAATCTTTGATCAAGGACATTAGTGATGATAGAAAGATCATTATCACTAACAATAACGAGATCTCTCTTTATAAGGTGGGAATCAGTTATATCAAAGGAAATTATCATTATATCATGAATATGACCTCCAGCCCTGCCCAGGAGCGTCTATTCGATCTTTCGACAGATCCTCTGGAATTAAAGGATCTCTGGGCGAATTTTAGCGAAGATTCTAAGATCCGCTATAGAGAAGAAGTCAAGGATTGCAATGTCTGCACAGACCTTTTCACTTCGCAAGGGATCTCATATAAAAGATCCGAAAACAGTGATACAGTGAACTTAAAAGGAGGAAACCTGGTCCAGCCGGCTTCCTTCTAATATATTATAAAATCAGAATATAATTTATACGGACGCGTTCGAGTTTTGTTTCTTTAAGGGAGAATTCGCCTCGTATTCCTTCCAAAAACGATCTAGCTCTTCTTTATTTTCCGGCTTCGTATGCCAACGTCTATGCAGCCAAAAATAATCTGCAGGATGAGCGTGCACTTCCTTCTCCAGACGTTTGACCCATCTATATGTAAATTCTCTTTCCCAAAGCTCGGCGTCTTTTCTTGGATCCAGATCCGGTCTTTCAAATTCTTCTACATAGAAATATAATTTGCCTTTTTCGTCGTACCAACTACTGCAAAAGATGATCGGTGCATCCGTCATTCTTGCAAATGTAGCGGGACCCATGAACGTAGAAGCTAGATTTCCTAAGAAAGGAAAAAAGGTACCCGTCTTTCCAGCATCCTGGTCTGAGATAAAGGCGACTAATTTCTTTTGCTTCAATAAGGTGAGAGCTTTTCTCGGGCTTTCATCCGTATAGATCAAACTGATCCTTTGGCTTGCCCTATTCTTTTCGATCCAAGCATTGGACCAAGGATTACTTTGTCTTTTTGCAAATACATATAGATCCGCATTGGGAGCCGTATAACATAAGCTAACTCCCATGGTTTCCCAATTTCCCAAATGACCTAAGACCAAGATCCCGCCTTGTTTCAAGATCCGTTCGTGAGTTTCTTTATTTGGTAGAAGTTCAACCCACTTGTCTATATAGGCTTGATTCATTCTAGGCTCTTCGCAGAACTCATTGGCCATGTGAGAGAGAACCCTAAGATTATGCTTTATGTAACCCTGAATCTCTGATTCCTTCTTATCCGGAAAAGCCATTCGAATATGCTTCTCCATCCGTTTCCTAACTGCACCAGTTAGTTTTGCTAATCCAAGTATGACGTAATAAAGGATCTTTCCTCTCAAAACATACGGAAAGAAAGAAAAGCTGCCTACGAGTATTCTAGCGAAAACATACTGAAAGAATTTCTTTACTTTCTTTCTTTCACTTCTTGGGACCGGGTTGGACATGTTAACTACTTCATTATTTCAAACGCGCATAACAAGAAGAATTTCGTGAGTTTTTATGCCGAATTCCGCCGAATAGGTTGAATATACTTATTCAAAACGAAACCTTGGTTGGGTCTTACCTTCGTAGAATTTTACCAAGATTATGACGTTGCCTAGAGGTACGCGCATTTATATGCTCCTTAGTATTCTAAATATAAAAACAAAAATCCGGAGAAAGTCTCTCACTTCCACTCTTCTCATCCTAATCCTTTCCATTTTATTTTTTACTGCAAACCAAGACAGATTTGCAGCCGATCCAGGAAAGGCAGAGCACAAGGAAAAAACGGCCACCTTCAAAAGCTTTAAGTTTCCGCAAGATCATTTGTTTCATAAAGGTTATAGAGTAGAATGGTGTTATTTTATCGGGATCTTAAACACAGAGCAAGGAAAGGAATTGGGTTACGAACTCAGTTTCTTTAGAGCTTATCTAGGACCCAAGGTAGCGTTGTATCCTGTTCATTTTGCTATCTCCGATATGGAAGAAGAGAAACATAAGACCTCTCAAACCTTAGAGAGAGAACTTGGAGATGTTGCAGGACAAAACAGCACTTCTCTTTGGAGCGGAGACTATCGAATGGAAGTCACCGACCAAGGAAACATTACTATCTCAGCATTTCCTAGAACAGAAGCAGGTTTCGGTTTAGAATTGGAACTTTCTTCTAAGCCTAAGGATGTTTTGGTTCACGGTAAGAATGGAAAATCCTTAAAGAGCAGAACGAATCCAAAATTCTACTCTCACTATTATAGCGTTCCCAGAATGGAAACTAAAGGCTCTCTCTACCTTGAAGGAAAGGAATACAATGTAAAATCCGGAACAAGCTGGATGGATCATGAATGGAGTAGCCCAGAAGGAGCCGAGCCCGCATTCGATCTTTCTTCCAAGGATATTTCTTGGGACTGGATCTGTATTCAAATGGAAGACGGTTCCGATATCATGGCTTTCAATTTCAGAAGCAAATCCTCTCCAGCCTCAGAAACTTTCGGAAGCTTTAGAGGACCGGACGGCAAGGTTGTAACCTTTGAAAAGGAGAACGAACTCAACTTTCAGCCGGAAGACAAATCCTGGAAAAGCAATGCCACGGATATTTCCTACAAATTGAAATGGAAATTAATTTCCGAACGATTTAAACTGAATATCTCTCCCAAGTTTGAGGAGCAAGAATTCGATGCTCGAAGTAGTACCGGCCTGGCTTATTGGGAAGGCGGAGTGAATGTGGCAGGGGAAATAGACGGAAAAACCGTGAAAGGCAAAGGCTATTTAGAGTTAAAACCTTCTCGTTGAAAATTTCATCGACCGAATCCTAAGAAAAAATCTTTATCCGTAAATGCGGACGGAGAAGATTGTTGGATTCTGTAGGACCTCCTACACCCGCAAAGCAGGGCCCGAATAAAGATGAGAAATTACTTTCTAAAAAGAATGATCCTGATCCTTCCCACGATCCTTGGGATTACCTTCATAGTGTTCATACTTTCTCATCTCGCTCCTGGAGGTCCCCTAGAAAGGGAGATCGCAAAACTTAGAGGCTATGGCAGCGCAGAAGGCGCCCAGGCAAAAAGGATCAGCACCGAAGAGATCGATCTTCTCAAAAAGAAGCTCCATCTGGACAAGCCTCTCCCTGTCGCTTATCTCTATTGGCTATCCGAAGTAGCTCAATTAGACTTGGGAGAATCCAGACTTCATTCTCGTCCAGTAGACGAACTGATCTTTGAAAAGATCCCGGTATCTCTCACGTTCGGACTTTCAGGATTCCTGATCTCGTATTTAATCTGCATACCTCTCGGCATTACGAAAGCGATCCGAAGCGGAGAGAGTTTTGATAATAGCACGAGCATTATTATTTTGATCGCTTACTCAATCCCGGTATTCGCGTTATCCATGCTTTTACTCTTTGTGTTTGCCTCGGGAGAAGTTTTCTCCTGGTTTCCATTGGGACACGAGATCTCCGACGAATATGAAAGCTTAGGCTTCTTCGAACAAATAGCAGACCGGTTGGAGCACATGTTCCTTCCGGTAATCTGCTATGTTGCGAGTTCTTTTGCGGTTCTTACTTTACTGATGAAAAATTCTCTCTTGGATCAGATCTCCAAAGAATATGTTCGAACTGCAATGTCAAAAGGACTCTCCTTTAAGGATGCGATCTATAAGCATGCATTCAGAAACAGCTTGATCCCGATTGCGACAGGGTTCGGTTCCAATTTAAGTCTGATACTCGCGGGCTCATTGATCATAGAACTTGTGTTTAGTATCGACGGGATCGGACTTCTTAGCTTTCAGGCAGTGACAGAAAGAGATACGGATCTGATGATGGGACTTCTTCTCATACAAAGTCTTCTTTCTTTAGTCGGGAATATTCTCTCGGATCTTTGTTACGTACTCATCGATCCAAGGATCAATTTCGAAGCATGAATTCCTTATTCAAAAGAAGATTCGAAAAATTTAAAGCGAATAGAAAGGCTTGGATCTCTCTTTGGGTCTTAGGAATTTCTTACGGAGTTTCTTTATTTGCTCCTATCCTAGTTAATAATCAACCTTGGATTGTTTCCTATTCGCATTCCTGGAAATTTCCGATCTTTTTCTATTATACCGACAAGGATTTCGGAGGCACGGAGCTTTCTCCTACAAATTATAAAAGGCTCTCTAGTAGAGAAGATTTCCTGAATGGAAACAATTGGATCCTTTTTCCTCCGGTATCCTACGGATACAACGAAGACAGCTTAGAAACTATGGAGAAGGATGATAATCCTCCTTCTGCTCCGAACACAAAGCATTGGTTGGGAACCGATGATAGAGGAAGAGACGTATTCACTCGCATCTTTTATGCATATAGGAATTCGCTTAGTTTCGGACTGATTTTAGTTTTTATAGAATTCCTTTTCGGCACTATGATCGGAGGGATCCAAGGTTATTACGGAAAAAGAACGGATATCATCATACAGAGATTTATCGAAATACTCTCTGCAATTCCATTCTTATATTTGATCCTGATCATGGGTTCCTTTTTCGGAAGAGGATTCGTCGTATTGGGAGTTACGTACTCCGCATTGAGTTGGATCGGAATTAGCATGTACATGCGCGGAGAATTTTATAGATCCAAAACGCTTACATATGTGGATGCTGCAAGGGCCTTAGGTGTCAGCTCTTGGAAGATCATGAGAAATCATATTCTACCGAACGCGCTTACTCCTTTGGTTACATTTCTACCATTCACATTGATCGGAGCGATTTCCATCCTAAGCGCGTTAGACTTCTTGGGTTATGGAATCCCTGCGCCGAATCCTTCTTGGGGAGAAATGATCAGCCAAGGAAGAGAAAATATCAGAGCCTGGTGGCTGATTGGATTCCCTTCTATCGCTCTTGCACTTACGATTTTACTATCTTCTTTCGTAGGAGAAGGGATCCGAGATTCTTTTGATTCTAAGGATAAGGTCGTATACGAATGAATCGAGAAAACATTCTAACAGTAAACGATCTTAATCTAGAACTCCTAAAAGAAGGACAGTACGTTCCTCTATTGGAGAATATCTCTTTTGATATTAAGAAGGGAGAGACGCTTGCTTTGGTCGGCGAGTCAGGTTGTGGTAAATCGGTTTGTTCCGTTGCATTAACCAAACTTCTTCCATTGAATCTTTTCCGTTATTCCAAAGGAGAAGTGCTATTCGAGGATAAGGATCTATTGAAAGCAAGCTCAGATACCTTGAGGAATATTCGAGGAAATAAGATCGCGTATATTTTTCAAGAGCCCTTCTCCGCATTAAATCCTTTGCTAAAGATCAAGGAGCAAATGTGCGAAGCATTTCTATCTCATGAATTAGGAAGCCGTAAAGAAGCGGAAGAAAAAGCCGAATATCTTTTAGCTTCTGTGGGAATCACTGATATAAAGATGCGGATGAACTGCTATCCACATCAATTGAGTGGTGGGATCCTACAGAGAGTTGGAATCGGTATGTCTCTCATGTGCGATCCTGAATTGCTGATTGCTGACGAACCTACTTCGGCCTTGGATGTTACTGTCCAAGCTCAACTTGTGGATCTTCTTTTGAGATTGAAAGAGAAACTAAGTCTTTCCGTGCTATTTATCTCTCATGATTTCGGTTTGGTCAGTCATATTGCAGATAGGATCTGCGTTCTTTATGCGGGAAGAATTGCTGAGATCGGAACTGTAGATGACGTGCTCGATCATCCTTCTCACCCTTATACGAAAGACCTATTGAATTCTCTACCGTCTCAATTTGCAAAAACAGGTGTCTTCAAGCCTATAGAAGGCAGGGTCCCTTCTCCCGGAAATTATCCTAAGGGATGTCATTATTCGAATCGCTGCAGATATACCTTCGGGGAATGCGAGAACTCGAAACCTATATTAAAAGATCGGAATGCACATAAGCATCTCTCTGCTTGCTTCTTAGATGATAAGAAGGAGGCCGCGGTATGAGCCTCTTAGAGATCAAAGATCTTCATGTAAGCTACGGAAAAGAAACCTTTTTCGGAAGAGAAAAGTCTAGGCTCAAAGCGGTCGAGAATGTAAGCTTAGAACTAGAGCAGGGTGAGACCTTCAGTCTCGTGGGAGAATCCGGCTGCGGCAAATCCACTTTGGGTAGAGCAGTGCTTCGCTTATTAAAACCTGATTCGGGCTCCATCTTCTTTCAAGGACAAGAAATACTTAGCCTCAAAGAAAAGGACTTCTTACCTCTTAGAAAAAAAATACAGATCGTATTCCAAGATCCGTACGCTTCTTTGAATCCACGCAGAAATATTAAGGATATTTTAACTGAGGGACTTTTCATTCACGGAAAATACACCGACTCAGAAGCGGAAAAAGAAGCCTCAACTATTTTAGAGAAAGTAGGACTTTCTCCGGAGATCTTGAGCAGATATCCTCACGAATTTTCCGGAGGGCAAAGACAAAGGATAGCGATCGCGAGAGCATTGATCTTGAAACCAGAATTTGTTCTCTTGGACGAGGCAGTTTCCGCGTTGGATGTTTCCAATCAAGCTCAGGTTCTTTCACTCTTGGATCAGCTCAAAGAAGAGTTCGGACTTTCCTATTTATTCGTTTCTCACGATCTAGGAATCGTAAAATCCATCTCTAACAAGATCGCAGTCATGTATTTAGGAAGGATCGTTGAGATCGGACCGAAAGATAAGATCGTAGAAAGGCCTTCTCATCCTTATACAAAGGCTTTGTTCGGAGCCGTATTCGAAGTAGAAAATCGAAAGATGAAAAAGTCACCTTTGCAAGGAGAAGTTCCAAGCATTCTCGACAAACCGAAAGGTTGCCATTTCCATACCCGATGCCCTATTGCTCAATCGATCTGCTCCCAAGAGACCCCAAAATGGAAAGAGATCGGTAACGGACAGAAATCTTTTTGTCACTTTCCTGATGGAAACTAAATCATGCGCTCCTGGGATGTAATCAACGGCTATCTCGAAGAAAAGAAAATCCGTTATGTTACGCTCATTGCATTCTTCTTCGTAATATTTTCTCTGATCATATATATTCCCTTCGTTGAAAAGAAAGAAGTATATAAGGAATTCATACTAAACCAACTTAGAAGTTCTACTGGACTCGATATCCAAGTAGCTCAATCCGATCTCTACATTTTTCCTTTTCCTGGTATAGAATTGAATCAGATCGAGATCCGAAAGAATTCTGTACTTATCGCAGTCAGCGACAAAGTTGATATTGATATTTCATGGTTCGGACTTTTAAAAAGAAAAATAGAGATCAGAGATATATCGATCAACGGAGGATCTCTTTATCTTCAAAGAAGAAAAGACGGCTCCTTTGACCTTCAAGAATATTTAAAAGACAAAGAGAAGGAAAAAGAAGTCAGGACCAATGTCAAGATACTTCTAGACGATGTGAATTCGAAAATAGGTCTGAGTGCCAGCGATTTTATTTCCGCAGCTTTAAAGAATCTTGAAGTCAATAATTTCACTTTCGAATACAGAGAAGACAATCACGATCGGAATTATAAGGTCTATTTCAGTAAGTCTAAGGCATCCGTTTCTTTTTACGAAACTGATCTGGACATAGTATTCAACGGATCTATCGATGATCAACCTATAGACCTAGAATTTTCCGGAGCTCTTCTTAAGTTTCCTTGGGATTTAGAAAAGGCAAAGTTCTCTGCCGTTCTAAAAATCGACGATCTATCTCTTTCACTTCTGAGAGATCTATTCTTTGTATTTCCATTGGCCGACTTTTCCAAAACCAAGGTTTCGGGACGAATAGAGGTCTATAAAGAAGAAGGAAATATATTTAGTTTTAGAGTAAGAAACCAAATCAAAGATCTGGCCTATAAAGGCGGTCTCCCTTTTGGAAATATAAAATTAAATGCCGATTTCGATCTGGATCCTCTGCAACAGAAAATCGCATTTCCTTTCATAGAAGGTCTATGGGAGGGAGTAGCTAAGATAAGCGCGAAAGGAAGCGTAAACTGGAAGAACAGAAGCCTTGGCCAATTTTATATTAAATCCGAATACGGAGATTATCATAATATTCTAAAGCTTGGAAAACTATTCCAAGTAAAGGACGATCTATTCGACCCTAACTCACCGCCAGGAATCTTTTACTTTACCGGTGAGCTGAATAATTTCTTCGCATTCAAACATAGATTTCCTTATATCAGCTTAGAAGCGAAATATGTGGATCCATTGCTTTCCATTCCCAAATTCCATGCATACATCTATAATGGAGAAATTTTAGGAAAGGCAAAGATCTATCCTAAGATCCCTCGCATGGAAGTAGAAGGAGATGCACATAGATTGCAGGTGGATCGTGTCCTTCTTCCGTACGTATCGGAAAGAGTGATGATCGGAGAATTATCCAGTTGGTTCTCTTTTGAAACTTCTATTCGAGATCACTCCAAGGATTCGGTCACTGAATTATTCTCCAACATGAAAGGCAATGGCAGCATTACTGTGCAAAACGGAGAGCTTCTCGGTTATGCGAACTTCATGATCCCGGTCTTGAATACTGTCGGAAAGCTGATAGCTTTAAAAGGAGTCGATGGAAGAAAACTGCAATTCACTTCTCTCAAGTCGGATGTAAAAGTATCCGGCAATCAGATGTTCTTTCCTAATTTGAAACTAGAGATCTCTGACAGTGGAATGGACGTAGATGGAAGAGGAAGTCTAGGTTTCGATAAGAAGATAGATATGAGATTGCATCTTCGGCTCGGTGGAAAGTATCTAGGTAAAGGACTTCACGTTCCTATTATATATGCTGGAACTTTCGGCAAAAGCATTCCTTATGTAGACCCAATCTGGTTAGGAAGTATTTATACTGGGATGACTTTGCTCGGCCCCTATCTCATTCCTTTAGGCGGACCTTATGCAGGTGGAGTCGCAGGCTCCGTCATCGGGGAATATGTAAGAGATCTTTGGGACGGAGTTACAAGCTTATTTGGCGGAGGCAGCTCCGAACCTGATCCTAAAAAACCGAAAGAGAAATGATTAGAACTCTTTCTTTTGGAGTTCTTCTTTCGTAGGAAAGATCTGATTCTGATTCATCAATTCATGGCTCAAATTCAAGAAGGCACTCGCCTTACGAAAATGCGATTCGCAGACCTTAGGATCCGTTTCGCAAAGAGTCACTTCTCCTCTTGGTCCGATTGCAGAGTACTTTAGATTTCGATTTCCATCTACGAAATGAATATAGAATAAACTAGATTCGATCCAGCCGATTAGATTTCCATAAGCAAAGTATGCAGACTCTGTTCTCTGAGGTGAAAGAAGGTTACGGCCCATTGCGGAGAAGTAAGTCTCTTTTCCTACTAAACCTAAAATTGTAGGGATCACATCTAACTGAGAAGCATTTCGATTGTCTATGGCCGGCTTGATCTTACCTGGCGCATAGATCAAGAACGGAATATTTCTATCTTCATAGTAATCCAAGTATCTATGATGAGTGTGATCTGCCACGAAAACAAAGATCGTATTATCGAAATACTTGGACTTCTCCGCTCGATTCATAAAGTCCTGAATCGCCCAATCCGCATAATGATAAACATTCAGATATTCAAAATCCCTTTCATCTTCACCAAAGATTCTGAACTTAGAATCGGGAGCTCTATAGGGATAGTGAGTAGAAAGTGTAAGAGATACACCTAAGAAAGGTTTCTTGGACTGAGAGATCTTTTCATGCAAGACCTCCAGAACGTCTGCATCATCGTAGCCCCAGGCACCTATTTTAAATTTATTGAATGCAGCTATTTCTTTTTTTCCAAGTACAGTGTCAAAACCCCAGTGAGGCATGAGAGTCGCCTTATTATCGAAACTCAGATCCCCTCCAGTTACGAAGAAAGTCTCATAGCCCAAGTCCTTGAAGATATTTCCGATACCCGAAAAATTTCCCAATACTTGGTGAGTTCTGACCACAGTCAATCCTGGACGATCCGGAAATCCAGTAAGGACTGACATCATTCCGTTAGTCGTCCTTCCTCCTGAAGCAAAGAAACGAGTATAAAATCTTCCTTTACGAAGAAGACGATTGAAATTCGGAGTCAGCTCTTTTCCGGAAATTTTTCCGTCACTGATCGGATCGATAAACTTACCTGTCCAATTCTCCAAAAGAATGAGAACAATATTAGGAGGCTTGCCTGGATTCGTTTCCTTTTGCTTTCTAAGCAAAGGATATTTTTTTCCTACAAACTCGGCACCTTCGTAAGAAACATCTTCCTTTACGATTCGGATCGCCTCTTCTCTCTCGAACTTAAGATAGTTCGGGATGGATTGGCTCTTCAAATCCATGATCGAAGTGAACACGCCGTTCAAAGCGATATTGTTTACGAAAGAATGTCCCGAAACGATCGCGTTACTCGCTCTCAAAGGAGTTTCTTGTATTCCTCCTCGAATCGCGAAGATAACAACAACTAAGATAACAGCTGATAAGAACGTATCTCGTTTCCAATTCTCAGGGTTATATCTATAAGGATTGTATCTTAAGAATAAAACTGTAGATAGCGGTAAGAAAACTAAGAGAAGAAGACAAGCAACGACAGCCAAGAGAGGATTATTCTCAAAGGCGGATTTTAGGATCACTCCCATGTCCTTGCCTATAAATACAAAACCTTCATATCCGATATGCTTGTTTGCATTCTCAAAATAAACGATATCAGCAATCAAATGCGAGATAAGCCAGATCCCAATCAGGATCGGAAAGTAGCCCCAGATGAAATGAAAGAATTTATAACGATTCAAATAAGGAAGGCTTGATAGAAACGCAAACAGCCCTAAAAGCATTGCGATCACGGAAATATCAAAACGAAAACCGACTAGAATCGCAAGAAGCACCTCGCTGACGGATGCGCCTTCTAAGCGATAAGCATAGACCCAAAGAAAAGCTATCTTATATATAATTAGAATCAGTTCGAAATAGATCGCGTAACCGCCGATCAGCTTTAGATTCGTTGGTAATCTTTTCATTCTTATCTAATTTATTAGTTTTCATTCTCAGTCTCGGGGGCAAGACAAAAATAGAAACGGACTTGGATGAAAACTTGTTAATCGAAACAAGCAGATGGACTTAAGTATCGCGACCAGGGTCCGATTTTGATAAGAAAAGAAAAACTTAGATTGAGCTAGCTTATATCTAAGCCTTCTAAACGTAAAACTTCCAATGCATTGCTGGATTGGACTACACCGGCTCGGATCTTATAGTCAAAGGTCATTTTTCCGTCTTTTATCTCTTCTCTAAAATGAAAGAGGGATAGGTCGGCCAAATCGGCCAGTTCTAGATCATGAGTAGTGATCATTCCGAATACATTATATTCCCTTAATTTATTCAGAATTCCTTTGCAGGCTATCGTCCGTTCTCTCGAATTGGTTCCTTTTAAAATTTCGTCCAACAAAACCAAACTAGCATTTTCTCTTTTAGAAACTTCTTGTAGAATATTTCCTAAACGACGAACTTCCGCATAAAAGAAAGAGATTCCTTCGTCGACAGAGTCTTCGTTTCGAATACTAGAATACACTTCTAATATCGGTGTCTTGAATTCTAAAGCAGGAACCGGTCCTCCTGCCATGGCAAAGATTCCGCAAATTCCTAATGCTCTTAGGTATGTAGTCTTACCCGACATATTGGAACCAGTCAGGAGTAGAAGTTTTCCGGGGATTATAGGGTCTAGACTGTTAGAGATCCTTTTATCAAAAGGGATCAGTGGATGGACTAAACTCTTTGCGCTGATATTAGAAGTGGATCCATTTTCTTTTTCTAATATAGGAAAATTGAAATCAGTATCTATCCATTTCAAATTGGCTAAGGGCAGCAAGGAATCCAGTTCTGCCAAATCTTCAAAAGCAGAAAGAACGGATTCTCCTCTTTCCTTCCACCAATTCGCATATCTTCTCCAGACCCAAAGATCAAAAAGAAAAAGAACATTTAAGAGACTATGAGCCAAAGGAGATTGAGTATAAGCGGCTAAGTTCGCAATCTTTTTCAATCTTTTCCAATACGTATGAAAATCCTTTCGAGTCCAGTCCGCTAAATATGTTTGCCCCTGGACAGAACTCATTTGTACAGAGCGAAGATATGAAAGAAGCTTTCCCAATTCGTCCAAGGTCTCCCAATCTTCCGCGAGAGGTTGAATCATTTTGAGGGAAGCACCTCTATAGAATCCAAAGAAGGACAGATTCAATAAGAAGAATCCAAAACCCCAAGTCTGACCGAAGAGAAAGCTTCCGATCACTAAGATCCAAACAAGGATCACCCAAACCGGAAATAGAAAGCGGATCACACTTCCGATTCCTCCAAGCGCTAAGGTCCAAAAACCAGAAGGCTTATCTGCGAATAAATGAAATGGAAAGTCCTGTTTTTCCTGACCTGATCTTTCAGAGGAAATGCTTTTGAATTTAGGAATGTAAGAAGGAAGTTTCTCTTCTTCTCCATCTTTGCGAGCGGGAAAAGAGGCCTCATAGAGTCTCAATTGCCTTAAGAGTTTTTGCAGGGTCTTTTGCTTGGAGGAAAGATTTTGGACAGCGGATTGTCGGGCTCGGATCTTACCTTCTTCTTTCTTCTCTAAAAAGTATTTCAAGAATCCTGAGTTGGATTTAGGAAGCACCGTAGTATCGATCCGAGAGAATATTCCCTTTTCTCCAAGGAAATCCAGATCTTTCGTCCAAGGAGGAAGATCGGATTCTAATAATAGATTTTTATAATATTCCTTCTTTACTTTGGGGTAAGATTTTGCATCCAAAAGAATCCGAGCCTTTTGGGTCTTTAGAAAATCCATCCAAACTTTTAATCTTCGAATCCTATCCTTATGGTCCTGATAAAGAGATAGAAGTTTATAGAAACCTGCGAGTATCAAGATCGAAGGTAAATAGTATAACTCCGAGTCTAGTCGAAGTAGATATACACCTATGATCCAAGAAGCAAAGCTAAAGAATGCAAGAAGACGAAATGCGGAGAGATAGGATAAGTTGGATTCTTCTTTACGAATGATCCGGTCTAGGCGGGAAATATTTCGATCGAGCCGATCAACCCTTTCGAGGGCCTTCATACTGCTAAGGTGACGTTCTCGTAGTTTTCGGATTCTCTTTTATAGATCTCATGGTCGAGAAGTCGAACGAGAGAGCCCAAATCCTGCATCAACCATCTAGAAACCACTTTGCCTCTGTCCCGACCGCGGAATTTATCCACGTAGACGTAGCCAAATAGGTCCGTTCCGTACTCGTATACGACGAAACGACCGGATCTTTTACCGGTTCTATTTTCCAAACGGATCTGCATTATAACCGAATTTACCCCGTACTTTCTTTTCGTACAAGAAAAAAATATCTCAAGTATTTTCGCAAGTTCCCGAAGTACAGTTTGGGAGAAAGCTTCCTTCCAAGGATGGAAAACGGAACCTTCTTCCTCTTTTTACCCCTGAATGGGTCGCACGGAGGCGATTTATGATGTATCCCGAAATGGATCCGGACTTACGGAGTTCCTTCTCAAAAATCGGAAAAACCTTTGCCAATCTCACGAACGATACAGTTCTACCTGAGTTCGGCTTAAATGCAAGAAACCTTCTAAACAGAAAACAAATGAGAATCTTAGTAGAGATTCGAAAAAAAAGGATCAATTCCACACAGTGGAAAAATTTTCAAAAAGACTAATACCAAACCAGAGCTCTTCTCTACCTTCTAGCCGAGGGTAGAGCGGAAATCCCACCCCGCATTCTTCTTATCTTTCTTCTTCAAATATATTAACCAATTTTCTAAGCATTGAGATGGCTCTGTCGAATTCAGTCTAAGACAGCCTGAATGTATTGGAATAAAAGAGAGCCAAAACCGATCTTCTTTCGAAGGCAAAACTCATTGCTCAGTGCCTAAAAACAAAAAGGCCCCTCGTGTTATCGAGAGGCCTCACAAAGATCAGCTAGTTTCGATCTTAGTATTTTGTTTTAGTGGAAGGAAGTTTTACGTTCAGGATCACATCCACTTCCGTAACTTCTCCTTCACGGACCACAATATTGGAGTTATTCAAATTCAAATCTTCCGCAAAAGAAGCTTTGATCTCGTACTCTCCCGGTTTCAGGTTCGTAAACCAGAAATTCCCGTTTTGATCCGTATTCAGCTTTTGGATACCGGTTACACTGGTAACAGTCGGCATGTAGATAGGTTGGTTCAACACAGGGTTGTCTAATGTGCGATAGAACACCTTTCCACGGATTGCTCCGAAGCCACTCATAGAAGTTACTACTTCCAATTCGTTCTTCTTATTTGGGATCACTGCTTGTGTCTTTTGAATCTCCGGATAATCATCCGCTTGGATGGTCACCTTATGAACACCTGCAGGTACTCCTTTTACAGTGAGAGTATAAGTCGCACCAGGGACAAGTTTTCCCATCTTTTTAACTGCTCCCCAGTAATTAGAAACTTCAGAAGAGATTGTCTTATCTACTTCTTTATCGTCGATCAGTACTCGAATAGAACGATTGCCCACTCTCTTCTTGCCTGTTGTTAAACGAATATCAGGAGGAAGATCGGAGACTCCGTACGCTCTGTCTTGAATAATGGTGGTCTTGATCACCAAATCACCTTTCTGATTTGTAGGAACAACAGGAGGTTCTTGGTTCGTAACAACAGGAGTTTCCGGTTGAGGCTTAGGTGGATCCACATCCGGGACCGGAGTAGGATTCACAGGAGGTTTAACAGGCTCGACAGGTTTAGGAGGATCCGGCTTCTTCTCTCCCGCGAGGAAGATACCGGACGCGTTACCCGAAATCTGAGGCACTTGCTCATGATCGAATTTCTTTGCCATCGCTACAGTTTCATCTCTAGAAGAGAAGAATGCTTCGAGAGCTGTAACTACATCGTCCTGATTTAAGTCCGCGCTAGATAATGCTCTTCCGAAATTGTATGTAAAGATTCCATGATTGATGGTACCTCCTACTTCGATGGCAGTTTGGTTATCATCCGCGCTGGAAATAATCGCCTTATCTTGGAAATAGAAGTCTTGAGAATCTTGCTTAACCGTTCCATCGCTTCCTTGCGGGATCGGTACTGGAGTAGAACCTCTAGTCGCTTTTCCTTTCTTGGCTATCCCTCCGGAGAAGCAACAGTCAAAAACGAAAACCGTCTTTGGAGATTTGATCCCAGCCAAATAATCGTTTAACTCATCATCGGACAAGTGAGGACGATCATAGCAAATGATCAGGTTTCTCATTCCGTTCTTTGCCTTTTCATCTCTTTGAAAGGCTCCATGTCCGGAGAAATATAAGAATACTGTATCATCAGACTTAGCCTTGGACGCGATCGCTTTGATCTCGCGTTGGATATTATCCTTGGTTACGTCTTTACCTAAAACAATCTTGATATCGTCGAATTTCCCCACACGTCTGATCTCATCGTGTAAGTACTTTGCATCCGCTTCACAAAGATTTAACTCGGGAATTCCTGCCTTGTTTCCTTGGTAATTGGATCCGAAGATTAGGCCTAGCCTCTTCTGTGCGAAAACATCACTGGAAAACAAAAAGATAGAAATTCCGATTATGGAAAATAAGGATTTCAATCAGAGCCTCCTGGCTTGGGTGTCTCAAGGTAGCAAAAACAAAAGCTTTGTCATTATTTTTTTGCCCGATCTAGCGAACGAAGATGCCGCTTTAGAACCGTTTTTAAGACCGAAGAAGTATAGGTTTACTTTCCTGAAAATGCTGTAAAATCGGAGCTTGGGAAAGAAATTTCCAAATTATGTCCGAGCTTGGGGAACTTTTATACGAAGAAGTGGCCGAAATGAAACTCGAAAATCATAAGGCTTCGATCCAAATAAAAAAGGCCGGAAAATTCCGGCCTTTTCATTCACTCGTTTAAGAAGAGGTAGATCTTATTTACCCAGCCATTTCATCATGCCGCGTAATTTTTTGCCGACCGCTTCGATCGGGTGACCCGCATTCTTTTCTCTCATCTTATTGAACTCAGGATATCCAGCTTTGGTTTCTGCGATCCAAGCTTTTGCAAACTTGGAACCATTTGCCTTTTGAATATCGTTCAAAACATCTTTCATGCGAGCTTTCACACCTGCATCGATGATCCGAGGACCGGAAACATAGTCGCCGTACTCAGCAGTTCCAGAGATAGAATAACGCATACGATCTAATCCACCTTCGTAAATCAAATCAGTGATGAGTTTTACTTCATGCAGACACTCGAAGTAAGCGATCTCAGGATCGTATCCTGCTTCGGTCAGAGTCTCGAATCCAGCCATGATCAAGTTAGAAAGACCACCGCAAAGAACGACTTGCTCTCCGAAAAGATCAGTCTCAGTTTCTTCTCTAAAAGAAGTTTCTAATATACCTGCTCTTCCTCCGCCTACTCCGGACGCGTGAGCGAGAGCTCTTTGTTTTGCAGTTCCGGTTGCATCTTGGTTGATTGCGATCAAGCAAGGAACACCGCCGCCTTCTACATATACTCTGCGAACCAAATGTCCTGGTCCTTTAGGAGCGACCATATAAACGTCTACGTTCTTAGGAGGTTGGATGAATTCGAAGTGGATATTGAATCCATGAGAGAAGACGAGAGCATCTCCTTCTTTCAAATTAGGCTCGATATCTGCCTTATAGATGTCTGCTTGGATCTCGTCCGGAGCAAGGATCTGAATGATATCTGCTTTCTTTGCAGCTTCAGAAACGGAATAAACTTCGAAGCCTGCTTCTTCCGCATCCTTTTTGGATTTGGATCCGTCTTTCAAACCGATGATGACCTTCAGCCCTGAATCTTTCATGTTCTGAGCTTGTGCGTGACCTTGGCTTCCGTATCCGATTACGGCAATGGTCTTTCCTTTTAATACGTTAAGATCCGTATCTTTATCGTAGTATAAATTGGCCATGGTATTGGTACCTCTGATTCTACCTTTGGAACCTTTAGATCGCCCTATGATTTGAAATGAGACTTAATGCTGAAAGGCTCTATCTCGAACTTCTTAAAGTTCCGGAGGACGGGCAACGATCTGAAAACGGGAGTCGAACCGATTTCTAAAGGGTCGTTTTTACAAAACATTGTGAAATGGCCGATTCCACAATCTAAATTTACTTAGTAGCCCTTTGATTTCAGTAACTCGTCGAGCTTTCGTACTCCCGGACTTTCTCCATCGATAGATTGAGCCGAATCCAGAATAGAACGAGCCTGAGAGAAACGACCCAATAGCCTATAGTTATCGCTTAGATTGATCAGGTTTGCCAAGCGATGAGGTTGAGAGATACGAACCTTCTCCGCTGCCACTCCTGCCTTATCGTATTCTTTCATGTGCTTGTAGCAAACGGATAATAAAAACCAAATATTGGGAGAATCTGAATCCAGCTCTAGATACTTCTCGAACCAACCAGATGCAGGCGAATATTCCTTTCGATCATAATGTACTTGGCCGAGCAATCTAGGAGCGGCTTTGAAATTAGGAGAAGCTTCGATAGTCTCCTCTAAGAGTACGATAGCTGTTCCGATCTCTCTTTGTTGGAGCAGCGCTTTTGCTTCGGCGTATTTGCGGAGAATGGATTCGGAAACTTCTATCTTTGTTTCTCCAAGACTCGGAGATAATTGTTCTTGGAAACCGATTCGTATCAGAGATAAGTCATCGGAAAGAGCGCCTAACCCATGGATCCGATCTACTAAATTGTCCAAGTCTCCCTTAGAATCCTCTACCGTTTTTAAGAATAGATTCTCGTCCGAGTTCATTACCCAAGAGATCCCGTCTTCGGTGAGATTGATATCATCCCTTCCATCAGAACCTATGTACAAAACATCTCCAGGAGCAAGCTGGAATTCCAAGATCTTAAAGCTCATCTCGGAAGGAGAACCTAGTTTACGTAAAGTTAATTCTCTTTCTAAAAAAGAAGCCTTTGCATCTCTCAGTAGAACGGCCCAAGGATGTTCCGCGTTAAAGTAGTACATCTTTCCGGTTTTCTCATTGATCAAACCCAAGATCACCGAAGCCATCATCACTCCGTCAAATGTGCGAAAGATATCGTCTAACTCTCTATACGTTTCCTGGATCCAATCTTCGGGAGTGACACTAAGTACCTTTCCCTGACTTGCGGACCTTGCCATGATATTATTCATAGCCGTCCCGAGAACGATCGCTCCCCCGGCTCCCTGCATGGACTTGCCCATCGCGTCCCCGTTCAGGAATACCGTCCATTTTTCTTTCTCTGATCCGAATAGAAGATTACCGCTGATGCAAATATCTCCGCCTATCTCGGACTCTTTATTCTTAAATATAAATTTCTTCTTTTGTTCAATATAGAAGTTTGTAGTAACCTGCGAAGAACGATTCCAATTCGTCATGAGCGGTTTACTCAAGAGAGAAGTAAGAAAGTAATCTCCATCCTGCTGCACTTTCAAGGTATGGATCTCTTCCATCTTCTCCGTAACTTCTTTGGTTCTTGCTTCTACCTTTTCTTCCAGAGTATCCGCATATTCCTCTAACTTAGTCCTTCCTTCCAAAATGCTATCCACCATTTTGTTAAAGGAACCAGTTAGATATCCAATCTCATCCTGCACAAGGACTGGAATCTGAACGGTTAGATTTCCTAAATTTACTTCGCCAACTCCTTGGATCAAAGTATTCAAAGGACGGACTAGACTTCGATTAAAGAAGAATGGAAATAGAACCAATACCACGAATACCAATGCCATAGTCAAAAGCGCGATCCAGCTATTGGTATCATCCAAAAATTTTCTATAATAAAGATAAGGAAAAGCGACCTGCAATGTCCTTTCTCCCGCCTCATCTCTCAAATAGTAGGAATAAAATAGATCGGAAGAAGGAGGAACATATCCTTCTGGCAAGATCTTTGGCGAATTAACGGAAGAAGTTCTCTTTGAGAAATTTCCTAGTTTACGATTTTCTAAAATATCTTTTTGAGAGGCAGTCAAATTCGGCTCTATTCCGGAAGACTTGGTCAATAATTTCGGCTTATTAGAAGAATCGGAAACGGATACTGCGTATGCGATCGAAGATCCTTCTGCCTTTCCTGTTTTTAGAAAATTGATCGCCTCTTTTAGACTAATCTCGTCGAAAGAACTTTCATTCTTGAGATTTACCACAGTAGAAAATGCTTGGGCAAAAACCAAACAAGTGGCTACCGTGATGCCTACAATCTTCGTCATAAACGAAGTCTTATCTACTGTATTATTAATAAATAATATGATAAGAGAGAAATATCCCAAGATCATAAAACCAACGTACAGTTGCTGGAATAAGTTGAAGGTAATCACTCCTTCTCTTAGAAGAAGATTCGAAACCACCGGCACTAGATACGTGATATCCATTCCCAAAGACATTTGGAATATGGATTTTCTTTCTTCCTTATCCGCTTGGATGATCTTTCTCACCTGTATAAAAATCATTACTAGCAAGAATGCCAATAATGAGATTGCTAATAGATTTCCTACCTTAGGATGATAATTATAGATCTGTCCCTTGAAATCAAATACAGGCCTACTTCCGAATATTTGAAAATACGAATATAAGATCGTTATCGAGGAAATTCCGAGCAAAGAAGCGATCACATACTTGGCTTCCTTTGGTCTATCGTTGCGAGGATAAAGATAAGCAAAAATGCACAAGAAAATCGTTCCGAAAACAGCAGCTGGCCCGGTCACCAAACGATGATAAGAAGCACTCGGCTGAGGAAAGATCGCTGAGATAAAGAATCCGAAATTAATTAAGAATACGAATAAGAACAGAAGAGAAAATGCACTAGTATAATTCGCCTTTCTCTTGAGACTTGCCAAGAATGCGAAAATAATAAAAGTGAATATGGAACAGATGAGCGTTGAGATCGCCCATGAGTTAAAATAAACCATGGAGCGACTTTTCTAATCTCTTATCATTAGAATTCAAGAGTTTTACGTACGATCTATATCAGATTTTTATAGATCATTACAATCAATCTTTAGATGCTAAGACTTGAGCTTCTGTCTCTAAGATCGTAATGGTTTCAGACAATAGTTCACTCTTATGTAAAAGTGATTCCATAGAGCTTTGCAAAGAAGATACGGAAGTCATGATTGCATTTGCACCTAAGGATTGTTCCTTCGAAGCAGTTTCAATATCCGAAGAGAGATTTCTAAGAGAAGTCAGACTGTTCAGAAAACGTTCGTTCACTGTTTTTTGCTCACTTAAAAGCTGATTCAATTGCTTAAAGCTGTCCAAAAAATTCTCAAAGAGAGTGTCCTGCTCTTTTACTTTCTCACTAGCAGTGTGAGCCGACTTCTGTCCATCTTGAACGTATTTAGTACTCTCATTGATGATCTTAGAAATTCTGTCCGCATTCTCGGAGCTGCTCTCTGCAAGTTTAGATACTTCAGTTGCGACCACCGCAAATCCACGACCGGCGACTCCTGCTCTAGCCGCTTCAATAGATGCATTCAACGAAAGTAAATTCGTTCTATCGGCAACGTCCGACATGATCTGATTCACTTCTCCCACTGAGCGAAATGAACTTCCTAAAGATTCCAAAGAATTTCTGAGCCCGTCTACGAATCTGCTAACCGCTTTTCCCGCATCCAAAACGATATCCATATTCTTATCCAGATCGGAAGAATGTCCCGAAATACGATCGATCAATGTATTTAAATTGCGGCTCTCTCCCAATAAGTTCTCTATCTTTCCGAACTGATCGTTTACAGTACTGGCGGATTGTTCCGTTTGTGCTAAAAATTCTTCCATAGTAGAACTAATCTGCTCGAAGGAAGCGGCGTGATTGCTCACAACTTCCGAAAAGTCATCGGAGAAGTCCTTTAGCTTTTTGGAATTTTCTTTTAAAGAGACAGCGGACTCGGTCATTCGAACTTTCCCTTCTTCCAAGTCTGTTCTGGACTTTTCCATTGCTGCTGATTTTTCCTCTTCGACAGATTTCAATCGGATAAAGATCTTAATAACTGCGACGACGATAAAAGCAACGGTCAGCAAGAATAACATTTTAGTAATCTGTTCTGACATGGAAGCGTAACCTGGAGTGATCGAAAGCTGACTATCTTCCGAAAAGGCAACGCCTGTATTCGCTGCATTGATCACCACCAATGTTTGAGCGATGATAGTAGAAACTCCAACCGCATAAACAAACCCTGGAGACAAGAGTAAGCCTGCATAAATAATATAAATTACGTTAATCGTAAATAAGACCACTTGCTTGATCACATTAGAAGAAAGTTTTGCGTCCTCGGAAGTGGCCCCAACCATCACTAGACAAAGAACAAACACATCCGCTATGATGAATACTTTTGCAAGAAAAGGAGAAACTCCTGTACCAAATCGATTCTTTAAGAAAGAATAGGTCACATACAGGACCATTATGCTTGTCCCAGCAATATATAACGAATTTTGCAAGAGAGTACTTCTCTTGTAACCCATTGCAATAGACAAGAAATACAAGATGGTAAGTCCAAATCGGATTCGGTTGATTGTGATAGGCCCTTGGCCTAGGATTTTATCTGTTTCGGAACGTGTTTCCATCTAATAAGAGCCCGCTTGGAAATTATTTATGGTCTCAGTATTGAAGACGGATAAAGGGGGAATAAATCGATCCTTTTTCAATCCTTAAATCATGGAAAATTTATAGCAAAAGAAAGGTAACGTGACCTTTATCAATCTTTAATTAACTGATTTCATCTTTCGGGTTCCAGTTCTTTCTAAGAACGTCCCGTATACGCAATACAGCCTCGTTATTAGGTTCCATGTGTAAGGCTGCTTGGACCATACTCATCGCTCTTTCATAATTTTTTAATGCGATATAGACCTGAGCCAGGTTCATTAGGTTTTTGAAATGATCCGGTTCTCTTAGTCGAAGCCTTTCCCCGAAATCCAATGCCTTTCTAAGCTGACCTGCCTTTCTGGCCGCAAAAGAAGCCACATACAGGATTTCCTTATCAACAGGTTTGATATTCAAATAATCTTCGGCATAATGAGCTGCCTTGGAGTAGTCCTTGAGCTTCAAGAACAACTTTATGAAGTTCTTCTTTACTTCAGGAATGCGGCTATCTAAATTCTCAGCTTCTTCCAAGTATGAAATTGCTTCTTCTACATCCTTGCTTTGAGAAGTTTCCTTTGCTCGACGAAGCAGATCTTTAATCTTCTGTTTTTGTTCGTCTTGGTGTTTAAATTCGGAAGTGTCTTCTTTGAAAGAAAGTCGGATCAAAGACAAATCATCTGTAAGCGGTCCCTTGGACAGAATTGCATCATAGATCCCTTGCAAATCGGAGCGACCTTCTTCTACAATAGATAAGAACAATCTTTCGTCATCGTTGATGATCCTTCCGCCTTCAGAGTCGGTTCCGATCAGAATATCGTCACGTCCGTCCGATCCGGCAATGATCACATCTCCAGGCTCTAGTTGGAAGGTTTTGATATAGATCCTTCCTTCCATGCCTGTTGTACCCAGTTTTCGGAACATCAACTCGTCTTCTATGAAGCTTGCGATCCCGTCCCTATAAAGTACCGTCCAAGGATGCTCTGCATTAATGAAATATAATATACCTACTTCGTCGTCTACGAGACCCATTACGGAGGAAACAAGCATGGATCCGTCAAAGCTCTCGAATACTTTATGCAATTCTGTGAATGCATTTTTTAACCATCTCTCCGGAGATTGGTTCTTCATCGCTTCGGCAAGTCTGGTCCTTTCTATAATGGATTCAAAGACTGCTCCCAATACCAACGCGCCACCAGCGCCTTGCATTGATTTTCCCATCGCATCCGCATTTAAGAAAACAGTATAAGATCTATCCTTCAGCTCGATATGATTAGAAATATTTAAATCCCCACCGATCTCGTCGTGGTATCTTCTGAAAGTGAATTTCTTTTTTTGCTCCATTAAGAAATCTACTTTTACGTTTTCTTGAATTGCTTTGTTTGCTCCTAACGGCTTGATCAAAAGAGAAGTTAAGAAATAGTCTCCGTCCTGTTGTTGCTTGAGCTCCTGCACTTCTCCAAGGGTTTGTTCCAATTCCTTGGTTCTTTCCTTTACCTTTTCCTCCAACTCGTTTGCATATTGCTCGAGTTGTTTACGTGCTGCCTGTATCGAGCGAGCCATTCTATTGAAGGAACGAGCAATAAATCCAATCTCGTCTTCTACACGAGGCTTCAATCTGTATTCCAAGTTGCCGGAATTGACTTCTGTGAGTCCAACGACTACTTCGTCCATTGGTTTCACTAAAGCATTTTGGAAGAAGAATCTAAATCCAAAGATGATCACGAGCATCACCGCAAGCAAACAACCTACAAGAACTAGAGAAGGATCATGTATAAATGCTCTATAGGATTTGTAAGTGAACCCTACCTCGTAGATCTTTCCGTTCTCAGGATGAACAACCAAATAAGAAACGTAGTATTGGGGTTTTTCGTCACCGACCGTATAGAACTTGGTTCCTCTATAAATTCTCTCACCTACTTCTAAGAGCGGAGACAAAGGAGGTAATACTGCCTTATTGATCTCAGATCCAGATGTTCCTGCTTTTAATTCGGTATCTACCTTGTTCTTTACCTTCTCCAATATTCCGGAGAGTCCGACCTCATTCGCTACTAAAAGTTTATCAACTGCAGCTGTATCGGACTTAGTAGGTAAGTGAGCGAATTTACTTTTCACTACTTTCAGTTTTTTATTTAAGAAACGGAAGAAATCTAAAACCTCCGCATCGGAAACTACCACATCTCCCTTTGATTCCAAAAACTGGCGAAGCCCTTCTTGGTACGCGTAAAATTCCTTAGGAGATTCCGCCAAAACTTCTTTGGATCTTTCCCATCTTTGCTTTGCGGGAAGATTTCCCAATCGAGTCAAATTACGAGAGATATAAAAGAATCTAAGCTCTAATCTATCTTCTATATCAGATCTAAGATCCTTGAATCCTCTCTCGGTTTGAAAGCGGTTCTCTTTCGGATCATAAGATATCAAGTACGCAAAACCGGGAGGCTCTTCTCCATTGAAGACAGTAAGTTTAGCTTCTTCTTTCTTGATCAGATCGAAAGAAGAATCATATCCGTTCAAAATAGTAAAACCGACCAATTGAAATGCCAAGAGGAAAGTTGCCATACTGACTCCTACGATCCTACTTAGGATGGTAGTTCTTTCCTTGGTTGCATTCACGTAGATGATCAAGATGAGGAATAATCCTGCTACGAGAAGAATGTCCGCTGTCTGTTGATATACCGCTCTCGACACGGTACCTTCCCTGCTTAACGCGTTCGTAATCCCAGGAAAGAGAGTGATCGTAATGTAAGCGAGAGTGATGTATATGACCGATCTTCTCTCTGCTCCTTTTTCAACTACCGATCTCCAAATTGCAGCAACTAAGAAAATCGCATTGTAGATAAGAACGAGTAGGGAAAATATCTTATAGAACAAATGGGTTTCGAAGTCCCAGTAATGGCTGCCCATCACGAAGGTTCTTGTGGACTTTAAGGAAAGTATAATATAGAAAATCGCGAGCGCGATCACTCCTACGTAGAGAAGTGAATAAAGTAGCAATCCGAGCTTGACTCTTTTCGGATTCGGAAAGTAAAAGAAGAAGATGAATAGCTGAGTGTATCCGACCATCGGAAATGGGATCACGATCCATCTATGAAAGATGGTCCAATCTTCCGCGGAACAAAATGCTATCGCATATCCGAGATGAAAGATTGTAGTAGATAAGCTGGAGATCCCCAAATGAAAGGCAGCCTTACTCCTATCTTTGATCGTCAAAAAGAAGAAGGCTACATAAAGAGAAAATAAAGAGGCGAGTAAGGATCCGAAGAAGTAAAAATTAAAATAAAGAGGGTCCATAAAAAAGGCAGCCTATGAAGATTATCGGAGAGATCCACTCGTCAAGGAAAAATGTAATTTCCTAAAATCCAGCTAGGGAGAAGACGAAATCTTTCCTTAAAAGCTAACAAAAGAAAACGAATCCCAAATTCTTATTATTAACTTTGGCCTCCCCAGCATATATATTTTATTTCCTGATATTCCTCTATTCCGTATTTAGAACCTTCTCTACCAATACCTGATTCTTTTACCCCGCCAAATGGAACTTGTTCGGTAGACAAAATACCTTCATTCACTGCCACCATTCCGGCTTCTATGGATTCGGTCATTCTCCAGATACGAGCGGGATCGTTCGTATACATATAAGATGCCAATCCTACAGATGTAGCATTTGCTATTCTAAGAGCTTCTTCTTCTGTTTTGAAGGAATGAATCGGAGCAAGAGGACCAAATGTTTCTTCTTGAAAACAAAGGGAATCTTCTGTAACATTAGTGAGAACCGTTGGCTCATAAAAACTTCCTCCAAGAGAATGAGGTTTTCCACCGATCCGAAGCTTTCCTCCTTTTTGCAATGCGTCCTTCACATGAGAATCCACTTTATGAAGCGCAGCAGAATGGATTAAGGGTCCCTGATTTACTCCTTCCTCAAAACCATTTCCTACCTTGAATTTGGAGACTTCTTCTGCGAGCATAGTTGCGAATTCGTCAGCGACCTTTTCTTCTACCAAGAATCTGTTTGCACATACACAGGTCTGTCCTGTATTACGAAATTTTGATGCGATTGCTCCCTTTACTGCTTCTTTTAGGTTCGCATCGGCAAAAACGATAAAAGGCGCATTCCCTCCCAACTCTAAAGAAATTCTTTTGATCTGCTTTGCGGATTTCTCTAAGAGAATTTTTCCTACTCGAGTGGAACCGGTAAAACTGATCTTCTTCACTCCTGGATTATCTAAGAATTCATCTGCAATAGTTTCGGGCCTTCCCGTCACTACTTGAAATACTCCGGGTGGTAAACCTGCTTCTTGTGCAAGCACCGCCAAAGCAATCGCGGAGTACGGTGTAAGTTCAGAAGGTTTAGAGATCACAACGCATCCAGCTGCTAAGGCAGGCCCAACTTTTCGAGTGATCATCGAAGAAGGAAAATTCCAAGGAGTCAAGATCCCGGTGACTCCGATCGGCTCTTTCCAAGATAAAAGTCTAAGCTCCTTTCTATGTGTGGGAATGATATCTCCATAGGTACGTTTCGCTTCTTCTGCAAACCATTCTAAATAAGAAGCAGCATAATCGATCTCTCCTCTGGATTCTGCCAAAGGCTTACCTTGCTCCCAAGTCATGATCTTTGCCAAGTCTTCTCTGTTTTGGATCATTAAATTTGCCCAATTACGTAAGTACTTTGCTCTCTCTTTTGGAAGAGTTTTTGCCCATGATCTTTGTTCTTTCTCTGCAAATAAAATGGCAGCTCGGATCTCTTCTGCAGGAAGATCCGGAACAGATCCGATCTCTTGATTGGAAGAAGGATCATATACAGGAATCATCTTGGAAAAATCTTTCCAATGTCCTAGATAAAAATTACAATTTCGAAATAAGGAAGCTTGGGCTAAATTCGGAGGATTCATTTTAAACTATCCTAATCCATTCTATATTTCTGAAGAAGAAGAAGAGGTTTTTAAATTTCGTCCAGTCTTTTCATAAGTAAAATTTGCTGACTAACATACGTTCATCCCAATTGCATATTCCTCCGAATTTCTTGCACATTACTCTCTAAAGACATAGTAATCAGGAATTTTATTTTTTCTAGAAAATTAATAATTCGTGTATGTGTATTGAATTTACGGATCCTCCCAAAAATACTGGTTATATGAGAAGAAGTATAGGTACGTTAACGTTTATCCTCTTCGTCTCTACAAGCGGTTTAGGAGAACTCTTAGGAGTTACCATCCGCACCGCCTCAGGTAGAGTTTTCGAAAAAGTCACCATCCAAAAAGAAACCGAAACAGAAATAGAATTCGTAAGTGCGGATGGAGTCATTATTCGAGTTCGAAAAGATAAAATCAAACAGATCACCGAAGATCGTCCGGACACAACTCCAGAGTTGACCACCGACGAAAGTGTTCCCACGGGAGCGGTAAAGCCACAAGTGCCAGCGGATGCCTTGCCGGAACATTCCATTTTGCTTTCCCAATCAGTTTCCAATGATGGTGCCTTCCAAGGTTCCGATCTATTCGGAGAACGTCAGGCAAGGCGTAATGGAACTTCTTACAAGGATTTCTACCAGGCATACTTCCTAACCACCAACGTGGAACTATTAGGATTACCTAAAGGGTTTAAACTAGGACTAACCATGATGAACCCAATGGTGGACAGAAGCAATACTGACTCTGATCTAAGAATGCAATCCACACCTGGCGGACCGGATCAGACGAGCTTGGTGGATAAATCTCTGGCAGCAGGTCAGTTGCTATATGATCCGAACCAGGTTAAGACTCGAAAAGAACAGAACGGTCTCTACGATTATCTATTCACCAGAGCGATGTACGATCATGAGACAAGACTTGGAACCTTTACTGCTGGATTCTTATTCATCAACCAAAACCAGCCTGGCTACGCAATGAGAGGCTATTGGGTCATCGGTTGGAAGGCTCCCTTCTGGGAATGGTTGAGTCCAACGATTTCAATTAACAACAAAATGTTAAACGATTTCGGTGGTGTATTCCAAGGAACTCACAACTATCGTTTAAGCTTGAGTCATGAGTTCTTCAAAGGAGAGACTTTCAGGATCACTCCTAGCTTGGTCGTCGGTTACGCAGAAGTGAATGATAATATTGATCGCAAGAAAGGGATCAGTGATATCAGCCCTAGGCTACAGTTCGATTATGGAAAATTCTTCTTTGCAGCGAACATGATGTATAGAGCGACTCCAGCTCTGGTTGATAACGGCACATATACTCCGAATATTGGAGTATATGCGGATAATAATCCGAACGATGGAATGACTGTGGATCCTGCGAAAGCTTTCGGGTACAAGAACGAACTGATCGTCAACTATCTGAGTTCTTTATCCACAAGTCCTGCGGTGCAGAGGAGCTTAGTAGAGCATTATCAACAACAGCATATCGTGCATATGATATTCTTCTATAATATAGGGTACACGATCCGTATCTGAAATAAGATCACATCAAGTACAAGAATTGAAGGGTGGCAGCAAGCTCCATGGCCCAAGCCACCCCGATATTAATTATAATTCCTGCATATACTGACTTTGTTCTGTGAGAGATCATTCCCAGAATAAAACCCCCGAAGAACGAACCCAAGGCCTCGAAAGATGGCTTGGTAAAATGCAAAAGCCCGTACATAAATGCCATTGCTAAAACTGCAGGTTTGCTTCCGAACCTTGTAGCCAAAGGCAAAACCATAAATCCTCGAAAGAAAGTCTCAAGCGCAACGAAACCGAAAGCGTAAGCGATCTCGAAAACTAAGATCCAAGCCCAAGGTGGATAATCTATATAACCGTCAGGAAATCGATTCGCAAAGCGAGGATAATATGCAAGAAAGGAAATCGAAAAGGATGCGATCGCTATCACCGGCAGCATCAATCCAAGAAGAAGTGTCACTTCTCTCCATTTAGAACCTGCGTTGAGTCCCAAGAATCTATCATTCGAATCCTTTTGTTTCCAAATCCAATAGAGTGGAATAGCCGCGTAGATACATATATTACTGAAATAATTCAAAGACATCATTCCGATCCGAACAGAAGAAGTATCTAAGAAAGATAATAAACTCGTATCTTTCAGTCTTGCCGAACTCACCAAAGTAAGAACGACCACGATTCCAATTACAAAAGGAAGAAGTCGTTTCCATTCTCCGGATTTTCTATACAAAGCCAAAGCGATCGGATATATGAGCAAAGCTCCAAAGGAATAAAACAAAAAGAAGAAGAGAAGAAGAGCCTCTTGTTGGTCCTTTAAAGTTACGAAGATGGTTTGAACGAAAATAAATTTATAATTCAAGGCCCAAACGGCGAGAAAAATAAACAGGACAGCAGCGAAAGAAAACCAATCCTTCTTAGTTTGAAAAAAATCCTTTAAGCTTTCTTTGAATAAAGACAAGACCTATCTCCGAAACTCTTTCGAGCTTTATTCGGAGATATTTCCTTTGTCGAATCTACAGTCTATCGTTTTAGAAGATGCTACTTGGCAGCCTTCGTTTTTTCAGGAAATACTACAGAGCTGATCCCAAACGTATCCTCAAATTGAAAAGAACGAGCGGATCCCGATTTCGTTGGGATCATGGACATCGCCCTTTCCGTCATTGCGGTGATAGAAAGAGAAGGATTCACTCCCAGATTCACAGGGATCATTGAGCTATCACAAACTCTTAGATTCTTATAACCAAAGACCTTGTTCTCGAAATCGATAACTCCTTCTTCCGGATCAGAACCCATAACACAACCGCCCATAATATGACCAGTGATCGGCGCATTCAAAAGGACATCATTTAAAGAACTACGAGGAAAGCCTCCGATCTTCTTTGCAATCTTTCGTGCAGTTTGATTTGCGATCGGAATATAAGAAGGTGTCTTTTCTCCTTCCGTTAATGCCGAGGTCATAGACTTCTCAAAAGGCCAAACAGTTCTTCTCTCACGAACCAACTTCACTTTGTTGTCCAAGGTTTGCATCACAAGAAGGATCAAAGAATTTTTTGCAAACCCGAACGGCCAAGATGCCTTTAAGAAATATAAAGGATGCGTAAACATCGTGAAGAAATACTTCAAAGGTCGGGGAAATTTTCCTCCTCCATCGGTGAGAACACTCGCCAAAGTTCCGAAGAAATCCGAACCTCTGGAGTATCGCACTGGCTCGATATGAGTATGATCATCCGGATGAATGGAAGAAGTGATCGCCACTCCTCTAGAAAAATCCACGTCTTTCCCAAACTTAGAAACAGCAAGAACTGTCTCACTATTCGTACGAACATTATCACCCAAGCGAGGAGAAAGCCTCGTCATACTTCCATTTTCTCTGGCACGAAGAAGAAGACCTACAGTTCCCATCACTGCTGCGGACAAAATCACATTCTTTGCTCTAAAGGTTCTCTTGGGAGATCCGAACCATCCTGTTGTGGATCTAGTCTTTAATTCGTATCCGAATTCTCCGCTTGCATTCGAATCCCTTTCTCCTTTTTCATTTAAAGGAATTAAGTCCGTTGCTTTCGTTTCGGGAAGTATTTTGGTTCCTAACTTCTCCGCGAAGAATAAATAATTTTTATCTAATGTGTTTTTAGAATTAAAACGACATCCCACCATGCAACCTCCGCAGAAATTACAAGTAGTTCGATCAGGACCTTCTCCTAAAAAGTAAGGATCTCTTACTGTCTGGCCACTCTTCTCTCCAAAGAAAACTCCAACAGGTGTAGGAGTGAATGTTTCTCCTCTCCCCATATCGTCTGCGATCTCTTTTAAGATTTGATCTGACTCATCCAACTTTGGATTTTTAGTTACACCAAGCATACGAGACGCAACTTCATAGAAGGGAATCATTCCATTCTTCCCTCCGATCTTCTGATAGGTAGGATGATTTAAGGTCTTGTCGGAAGGAACATAGAGAGTGTTTGCATAAACTAGAGAACCTCCACCTACACCGGCGCCACTGACTAGAAAAAAATCTTTCAATAGATTTAATCTTTGTATGCCATAAAAACCAAGTCTAGGCATCCAAAGATATTTGTGAACGGACCAATTCGTTTTAGGAAAATCTTTTGCAGCCCATCTCTTTCCTGACTCGATTACTAATACAGAATAACCTTTTTGACTCAGGCGCATCGCTGAAACACTACCGCCAAACCCTGAACCTACTATAATATAATCGTAATCAAAGTGAACATTTGTTCTTCCATTCTCGTTTGCCATAGGCAGACCTAAACATATTGATTTATTCCCTCAATCCATTTTCGGACTTGACTCATGTCAGATCCGCTCTTCTACTAAGAATGCATTTTATAACGATCATTATGATTAGGAGACATCCATGCAAGAGTTACCAAGAGTATGCGTGATCGGCGCAGGCTCGAGCGGAATCACTGTTTGTAAATCTTTGCAGGACAAGGGCATCCCTTACGACTGTTACGAGAAAGGAAGTGATGTAGGCGGGAATTGGAGATATAAAAACGATAACGGTCTAAGCAATATATACAAGTCCTTACATATCAATACTCATAGAGATAGAATGGAATATAAGGATTATCCGATGCCGACTTGGTATGCGGATTATCCAAACCATGAGCCGATCCAAAAATATTTCACGGATTACACGGAACATTTTGGACTTCGAAAAAATATCAAATTCAAGAACGGTGTCGCAAAAGTAGAACCTCAAGAAGATGGAACTTATCTAGTGATCAGCGAGAAAGGAGAAAAAAACTTCTACGATGCTGTGATCGTAGCGAATGGACACCATTGGTCTCCTCGTTGGCCTGAACCTGATTTTCCAGGTAAATTTAACGGAAAGATAATACACTCACACGACTATGTGGACCCGCAACATCCAATCGATTTAGTAGGAAAGAAAGTCGTAGTACTCGGAATGGGAAACAGCGCCATGGATATTTCCGTGGAGCTTAGTCGTCCGGGAGTCGCAAAGAAAGTTATCTTAAGTTCCAGAAGAGGAGCTTGGGTGATCCCGAATTATCTTTTCGGAAAGCCTCTCGACAAATCTACTGAGATGATCCCTCCAGGAACTCCATTCTGGATCAAACAACTTCTATTCGGAATCATGCTGAAGATAGGAGTGGGCAAGATGGAAGATTTCGGACTGCCAAAGCCTGATCATAAGCCTGGAGAGGCACATCCTACAATCTCTCAAGATATCTTGGTTCGTTTGGGAAGGGGAGATATCAAATACAAACCGGTCATCCAGGAATATAATGGAAGCAAGGTCAAGTTCTCTGACGGTTCCGAAGAAGAGATCGATGCGATCATCTATTGCACAGGATACAATGTAAAATTTCCTTTCTTTCATTCTGATTTCATTTCAGCACCGGATAATTATCTGCCTTTATTCCATAGGACTTTCAAACCAGGATTAAAGAATCTTTTCTTTGTTGGGTTGTATCAACCTCTGGGGGCAATCATGCCTCTTGCAGAATTCCAGGGCAAATGGCTGGCAGAATATCTTACTGGGAACTATTTACTTCCTAATAATTCCGAGATGCAAACGCAGATCAAAGATTATGAAACGAAAATGAAGAAACGTTATGTGGCTTCTGCAAGACATACGATGCAAGTCGACTACGAAGACTTTTTGTATTATATGCAAAAAGAATTAAAAGCAGGAAAGAAACGAGCATCTAAAACTTCTAATTCTCTACCGATCGAGGCAAAGGCAAAGTACAAGCAAACCTCTAAGTCGGGTTCCAATGGACACAAGAATGAAGTAAGGAAAACCAAGAAGCGTGCTCTGGCAAAAGTTTGAAGGAGTAGCAGCGAGGGCATTACTTTCTTTACCGAACCCGATACTTAGAGTTTTCGGAAAGGATATAAAACGCGGCAGGACCTTGGATCCCAAGATCCGCGCCGCATTGGTCCTGGCAAAGATCAAACCGAAACCGGAGCATCTTCCTCCATTAAAGGCGAGAGCTCTCTTTAGGGACATCATGACTCTATTCGACTTGGAGAAGATCGAACTTCCCCGAGTAGAGGACTTTACCATTCCTGGAACAAAAGGACGTATTAGAGTAAGATTATATTCCTCCAACCAAGGTTCAACCTTAGAACCATGCCTTCTTTATTTTCATGGAGGAGGTTTTGTAATCGGGGATCTGGACTCTCATGATCCTCCTCTCAGATTTCTTGCAAAGACCTCCGGTCATGCAATACTCGCAGTGGATTACGGATTAGCACCCGAATCGCAATATCCTTCTTCTTGGGAAGACGCTTTCTCGGCATACAAATGGATCAAGGAAAATGGAAAGGCACTCGGGCTCGATCCAAAAAAGATCGCAGTCGGAGGAGACTCTGCCGGAGGAAATTTAGCGATCTCCATTTCGACCCAAGCCAAAAAAGAAAAACTTCCCCTTCCTCTATTCCAAATTTTGATCTATCCTTGGATCGATCTAACACAAGAAAGAAAAAGTGTGGAAGAGTTTGCCGACGGTTATGCTCTCACTAGAGATCTATTACGTTATTTTAAAAAACATAGTTTGCCGAATTCCAAGGATTGGAAGGATCCGAGGGTCACACCATTTCTGCAGGCTTCCTTGGCTCATTCCCCCCAAACCTATATGGTGATCGCAGGTTTCGATCCTTTACAGGACGAAGGCCTTGCTTATGCAGATCTATTAAAGAAGGCAAAAATTCCCTTAGAATTGAAGGTTTATGAAAACTTAATACATGGGTTCTTTAATCTTGGGAGAGGAATTCCAAAAGCTAAAGAAGCGCTGTATGATATTGCAGGCTGGATAGAGAAGGGATTCTCTAAAAAATAGATTAAAACGCTTTGTAGATCCGATTCGGTTGGGCAAAAATAACGATCCCAGATCTCTTGCCTGCTTCTACAAGATTCTCTAAGCCTGGGTCCTTCTCATAAACCACACGATACGTGTCATCCGAAAGCTCTTCGATTTTTAGGATCGAGAATCCTGGCATTAGATCCTTGATCTTAGAGCTGCTGTTTCCTGCTACTAACTTGATAATATATTCGTTCGGCACCACCTGCCTCTTTTCTTGAGGGGGCTTCTTCTTACCAAAGGGAGACTTACGATATTCTTGAGCACTTGTTACAAATGGAAAAAGAAATGTAATGAAGATAAAACCGGCCAACAAAGATCGCAAAAAAGAACTCATATCTAACCTCATCCAAAGAACCAAATGAAACGAGCCGCGGTCCTTCCGGCGCTTTTGACATTCTTTGACCTTTAAACGATCTACAAAAGTTCTTTTGGAAAAGTATCTGAAGAAAGAAAAGCGAACCTTAGATTGAAAATCTCACAGAAAATTCCCGGATTTATACCCAACGGAAAACAATAGGATCGACAAAAGAGGCTTTCTAATCTCAAATCACCAAATAAATATCGAAATTTCTTTCCCGGGAATCCGACATAGAAGATAGAACGGAAGGACTGAAAATCTCGTCAGATTGAGACTTATGAGCCCAAGAAAGTTTTTTGCATTTGTAATCTTTACACAGCTTTTCTTTTTTTCGACTTCCCTGTTTTCCTTGGGCACATATTCGGAAGGATGGACTGTCGCTAAACTAACCCAGTTTGAGAGTAGTGGGATCATCTACGAATCTTACGAAGGGGTCATAGAAGTGACTGTTTACGACCCTGCGGAAGAATGTGACATGGCCAGGGACGAGTGCTTTGCTCCAGTGCGAAAGAAAGTGCAGGTCAGCGTTCGGCCAGAAAACGCGGATGTGGTAAATTTCTTAAGCAAGAACCTGAACCAAACTATTTTAATACAATTTAATATACATAGGATCAAACCTGTGGCGCTTTCTACGAGTATTGAGATCGTAGACGCTCAATACCAAGATAGCAAACTCCCGCATACATCACCCGTAAAAGATCCGAGTGGTAGGATCACAGTCTGGGTAACGGCCCACGATACTGCGACACCGATCGACAAAATGACCAGCCGTAAAACTGGAGGAAAACGAAACTTTTCCGTCACCGGTAGAATTCTCAGCTTAGAATACAAAGGCACAATGGTCGGAACGTACGAAGGCATCTACTTGGACGAATCCAGAGGAAAAGTACATCCCTTTTCTATTACATCCGAAGAAATGGCTGAATTCGCCTGGAAAGCAATGAAATACAGTGGAAGATACTTTCTAGGGGTTTCCGTTGCATTCGTAGTCGGAGTTCGAGAATCCAACTACGATATCTTTGAGATCAATTTCAGAGAACCTGCGGGAACTCAGTCGAAGTAGAATCATTTTAACCGATTTACCCCCATCTTTTTCAACTTGACAAAACTTTCCAACTATTTCGATGTCTAAATATATATGAAACCCGAGTTCATCATCCATTTGCTGTCCAGGACCAGAGACCGGATCCAAAAGCATTTATCTGCCGAGTTTCAGAAGCAGGGGATTCAGGATCTTGTCCCTGCACATGGAGGAGTTCTGTTCGCCTTAGGAAAAGACGGTCCTCTTACTATGAGTGAACTTGCAAAATGGCTCGATAGAACCAATTCCACAATCACAGCCTTGTTAGATAAGATGGAAGAAACAGGCTATATTAAGCGATCCAAGCCTTATGAAGATGAAAGAGTTACTTCCGCGGAGCTAACCGAAAAGGGAAAGGGAGCCTTGGATCTAGTCCAAAAAGCCTCTAGAGCTACACTTCTTCGAATTAACAAAGACTTGGATCAGAAAGAAAGAGACGAGTTCTTTCGTATTCTAACCAAAATCTATTCCAACTTCGAGTAATCATGAGAAAGCGAAAGTTTCATAAATACACCCATTTATTTCGATATCGAAATAATAAAGGAGATTGATATGTTTCAAGGAAAGACAGCCGTGATCACAGGCTCGGCAAGGGGTATAGGAAAAGCCATCGCAAGATCGTTATCAAAAAGAGGATGCAAAGTCGTTCTCTCTGATCTAAACGAAGCGAATTGCGAGGCGACTGCAAAGGAGCTGGCTCAAGATGGTGGCGCGAATCTTCTTTGGAAGGTTTGCGATGTAACCTCGAAGGCCCAGAACAAGGAACTCGCGGACTTCGCCTTAGAGAAAACCGGATCCTTGGATATCTGGATTAATAATGCAGGCGTAGTTGAAGACGATCTTTTCCTAAGAATGAGTGAAGAGAAATGGGACAAGGTTCACTCCGTCAACTTAAAGGCTGCATTCTTCGGAACCCAAGCTGCGGCTAAGTTGATGTTAAAGAATAGGAAGGGAAGGATTATCAATATAGGTTCTGTATCCGGCTTCTATGGAAATGGTGGTCAGGCAAACTACTCCTCCGCGAAGGCAGGATTGATGGCTCTCACCAAATCGGCAGCAAGAGAATTTGCATCCAGAAACATTACTGTGAACTGCGTTGCTTCTGGATTCATTGCAAACGATTTCGTAACCAATGTTCCAGAAGAAATCGTAAAGTCCATTCTGGAGTCCATTCCTCTTAAGATCGATCGAAATCCAGAAGACTCTGTAGCTTCTGCGGTAGCTTTTCTTGCTTCGGATGAGGCGGACTGGATTACCGGTGCTACATTAAGAGTGGATGGAGGAATGATGATCGGATTCTAAAACCATTGCACTCGATTTGCGAACCTAGGAACTGCGTATTCCTGGGTTCGCAAAATTTACTTGCACTACTCAACACTTGCATAGATATAAAGATCTTACTTCTCCTCTTGGAATTTTAACAACCATGCAAGCCAGAAATAAATACTGCGTTTATATTGAATCGCTCGGCCCCAAAGATTCTTCCGAAAACAAAATCTATCATGACAACGAGTATGGTTTTCCTCTTAACTCAGATGATGAGTTATTCGGCAGACTGATCCTAGAAATTAATCAAGCAGGACTTTCCTGGACAACGATCTTAAAGAAGAAGGATTCTTTCCGTAAAGCTTACAGAAACTTCTCGATATCCAAGGTGGCAAAGTTTAAGGAAAAAGATTTCGAAAGGCTGATGAATGATGCGGGAATCATTCGAAACAAGCTCAAGATCAATGCAGCCATTCATAACGCAAACGTAATACTATCTATCCAAAAAGAATTCGGCAGCTTTCAGAAATGGATCGATTCACATCATCCTAAGACTAAGGACGAATGGGTAAAGATCTTCAAAAAGACTTTTGTATTCGTAGGAGGAGAGATCGTGAACGAATTCCTGATGAGCACCGGCTATCTAAAAGGATCTCACGACCCCTTATGCCCGATCCATAAAAAGGTTCTAAAAGCAAAGCCTGCATGGGATCGAAAATAATTTACTAAAATCCTTGAAAAGCCCTCCGGAAATTAGAACGCAATAGCCAAAGCTAAAGTATTCGGAACGAACGAATAAATTTCCGGCTTGAAAACGTTATTTTTCTGCTGGATGCTTCCTTATCCGAGTAATATAATCGATTTTCGAACGAATGAAAGCAAAGGTCTCCATACTCTTTCTCTGCTTACTAGCCATTGTCTCGCCTTTTCTTCTGAAAGCACAAGCGAGCAAGGAGTCCTGTTTGAACTGGGAGAATATCTTTCCCAAGGTCGAATCCAGAATGTACTTAGAGATTAGCGATTTGGATCTGATTTTAGATCCTCCTTCCTCCGCGTATATGCGAAGCACTCGCGCAGGAGAAAGGGTGCCAATCACGAAAGGCTCTTTTAATATCGAGAACAACAAAGAAGTTCACGTTGCATTCACTTACGATTCTGGAGATCCGGACGAATGCACCGTTATCTGCAAAGAACAATCCAGATTCATACATACTTCTAGAGACGCAAACGAGGTCTATGATTCCTGCGTTAAATCATGCAAAGACAATACCAATTCTAAATATGGAAAGGATCAGTTCCAACTTCCAATCTGGTTTAAGATCTATCGGGACGAATCCGATCAGATCCGAGTGGATTCCATTTTATATAAGGATCCAAATCCTGTTTTAGGAAGATTCGCGTATGCATTCCCTCATTACTTTGCAGGAGATCTGGTGAAGTGCTCTGCCCATGTTTGGGACTTCGGCTCTAATTGATAAAAGTTGATCCTTATACGAAAGGGTCTAAAGAGAGTAATTCCTTTTCCAAGCGATAAAGGTACTTCATGTCCCCCGACATACCGAAAAGCTGCAAGGCTCCTTGGTAGTAGAACAATAACCTTTCTGAAATTTCTCGAGCCTCTTCTGCGCTTAACTTCTTCTTAGAATTCATCTCTGCATTCTGTATATAATTTTCGAATTCAAAGACCCATCGATCCAAGGCTAACTTTACGAATTCTGAAAGTTCAGGCTCATCATGAGTTTGATTGGAAAGATTTGCATAAGGACAACCGTACTGATAGGAACTTCGCAATCCCCTACGTAGCACCTTCATCCAAGCCTTTATAAAATTGGAATATTTCTTTTCGCGGACCATCACCCTCTTGGCGAGGCCCAGGATAGAATCTTCTTGGTCCTTCAGGTAAGCCTTACCCAAATCCTTCTTAGAAGGAAAATGAATATACAGACTTTTCTTAAAAGCTCCTGCCTCTTCTAAGATCTCATTGATTCCAGTATTGGGATAACCCTTGGAGTAAAAGAGTTTGGAGGCGGCCTTCAATATCCGTTCTTTTGCAGAATCTTCCGGCTGGATGGTATCCTTCTTCACTAACATACGCTTAATCTTTTTTCTAATTCGATCTTAATTGTGGTAGACAGATCTGTCTACCACAATTTATTCTGAGCCAGAGGGTAGACCAACTGGTCCACCGGAGGATTTTATGAGGCTTATGGAACAAACCCAAAAGACAATAAGCTCCCTTTCCCTACCAGTCCGCAGGGCGGATTTGGATGTGAACGGCCATGTGAATAATGGAACCTACCAAAGTTATCTTGAAGAAGCCCGTCTCAAGGCTTTCGCAGAATTAAAGGCCCAAAACGAGTCTCAAATCCTCGAGTTGGATCGCCTTTCTATCCGTCGTTGCGAATTGGAATATAAGGGAGAGTTGAAATATCCCGAAGAGGCTCGGATCACCACCGAGATCTTAAGTTCCAATCCGGAATCCACGGAGATTGTCCAAGAAATGTTTCGTGCCTCTGATTCGGCTCTTGTTACCAAGGCCAGTTTCACCCTGGGCTTTCCAGGAGAAGAAAAGGAAGTCTTCTTTAATGAAGAAAATTATCCGTACTCCTTTTATCATCAGATCGGAGTCGGTTGGGCAGAATTAAATCCGGAAGGGGTTGTAGATCTCGATGTCATCCAATACTATTTGGACGACGCAAGGATCCGTTCTTCTTATCAATCAGGTTTGGACATTGACGACCTGAGAGAAAGAGGAATAGGACCGGTAATTTATAAGTTAGAATTGAATTACTTCGATACTATGACATTTCCGAACGACTATGTGATCGTTACTTCCTATCTAAGGACTGACAAGAATAGATTAGCGTTCACACATGATGTGTTTTCCAAATCTACAAAGAAATTGATCCTTTCTTGTCTGGCACATGGACTTTTTATGGATCTAAAAAGAAAGAGACCTTATCAATTTACAGAAGCAGAAATGGAGAAGGTGTTTCGCACAAAAACCACCCCGATTTTTTGAAAGAATAAGTATTTGAAATTTTTCTTATATTCGGAGAGGGTTCTCGTCCATGAGATTCGAGCATTGGAGCCCTCTCCATTTTGTTATTCTATTTCTCACATTCTTTCTAAGTGCAGCCCTTCCTTTTTATGCTCGAAGATCCGCTTCTTTAAAGACTAGAAATTATATCGGATTTTCTTTAGGCGCAGTACTCATCCTAAACTATATCGTGTATATTATATACAGGGCCAATTCAGGATTCTGGCATTGGCGCTACGATCTGCCCATGGAATTTTGCAATTGGTCTGCAATCGTAACTTCTCTTGCATTATTTTCTAGAAACAGGACTCTCGCTGAGCTATCTTATTTCTGGGTTATGGCAGGATCTTTCCAAGGAGTCTTGACTCCGGATCTTTCGGTCGGATTTCCTCATATTTATTTTTTTATCTTCTTTATCGCGCATTCCGGACTCGTGATCTCTGCATTATATGCGGTGTTTGGTCTAGGTTTGATTCCACGAAAAGGTGCGATCCTGCGATCCGTCTTGTACAGTCAGATCTACGTGCTTGCTGCCATGAGCGTGGACTTTCTATTGGATGCGAATTACGGCTATATGCGATATAAGCCGACTTCCGGTTCAGCCTTAGATTTTTTAGGACCCTGGCCCATTTATATTCTTTGGATGGAAGCGATCGGGATCGTTTTGTTTACTCTGCTCTACCTTCCTTTCTGGAGAAGGAATCGAGAGAATTAATACTCGTATTCTATCTTTTCGACAGCTTCGACCGGAATGATCAGATTTCCTTCAGGTTTTAGGATAATATAGAAATTGTCCTGTTGGTAGATATAACCTGTTTCGGATGTGCCATCTTTCATATGAAGCACCCGAATTTCTTGAGGCTGATTTCTTTCCTTTAATAATTCTATCGTAGAGCTCTTATCGATCTTCTTAACTAGATTCATCAGAAGTTCTCTTTCTTTCAAATCCTTAGGAGGAAAGCGAACCATGGTCGCAAACTTTTTCTCCAGTTCCGCTTTTTCATTCGGAAGGATTTGTTTAAGAGAATTCTTCAATTCGACAGGAACGATTTGGATTCCCGCCTTAGGAAGCGCGTCTACCTGAGACTTGATGCTCTTAATCAATATCTCATCAACCTCGACGTCAGGATTTACTCTCTTTCCTACGCGGATTGTTTCTTCGATCTTCTTAAGCCCTTCTATCCTTGCACTTGCAAGACCCTGCCAAGCGATCTGCTGTCCTGCTTCGATTGTAACCTGTTGTTTATCGAATAGATTCGGATATTCTTGTTGGAGAAGTTCCATCTCTCCCTTGCTAACAACAGAAGAAATAGAATCCCAAAACAATGCGACTCCTGATTCGAGTCTAACTCTTCCTTCCAAGACTTGAACAGAGACTGAGTTATTAGAGCGGCCCCGGTGTAGAGAAACCTTAGTACCTTCTAAAGTTAATTTAAAATCTTTAGCTGTGATATAAACATTCTCAGAGTTCTTAGGACCCTGGCTGTCCAAAAGAAGTCTTCCGTAACCGATACTGAGATGAACTTCTTTATCACTATGGTTCGCAACAAAATCCGTTTCAGGCAATGCTCTGATAGTGATGCTCTTTCTTCCTTCTAATTGGATATCACAGACTGAGAATTTTCCGGATTGAATTTCTTTGCCGGAAATATCCTCTCCTGCTTCTAGTTTTTTTCCATCAGAAGTACAATTGCCATAAGACTGAGTGAATATATTTGCAGGCTCTTGGTTACCGAAAGGATTTCTGGCAATATAGAAGCCTATGGATAATAAGATTAATGCTGCAGCGCTAACAATCAGCACTGACTTAGGTAAGAATATAACCTTTTTCGGAGATGTATAATGAGGTTGAAGGTCTTGATCCGAAGCCTGCACGATAGAGTTTCGGATCTGCGCTTGGATACGAGTAATCTGACGATATTCATCGGCCTTATCAGGATCTTGGAGTACGTACTCCAATAGCTTCTTCTTTCCAGCTGAATCGATCTCGCCGGAAATATAAGATTCCAGAAGTTCTTCGAAATTTTTCGCCTGTTCTGTATTCAACGACATCTTACAGTCCAATCCCTTCCGACTCAAGATAAGTGCGCAGTATCCTAAACGCACTTAATAAGCGACGGCTTACTGTCCTTTCCGAAATGCCAAGCGCCTCGGCCGTCTCTCTTAAGGTCTTCTTTTGGATCTCTTTCAATATTATTATGCTTTTTTCCGGCTCAGGTAGACTTGAAACTCCCTCTCTTAATGCCGAACTGATAGAATTTTTTTCTAAATCCAGGGGATCGTCATGGTTCCCGTCGGATAATTCCGGAAAATTCTCGATATTGATCGAAACATTTCCGGATTCTTTCTTTGTACGATTAAAATGTTTAAAGTAAAGATTTTTACCGATTGTACAGGACCAAGAAGAGAAACTTCCTCGGTTCGGATCGAACCTGTCCATAACTTCAAATGCCTTTAAGAAGGTTTCCTGAGTTAGATCCTCGGCAATTTCGGGATTTCCGGAGAGTTTTAAGAGGAAGTGATATACGGTATTCCGACAAGACTCATAGAGTGTGGAAAATTCCTGTTGCGAAAGACCTTGCATTTTCCTCAGATGCGGGTAAAAAGCCCCGTTTCTGACTAAACTCTATCGCATATTAGTTCTAAGGAAGCAAAATTCCGTTAACTGCAGTTAAGGCTTCTTTGACTTTTTCTTTGGTGAAGCAACCTTTAAGCTCTTGCCATCTGAACCTTTGATCGTATTCAAAATCGGCAAAGTCAGCGCTCTCAAAAATTCTTCGACCAAACTCATGAATTGAGGCAAATCTTTATATGGATACAAATAGACGACGATCCTTTGCATGCTAGAAGATTCGATTAGGTCTTCAAACATATTTTCCTGCACTGGCTTCTTCGTATCTTTTAGAAAGAATTGCTTTATATCGATTCGATAGAATTCGCAGATTAGGATCAGATCTCCCGCCAATAATCTAGACTCTGCTCTCTCTACTTTTCCCAAAAGATTAGGATTAAAAGGGACCTTAAATTCTTTCTCGAGTTTAGCCGCGAGTTGCTGTAGAGAGAGGCCGCTTTGCTTTCGATGATAACGAAGCACCTGGCCTATCTTTTTATATATTTCTTCCTCGGGTCCTTTTTCCATAAGTAAGACACTGATAAGTGTCTAGAATGGAATAAGATCTCCCGAGCAAATCCGCTTCGAATCGAATTCAGACAGAATGAAGTTCTAAGAGGACATTTGAAAGATTTTTCAAACGATTAAGGTAATATAATTACTAATTTATTTTTAAAAGTACTACTGGGAACTTTAGTTTTTTTCAAAAAACGTCCGTTCCCAAAACAAAGGAACTCATTCCTTTATGATGAAAATTTCTGCCAAATTTCGTTTCCGATTCAAAATTCCCATCTCAGAATTGTTATATAGTTTAGAATGGAAATAAATACGGAACTAGTCGATCGAATAACGGCTCATCCTTCCGTCTGCGGAGGAAAACCGGTTATCCGTGGGACCTCGATTCGAGTTTTAGAAATATTGGATATGATCTTCTTAGGATTTGGATGTCCGGAGATCATTAGAGAATATCCAGAGCTCACTGTAACAGATATTCAGGCCTGTTTGGAATATGCCACTCAGCGCTTGCATTCTCCGATCTTGGATCGGGCTACAAAAGAGTTAGAGGATATAGAAAAGGAAAATTCTAAACTGAAAGCTTCTTAAAGAAGAATGGTGGGCGGGTTTTAAACCCGCTCGCCTAAGATAGGGCCACCGGCCTTTTGCATCATTCTTTCTTTCGTGAGGATCAAGTCCTCTCGATTGTCTGCGGCCATCTCAGCCGGCCCGTCCAAGTAAATCGCTCCCTTTGGACAAGCTTCCTCGCACATTCCGCAAAATATGCAACGGAGAAGATCTATCTCGAATTTCTTTGCATACTTATCTTCCGGATGAAGATGCTGGATCTCAGGAGTCACATGACCCGCTTCGATCTTGATTGCATCAGCAGGACAGATCCACATACAGCAAAAACAGCTAGTGCATCTTTCTCTCCCCTGCTCATCCCTTTTCATGGTATGCATTCCGCGGAAACGAGTGGAGTATTTTCTTCTCTTTTCAGGAAACTCTAGAGTCACTGCTCCCCTCAAGAATGCAGCTTTTATAAAGTGCTTCAGAGTGATCCAAAGACCCTTTCCGATAGAATAAGAATATAATTTTTGATACCAAGCCAGCTTATGCTTTTTGGCTACGTTGATTACGTTAACGGTTCCCAATTGCTGCCTCTCTCGGATTGGAACGAAGTTCTCCAATCTTCTTCGCTAATGTTTGGAAGATCTCTCCGGAACTCAATAAGCCTTTCGGTGCTTCCATTGAACGATTAAAATTCTGTACCCAACCCTTCTTATTCGTAAAGCTTCCGCTTTGCTCGGAATATGCTTTGATAGGCAGGGAATATTTCATCTTTGAAACTTCTTCCGTTTTGTTCGTTTCTAATAATACCACGGATTCTGAACGAATACCGGAAACTATTTCTCCAGCTTTTTCTTTTATCACAAAGACTAGATCATAATCACCTTTTGCGATAGAAGAACGCAGAGACTCGATCCCTTCGCCCGAAACAAAGCCAGAATCTACTACGCCCCTTGTGTTCGGTCTCTTATCTGTGGTAAGTTGGAAATCGATCTGTTCCGGCTCTTTGTATTGCTCCGAAGAAACTCTTCCTTCGATCACGAAAGGAACTCCGAATTGCGTCAGAGATTCATGAATCGATTTTAGATTTTCGTTAGATTCATGAGCTCCACCGATCACTGCGATCTTTTTCGCGCTAAGAATCCTATCGGAGATCTCATCCAGAACCAGAGAACTCACACTCGCCTCTCCATCTTTATGATAGGCGAAGAGCCTGTTTGTATTCAACCAATCGACTTCGAATCTACCTTGATCACAAAGGAAATATTGATCCTTCTCCTCGTCGATACGAGGCATATAGCGATACATCTTGTTGTCTCTTACGTTTGTGAATGTCTTACATCCGTTGCTACAACCTGGACAAACGGATTCTTCGGACTTGTACCACCAAACCCTGGACTTAAAGAGAGTTTTATTATTTAATAATGCTCCTACTGGACAGATATCTGCGAGAGCACCTTGGTAATTATGCTGGATCGGTTGGTCTTTTGCGAGACCGATAATGGAATGATATCCTCTTTCAAAGAGACCCAGGTTGGATTCTCCCACCATCTCTTCTTCGAAACGAACGCATCTATAACAAACAATACATCGATTGTGATTGATGATCAGATTTGTTCCGATCTCTTCCTGAGGAATATTTCGTTTCTCTAATGTGAATCTGGAATTGCCTTTTCCTTCTTTGAAGGAATTGTCTTGGAGCTGGCATTCTCCCGCCTTATCGCAGACAGGGCAGTCCAGAGGGTGATTTGCAAGAAGGAACTCCATTGTTCCCTCTCGAGCTTCTTTGACTCGATCGCTCTTAGTTACGATAGAAAGTCCTTCCGTAACCTTAGTATTGCAGGCTACCTGCAAACGAGGTACGCCTTCTATTTCGATAAGGCACATGCGACACATGCCGACTACTGATAATTTTGGATGATAGCAGAAGAAGGGAATATCTACACCCGCATCTTTGGCTGCGGATATTAAATTCTTCTTCTCGTCGACCTCGTATTCGATCCCGTCTATCTTTATCTTGACCACTCGAACCTCCGTTTTCTCAAAAAGAGCCAGGCGCGTAATCTCAATTGAAACGTACTATTCCAAGTTGGCAACCCGTTTCTAGATCGGCAGGGTTTTGCGGAATGTCAGAGTTTTAAATCCCGGTAATAGTCCGGAACCTTGGCCCATTTTTGGAACCAGAGAGGATTCATAGCTCTTTGGTAGAGATATGCGTCTACTAGAATCAAGTTCACAGCGGCTTCCACAATGGGAACTGCTCGGGGAAGTACACAAGGATCGTGACGACCCTTTGCTTCCAGGACGGTGTCTTTTCCGTCGATACTGACCGTATTCTGTTTCTTGAAAATGGTAGAAGTAGGTTTGAAAGCGGCTCGGACCGTCAGAGTTTCTCCGTTGGAGATCCCTCCTTGCAATCCTCCGGAATGATTCGTTTTCGTACGCACCCTTCCGGTTCCTTCTTCCATATAAAATTCGTCGTTATGAGAGCTTCCGGTCAAAAGAGTTCCGGAAAATCCGGAGCCCACTTCGAAACCTTTGCAAGCTGGGATAGAAAGGATCGCCTTAGCCAAATCCCCATCCAATTTATCATACACAGGATCGCCGAGTCCAGGAGGAAGATTGTAGGAAGCGCAGCGGATAATTCCCCCAACGCTATCTCCTGCTTCTTTCATTTCTAGAATCAGGGCTCTCATTTTTTCCGCAGCGGCGATATCCGGGCAACGGACTTCGTTTACATCGACTTCTTCTCTAGTGCGGGGAAACTTACTTTCAGGTAAGTCCGAAGCGATCTTTCCGATCGTGTCGACCCAAGCTACGGTCTTGATCCCGAAATCATCTTCTAAGATCATTCTTGCAATTGCGCCGGCAGCGACACGAGCAATCGTCTCTCGAACGGAGGACCTTCCCCCACCTACGTGAGCGCGAAAACCGTACTTGGCTTGGTATGTATAATCTGCATGAGAAGGACGAAAGGTTTCTCTTAGATTTTCGTAATCTTTGGAAATCGTGTTCTGGTTATGAACCACGAGAGCAATCGGGCTACCGATCGTCTTGCCTTCGAATACTCCGGAGAGGACTTGGACTGTATCCGATTCGTCTCTGGGAGTGGTAAGTTTACTTTGGCCTGGTCTTCTTCGGCTTAGATCCTTTTGGATCTCCTCCAAACGGATGGGAATTCCTGCAGGAACTCCTTCGACCACAACGCCCACGGCTTCACCGTGAGATTCTCCAAACGTACTGACTTTGAATATTTTACCCCAGCTGGAAGGCATACAGTACCAGAAAACAGGACACTAGCAGGGGAAGAAAGTAGGATTCGTCTTGAAAGAAGGAAAAGCCGAAAGCTTACGCGACAGATTTCGGAGCCGTCTGACGATGATTCTTGTCGATCAAGTCGAATAAAGGCGGATCCAATTCAGGATCGATCGCATAGATCACTCTTCGCGGATCCACTGTATTGGAGAGATTGAATACAGCCTTTCTTCTATCTGGACGGAATGTCTTACGATCATAACCCGCAATTTTGATCTTTCCGGAATTGGAGAAGATTGGTCGAATCGTTCCCACTCTCTCCAGAAGAGGACGGGTCTGATTGCGATTGATCTCTCGAATAATGCAGGTCTCGAAGTGGATCTTATGTTGAGAATCCGTAGAAACCACAATCACATAATCTCCCACGTTCAACACGCTCTTGTTCTCACAAAGACTCAATGCCATGAAGTCGAAGAATTCCTTAACCACTCTCTCATTGTAAGAGAAGAAGCTATTGTTTAAGATCAGCTTCATTGCAGTGATCGGCGAATATGCAGGTCTCCAATGTTGAGCAGAACTCAAAGATGCAAACTCTCCGGAAATGGAAATAATTGCAGGATCATCTTCGCTATAAGAATTGCTTTGCAGAATATGAAGCTGCTTTTGCAGATCATCAACTAGAACAGTTCGGGTAGGATCATCCTTGTACTTTTCATAATATTCGTTCAGTCTTTGGGTTAAAAACGTAGTAGAAGGATAATTATTATTCAGTCCTTCTCCTCGATAGGGTCTATGACTGTTCAGAACCGAAGTCTTTACTTGAGTTTGGATAGAAGGAAGATTTCCGATCATCAAGTAGCTGATAACTGGATGATTCTTGACATATTCGAATTCTTCTTTGCTCAAATTTCCATGAGCAGGGAATTTCATTCTAGCCTTGCCTATATCTACCATATAAGCAGCCATCATCAAATTCAGTTGTTGCGCCTTAGAGCTCTCGGCATCCTTAAGAGAAATCGCCTTCAAACTTCTCAACTTCATTGCCATTGAGATAACAGTGCGTTTTGTCAATATTTCGGAGTCAGTTTCTACACCTGCAGACTTCATGACTTCGATCACATTCACGAGCCCAAGCTCTACATCCTGACTGTTTGCAAAATCATCCAGGATGGAATCGATCGCTTTTGCAACATTCTTCACATGATTTCCGTTCAAAGGATAATCACGAAGATCTTTTAGTAATTCGGAAGCCTGTTTTGCCATCTGGATCGTAAGATCCGGATTCACTAACTTAATATAAGAAACCTTGCGACCATTCACCGCATCCGGGTGCTCTACATTTACGGTTACTTTATGTCTTTCTGAGAGAAGGAAATAAATCCCTTGCAATTCGAATTTCTGAAGCTTGCTGATATCAGCGTCAGTGGCGTTATCTTTTCTATGAATTAAGATCTGCCCGTTCTTATTATAGAAATCCACGGGTATCATTTGGCTTTCTTTGAATTGGCGAATAACGTCTGCATTGAACTCGAAACGCTCGAGCTTTAATGGATCTTGTGGTCCTGAGTTACTTGCCATAGAAAATCCGCACGTATTACCATGGGGCCAGAGAAGTAAGCCCTAAGTATATAACGTTTAAGTAAGATATAGGTATGAGACTAAGAAAAGGAGAATGCCAAAGTACCGGCAAGAATAAATTTCCTTAATTGTGGCAAACCGTCAAGAAACTCCCGCTTTCGAGGGAGAATCCGAATCAGAGGAAGTCCTAGAGGGATAGGTTTCTCTAACGACTCGATCCAAAGAATCGTAAAATTCAGGATCCAAACCTTCGTCTACCAGATAAATAATTCGTCGAGGGTCTGCGTTCCTTTCTAAGTTGAAAACTGCTCTTCTTCTATCTATGTTCAGACTGTCCATTTCGAAGCCGGAGATCCGGATCTTACCGTTATTTGCAAACTTAGGTCTAACGGTTCCTATCCTTTCTAGCATAGGTCGGATGGAATTCTTATGTGACTCTTTGATTACACAAATCTCGAAGAATACTTTTCGGTTCGAATCCTGAGACGCCACGATCACATAATCCCCAACTTTGATAAAAGGTTGGTTATCGCAGAGAGATAGCCCTACGTGATCGAAGAAGTCCTTCAACGTTTTTTCATTATATGCAAAAAAGCTGTTATTTAAGATAAGCTTCATTGCCTTAAGGGCTTCCATCGGTTCCCTCCAAGGCTGAGGAGTAGTGAGAGAAGCAAATTCTCCCGCAATTGAAAGTATTCCGATGTCCTCGTAAGAGATCGAGTTAGTGAGAATACTCTTAACCTGTTTTTGGATATCAGTAGCTAACAGGTTCTTACGGAAATCATCCTTGTATTTCTCTCTATAACTTTGAAGCTTTTGCACCAATGGCTTAGTTTGCGGATAGTTATTATTCATTCCTTCTCCGCGATGAGGCCTATGGTGGTTGAGCACTACAGATTTAACCGGATCCTCGATCTCAGGAATGTTTGCGATCATCAGATAACTGATAATAGGATGGTTCTTGATATATTCCAACTCTTCGGGCCTTAGATTCGCATGAGTCGGGATCTTCATCTGAGTATAGCCTATATCCGCAAGATAAGAAGCCATCATCAGATTCATCTGCTCCGCTTTCTTCTGTTCCATGTCCACTTTGGTGAACACTTTAGCGGCCCGAACCTTGAGAGCCATTGCGATCACAGTTCTCTTAGTTAGCACTTCGGAGTCTACGGGCATTCCCGCATTCTTCATGACCTCGATAATATTCACTAAACCGGTCTCCATGTTTGGAGAAGATTTAAAATCGTCTAGTACTGCGTTAATGGATTTGTTGATCTCTTTTACATGATCTCCATTCAAAGGGAACTTTTTGATCTCGGAAAGAATATCCGCAGCCCCTTTGGATAGATCCAAAGTCAATGTAGGGTTGATCAGTTTATCGAAAGAAGGATCTAAGGAAGAATTCTTTTTTCCGCTGCCCGGATGTATCTTTGCTATCTCAGCGCTTAGAAAATAGATACCTTGCTTCTCAAATTTTTGGAGACGATTGATATCGTCGCCAGTCGCCATATCTTTTTTATGAATGAGGATCTGTCCGTGCTTATTATAAAAGTCTACCGGAATGATTCGGTTCTCACGGAAATGTTGGATCACTTCTTCCGTAAAATCGAATTTCTGTAAATCTCTGGCTGCGTCCATCGTTAGGCGGAAGGATCTCCTACTATATTATCGGCCTGTAATTCTCAAATCATACTCGATTCGAGCAGCCGATAAATCGATTTTTATCGATTAATAATACTTTGGACGTAGTAAATCGATTCGATCAAACTTGGTTCAAACTGCTTTGCAGAATATATCTTCGGATCCTTTCTTCGACTGAACTTCCTGCAAATCCGGCGCCTGTACGGGAGTCGGTTAGAAGAAAAGTGTCTTGAGCCTTTAAGGATTTTCCGTCAGTTCGGACTTCACCGGAGAGGATATTGATCCCCAAATCTTTGAGAACTCCGGTTACGAAGTAGAGTAGTCCCTTTCTGTCGGGAGCTTCGAGATAAAATTTTGTAGCCGAACTTTCCGGCACGTCCTCGAACTCCAGTTGAGAATCCTGTCCTAAGTAAAATGTGTTTCGAATATCTATTTCACTTGAGGTTTGGATCATTTCTTCTAATGCATTCTCATCGGAGAAGACCGAAGACATAAGGACACCCAATTTAGAAGCTTTGATCTTGGAATCCGTCTCGGAAGATCTGAGCAGAAACTCGTCGTAACTCACCAAAGAATCACCTTCTTTGATCGTACGGATATCGCCTGAAAGGATCTCGAAGCCCATAAAGAACATTGCCTTTACCATTTTATGCAAGGTTCCTGGAGCAGTTTCGGAGGTCTTTAAGGTGACCCTATAAATCCCGTATTCTTCTTTGTAGTTAAATTCAATCATGGTTCCGCTTTCCTACAAAGCCTACAATAAGACCGGATATAAGCATCCAAAAACAAGCATTCTAAGCAAATGTTTTTGCGAGTCTAAAAGAGTAGTAGCTCCTTTTTCCGTATTCTGTCTCCTAAAATTTTTCCTCAATGAGACAGAAGTTTAAGTAAAATCGCCCACTACCGGATATACGCGGGAAGGGGTGTCGGATATATTGGGAAATAACGGAAAAATCTTTCCTAAAAAACAGAGCTCCCTCTCCCGCAAGGGATTCAAATGGGAAACATGTATGACAAATAAACAGAAATTCACCGAAGGCTTTAAACTCGGTAAAAATCAAGCGACCTATTCAAACGCAAAAGCTTCCGGGCCTAAGGTGCCACCCGGTAGCCAAGCAGCCAGAGGATCCTATTCCTCCTCTTTAGGGACAGGTTTAGTGGGTTCTGAACCTTCTTCGGAGTCGCCTTTCCTCATTTTACTTGGTTTAGCCAGATACTTCAAAAATTATAAGGGCCGCGTCAGCATTATCATTGGCCTACTTTTAACCGAAATCATCGTTTATTCTGCGATTCCTTTCTCTTTTAAGTTTTTGATCGATGAAGCATTGATCGGCAAGAATGAGGCTGTTCTCTACATTACTGGTGCCCTCTTGATCGCTGGAACCATCCTGATCACTATTGCAGGAACAATTAGAGATTATTTATACAATTGGGTCTCTGCTCGAGCCGTTCGTGATATGAGAGAAGAACTCTTTATCCATCTCCAAAGAGTGAATCTGGACTTTTATGCAAATACTAGAATGGGAGATATACTCTCTCGCTTCTCTACCGATCTGACTGCTCTCGAAAACGCAGTACTTGCCTCTATTCCCTGGGGAATCTCTCCTCTACTCGAAGCGATTTTTGGAACCGCCTTATTATTTGCATTGGACTGGAAGTTAGGCGCCATTGCCACTCTGATCTGGCCGATCACATTCTTGGGACCGGTCTTCTTTTCTAAGAGATCAACGACTGCAAGTTATGAGAGAAAGATAGAAGAAGCCAAAGTTCTAAATGCTGTAGAAGAATCTGTTTCCGCGCAAAATCTGATCCGAGTCTACGATCTGGACCAAGCATTCTGGGAAAAATTCAAAGGCAATTGCGAGAAGCTATTTCATGTTTCCATGAGATTGGGGTTAACAAACTCTTATTTGGAACGTTCTGCTTCCGGGGGAATCCTATTGCTCCAAGCGGTACTTCTGATCGCAGGAGCTTGGTTTGCATTCCATGGAATGGTGAGCGTGGGAGCCTTGGCGGCATTTCTTCCTCCATTCTTGAATTTATCCTACTCTCTACTTTATGTTTCTCAGTATTTTCCTACAATGAACCAGGCAAGCGGTTCAGCGAAACGTATTTTGGAAATCTTAAGAACTCCCGCTTTCGAAACGGATAGTGAGAGACCGTACGCTCCTTCAGAACTTATGGGTTCTATTCGCTTAGAAGATTTACATTTCCGTTATAAAGGTAGAAATAAGAATCTAAACGGAGTCAATCTAGAGATCAAAAAGGGAAGCTATACTGTCATATTGGGTTCTAGCGGATCCGGAAAGAGTACCATCTTCAAATTGATCTTAGGAATGGTAGAACCAAACCAAGGAAAGATCAGCTTCGACGGGATCGATCTAGAGAAGATCAGATTGCAAGCATTGCATTCTATGATAGGAATCGTATTCCAAGATACTTTCTTATTCCATACTAGCATTTTAGAAAATATTCGCATGGGCCGCCCGGATGCAACTCCAGAAGAAGCGATCGAAGCAGCGAAATTGGCGGAGATCCACGAATTCATTTCCGGACTTCCTGATGGTTATGAAACTGTCGTTGGGGACAAAGGCTCCAAACTTTCCGGCGGAGAAAAACAAAGGATAGCTCTCGCAAGAGCATTGGTGCGCAATCCTCAGATTCTTCTTTTGGATGAGGCTACATCGGCTCTGGATCCGATCACTGAGGCTCGGATCTTGAAAACACTTCAAAAGTTAAGAGAAGGAAGAACGATAGTATCTGTTACACATAGACTGACAGGATTGCATGCCGCAGACCAAGTCCTCGTGTTAAAGAATGGGAATTTAGAACCTCACCATTCTCCTGAAAACGATTCCTACAATCCTCCGGCAATCGCTCTATAAAATCAAAAGGATCGGAATCAAATTCTTGCAATTTGGATTCCCTCCCTTTTTTTTCGTTTAGTATGCTGAAAGTACCAACTTACGTAGCCGACTCTCCTATCGGAGGCTTAGGCGTTTTTGCCGGAAGAGATATAGAAGAAGGAGAACTGATTTGGGAGTTTCATCCTAAAACGGTTTGGATCCTTACCCAGCAAGAAGTAGAAGCGTTGCCTGAACGTTTGCGAGTTCTAATCCACACGTATTCTTATCTATTTGAAGAACAATGGTACTTCTGCGTAGATAATTCCCGCTTTATGAACCATAGCGACCATGCAAACACTCTCGAAGATAAAACGGGAGTTAGCGGTTCCAGTAATCCTGCAGGAAGAGACAGAGCAGTCCGCAAGATCCTAAAGGACGAAGAGCTAACCTGCAATTATAAAGAATTCGACCAGCACTGGCAGACGAAACTCTCTTAATAATCTATCTTTAGATCCTTGATCTTCTTATCGAGAGTGTTCCGGTTGATTCCCAAGAACTTGGCGACTCTGGTCTTGGTATACTTGAATTTCTTCATAGCGTACTTGATAAGCCTTGCTTCGACTTCTCCTACGACCACTTCCATCGCTCTTCCGTCTAACGCGTCCAAATGAGCAGGAGAGAATCTAGAGCTCGCCACTTCGGAACCTGCTTCCGGATCTGCACCGACCTCGACATCTTCTCCCTCGTCTCCGTAGAGAATTCTTCCGCTGATATCGGAGAAGTCTTGGATGTCCAACATTTCCGATTGGGACAATACTACTGCTCTTTCGATCACGTTCTCTAATTCTCGAACGTTACCTGGCCAAGTATAACTCATCAGAAGTTTGTGAGCCTCTCGAGTGATTCCCTTGATCTTCTTTACATTTTCATTGGAGTATTTTGAAATGAAGTGATTGATGAGCAATGGAACATCTTCCAGTCGATCTCTTAATGGAGGAGTTTCCATGTTTACTACATTCAATCTATAATATAGATCCGCTCTGAATAGTTTTTGAGAAATCAGATCCTCTAACTCTGCATTTGTAGCAGCGATAATTCGAACATCAATCTTCTTAGGTTTTACCGAACCGACTGCTTCAATCTCTTTCTCTTGCAGAACTCGAAGAAGTTTGGATTGTAAGTTGAGATCCATCTCTCCGATCTCATCCAAGAAGATGGTACCCGTATCGGCCATCTCGAATTTTCCCTTCTTATCCGCAACTGCTCCGGTAAACGATCCTTTCTTATGACCAAATAACTCGGACTCTAACAGATTCTCAGGAATAGCGGCACAGTTGATCTTGATAAAAGGTTTATCAGAACGAGAAGAGTTGTAATGGATCGCAGATGCGATCATTTCCTTACCGGTTCCTGATTCTCCAGTGATCAAGACAGAAGCTCTGGAATCCGAAACCAATTGGATCATCTCAAAGAGCTTCTCCATAGACTTGGACTTACCGATCAAAGAACCGAATTTGTACTTATTCTTGAGTTCTCGTTTTAAGAGAACGTTCTCTCTCGAGATCTCTCTCTTCTCTTCATCGATCAGCTTTTGGATACGGATCGCTTGATAAATAACGGAAGCGACTACTTGCAAAAAGTCTAAATACGTTTTTAAGTCTACGTACTTCTTATGCACAAAGAATACGCTGACCACGCCTAGCACGTCTGTGTCGGATTTAATCGGAGCGGCAAGAAAACTAACGTTCTCAGGATTATTCTTGAAGTGGCTGGCATTGTCCAAGCGATTCAAAAAATTCTCATCGCTTACGATTGATTCTACGATGACTGCTTCTCCATTTTCGTAGACTCGACCTGTAACTCCTTCTCCAGGAAGATAAACCCCTTTCTCCATTTCTTCGGCAGTAAGACCGGAAGCTGCTTGGAGTTTGAGTATATTCCTTTCAGGTTCGAATAGAACAATAGAACCTCTTTCTAGGTTCAGAGACTTGTCAAGTCTCTCCATAATATCATCAAAGATCTCTTGGAGGATCAGAGTAGAAGTTACAGTCCTAGATATATCAATGAGTACTTGTTGGATCTTGTTCTTTTGCTCCAACTGACGGAAGGTCTGGAGGTTCTTGAAGATCTGAGCCGCCATATTGGCCAGAGTAGAAACGAGTTCCAGATGCTCTTCGGAGAATGCTTGCTTTCTGCTAGAATCCAAAGAGATAACACCGATCACCTCGTCTTCCACGATCATTGGAACCGCTAGCTCGGAAAGTATATCGTCTTTGATGGAAATATAATGAGGGTTCTGGGTTACGTCGTTGACGATCATCCCTTCGCCGGAAGCGGCCACGATCCCGGTAATCCCTTCTCCCACCCTAAGTTTCACTTTGGTACGAACAGAAGGGTTCATTCCACGGAATGTGACAATGTCCAAAACTTCGTCTGCCCGACTGATTAACATGAGAGATCCGGAACCGACCTCACAAATTTGGATACATCTCTCCAAGATAAGATCCAAAAGGCGATCCGGATCAAGAGTTGAATTCATTGCCGTCGCCACTTCTTGGATATGGCGTAATGGGCTGGGCTTTATATAACCTGACATCTGCTTAAAAAAAATGCTAATTGATGATTTTGCGGTCAAGGAAAAAACCTAAAATTCGAGCACTTAGCTTTCTTTTCAGCGAGAGAAGCAAATCTTGATAATTCTGCTTAATCAGACAATAACAGGCTTCGAAATTCTATACATGAATTTTTCTAGAATATGATTTAGAAGAGATTCCAGCTTCGAAATGGTTCGGAAACTCGCGAGAATTTACTGATTTGTGAAAGAAAGAGAGAAAAACATCTTTCCTAGTTTCAGAATATCCGTATCCTTTCTCTCCGGATGTCCTGCGTATTTTGCGGAGAATCTTATAAGCCTGAGGGCAAGTACGGACAAGGTAAATTCCTTTGTAACTCGTGCGGCCGCGAATGGATCCTGGAAAAAAGAAAAAGAAACCGGGCCAAACCTCCTGAAGCTCCTAGTCTTTCCAATGAGATCTTGTTGGAATTCCTATCCTTATTCAATACAAGTCCCAACCTAGATGACCTGTTGCAGGACTTTACGAATCTAGCCTTTAGAAAACTGAATCTGCCTGGGATCTCAGTGATGGTTTATGAACCTAGATTAGATCGGATCTTAGTGAAATCATGTAAGAATAAGAAAGGGCCCGCCTTAGAAAAACTTGCCTTCCGAATGGAAATCAAAAAGGGAGAAGATAACGGACCTCTCGGTCAAAGCATAGAGACCTGCAAATCAGTTTATTATAGATTCAAGGACCAACCTCACAAACAGATCAGACAATACGGAAGAGTGAATCAGGTAGAATCGGAGCTCAGCGTTCCAATCCACCTCAAGAAGGAAGTATTAGGACTTATTAATGTAGATTACGAAAAGGACGATCCAATCCAAGCGGAGAAGGATAGATACTTTTTAGAACTGATAGCGAGTCAATTTGCAACAACACTAAAGAACAGGATTCTATTCGAAGTATCTCAGACCCAATCTAGGAATTTTCGTAATCTTCATTCTGCCGCTTTAAAATTGAGCAGCTTAGGATTCAAATATAGAACGGAGATCTTTCGGGTCATTCTTCTCTCCTTAACTGAATTTTCGGAAAGCGATTTGTTTGCTCTTCTCGAGAGAAAAACGGACGAAACAGGAAAGAATCAGATTATCGAAGGACATCTGTTAACAGGAAGCCCAAGAGCTCCTGAGATAAAATTAAATGTGCATTTAAAGGGAGAATGGTCCGTATTAAAACAAACGGGCGATTCAGCAATCCAGATAGATTCCGCAAATTTAAAAGAGTGGAAGACTCTCGGAAATGGTAAGAAACATTTAGCGATCCTTCCTGTACTTAGATCCGATAATTCTGAGATTTGGATCCTTCTTGCAAAAGATGAATCACTTCATTGGAGCACAGAAGAGATAGATGTATTGAACGCATTTGCGATCCAAGCCGGCATATCTATTCAGAACTTTCATTTATTCCACCAAAGAGCCGAAAAAGAAAGGCTAGATAAGGAAATTGAAATTGCAAGAGACCTGCAAAGATCTCTGCTGCCTAGAAAAATGCCGATGCAACCTGGATACGAATTTGGCGGGCTCATGATTCCCGCGATCGGAGTGGGAGGAGACTATTATGATTTTATAACAGACCCTTCCAACAAGGAAACCTATATCTGTATCGGAGATGTGAGCGGCAAAGGAGTTCCGGCAGGAATAGTGATGGCTACCGTCCGAACCGTAATCCATTCTCTCGTAAGAAAGAATCCTTCTCCTTGGGAGATACTAGTAACTGTTAATACGTATCTATATCAGAATTATTTTAAGGACTCCGTGTCTCCTCGTTTCATGTCTCTAACCATTATCCATTGGGATCGAAATGAAAACCGTTTCGTATTCAGTGGAGGAGGGCAAGGAAGCATTCTCATTTACAGAAAGAAAGAAGATAGGATTCAAGAAATCCAAACCGGTGGAGTAGTCCTAGGAATTGAAGCGGAGATAGACGGCTTTGAGAATAAGGGAGAATTCTCTTTAGAACCAGGAGATTTCTTTTTAATGTTCACCGATGGGGTTTGGGAAGCCATGGATCCGGAAGAAAGATTATTTGAAATGGATCGACTGAATGACTGCATTTATTCCGCAAAGAAAGAAAGCTTTCCGAGCATGCTAGATACGATCGTAAAAGAGATAAAAAACTTTACCGGGGAGAGGGAGCAGACGGACGATATAACTCTGATAGGAATGAAGCGACTGATCTCCAAATGAAAGAACCAATCCAAAACATTTTCCAAACTGCCTGGGAAAGGCTCGGAGTTTATCATTCCTTGATGAGGGAAAAAACCGCAGTCCTAGCGTATTCCGGAGGAAAAGACTCCTCTCTGCTACTTCATTTCTATCTTTGGCTGTTAGAAAAAGAACTTATCTTAAAACCACCTGTTCTTTATCATCTGGACCATTCTATTCGAATGAATCAGGAGCAAGAATCAGAGATCAAAAAATTTGCGAAGTCTCTCGACATTTTATTGGTCTTTAAAAAAAAAACGTCCCGAAATTCTCTCAACGAACTAAATTTGGCTTAGAAGAATCCGGAAGAATATTACGCTTTCATGATCTAGAAAAGCTAGTTCGAAAGTTCGATGCTTATATAGCAACCGGACATCATTCCGAAGATTATATAGAAACCCTTATCGTTCAACTAATCCGGGGAGGAGGGTGGAATTCACTCAAAACCCTAGGAATCTTTGAGAACAATCGATTGCGTCCTCTCCTATTATTTTCTGAAGAAGATCGCAAGGTCGCTTTACAATTATCCGACTGGCCGATCTTCGAAGATGAATCCAATGCTTCCGACAAATATTTACGAAACAGGATCCGCTCCGAAGTTCTTCCTATTTTGTTAAGAGAAGGGATCGATCCAGAAAAGGTATACAGAAACTTCCATGATTTAGAAGCACCCAGACTTTTAGCGAAAGATGGAAAGGAAGAAGCGCCTGAATTGCAGATCGTATCCCGACGTATTCTAGAAAAAGAATCCGTTACTGTCTGTAAACAAATCCTGGACTTACATCTCAAAAGCTTGGAGCTACATCCTTTAAACTCTGCGTTTTTAAACGATCTATTAAACAAACTGGACTCTAAGGTTTCCTTCTCTTTGGAAAATAGAGAAGCTTGGTTTTGGAAAAGTGTTTCGTCAGATCTATATATACTTCCCAAGAAAGCGAATTATTTGAGTAACTTCCAGTTTGATGCGGAAAAATCTTTTTTACGATGGAACGGAAAAACCAAAAGAATTCCAAAAGATTGTCTCCCGTCAGAAGATGGAGACGGAGAGAGAATTTTGCTTGGAGGAATTCACCGGGATGTTTCCGAAATTCTGAGAGAGAAAGAGATTCCTCTTCCGGTCAGAAAAATGCTACCCATTCTAAAACGGGAAGGGAAAACTGTATTGGTTTGTCTACGTATGTGGGACTCCTGTTTGGATGATATCCGATCGGATGATTTCCAACAAGATCACTGAGATTGAAGGTATATGGAAGAAGTCCAAGAACTAAAGCCGGACCCATTCTTTAGAGAAGTTAGGTTTTATTCCTCTTATGCCGACGCTTCTAAGGTTCCCGTCAAAGGGATTCCTCATATTGCGTTCGCCGGCCGTTCTAACTCCGGTAAATCCAGATTATTAAACGCAATCGTAGAGAGAAAGTCCCTCGCAAAAGTTTCTGCCCAGCCAGGAAAGACTAAGTTACTTAACTTCTTCTTAGTCTCAAAGTCTTTGTTCCTAGTAGATACTCCTGGATTCGGATATTCCGCAAATTCCCATAAAGATCATGAGCAAATGATGAATCTATTGATGAATTATTTGAACTCTGCTAAAGATCTAAAATGCCTTTTTCTATTATCCGATGCGCAAAGAGAACTTCCTGACGAAGAGCTCGAGTTGATCGGGACTTGCTTCGAGAAAGGTACTAAACCTGTACTCATTCGAACTAAGATCGACAAGCTGAATCAATCAGAACTTTCCAAACTAAGAAAGAAGATGAAGAACATTCAGGGACTCTACCCGATGTTAGAAATCGTTTTAGTCTCCCCTAAGTACGGAAAAGGATTACCTGAACTTAGAAAGATCATTGAAAACATGATGAAGAATCTGATTATTCCTCCGATCGAAGAGGACGGAATGCCCGATGAGGTTCACGAGCAAGCTTAGGCTTGTGCTTCTATCAAATTACCGGCAGCGTTGATCGCATCCCCGTAATATACTTTTCCAGCAAATTGGATCTGCTTTTCGTTCAGTTCCTGGATTGTCTTTAGAGTTTCTTCCAGAAGAGCTTTCAATTTCTCCTGACTGAGAGCCATCTCTAATTTTCTTTTTCTCTCAACGAGCTCCATGTGACGGCGAGCATCGTCTTCATTCTTCTTCTCAGGATCTTGGTTCGTTGCCTGTCCTTTATCCAAACGATTCAATTCCAGATCAATATCTCTGAGTTCGGACATAAGTTCCCACTCTTTGTCAGTGATCAAACTGGAACGATTGTCAGCTTCCTTATCTTTAGAAGATTCGGCTTTCTTATCGGAAGATTGGCTTTGCTCAGCTAATTCCCAACCCTTGGAGGATTCTTTCTCGGCTTTCTTAACTGTAGTAGCCTTGGTCTCGCCTGCAACGGCTACTAACTTTCCGTCTCTCATCTCGTAGTGGATAGAAACTTCTAAGGACCTAAGCTCTGCGTTATCACGAATTGCCTCGTTCCTAAATTCGGCAACGTGACCTAATTCATGGGAAATAACGTGTAGGATAGACGTAGACTGAGGCGAGCTTTCTAGCTGCCCATGTCCGATATACTGAACCGATGTATCTCTCGGTCTTTCTATCATGGAAGATTGTATTGCTCCCAGGTTCATCCTATTATAAATGTCGGCCTGGGGGCCTTTGAGTTTAGAGCTTTGAAAAAAAATTCCAAGCCCATATAAAAAAAGCGTTAACTACAGTATGCTATCTTGTTCAGGATCTCGAGTATACTATCTTCACATAGATCATGAAATACTAAAGCGTATCTATAACCGTTTGCCGATCTTGATCTACGTATTATCTCGCCTTCTATCTCACAAGTGAACATTGGCGACATAATGGTTATCTTGGAACCTGCCTCCCACTCTTGGTCTGAATGAATGGAAGCTCCCATCATCGAAATATCTAATAGTGTACCTTCGCTCCACTGCCCCTTATCAAATAGTCGAACCCGATTGTCTTTTCGGAACCTTATATAAAATCTTTTATCCGCGAAAAAACCGGGCCCTTCCTTATGGGAAGAAGGTTCTGTCCCGATCTCTAGTCTTTGCATGGCCGAGAAAGAATACATCGATGTAGAAAATTTAAAAGGAGATTTCTTATTTTTATAAGAAAACTTTTAGAAAGACATTGGAACAGTTATAAACTACTTCTTGAGTACTAAGATCTTTAACTCGATCGGATTATAGAACGAATGTATCCGACTCTCTTGCAAGAAGGATCTCTTCTAAGTCAGCAGATTTCTTTTCTTCATTGAACATTCGTATGATTTCTTCATCGGGATGATCCGGCTCATGATGAGTTAAAACCAGTTTATGCACACCTAAGATCTCTCCGCATTTCACAGCCATCTTACCCGAAGTATGACCCCATCCGATCTTTCGATCTGCTTCTTCTGAACTATATTGAGCGTCTATGATAAGCATATCCGGTTTGCCGAAATTTTGCCTAAGGTAATTGAATTCCTCTAGATCCTCGTCCCTCACTTCCACATCCGTGCAGAATAAGAAACTCTTACCATTCTCTTCTATATGATAACCTGTACAATTTCCAGGATGCTTGAGCAAGAAAGGAGTTACTTTGAAATCTCCGAGTTGAACCGTTTTCTGTCTTTTTAACAGATTAAAAGTCTTCTTGGACATCATTTCATCCAAGGTAATCGGAAAGTTCTCCGGATTCTGTTGGCGATCGAACCTTTCCTTTAAATTATCAATTGTGGAATAGAAATCTATCTCAACGGAAGGAATATAGCCTGGCTTGAAGAATGGCCAGCCCTGTATATGATCCCAATGAGTATGAGTGACTAGGATCTTAATCTTGCCACCCTGAGCGATCCCTTCTTTAAGCAGATCGTTTCCGAGTTCCCTCATACCGGAACCGCAATCGATGATCAGCTTTTCTCCTTTTTGTGATTCCACATAAACACAAGTGGTATTTCCACCGACAGGACGTAGAAGACTAGGATCCAGAGTTTGTAAGAAATGCCGCACCGAGAAGGAACCGTTCTTGGTCTTGAAGTCCAGATGTGCAGTTTCCAGGATCTTCTCTAGTTTTTCTCTGTATTCAGAACCGGAAAGCGGAGTAGGGAGAGATCCTCTCACTCCGTATAATTTTATTTTCACTGTATTAAATTAGACAACTTAGAGATTTGGTATTTTCAAAGGCGAGGAGCGATGACATCTGATTTTCGGGAAAAACAATGGAAAATCGCAACGAGATTGCCCTTTACCTCGGAATATTTCTTAAAGATCAAGTCCGGAAGTAAATTAAAAAAAAGCGATTTATTTCCAAAGGAATTCGGGACATATTACCTAGAGCTAGGCTCAGGTTGGGGAGAAGTTGCTGTAGCCCTTGCCAAGGCTAACCCAAACACGGGATATATTCTCATGGAGAAGAAGGCGGATCGTATTCGCAAGACTTTCCGAGATCTTTCTCAGCAAGGAATCGAGAACGTTAGACTTCTTTCCGTCAATTTTAATTGGTTTTTAGAAGAAATCTTTGAAGAGGGAATCTTTGATGAGATACTTCTCAACTTTCCGGATCCTTGGCCAAAGCGAAGACACCATAAGCATAGAACCCTCAATCCAAGATTCTTAGATACAGTCCATTTCCTTCTCCGACAAGGAGGAAAATTCCATTTTGCAACGGATTATGGCCCGTATGCTCGCAGAGGAATTCGATTTTTTAGAGATGATTCTAGATTTAAGCAAGAAGATCATGAATTCTCTTTAACCAGAGAAGGTTTTCCGATCTCGTATTTCGAAGAAGAGAAGCGGGAGGCAGGCTCCCGCATTTATTATTTAGATCGGACCAAGATCTGATCCTTGTTCTATCAATGATAGAGTAGGGAGTAAACGTTGTCGTTATCCTGGGCCAGTTTATAGGTCCAGACTACTTCTCCCTTTTCTCCATACCTAACTGCAGTATTATCTTTATATAATACTATCACATCCTTCTTCTTACCAGGCAAAAGACCTTCTACAGATTTATCTTCGATCTTGAGTTCCGCAACCGAAGAAGAACCTGCGTCGATCCTATAGACTTTATCACTTCCGGTAAACCAAAGAGAGTTTCCTCGAACACTAAAGAGAGATGCAGACCTATCCTTAAGATCCGACTTGGTGACTTTACCATTTGCGGAAACGTAAAGGATCTCCTTATCAGTTCTATAGAAAGCACCTTCGTCAGTTCCCCCTAGTAATTTCGGATCGGTTTTGCCGGTCCAAGCTTGCTCTGGATCTCTTGAGAACTTAGAATCGGTATATAAGATCTTATCTTCCTTCTGTCCGGAAGATACCAAGAAGATCTGACCTTTCTTAGAAGCGGACCAAGTCTTTGAATCCAAGGAGAAAGATTTACTTTCTTCGAAAGCATCCGAATAGCTAGTCAAAGTTCTTTTGCCAGCCGATTCTGTTTCTACCAAGATACGATCTCCTGCAACTGCAGCTTTCTTAAATGTTCCTGTTAGATTGATCGTGTTGAAAACGGATCCTGAGTTTTGATCTCGTACCTCTAGAGTCTTATCTGTAAATGCATAAACTCTACGATCTGCTAAGACATTTTTGAAAGGCTTCCCGCTAGTGATCCTCCAAAGTCGAATGGCTCTATTCTTGTCCAACGCTTCGATAGAAGATCCATAATTCATCAGAAGCAAATCGTTTACGATAACTGGAACTCCTACTAGAGATCCTCTGTTCGGGAAAGGTTGTACGATAACCGGAGTATCTGAATCGGAAAGAACCAGCTTCTCAGCAGTGCTGGAATAAGGAGAATTCGGATACTTCTCCGCAAGCTCTCTTCCTAATTCTAAAGACAGACGTTTGTAATCAGGGTTGCTCGGGTTCTTAAGTCTAAGCTCGGATAAAATACGGATCCTTGCGTGTAAGAACTTTTCATCCCTTTCTAAATCGATCGCTTTCACGATCTCCGCATCCGCTGCTTCCAAGTCTCCTTTCTTAAAGTAAATATAAGAAAGTTGAAAGTACGCATCCGGGAAGTCAGGATTCTTTTTAATGATGTCCTTGAATATGTTTACAGACTGATCCAAAAGATTATCGTTAAAGAGCACAATTCCGATATTATACGGAGCCAGCTCATTTTCCGTATCCGCCTTCATTGCACTTTCAAATTCTTCTTTTGCTTCTTTGCCCTTGCCTTGGTTATAGAATGCGATTCCTTTTCCTATTCTGGAGGCAGTGAACTCGGAATTCAATAGCCATGAGCGATTAAAGGATTCGATTGCAGAGTCATAGTTTTTCTTCTGAAGAGAGATAATTCCCAACTGATAATGACTATAATACGAATCAGGCTTCTTTTCTAGGATCTTATGGAAGCCCTTCTCTGCATTCTCTATCTCACCCTTTCTTAAGAGGAACGCATTGATCGCTTCCTGAGCCGCTAGATTTTTGGAAGCATCAGGAGAGTTTTCCAATAAATGGATTCCCTTCTCCTCCATTCCCATAGCGAGATAACATTCAGCCATCTTAATGTATAAGGTCAGCTTTTTCGTTTTATCATACGCGGATTGATATAGCGGAAGAGCCTTTTCATACGCCTTTGAATCAAAGAACCTGTTTGCCTTCTGGATCGTAGGGACCACCTCTGCAAACTTTCGGTTTTGCTCGATGGTTTGTCTAGCTTCCGCTATTTCTGGTAGATCCTTTGTTAGTTTTTCTGCTTTGGCCAACCAGGAAGTAGCAGAATCATAATTTGCCTTTTCATTCTCTTCTAACGCGATCTTATAGTAGAGATAAGCCAATCTGAAATGTACGGACTCGTTATCAGGATACTTTTTGAGTAAGCCTTTATAAACATTCTCCGCCTTTTCAAATTCCTTTTTGTCCTCGTAGGTTCTTGCGATTATAATTCCAGAAATAGGATCATTGCCGGTAACTGCCTCGAGTTCTTTGGTATATTGATTCACTTTAGTTTGGTTTTTCTGTGCGGAATACAGACGGATCAGTCCTTGCAAAGCGAGAAGATTCCCTTTTTGCAAAGTAAGAGCCTTTAAATAGTTCTGTTCCGATTGCTTAGAATCGCCGGAGATCTGATACAAACGTCCGTACGCAGTATAAACGCTTGGGTCATCACTGTCCTTAGCTTTTGCCTTATCAAAAGACGCCTTGGCTGATTTAGTATCTCCTTTACGAAGACGTAAATCTCCTTCATTGATTAGTTCTGAAACATCCAAGAAGACTTGGACTTTTTTTATCTCGTCATCTTGTTTCAGTTTTTCTAATTCATTTCTGGCAGTCTTGTATCGATTCTCGGAGGCAAGAAGATATACTAGATTCAAAACAGGCTCTTTATAATTCGGATCCAATTCCCTCGCCTTTGTAAAGGAAACCATTGCCTTTGCATTTTCTCCCAAAGACTTTTGGTTCAAACCGATCTGGTTGTAGATCGCCGCATTTTTAGGAAAGAATGGGATCGCTTTTTCTAAAACTGCGATCGCTTTAGGATGATTTCCTGACTTGCTGTAAGCTGAGGCTAATCCAGAATAGCCTTCCCAATAATCCGCCTTGAGCTTAAGGGAAGTTTCAAATGCTTTGATAGCTCCGTCACTGTCTCCGGATAAAATTTTAGCGTTCCCTAAAAAGACATACGGAGAAGGATTCTTTGGATCCAATTGAGTCGCAAAGGTAAAATGTTGAACTGCCTCTTTGTAATTCTTTGCCTTCAAAGCAGCATTCCCTTTTTCTAATGAAGAAGCAACCTTAGTCGCAGAAGCGGATTGTTTTGCAGAAGCTAGCTCAGGATCGACATTTCTAGCCTTTTCGAAATAAGATTCTGCGGCTTCATATTCTTTCAGCTGGACTGCAGTGTCCCCTAATTGCATATAAAGCTGGGCTTTGAATTTGAACTTATCTTCCGGGATCGATTTTAAAGAAGAATAGGCATCTGCGTATTTACCAATCGTCTTGAGTAATACAGCCTTCTTAAATGTATAAGAAGATCCATCTACCTTGGGGAGCTTTTCTAATTTAGAGTACGCATCGATCGCTTCGTTGTTCGCTCCCTGCGAAGTATAAATAATTCCCAGTGTTAGGAGGATTTGCTCGTTCTCAGGATCGAGTTCTGTTCCCTTTTTAAGAGAACCAATCGCTTCTTCCGGTTTGCCTAAACGATATTGCGAAGAACCGATCAAATAATATCCTTCTGCAGTTGGATACGTGTTTACCGCATCTTTTCCTTTAGATAAGGCTAACTCGAATTTTTCCTTTTGGAAGGCAGAGTTTCCTTCATTGATGAGCTTAGATGCTTGCTTCAGTTTTTGGCGTGAAATTATATCCTTTTCTAAGATTGCATCCTGCGCGTTGGATTTGCGAAAATCCTTAGAAGCACAGTTGATCCCAAAAAGAATTACGAATAAAAATGAGATAAGATAGATTAGCTTGCGATTCATCACTTGTATCCTTTATAAAGAATCTTTAAATCTTTCAATGGAGCTTTTTCTCTGAACTCTTCTCCTCGAGTTAATACGGAAATTGTCCAGAGTCCTCCTACAGGAAGATTTCCTTCCCAGACCTTGTCTTGGCCGAGATAGAGAGAGAGTTTTTTCGTTTTCGGATCGGCTTTAAAGGAGAAGGGACGGCCCACATCCTTATCCACGTCTTTGTATTTATAAGTTCCTAATGTTTTTCCGTCGGAAGGAAATTGAAAGATGGAGACTTTTTCCTTACCGGCTTCTATTCCCAGAGAGAGTCCCTGGAAATGAAAGGTCACTGCAACAGAACCCTCTTTATGATCTACAGGAAGAAGAAAGTATCCTTCTAGATCCATTTCTTCAGGAATGAAAGGCAAAGAATAAGCGCCATTCCATCCATTCGGAAGATTTTTCTTTTTTGCGAATTCCAATCCTTTCGGACCGATAGCAGAGAAGCCAATTTCGCCAGATGGTTTCCAAAACTCAGATTCGGAGAGAAGATCTTGACCAGTATAAGGAAGAGCAAGTTCTGCGACCTTGTCCGGTTTTACATCCAAGACTCCTTCATAATACACATAAGCTCCGTCCGCATTTTCTTTTAGAAGTTCTAATTGATATGCACCTGGAGTCAGATTGCTTCGGTAGAAGGGAGTTTCTCCTTGTTTGTATCCATCTATAGAAACCGACAATCCGTTCGGCACACTGATCACTTTCGCAGCGCCGAGAGTTTTGTCTTCTTCCCACTCATGGAATAAATAATTTTTCTTTCCTGCTCGGACTTGAATTGTCTTAGTGATCGGCTTCTTGCCTTTTAGAACGAGCTGGATCTCTTGGATACCTTCCGAAACTGGAATATCCAGAAGAGGAGCGGAACCCAAGGATTTTCCTTTCCAAAGGATCTCTGTGTCGCTAGAGGACGCACGAACATTCAGAAGACCTTTTACGGAAGAATTTACGATCTCTTTGATTCGAGAAAGATCCGGTTTGCGATCCCAGACTGGCACTGTGGTTTGCTTTGTTTCGAGAGAAATAATTCTATCGGAAGCCTTCCAGAAGATTGCTTGGGTCCAGTTGCCCACTTCTTCCGTTGAGACCGGCTTCTTAAAGCTAAGTTCGAAATCTCCAAACTTTGAGTCGTCGACTGAATCTTTGATTTCAAATTTAAAAGACCAACCCGAATTTGATTCGGAGATCGTACCAAATACGATGATGTCCGCTTCCTTCTTCTTTAATTCGTCTGTTAGAGTTTCTTTGTTCTTCCAAGCATCTTTGGAAATTCTTGCGTTTGCATACTTGATATCCTTCCATATCAAACCGATTTCTTGCTCAAAGTAAGAAGCCAGTTTATTGTCCACAGACTTAGGATATTCAATAGGGCTGAATGCCACCACAGGGATCTCATGTCCCGATTTGCGAACCCTAAAATCCGTTTCGGACTCGCGGTAGATAAACACATTGGCAGCCTCTCCGATCGGTTTGTAATAAGGCTCTTGTATCAGCTTAGAAGGCTCGTCCAATTTCTGAACGGAAGAACAAGCGCTTCCTAATATTACAATTAAGGAGAGTAAATTAAGATTACGAAAAGAAGATGTCCCCATCTAGTAAAAAAATTTCCAGAGGACGGATTTAGCAAATCTTTTCCTAATTCCGTACTTAAGGATTCGATTTAAAGAAGATGAATTTTTCGGTCTGCAGTCGGGTCAAGTCGATCCAACCTAACTGAGTTAGTACTGTTAAGAAATCTAAAGAGAGAAACCCCGCTGTGATGCGGGGCTTACAATTTCAAGGAAAGGGTAAAAGCGAAGAAAATAAGAAGAAAACTTCGATTAGAAGGTTTCTTTCGCGTTTAATTTCAGTTTTTCCTTGTGAACATCTTGTTGAACGTATTTAGTCTCGTTCACTTCTTTCGCAGTTTTGGTCACCTCATCGGCATTCGCCTTGGAGATCTCACGTTTCTGCAATTGAGTGCGAGCCTCTTCAACAGTAGAAGCTTGGCTTAAAATGCGAAGCTCTTCGCTGGAAGCTTTCAGTTCGTCCACAAGATTATTATATTCTAAAACATCATTCTTTTTCAGAACGATCAGTCCTTTGAGTTGTTTTACTGACTCAGGACGAAGAGAAAGAATCATCTTGTCAGTCAATTTCTGGTTCTTTTTCAGAGTGATCTCTCTGTTTCTCTCCAGAATGACTTCTCCGTCTTCTCCCACTTTAGAAACAGCAACAGAACCTTCTAAGACTGCGAATTTAACGTCGCAATGCTCTTCAGCACAATTCGGTTTTCCACCGGATGGGTTCTCTACAGAGGTTAAGAAGGTGGTTCCACGAACCCCAGCTAATGCTGTTGGAGTTACTACGCGGAAATCAGAGTTCTTGTTCTCTTTGCGAACCATGGTAACGATCTTTCCATAGTTCAGATTCACCTTAACGTTAGCTCCTTCTTCGCTAGTAAGTGCAGCGACGGATAACTCGGTGTCTTTGGAAACTTTTACGATACCGCTATTAGCTACCATAATCTCTACAGAGCCGTTTTTACCGGTAATGATCGTGTCGGCCGGAGAAACAGATTGTCCGAACTCGGCTTTTCTTTCTCCTTCAGCAGATTGGATTTTAACATCGCCAGTGATCCAAACGATCTTGGCGTTCGCATCGGTTGCTTCCGACTTTACATGGTCGCTGCTAGTCTTAGGACTGCAAGCAATCAGGTAAGCGATCGAAAGGAACGATATAATGATTAGGGTATTCTTTGATTTTAACATACTATCTCCCCCGCTTTTAAGCTTAAGAATGCTTTATATACAACAAACGAACAAGGACTTTTTTACGAATCCTTTGTATAATGCCGTTTTCTAAAATTACTTAGATTTATGTAAGAAAAAAATTTCCAAAAAATGACCGTTTGGCAGTTTTCAATCGGGACTAACTTACTAATCCTTTAGGATTAGTTTAAATCGAACGGATTCTACTTCTTCTCTGCCTTTTTCACCGTCTCTATTTCAGGCAATGAATCCAGCTCTTCTTCTAATTTACATTTTGGATAATGATCTGCAGGTAAACTGGATCCAACCCAACCAAACGCTTCTTGTGAAGAGATCACATGTATGTCCCATCCCTGAACGATATTCGGACAGTCCCAGACCTTGTTCTTACAGAGAACTTGGCTAGCTTTTGGCTTAGGATAAGCCCAAGCAGCGGGAGGATGAAGGCATTGCATTTCTACTTCTGCGAGCTTACGCATACGCTTTACGTTTTCTTCAAATTGTTTGAAGAGATTAACGAGTGGGTTAGCGAGTAATTCGTTAAAGTATCCTCGAGTAGTATTATAAGCGAGGAAGTATACTAACTCTTCCATTACATATTCTTTATCATGTGTAAAGGAACTGACGGTATGAATATAACGAGCAATCTTTAATGAGTCTGTAAGAAGCTCTCTTAGGAAATCTTCAGATTTATCCGGAAGACCAGCTTCTTCTTCGTCCGCAGCATCAGGAGCAGAATCACTTTCGCCATCTTCTACCATTAACTCGGAGAAGAAGGTCTCATCAGGATTCTCTCTATCTCCCTTCTTGGCGGGAATGGCACTAACATCGGTGTTATCTTGCAATCCTAAGGGAACGTGATTAGAAGCGGCAGAACACACGAACTCAGGAAGATCCAACTTCTGCATGAAATTTGCACATTGTTTTGCGATCCTAGTTTTCTCGGTATCATCCGGAAACGGTCGATTCCAATTGTCTCCGGTAACTCGAGCGATGTCCATAAACACGCCGCCTAGAAAAGAATAACGGCGAAGCATTTTATATTTCAACGCATCCGGAATGAGTACGATCCCAAGAGCGAGAAGTCCTAATTCACATATATGTTTGAAGAAGTTTGGATTTACTTCGTAGACCTTGAATAATGATAGAAGATGCTTTTTATTGGATAATGCGTTTCGTATGATACCTTTGTAATTGAAGGTATTTTCTTCATACATGAACTTTAGGAATTTCTTATCCGTAGTTCTGAGTTGTAGGACGATCTTTTCGCAGAGTTTATCCTGGATCTGGCCGATAAGTTCTCTGGTTAGTTTGATCTTGAATTCAGGGTTGTATTGGCCTTTGATTTCTTTCAGTCTTGCTAAAGCAGACTCTTTGACTTGGACCTCTTCCTTTACGAGTACGTTGCCGCTATTATCTTCGATAGCATTCAGGAAACGTAACATATTTCCCGTACCGTAATCCCTCACGAAGTTCATTACTTCTTCGATCGAATTGTACTCTAAGGATTTAGGGCTTACTTTCATTTTTTAAGTGGTCCCTACGTGTAATTCTAAACGGGTTTTCCAAGCTGGCAAGCATAGATTCCAAGCTTTTCTTCCTTTCAATCGTAATATCGGCTTCTTGGTTTAAAGAAAGCAACATTTTGCACCCAGGCCCTGCATCACAACAATCGGAAATGTCGCATAACTCTTTATGCTTCCTTAATTCCGGAAAGCTATCCAAAATTTCCCCTTTGGAAAGATGGAGAATACCCCACTCTTTGATCCCGGGAGAGTCGATTAATATTATATTATTATCGAGCACCAAAAAATTGGAATTCGTGGTCGTATGCTTACCTTTCTTCGTGGAAAGACTGATTTGGGAGGTCTTTTGCAACTCTCTATCCGATAAGACGTTTACTAAGCTAGATTTTCCTACGCCCGAATTTCCCACCAAGTAAGTAGTTTTAGACGAAAACCTGGAATGCAATTCGTCTAGACCTTGGCCGGTCTGACAGGAAACTGTTAAGACTTCATAACCTAAATTTTGATAGACGGAGGCTCTATGCGCCACCGTTTCCTGATCCACCAAATCGGATTTCGTAAATACGATGAGAGGAATAACTCCTGCAAGATGGACCGCAGCAAGACATCTATCTAAGAATCCGTCCTTGGTTTCCGGATTTTTCAAAGAGGCTAGGACCGCGACCTGATCCACGTTCGCACAGAGAACTTGAGCGTCCCCTTCCTTGCTCTTTCGAAGAAGTTCATTCTTACGAGGTAATCTCTCCTCTATGGCCCATTCACCTCCGGATTCCATGGCTTGGACCCGATCACCGACTACGAAAGGATGCCTTTCCTTTGCGGCAAAATTTCTGAGCCTTCCTCTTAAAACAGCTCGAACCCTTCCTCTTTCGAGAGAATACAAATCGTAGAACGCGCCGAAGACCCGCGCGATCGTAAAAAACTCCTTTACTGGAATTGTGGAAGTTGACATTCTTAAGCCTAATTTTACGGGCAAGCGATGAAAATCATACGCAAATTCGGACCCATAGTAGGTCTCGTTTTAGCCGCATTCCTTTTGCAATCGGCATTAATTATCGCTTTGGATTTCAGTTCGCTGGATGCGAATCGAACCACGGCCCTTCTGATCAGCCTTCCATTCACAACCTTAGGAGCTGTTTTTGTCTGGGTCTGGTTCAATGAATTCAGCACGAATTGGAATTTATCTTCGGCTCTTTCCAAATTAAACATAAAGGACCAGGAATACGTAAAATACCTTTCTTCGTTAGATAAATTCAAGAGCGATTTGATTGCAACCAACATCACCGAAAGCGTTTGCGAGAAAATCCTGAAATTCTTGCCCAGTATCATCAATACTACCAGATGCAAGATATATCTTTGGAAAGAGGACCTTGGAAAATTCTCACCTTATCCGAACCAAGAGGGAGAGGATCATTTTTATATCTTCGATCCTTTTCTACTCTGGATCACCGAACACGATAAGATCTTTTATTCTGAGGAATTCATCGAGAATGCTAAGTTCCTCCAGATCAAAGAGCATGCACTCGCTTTCTCCGCAAAAACAAAAGCAGATCTATTAGTACCATTTATCTTAAACAAAAGCCTTTTAGGAATGCTTGTTCTAGGCCCAAGATCTGACGGACGAAGATATACTAGTTCCGAATTAGAAAAGCTGAATGAGATGCGCTCCGTTTCTGTGATGTCTTTATCCAATTCTATTTTTTATGAAAGATTAATAGAGCTAACCGAAACCTTAGAAGAGAAAGTCCGTCATAGAACACAAGAATTAGAAAGCGCACAATCCCAGTTGATCATGTCCGAGAAGATGGCTTCTTTAGGAACCATGGTTGCAGGGATCGCTCATGAGATCAATACTCCCGCCGGAGTGATCAACGGTTCTGCGGACAATCTAGAATCGAATATGAACTATATAGTGAAAAACGTATTCGAGATCGTTAAATTTGCTCGGAATAAAAAGCTACGTAAATCCTTCGAAGTTGCTCTTCTTCATATCCTGAGAGACAGAAAGAAAAATCAACCTATGGAATCCAAAGATAAGTTCCGGGTGAAAAAGGAAGTGAAAGAAGAGATGGTTCAGATCGGAGTCGATCCTTCTTTTGCCGGCGAAGTTTCTTCTTTCATTATCGAAAATGATATTATGGAAGTGCGCAAGTATATCTATGAGGTATTGATCCAGGGAGAAAGCGCTAAATCCGGATATGAAATGCTCAAGCATGCTTCTAATACGAATCGAAATATTAAGAACATCAAATATTCAATCCGGAACATCGTTCGTATCGTCAAAGCCTTGAAATACTATTCTCACTTGGATCAGAGCAAATCATTTACCAATGCCGATCTGATCGAAGGGATTGAGAATACTTTAGTGATCATGAACAACCAGTTGAAGTACGGAGTAGAAGTGAAAAAGAACTTCTCTCCGATCCCTAGAGTTGTCTGTAATCCGGATGAGTTGAATCAAGTCTGGACCAATCTGATCCAAAACGCAAACCAGGCGATACGAGGACAGGGAGTGATTGAGCTCTCAGTTTATTCTTCCGGAGAGACTGTAACTATAGAAGTCCAGGATGACGGCCCGGGGATCGATTCTTCTATCAAAGATAGGATCTGGGATCCATTCTTTACCACTAAGGACCAAGGAGAAGGATCCGGACTAGGCCTTGGGATCGTAAAAGGAATCGTAGAAAAACATAAGGGCAAGATTACTGTGGATTCTTCGCCAGGACGAACCGTCTTCAAAGTGGAATTGCCTCTAAGACCTCCACAGCCTAGCAATGACGCAAGTCCGATGGAAAGATCTGCAGTATGAGATCGAAGCCAACTAAGAAGGCTGTACAAGAAAAGATCCCGAACTTTTACGAACAAGTTTATAAAATCGTAAAGAAGGTGCCTAAGGGAAGAGTCACTAGTTATGGACGGATCGCAGTCTTGGCAGGTAAACCTAGAGCTGCCAGAGCGGTTGGCTATGCATTGAATTCCCTCAAGAAAGGGCAGGAGCAAAAGATCCCGTGGCAAAGAGTCATCAATAGCCAGGGAAAAATTTCCTTTAGAGGCGATGCTCCTAGAGCAATTTTACAAAAAAAACTTTTAGAATCCGAAGGAATCAAATTCTCTAGAGAAGAAACAGTCGATTGGGATCTATTCGGCTGGCCTTGAACGTAAGAGAACTCATGTCAAAACCGGTAGTATTAACGATCGCAGGCTCCGACTCAGGAGGAGGCGCAGGAATCCAAGCGGATCTGAAAACATTCAATAGCACGGGAAGTTTCGGTACCTCCGTGATTACCTGTCTTACTGCTCAAAATCCAGATGGAGTCACTGGCATCTTAGAAGTGGACGCAGGCTTTCTTGAAAAACAAATGCGTGCAGTCTTTTCTTATTTTCCTGTGAAAGCTGTGAAAACAGGAATGCTATTCTCAGAGAGCCTGATCCGAACGGTTTCGAGAATCCTAAAAGAGTATAGAGCGAAAGGCCAAGACTTTCATTTAGTCGTGGATCCGGTCATGGTTGCGACTAGTGGAGCCAAACTTCTACAAGACGAAGCAATCTCTTCACTCATCCAAGAATTATTGCCGATGGCTGGAATAGTTACTCCAAATCTAGATGAAGCAAAAATCCTAGGATCAGGAGAAATTCAAACTTCCCAAGAGATGAAACCAGAGGCAATATCCCTTTCTAAAAAATTAGGAGTGCCTGTCTTATTGAAAGGCGGTCATCTTAAACATTCTGCCGAGGCCTTAGATATATTAAGTTTTCCGAATGGAGAAAGTCTTTCTTATTCTAAGCCTTTTGTTCAGGATTTTAATCCTCATGGAACAGGATGCACTTATTCTTCGGCGATTGCTTCTTATCTTGGGCAAGGAGAATCTATTTCTTCTGCTGTAGGAAAGGCTAGAGATTTCTTACATTCTGCGATTGTACAATCCTTTCCCGCAGGAAAGTCTAAGACCTTGAATCACAATCCAGACTAATCAGTTCTTAGAGGTAAGTCCTAGTTCTTCTTTAGAAGTTAGCTCTAAGATCTCTAAAGGAAGTGAACCTTTTCCGAGAACGAAGCCATGATATTCTTTGATATCAAAGTCCTTGCCCTTAGCAGTCTTCCATTCTTCTCTCATTTTTAAGAAGGACATCATTCCGATCTTGTACGCACATGCTTGTCCAGGATAAACGATGTATCTTTCAATCTCAGAAGTAACTTCTGTCGGCCCCATGCCTGTATTATCGGACATGTACCGAATGGCTTCTTCTCTACTCCAACGTTTATAGTGAATCCCTGTATCTACAACCAAGCGAACCGCACGGAATAGTTCTCCCTGTAATCTTCCAAGATCGATATATGGATCTGAATAAAATTCATAATCTTTAGCAAGACGCTCCGCATAAAGAGCCCAACCTTCCACAAAAGCAGTGAAGTGAGTAGTCCTAAGCTTGCGAGGTGCTGACGTTAATTCTTGAGACCAAGCTATCTGTAAATGATGTCCTGGAACAGCCTCGTGATAGGTTAAGGTATTCATTCCGAATTTAGGGATTTCTTTTATATTCCTTAAATTTGCATAGAATACACCGGGACGTTTTCCATCCAGACTAGGCTCTTCGTAATAAGCTCCGGCTGCTCCCGCCTCTTTGAACTGCGGGATTCTTTCTACCAAAACCTTGGCTTTTGGCCATTTCGGAAATATGGTTTTGGATTTTCGGATCGAATCCTCCAAAATAGTTTTATAAGATTCCAGAACCTTTTCCTTACTCGTTGGTTCATCCGGAAATTGAAACTCAGGCTTTTCTCTTAACTCCTTCATTGCAGTTTGGATATTTTTGCCTTTCATTCCGACCGACTCCAAAATGGTTTTCATTTCTGTTTGGATACGGTTAACCTCAGAGAGACCTATCTGGTGAACTTCTTGAGGAGTTAAATTGGTAGTAGTATGATTCTTTAATGTATGAGCATAAAATTGCTCACCATTCGGAAGTTTCCAGGCTCCTGCCTTATTGTTTGCGGATCTCAATTGTCTTTCTAAGAAAGTCTGTAATTTGGAATAAGAAGGATACACCGAATCAAGGAGTACCTTTTTAGTTTCAGTCAGAGAAGAAGCCTTTCTTTCTGGTGTTATTTCATTCGATTTCTCTAATTTAGATTTCAGACTTGAATAAAGAATATTCGATTCCACATCTTTTATGCGAAATGTTTCGATCTCATGAATGACTCTCTTTAAAATGAAATCCGGCGGAATGACTCCATTCGACTCTCTAAGTTCCAAGCCTCGAATCACTTGCTCCATTTTCTCCGAAATTCCTTTGAGCCTATCTAGATAGGCGCTCAGATCCTCTTCATCTTCCACGATATGCGAAGTGGCCAAAAAGGAAGGAATATGATTTTGAATTCCGAATAATTGGTTCACCGGATAATAGTTATAGATATAGTGCTCTCGATCGGATTCCAACTGTAGATTCCATTCCAAAGCTTTATAGTAAGTACGATCTTCTCTATTCAAACCGGCAGGATTGTACGTTCTGAGGATCTCGAGATTTCGTTTGGCTTTGTCGGCCAATTCCATCTCCTTCTCCGGAGAAGAATCGGACCATTTGTGATTATGAGATCGAATTCCCCAAGAGTCCAATATCCTAAGAGAAGTTAAAGTCTCTGGATCATCCAACACATCTTCCCAAAAGATCTTTTCATAATACAATCCTAATGTAAGAGGACGGAAATTGATCGTATGCCAGGTGATAAGCGAAGCAAAAACGATCATTAGAATAAGAAATAGGATAAGTATCCTTACGGCCTTTTGAACCATGGGTTAGGTCTCCGTAGTTTAGAAAAGAGGGATCAGTATCTTAAGCAAAAATACAAGCAAAGCGGTCCAAATGAAAGAAGAAGATGCCGAAAAAGCGATCGGACCTTCCCAATCCAGCAAGGGAACGCACACAAATAAGAACATTCCAAGAAAAGAAAGATACGGAGTCTTGAGATACAAGTTCTTCTGCCATTCAAAGAATCCTTCTCTAAAATCCTTAGCATCTCCCTTTACCTTATTTAGGAAAATTCTCTCCGAGATAAAACCGAAGATTGTAAACGCGATCAGAAAGAACGAAAGAATAAAGATCCAAGACCAATCTGCATAAGGGATTGGATGAAATAGATTAAATATCGGAACGGAGATCGCAATCAGAGAAGAGAATGGAAATAGAAAACCCATCCTGAAAATCCTACTTTCCGAAAGATATTTCAAGAAAGGAAGACGACCAGGTTGCTGATAAGAACCACAGAACAAACATTTTTCCGAGTCGGAAAGAATGCTCGAACCGCAATTCCTACAAAGTATCTGTTTTTTCTGTTCCTCGGCCGTATCCGACACAAGAGATCCTTAAACTTTCTTGATCAAGCTCTCGATCAAAGCGCGAAGGAACTGCTCGTTTGGAGTTCCGCTTTGAATGGCTTTATTATTAATAAATAAACTAGGTGTACTGTGAATTTGCAGTTTGTCGGCCTCATCCACTTCTTTATTGATCTGATCTCTTACAGTTGGAGAAGAAAGACAAGATCTAAACTGATTCATGTCCAATCCTTCTTGTTGTGCCAGGCTAAGCACTGTAGAAGGAGTGTGCATTACTTGATTCTCCGTATTCTTGTATAGATCATCATACATCACTGTGAACTTTTTCTGCTTATCCGCGCAGATCGCTGCAGAAGCAGCTACGCAGGAACTTGCTTCTGGACGAGGAGATTGCACCAATCGATTGCAAGAAGCATCTAAAGGAAAATTCTTATACACTACTTTTACGATACCATCGTAGTCTCTCAGAACCTTCTTCAAAATATGAGAAGTATGCATGCAATGTCCGCAGTTGAAGTCCGCAAATTTTACGATCGTGATCGGTGCATTTGGATCGCCCTGGAAAGATGAACCTTTGATATCGATAGATAGAAGAGGAGCCTTTTCGTAATCGGTAAGTTGTTTTTGGATTTGAGAAAGTCCAGTATGCTCTCCATCAACGAGAGAATTGTTTAGAGACTTTCCTCCAATCTGACCGACCACCAGAAGAGCCAAGAGCACGATATAAGTATTAAGACCTTCCGTTTTTAAGATACCAGGAATGATCTTAGGAGATTTGTCTCCGAAGTCTCTGATCTGCAAAAAAGTTCCCGCAGTCAGTAAAACTGTGCAAGTCCAGGTTACCGCACAAAGTCCGCAAATCGCATCTATATAAAATACAGAAACGGAGAAGAGAGCGATATCTACGACGAGAGCAAGGACTAAAGTATAAAAGCTGAAAAGAAGATATCCTTTAGAAGCATCCTTATTCAATTCGGATCGAACGAAAAGATATGTAATAAAACCGTAAAATACAAATCCGAAGAGAGCGATCGGAATATCACCAAAAACAGGAACTCCACGGATTGCTGAGATGCTGCTTTCGGAAACCTTATCACAAGAACCTGAATCGCTAAGAGCATCGCAAATTGCCTGAGCTACTCCGTCTCCTGCCTGCCCACCGAAGAATTTGCGGATCAAAAGAAAAGAAATGAAAGCGGCAACGGCGGAAACAACGGCGAGAATATAATTAGATGGCAGTTTTTTCATTCGGAACTCCGATTATAAATAACCTTTTTACGTATTAGGAAGGCATAAGGAAAGAAAAATATATCCAAAAGCCAAACGACTAGAATGAATTAGATCAGTCAGCGCCTAGACTTGTAATCGCTTCTGCAAGATCTATCTTACCTTCGTACAAAGCCTTGCCAGTGATCACACCGAACATAGGGATCGGAGTACCAAGAGAAGATAAGGCCATGATGTCTCGAAGAGAAGAAATCCCACCAGAGGCAATTACTTGAAAATTATATTTACTTAGGATTTCCTTATATGCTTTGAGGTTTGGACCTGCCAAAGTTCCGTCTTGTGCGATATCGGTAAAAATAATGTTCCGAATCCCAGCCTTTTGCATCTTATCCATCAGATCCAAATAATGAACTCCTGAATCGACTTCCCAGCCTGCAATTTTGACTATTCCGTCTCTTGCATCGATTGCGACTACGATCCGATTCTCACCGTATTTATTCAGAGCAAATTCTAAAAGAGCTGGATCCTTTACGGCAGCAGTCCCCAAAATAAAACGGTCGATCCCGATAGAGTCGTAGTATTCTAGTTTTTCTTTATCTCGAATACCTCCTCCAAGCTGGATCTTGAGGTTCGTCGATTTACGGATTTTTGAAATAGATTCGCTGTTCACACCGATCTGATTTCTTGCTCCGTTCAAATCCACTAAGTGAAGAAGAGTCGCACCGTTTCTTTCAAAACCTTCGGCCAATTTCCAAGGCTCGGTAGAATAAACGGTTTTTTCGTCGTAGTTTCCTTTGAACAAACGAACAGCAGTGTTATCCAACAAATCAACGGCAGGAATTAATATCATAAAGATTTAATAAAGTTCTCCAGGATCTTTAAACCGAAAGAATGAGACTTCTCCGGATGGAATTGGGTTCCGCAAATGTTTTCTTTCTCGACAACTGCGGGGAATCTTTCTCCATAATAATCGCAAACACCGCTCACTGCTTTGGACTCCACATCCACTGGGCGATAAGAATGGATAAAATAAGCAAAGGATTCGTCTTCCACATTCTTTAACAAATTACTTTTGGAAGGATTTCGTTTATACAGTTTATTCCAACCGATATGAGGCACCTTGTAATTCTTGCCTTTGAATTTTCGGACCTTTCCCTTTATGTATCCTAAGCCAGGAACAATCTGCTTTTGGTTTCCAGAAATGGTCTCGTCTGAATCTTCGAATAGGATTTGAAAACCGATACAAATCCCGAAGAGAGGTTTACCTTTCGTAACATGATCATCTACGAATTGTCGAAGGCCGGACTCATTCAGATTGAACATTGCCTTATCGAAATGACCATCACCAGGCAAAATAAGTGCCTGAGCCGATCTAAGAGTTTCAGGATCTTTGGTATAAGCGAAGTCGCTAGTAAATAAAGAGATTGCCTTCAAGCAAGAATGAATATTGCCCATTCCATAATCAAGAACGGCAATCATTCCAAAACGCCTTTCGTAGAAGGAATAGCTCCGCCGGCGGCCGGATCGATCTCGATAGCCATACGCAGAGCCTTACCCAAAGCCTTGAAAATAGATTCGTGAATATGATGTCTATTATCGCCATAGTGAACGACCACGTGAAGATTCATCTTGGCATTCAAGGCAAGCTTCTGTAGGAATTCCAAAGAAAGTTCCGCATCATAAATACCAAACTTGCCTGTGAGCTCCGGCCCGGTATATTTATAAAAATATCTGCCACCTAAATCCACAGCTACTGTGGTCAGTACTTCATCCATGGTCAGGGTATAATGGCCGTATCTTCTAATCCCAGCCTTGTCGCCGAGCTGCTTATGGATAGAAGCACCTAGAAGAATGGCTGTATCTTCGACACTATGATGACAGTCGATTTCTATGTCGCCTCGCAGCCAAAGATCCAAATCGATCAACCCGTGCTTGGAAACATGCGAGAGCATATGCTCGAAAAACGGGATCTGAGTATCGAACTGATACTTTCCCGTGCCTCGAATATTTAGGGCCAACTTAATGTCCGTCTCTGAAGTCTTGCGCTCTTCTTTCATTTTATCCTGACCCTACTTTCCTCTCAATTATCGTGTCAATGAATTCCAAAAATAAGCTGACGGAAAGTCCCAAGACGCAAAATTATCCAAAGGGAGAAAATCCCTCCAACCACTAGTCGAAGTGGCGGAATTGGTAGACGCACTGGTTTCAGGTACCAGCGGGTAACACCGTGGGGGTTCGAGTCCCTTCTTCGGCAAAATATTAGGGACTCGAACGGTCGAGCTTGAGAGCGAAAATAGCGACCCCTTACTTTCTACCCGAAAACCAATAGTAAAACGCAGGGACCGCGAATCTACTCAGCACAGTCGCCGCAATCTCACCAAAAATCAAAGAAACCGCAAGTCCTTGGAAAATCGGATCAAAGAGCATGACCGAACTTCCCACAATTACTGCTGCCGCAGTCAAGAACATGGGACGAAATCTCACTACTCCTGCATCTAAAACTGCTTGGCGTACCGATTTTCCCGACTCGATCTCCGCTTCTATAAAATCTACGAGTATAATGGAGTTTCTTACGATGATTCCCGCTCCAGCAATAAAGCCGACCATTGAAGTTGCCGTGAAGTAAGCTCCGGTAATCCAATGACCTGGGATAATTCCGATCAAGGAAATCGGAATGGGGGCCATGATGATGATTGGCAATCTATAATTTTGAAACCAACCTAATACCAGAATATAGATCAAGACCATAACAACAGCAAAGGCTCCGCCTAGATCACGAAAGACTTCATACGTAATGTACCATTCTCCATCCCATTTTAGTTTTGGAGTTTCGGTATTCCAAGGGACCTCAGCAGTCGAAGTCGGATATGAGATTTTGGAAGAAAGCGAAAGAATTCCGTATACGGGAGCTTCTTCCTTGCCGGAAAATTCTCCTGTTATATATTCTACAGGCTTCAAGTTCTTTCTGTGTAAAACTCTAGAACTCGAAATTCTCTCAGGACCAACCAATGCATTCGTAATGACAGAGCCGGAGACGTTAGATGAAATTCCCCAAGAAGAAAGCGACTGTTTAGAAGAACGGATCTGATTCGGAACAGAAAGATCTACGGAAACATCTTCCGGATTTCTATCGTTTGAAAGAAGGAAGAGAGATCTTTCGTTAAAGAACAAATCCATATTCCCCGCAAGCCTAGCAGAAGGAATTCCTACGATACCACCTTTCTGAAAATCGAAAGGATAATGTATCTTCGGACGAAGTTCTCTTAAGCTAGAATCAATATCAACTACATCACCTTGGTTTTTTACTATTGATAGAATTTCATCCGCTACATTCTTTCTGCCTTCTTCAGAAGGACCATAGATCTCAATCACTAATGTAGAAAGCACGGGCGGCCCAGGAGGAATCTCTAGAACCTTAGTCAGAACTTCATTCTTCTTTTCAAAATCATGGAGAGTAGGCCTAAGAGACTCAATGATCTCATGACTCTTCTTCTTTCTTTTTCCCTTATCTCTTAGAAGAATATGTAGATCCGATTTCCAATCGTCTCTGCGTAGAAATGTATGTTTTACCATTCCTGAAAAAGAGAAGGGAGCAGGTTCCCCTGCAAATATCTGAACTGTTTGGATCTCCTGGTTTTGCAGAAGAAGATTAGCTAACTCTTTACTTTGAAAAACTGTCTGCTCCAAAGGAGTAGTCGGATCAAAATCCAATGTGATCTGAAATTCATCCTTGTCATCGAAAGGAAGCATCTTTACTTTTACTGCCTTCAAGACTACCATACCAACCGCGATGGAGAAAAGGAACAGGATCAACAAAACCATTTTTGCTAGATTGAGCTTCGATTCTAAAAGCCAAGATGCAATCCTTAGATAAGCCCGATCTAATTTAGAAATGTTCTCAGAAGATCCGGATTCTTTTTTCTGATGCAAAACTCTCGAAGCAACCCAAGGGATCACGGAGAATGCAACAAGGAGAGACAGGATCATCGCAAGACTCGCACCCACAGGGATCGGTTTCATATAAGGACCCATGAGTCCTCTTACGAATGCCATCGGAAGGATCGCAGCAATCACTGTAAAAGTAGCCAGAATTGTAGGGTTTCCTACTTCCGATACTGCGGAAAGGATGGCCTTAATCTTATCCTTTCCTTTCGAATCTTTTAGGTGCCTTTCAATATTTTCCACCACTACAATCGCATCATCCACAAGGATCCCAATGGAAAAGATGAGAGCGAACAGGGTCACTCGATTCAAAGTATACCCTAGAAAGTAATATACGAATAACGTGAGAGCTAAGGTAACCGGTATCGCAATAAATACTACAAAGGAAGCCCTGAGTCCCATCCATATAGCGATCAATACTGAGACTGAGATAGTGGCTATGATTAGATGCTCGATAAGCTCTTTTGACTTTGCACCTGCTGTCAGTCCGTAATCCCGAATGACCGTGAATTGAATATCATTCGGAAGAGTAGTTCTGTATGTCTGTGCTCTCTCTCGAATGATCTTAGAAAGAGTTTCTATATCTGTTCCCTTTCTTTTGGAGAAGACTACTGTAACTGCATTCTCGCCTTCTATAGCGCCTTTCTTTTGGAATAGAATGGATTGACGTTGTCTTTCTTGTGGACCTTCTTGAACTTCTGCTACGTCTCCGACAAGAATGGTTCGTCCCCAGCTTTGTTTGATCGGAACGGATCTCAGTTGCGAAACGGTTCTGAGAGAAGAGTCAATTTCAATGTCGTACGTCTTCTCTTTTCCCCAATTCTTTCCTGCAGGAAAAGAAGAAGAATTAGCCTTCAAACCTTCTGCAAGTTCCAAGAAATCTATCCCGAACTCCTTCATTCTGACAGGATTTGCAATGACGCGTAACGCTTTTTTTCTTCCGCCCAAAACCTCTACTTTAGAGAGATCAGGCGTAGAGGATAATTCCTTAGCGAGAGGAGTAACCAAACTTCTTAAAGAATAATCATCTCTCTCGGTTGAACTGAATGTAAGTGCAAGAAAAGGAACGTCATCTATCGTATAGGAATTAATAGAAGGTGACGAGATGTTTTGAGGAAGAATTCCTTTTATCTCCATCATCTTATGATGGATCTTAACCAAGGAAGGCTCTAACGGTTCTCCTACATTAAACCGAACAGTAATCATAGCTTGGTGATCGCTACTCGCAGAATATACATATTCCACTCCTTCCAATCCCCAAACCGCTTTCTCTATCACCTCGGTGATCTTTCTTTCCATTTCCTTCGCGGAAAACTCAGGAGAAAAAACCGAGATATCAACCATAGGAACAGAGATCTGAGGTTCTTCTTCCTTAGGAGTGAGATATACTGCAAAGACTCCAACTAGGATACTTACAATTGCGAAAATTGGAGTTAGTTTAGATGCGACAAAGATATTTGCAAGCTTGCCGGCAAATCCTTTGGATAGTTCAGTTTCGGTTTTCATCGATATCTCCCGAATAAAGGATTAGTTCAGCTCTGGTTTTCAGATATTCTAGGTCCGATTGGCTTTTCTTTCGTAAAGCGTCAGCCGTTCTAGAAAAACTCTCTGCAAGTGTGATAATGGGAATATTCCCTTTTTTGAATAAACCTTGAGAGATCCTTAGTTGCTCCGACTGGATCTGATATGCTTTTTCAGCATCTACTCTCGTTTCGGCTAAAGACTTTTCTTTTCTCAGTAATATTAAGAAATTTGAATTCTCCTTAATCTTAACCTCCGTAGCCTTTGCCTGCGCGGCTTCGGATCTCATAATCGCTTCTTTTCTGGAACCGATATCCGTGGGATTTAGCAAATTCATTTGGAGATAGATTCCTGCGTTATACGCATTCGCAAAATTTCGATCTCCTTGGTATCCGTATGCTTCCGCATAAACTCCTACCTTCGGGAGAAATTTGGCGTTCTCCATTTTTACTTTTTGCTTACTTGCATTTGAGTAAGAGTCAAATACCTTAGAAAGAACAGTGTTGCTCTGTGATAGATCAGAAGAGAAGGGAAGATAGTTTTCCGAAAATCGGATCAATGAATTTTCTTCCGCACGAAATTCTTCTATAGAACCGCCAGAAAGAATTTTAAGTGATTCCAGAGTCTCAGTCCGGGACAGTTCGTTCTCTCTTTTCTCAGCCCCAAGTCTCAGCTTGATCGATTTCAAGGATAGTGAACCAGCATGACCGAGCGGATTCAGACTAGAGTCCAAGCGATACGAAGAAAGATAAATCTCAAGTTGGTTAAGCAATCTATCTTGTTCTCTTATCGAATCTTCGAATATAACGGAAGACTGATAAGCAAGCGCTGTTTGAAGATACAGAGTTCTCTTGAAGTATTCTCTTTCTAATCGAGTGCCTTCCAATTCTTTATCTCTAACTTCTTTTAATGCAGATTGCGAGCCTCCTTCATATAGAGAAAGATCCATGCCTAGAGTTCCTCTAGAGTATGTATTGCTGCCAGGACGATTTAAGGTATCTTTCGCGAATAAATTTGCAGTATTTGGGTTTAGATTTTGATACGGATGATTGTTAGAATCTAGATAATTTGCAGGATTACTTCTAACACTCATGGTTGAAAAGTCAGATTGGGTCGCTGCTCTCTGTCCCAACTTACCCATGAAATTTAGAGTCGGATCATTCGTATTATAAGTTCTTAAATCAGTATAAAGCCTCGGAAACCAGTGAAGTCCAGCTCTCTCGCTGGCAGATTTCGCCGCTTCGACCTCCATCGTTTTTGCTTTCAAAGAAGGAGAATTCTCAAGCACCTTCTTCCAAACTGATTCAAAATCGTAAAGAGGAGCCGCGGAGATCCACGCCGGAAAAAGAAACAACCCTCCGATCATAGAACGGAGAGTCTGCTTACCTACAATATTCAATCTTTCTGTAATTCGCATTTGTAAGGCACTCCCAACTTGTTTAAAACATAAGAAGCAGGACAAAAATGTACGGAAGCAAAGAGAAGAAGGTTGAACGAGACCATCCCATTGAACAAGAAGCCCCAGGGTGAAATAAAAAACCCCACGCAAAGCCCTATTGTGGAGACTGTTCCGGCTAGCGCAAAGAGCACCCGTTCCAGATACCAATTTGTTAGATCTATTTGGGTCATATATACCCTCCTGGGTATATAGACTTATAATACCCCATGGGGTATACAAAAAATTTTAATATTAAGCCAGCTAAAGACCAATAAAGTATTCCAGTAGAAGCGTTGAGCTCTCCTGGAATGCGTCTATTTATGTATAAGGGGATAAGAGAAGGGAGAAAAGTTAGAGTGAGAAGGCGGCTTTGATCGCTTTCTTGACGTTCTTTTGGACGACCGCACCGGATTTCTTATCAGAAAAGCAGCGATCCATATATTCCTGCACATAAGCCTCGCCGAACTTTTTTAATGCTTGGCTGGAGGCCTTTAGAAGAAGTAGGGTTTTTTCACAATCTTCATCTTCGTTATAAAGGCCTCTTTCAATAGCGTCCAATTGTCCTTTAATCCTGTGAATTCGATTGCTGAGTTGTTTTCTGATTTCTTCTGCGTCCATAGATTATACCCTATACGGTATTTTAGACTGAGGTTCGTCAAGGAAAAACCAAATACTTTATGATAAACTTTCCTCGTAATAGTTCTATTCTTTGCGTTTTCGCTTTTTCTTTTCTGTGCTCGGGCTGCTTAGTCACCCCGCAAGCAATGTACGGCAACTATTATGATAAAGAAGAGGCTTATGAAGCCTGCTTTGCTTATCTTACTGGTAACACTGGACCTTCTCTTACTCCAGCAGGAATCTCGATCTTGGAGAGCTTTCAGTCTGCCACCCACTCGCAAAAGGTACAAACCTACTATACTGGAGAGATCGTTTACGATCTAGAAACAAAGGAAGGAAAGCATCTTCGTATCAGTCGCTGGGGAAAGATTGAATATTATAGAAGTAAGTACGAGACTCTCAATCCAAAAGAAGGTATGGACTTCTTATGTGCGGAGAAGATACGTTGGGAACTCGAAAAAAGGTTCACCGCGACCGCAACAAAAATGAAAGCAGATCCGATCTCGACAGCCAATCGAAGAGAGACTGTTGAAAATTTAAAAGAGTACATTCGATTTTCTAAAGCAATTCATTCCAAGTCCCAGTTAGTTCGGAATTTCCTATTTCTTTCTCTAGCTAAATATATGGAAGGGGACCAAGGTCTTCCTATCTCTCCTTGCGGACTGACTATCGCTGCAAAAAATATTATAGAAATCGCTGTCCGAGATCTAAAAGATCCGGAAGCACGAAATGCTTGGGCAGCTGCCATTCCTGTCTTCTCCGGTTATGAGCTAGGATTCACGATGGCAGGTTATTGCGAATAGAGTCCTCTTTTTTAGCAAACTACGTTTGGTTTTTTTTCGAACAAGATTCACATTACATCCTTAATTTTCAAACCTAACCGAAAACATTCGATTCTTCTTGACCTTTAGAAGATAAATAGATTAGATTTTTGCGAAATTCTTTTTCTTAAGCGGAGAATCATATGCGTTCCACAATGATGGATTATCCTTTAGTACTTCCTTCCATTCTTAAAAGAGCGAAGGATGCACATCCACATAAAGAAATCGTAACTAAATGGCATGATAATTCCATTCAGCGTTATACATACGGAGAATTCTATAAAAGAACAATCCGATTGATGAATGCTCTCAGAAAGGCAGGAGTAAAACCGGAAGAAGCGATTGCCACTTTCTGCTTAAATCATTCCGCGCATTTAGAATTATATTTTGCGATCCCTTCCATCCGAGCAGTTCTACATACGATCAATGTTCGATTGTTCCCGGAACAACTGGTTTATATCATCAACGAGGCAAAGGACAAATTTATATTCGTAGATAAGTCTTTAGCTCCCGCTTTGGAAAAGAATCTGGATCAGATCAAGGGAGTGCAGAAGTTCATCATCATTGATGATAAGGAGAATATGCCTTTTCCGAATCTTCCTAACTCGATCTCTTACGAAGATTTTTTAGCAACTGGGGATGAGACAGAGCATTTCGAACCGATTGATGAGTTTGAAGCTGCATGCATCTGCTATACATCAGGAACTACAGGAAATCCGAAAGGTGTCGTCTACTCTCACAGATCTACGTATCTTCATTCTATGTCGGTTTGTATGGGAGACGCCTTGGCATTGTGTGAAAAGGAAACTGTTCTTCCCGTTGTGCCAATGTTCCATGTTAACTCATGGGGAATTCCTTTCGCTTCTGTAATGACAGGCTGCAAATTAGTATTTCCAGGAAAGCATCTATTAGGAGCAGGCTTAGCAGAATTATTGGAATCTGAAGGAGTCACACTTACCGCAGGAGTTCCTACAGTCTGGAATGTACTCTATCAACACTTAAAGAAAACAAAATATAATCTGAAACTACATACTATGGTCGTAGGCGGATCTGCAGCTCCAAAAGGGTTGATAGAAGGATTCGAAAAGGATTTTGGGATCTCTATTCTTCATGCTTGGGGAATGACGGAGACTTCTCCTGTGGGAACTGTTTCTCGTCCTAGAAGTTTTATGAATGATTGGAAAGACGAAGAACGTTATGCGTATCGCGCTAAGCAAGGAGTAGCGATGGCAGGCGTTGAGATCCGCGCGGTAGACGACGATGGAAAAGACGTACCTAAAGACGGACACACTCCCGGAGAACTTCTTGTAAGAGGACCTTGGATCACAGGTTCCTATCGAAGTGGAGTCTCTCCTGAGTCATTTACACCCGATGGATGGTTCCGGACGGGAGATGTCGTTGTTCTAGACCAGTATGGTTACATGCAAATTACGGATCGAAAAAAGGACCTCATTAAGACAAGAGGGGAATGGATCTCCAGTGTTGATATGGAAAATCTCGTGATGGCAGATCCAGACGTACTGGAAGCAGCAGTTGTAGGAAGAAAAGATCCAGTCAGAGATGAAGCTCCTGTCGTCTTCGTTGTTCCTGTAGAAGGAAAGTCTGTTGATCCGAAAAAGATCTTAGAGAGACTCAAAGAGCATTTCGCTCACTGGCAACTTCCTAAATTAGATGATATCCGGTCGGTTCCTTCGGTCCCTAAGACTAGCGTTGGTAAATTCGATAAGAAAATTTTGAGAAAACAACTAGAAGAATAGACCGGATGATCAACGACTCGATCCTAGGATCGTGAGTAAATCATCTAATACTATTCTTATTATACTACTAGGCATCCTAACCGCGGTAGGTCCTTTCTCTATCGATATGTACCTTCCTGGTATGGATGCAATTGCAAAAGATTTTGGGACTCCAATTTCGAATGTGCAACTAACGTTAACTAGTTTCTTTTTCGGAATTTCTTTCGGACAATTATTCTACGGCCCGATAATAGATAGATTCGGTCGTAAGACTCCTCTAATTTATGGACTCATTTTGTACATAGTGAGCTCTCTTGCTTGCGCATTGTCCGATTCAGTTTGGTCATTAGTCTTCTTTAGATTTCTCCAATCTTTAGGTGCTTGCGCAGGAATGGTAATCCCAAGAGCCGTGGTTCGAGATGTTTTCTCTCCACACGAAGGAGCAAAGGTATTCTCTCAGATCCTTTTAGTCATGGGCGTTGCTCCCATAGTGGCACCCTCCGTCGGCGGAATTCTTTTGAATTACGCGAATTGGAATATGATCTTCTACGCTTTAGCGCTCATCTCTGCCTTAACTCTTCTTCTCTCCATTTATATTTTTGATGATAAGAAAGGTGCAGATCATTCTATTTCCTTAAAACTAGGCCCGGTTTTAAAAGAATATGCCGAGGTCTTTAAGAATCCTATATTCAGGGTCTATGTTCTAACTTCCGGATTTGCTGCTTCCGTAATGTTCGCCTATATCGGAGGTTCTCCCTTCGTATTTATGGTTTTAAACGGCTTAACAAAAACTGAATATAGTTTAGTATTCAGCTTCAATGCATTCGGTTTGATCTTGTTCAGTCAGATCAATCGACTTCTCTTGAAAAAATTCGAAGCGGCCACGATCGTAAGGGTAGTGGTGTTTTCGTTCATCGGACTTTCTGTTTGCTTGGTCGCATCCAGTTTGCTCGGATTCGGATTTATTCCTATGCTCTTCTTTATTTTCTTATTAGTAAGTGCATTCGGTTTGATCGTACCAAACTGCTCAGCATTGGCCATGGCACCATTCTCTAAAAACGCAGGAAGCGCTTCCGCTTTGATGGGAGCATTGCAAATGGTATTCGGAGCAGTAGCTACTGCTGCTGTAAGTATTCTGCACGATGGAACGGAATATCCGATGCTCGTAGTGATGGGGACTTCAGGACTTCTCGCCCTGGCTTGCTTTTACTTCTTAGGAAGAAAGACCCACAAAATTAAAGAATCTTAATACTGCTCTATCACACTTGCGGGAGCAGATAGACCGGCCTCGGAGAATTCTCGAGGCCGAACAAATCTGTTCTGAAAAGAGTTTTATCTTTATTTGCGGATAGAACGCAACTCGCTAAGAAGAACCACTTTTTCAAAGGGTGGTTCTAGCAAATTGTCCGCGTAGGAATCCAACAACCTTCCCAATCTTTGTTTATGGGAAAAGTCCGGCCGAAACTGCTGGGAGTCCGGATATTCGTCCGAGATCTCAGTATTTAGTCGGCTACTCACGGGGTCCTCCGGAACTTTGGGATAAGGCGAAGAATGGCCAGTGCTTGAACCTCTGTCAAGCTGAAAGGACATAATTCGTCCAATTTCAGTCTTCGGAGCTTATGCCCAGTTTTGACTCAATCCCTTTGATCCTACGGGCCCATTTCTGGAAATTCACCACATTCTTAATATTCACACGAAGCTTTTGGAATTCAGGAAAAGTAAGACCGTAATCCCAACCTACATAAATATCCGGCTTGGTGATGGTATTCCTAACGGAAGTTCCACCTCCAACAATTGTTCCACTTGGAATGCTGATATGATCTGCGAGACCACAGCCTCCTCCGATGGTAACATTGTCTCCGATCGTGGTAGAGCCCGCGACACCTGTGTAACCGGCAATCACTACATTCTTACCTAGCACGCAGTTGTGACCAATATGCACCAGGTTATCGAATTTACATCCGTCTCCGATGACTGTATTTTCCAAACCGCCTCTATCGATTGCGCTATTGGAACCTATCTCAACATCATCGCCAACGATCACTGTTCCTACCTGAGGGATCTTGTTATGTTTTCCATTTGCGAATACGAAACGGAATCCATCTCCACCTATGGTAGCGTTTCCATGAGAACGAAATCTTTTTCCTATAATAACTTCGTGATGAATGACGGTGTTCGGTCCCAGATGAGAACCTTCGCCAATCTTAGTTCCTCTACCGATCCTAACTCCGTCTTCTAAGATCGTATTGTCTCCGATCACCGCATTCTCGCTGACTGAAGCAAAATTTCCGATATAGCAATTCTTTCCTATCTTGGCAGAAGGATGAACGTAAGCGTTCTCTTCTATCTTGGATCCGAATTGATGAGGAGGATAGATCAGATCCAAAACTTGAGCAAGGATCAAGTCAGGCTTATCAACGACCAAGCAAGGAACTTCCAATTCTTTGGAAAATTCGGAAGTAGTAAGCACAATACTGGATGCAGTCTTTTTCGCATCGGACAACATCTTCTTATTTGCAAGAAAACTAATACTGTTAGGAGTTCCGGGACTCACCGGAGATACGGACTCCGCGAATACTTTCTTAGGGTCCGCACAATTTTCAATCTTCGCTCCAGAGATCTTAGAAGCGAGTTCGTCTAGAGTATATCTAGCCATTGAGATCCTCTCTCTGCATTTCTATAATCTACCAAGCTAATCTTAGTTCGAATTCGGATCTATCTCAAATTTATATCTATTTGAACAGGCGATCAGGCATAAAGAGGACATAATATAGCTTATAAAGCCTTCTTATATAGCAAATATCCCGTTTGACGAATTAGCTTCCGAAAAAAATCTGTAATCCAATAGAAATCGAATTCAGGACCCATCCCCGAGTATGAAGCCAGTTAGAGAGCCGCAAATCAATATATTCAAAAAATCGAGCCCGCTGAAGGCGAGAGTGATCAGCAATGAACTTCTTACGCCTGAACCTGGCAAAGGCAAACGCCCTAAGAAAGAAGGCGAATCACTGATCCATAGGATCACATTAGCGATCGATCACGGACAATATCCTTATGTGATCGGTCAATCTGGCGGTATTATTCCTCCTGGGGAAGATCCTGAGAAAAAAGCGAAAGGCCTTGCTGATGCAAGCTTTACAGTTCGTTTATATTCGATTGCTTCTCCTAGCTATTCTTTCGGAATGAAAGAAGACACAATCGAATTCGTTATCAAAAGAGATAACGTGTATGATGCAGATGGCAATGTTCAGTTCAAAGGAGTTTGCTCCAACTACGTTTGCGATCTGAAAGAAGGCGACGAGGTTATCATGACCGGTCCTTCTGGAAAGAAATTCCTTCTTCCTACTGCTGACTTTAGCGGAGACATCATGTTCCTTGCTACAGGAACTGGAATCGCTCCTTTCATCGGAATGAGTGAAGAGCTCTTAGAACACAAACTTATCAACTTCACAGGTAATATCATTCTTGTATATGGAGCTCCTTATTCAGACGAGCTCGTACTCATGGAATATCTAAAAGGACTGGAGCAGAAGTTTCCTAACTTCAAACTAGTGACTGCAATTTCAAGAGAGGAAAAAAATCCTTTCGATGGCGGCAGAATGTATATCTCTCACCGAGTCAAAATGTTAGAAGCAGAAGTGAAGAAGGTTCTTTCTTCCGGTGGACGTTTCTATATTTGCGGTGGTCCGAAAGGAATGGAAAAAGGAGTGATCGAAGAGATCCAAAAGATCGATGGAAATTCTTCTACTTACGAAGAATTCAAACATCATTTGGAAGGAGCTCACCAGCTCTTCGTTGAAACCTACTAATCGGTTTCGGATCCATTCTATTTTTATAAAGGGCTCCCTTTCGGGGGCCTTTTTTTATGAAAACGGCTGGAAATCCAAAACCAAGAATTTACTCTCGTGCAGTCAAAGGAGTCGAGGCATTCATGAGTGTAGTTCGAGATATAGACAAAGGCAAAGGTGAAATCATCCGAGTTGAGATTTCCGAATTCAAAGGAAACAAGTATCTAAACCTAAGAGTTTGGTACACAGACAGCGAAGGGGAATACAAACCTACTCAAAAAGGTATCGCTATTCCGGTTGGTTTGTACTCGGAAGTAAAGGACGCTATTCTCGCTGCGGAAAGTTTGCTAAGCTAAACCTTGCTCTCGATCCAGGCCTGTAACAGGCTCTGCGCTTCTTCTTCTGTTTCTGCGGAACGTATATGAGATTCTAATCTTGTAATGGAGAACACTTTCTTTACGGAAGCTCGTAAATTACTTACGATCAATTCTCCTCCTCTCTTTCTTAGCCAGCCCGCAATCTGGATCAACATCCCAATGGCAGAGGAATCTATATAAGAAGATTTTGATAGATTGAATACGATATATCTGTATCCTTCCTTCATCTTCTCTTGGATAGAGCCCTTGATCTCAGGACATCTATACAAATCTATATCCTCTGCGGATCGGAAGCAGTAGATCTGATCGTGATATTCCACACCGTCATCCGGAAAGGATTCCTGCGTTCCATATTGCAATTCGGAGGCAGAAGCAACCAAATGTTTGGCAGCACTCGGTGAGTTTTCGAGGATCCGATTCTTTAAAGAGCTTACTCGGAAACCCAATGTTTGTAATACTTCAGGAGCCAACTCTTCCTTCTCGTTGATCTCTTTGATCAAATCATTGAGTAGTCCGATTGACTCTTCCGTATAACCTTCTTTTAAGAGTGTTCCGGCTTTTCGTAATCCTTTGCCTGTCTTAGCAATCGTAGCCTCGACAACTACGTCTGCGTCTTCTTTCCCGGATTCGTCTTTCCAATCCAAAGCAAGATCAAAACTCTTTTGCTCCAGCTTAGCGCCTTCGCTCAGCTCGTAGTAACTTGCAGAAATTTTAATATTCTCAGGAGTATCTTTTTTAGTCGGACGCATTTGGACTACGATGCTTTTCACATCATCTGCTCTCATGTCTCCGACTTCGATGACTAAGGATTTGGATCTTCCCGCTTCTTCTGGATCCGGTTCCAAGTAGGAAGAAACTTCAGAAACTACGTCGTGATAGTCCATTCCCTTCGGAAATTCAACTCTCAACTCTATCGATTGAGCGTACAGTGTACCTATATCTCCGAATTCCTTAAAGAAAATATCGCCAGTCTCTTCGGGAGTTTCCACATAATAGAAATTTCCTCCGCCGGATTCGGCGATCTCTTTCAGAAGAATCTCGTTAAAATCATTTCCGAAACCAATGACAGTTGTACTGATTCCTTTCTTATACGCGTCTGAAGCGATTTGAATCAGTTGGACAGGATCCTTGATGCCCAGGGTAGGATTTCCATCCGTTAAAAGTATGACTCTCTTATAACCGTCTGCGAGTGGATGAAGTTCTAAAGTTCTTAGAACATGCAACCAACCACCGCTTAAATTGGTAGAAGTTCCCACTTGTATGGAATTCAAACGATGTATGACAGAATTTTTTTCGGCAAGAGGAACTAAGGGTTGAATGACCTGAACATCCTCTGCATAAGCAACTGCAGTTAGAAAATCTCTTCGGGTTAGCCAATTCACAAGAGAAGAAGAGGCCTGTACTACTGCATCCATCTTACTTCCTTTCATGGACCAACTTCTATCCAAGGCCAAGCCAAGAACGAGAGGTTGCCTCTGAGAATTTGCAGGCCCAGTAGGAGAGTTCAATCGTATAAGAAGGGTATTGGTCTTTGCGGGAGAACCGGCCGGTCTCAGAAGTTTGGCCGAAAGAATCATGCGCTAAAAAAAACCATTTGCTTCCGTTAAGAGCAAGTAGAATTTAAAAGAGAACACGAAAATGAAGGCTGAAATAATACAATCTGTTCTCTCTTCCTTTCTAGAACGTTTTGCCGAAATACGTTCGGAAAATTTACACGAGATCCCGAGTTTCACACAGATTTACAAAGAGAAAGACTTAATTTGCGAAGCCTTTAATTCTGTGGAAACTTCTGAAGATTCAGCCTTACATAGCGAAGTCATTGCCATCACTAAGGCCAAAGAGATCCGTAAAGAAAGATATCTAAACGAATGTTTTTTAATCACTACTTTAGAGCCATGCTTAATGTGTGGAGGCTCCATTCTACTTTCCAGAATACCTCATGTGGCTTATCTCGTGCCGGCAAAGCAAGGAGAAGGGATCTCTTCTATTCCTGTAGAGACAATCTATAGTCGTAATTTTTTTCCGGAGCTTCTTCTTCTTAAATCAGAAGAGATAACCGAGATCTTCAAAACTTTCTTCAAGGATAAGAGAAATTAACCGAGCTTTTCGGCTTTTCCTCCTTTCTCCTATTAGGCTATTTGGTAAAATAAGAAGTATATGGCCGGAAATCACGAAGTTCTCTCACGTAAGTACCGCCCTCAAAGATTTCGAGATGTAATTCACCAGAACCTCGCAATCGGAGCCTTGCAGAATGCGGTTAAGTCCGGCAAGATAGGTCACGCCTATATTTTTTTCGGGCCAAGAGGAGTGGGCAAGACCACGATCGCCCGTATCTTTGCAAAGAGACTGAACTGTCAAAACCCGATAGATAATGAGCCTTGCAATGAATGCGATTCTTGCATGGAAATTACAAAAGGAATTTCAGGAGATGTGCTTGAGATAGATGCAGCGAGCAATCGAGGTATCGAGAATATCAGAGAGCTAAGAGATAACGTAAAGTTCACTCCGATGGGCGGTAAGTATAAAGTGTACATCATAGATGAGGTACACATGCTAACCGACCAATCTTTCAATGCATTACTAAAGACGTTAGAAGAGCCACCGGCCCACGTTGTGTTCGTGCTCGCTACTACCGAATATCATAAGATCCCTGAAACCATTCTATCCCGTTGTCAGGATTTTATTTTTAAGAAGGTTCCTCTTTCAGTTCTCCAAGACTATGCAGAGAATCTATGTAAAGAAGAGAACACCAAGTACGACTCCGAAGGATTATTTTGGGTCGCAAAGAAGGGAGACGGTTCTGTTCGAGACATGCTCTCTTTTATGGAGCAAGCATTAGTTTTTACTGATAATCGTTTGCTCGGTTCAGAAATCAGAAAAATGATCGGATACCACGGTATCGATTTTCTTTCCGATTTTATTAAAAGTCTTTTAGCTTCTGACAATCATTCCAAGTCGTTAGAAATCATCGAAGGTCTTTACCAAGAAGGCCAAGACATCTTTAAATTTCTTTGGGATTCGATCGAATTCACTCATACACTTTGTCTTCTCAAAGACTCCGTTGCGGATTCAGAATCTGCAAATTATCCTAGAGAAGATCTACAAAAGATGAGAAAAGATTTCGAATCCTTCGATCTCGTTTCTTTGAATAAACTTTCTTTCCGCTTATTCGAGCTGTTTGAGAAAGCAAAAAACTTACGTCTTCGCAATTCATTCGAGATCAAGATCTTCATAGAAATCCAAATCAAAAAACTGACGGAAGATTTAGCGAAACCTAGTCTTTCCGGTTTGGTCGATCGGATCAATCATCTCATTCTGATGATCCAAGAACCTGATTCTGGATCTTCTATTTTGTCCGACTCTTTGCAAAAATCGGTTTCTACTCCACCTAAAGAAGCTCCTAACCCAAAGCCGGTTCAGGTTCAGGCGGAGTCTAAAACTCAGGCTGAACCTGCTAAAGCAAAACCGGAAACGCTAGGAATTTCTGCTCTAGAAGATATGGCTAAAGAAGTTTCTTCTGAAGACGCAGAATGGGAAAAGTCCTTTAAGAATGAATTTCTTGGCACGGATGTAGATCCGTCCAAGGTTCCCAAGATAGGACTCTGAGGAGAGACAATGTTCGAAAATCTTAAGAATGCTTCCGAGATCTTTTCCAAGATGGGCGAGATGCGCGGAAAGATGGAAGAGATTAAAAAGAGAATCTCGAACCTGAGAGTCGTTGGTGACGCAGGTGCGGGAATGGTCCAGGTTACTTCTACAGGAGATGGGACCATTGTGGACGTAAAGATCAATCGTACTCTATTTGATTCAGAAGACAATAAGATGATGGAAGACCTAGTCCTCGCCGCGACGAACGATGCGCTCAACAAAGCGAAACAAGCTGCGGAATATGAACTCAAATCCGTAACTGGCGGCCTAGACTTATCGGAGATTTCCAAATTATTCGGCGGTAACTTTGGCTGAGCATTTAATCGAAGGAATGGTAAATGCACTCTCTTCTCTACCTGGTATTGGTAGAAAGAGCGCATATCGTATTAGTTTTCATTTACTGCGTCAGGATCCGGCAGTATTTAACGGATTCATCCAAAGCATTTCGGATGTAAAAGGAAGAATACGATTTTGCGCTCGTTGTGGTTCCTATTCGGAAGAAGAGATCTGTAATCTTTGTAGTTCAGATAAAAGAGAAAGCCATACAGTTTGTGTGGTAGAACAACCCGAAGATGTATTCTTCATCGAAAATACCGGCGAATTCAAGGGTAGATACCATGTACTCAACGGAGTCATCTCCCCTTTAGAAGGTATTGGTCCACAAGATCTCAGAATCAGGGAATTATTGGAAAGAATCCAACCGGAAGAAATCAAAGAAGTCCTAGTCGCTACTAACCCTACTTTAGAAGGCGATGCCACCGCCGATTATATTCATCATCAATTAAAAAATTATAATGTAACAGTAACAAGGATCGCTTACGGGATCACCGTGGGAGGATCGATAGAATTGGCCGACCAATACACTTTGGGCCGAGCTATCCGTTCTCGTTTGAAACTTTAGAATCTGTGCTCGGCAGTAACGAACAATTCATGTAGAACTGTTCCGTGAGTGGTATCCAAGAATGCTTTCAGTCCATTCCCCGCTATGAAATAACCGGAACGAAGAAGGATCTGCATATCTCGGAACGCACTGTACCTAAGGTTCAAGTTATATTCCTGACCGAAATATGCGGATGTTTGATAAAAGTTATCCGCATTATAAAAACGATTATTATCCATCAACGGGGACTTGGTTCCGTAAAGACGATAATAACCCACAGTTAAAACCAAGGGACCCGAGAGAACAATATCAGAATACAATCCATATTCATAGAGGCCGCTCATATCCTTACCTGAGAATAATGCGTAACCTCCCGTAAAGTCGTTCGCAATGTTCGAGAGTGAGTAACCAGGAAGTAAGGTTCGATAACCGTTCCCATGCAAATTGGACTTGGTCCCGTCTTTCTCATAGCCAGGCCTTCCCGTAGAACCAGAACCCATCATAGTAAAACTTAAAGACTCATTATACCGATATGAGAGCTGGGTATCAAAGAAACCACCTTTGATATTGTATAGATCGTATTTATCTTGGACCACATTCCCGCTTGCATCTCTGTATGGATTCAGGGATTTCACTCTTCCGTGATTATAGATCCCGTGAACTACGAGTGTAAAATCGGAGAAATTGAATTCATTAAACAGACCGTGCCAAAACAAATCGCTCGAATCACTTGTCTGCGAAACTGTTCCATAAACTCCAGTAACGGTTTGTAGATCTCTTAGGTTATCATCCAAATAAAAAGTATAAAGCTCATGCTTCGCATTGTTAAAGAAGCTAGTCTTTATCTTATAAAAATAAATATTCGAGCCTTGGTAATTTTTATCCGAGTACGCATTCTGATCTAGATCGGTGAAATTATTCTGCTGAGCGACAAACCAACCACCTTCCAGAGTTGTATTCCAATCTCGAATGTCCTTGGTCAAGTTCACCCCTGTTCCCGGAATAAATACAACTCTACCTTGCGCAGAAGTAAATAGCTGAAGACCTACTCTTGCTGAAAAACCTTTCTCAGGTAATTTGAAATTCAAATACAAGAAGTTTGTTTGTATGTTCACGGCTGAGCTAAAAGTAGCCTGTCCGCCTTGTCCTGGGCCAACTGTCGAAGACTGAGTGACCCCTCTTCCTCCGAAAATAATATCACCGATCTGAACACCTACCAAAGCTTCGAAATATTTCGAAGTGGAGAAGTTCATGTTCAAGGTCATCCTAGTGTCGTAGTAGGTTTGGTCTTCTTTCTGAGGACTCGTAGTAGTCGGAAGCCCTTTCTCTCTAGCAGTTAGTTCGTCTTGAAATGACTGAGCGACTTGCTGGTTGTACTGATTCAAAAAAGTCTGACGGTTATAAGGCGTCACTGGAGTTTGACGAGTGGTATAAATATCTCTTCCTAAGTTGAATGCGCGAACCCTGTAGTTTCCTTGAAAATCGATCTTTGTTTTTTCTTCCACCTCTTGTGCCGACAGAGAAACGCCCGCAAAAAAGAATATAGAGAGAATGCAAAATCTGATCTTTGAAAACGAAAGTCTTAACACGGATTATTTAACCCATCCGCTTCCGAGAAAATATTTAGATCTAAGTCCTTCGATCACTGCAGTGCGCTTCAATTCTTTAATGAAGAAGTTGAAATTATCAGCAAAGACAAGATCGTTCATAGGCATAGCCGCACTTATGTACTCGTCCATAACAGGATTCACAAGCGCAACATAACTAGCCCTTAAACTCGGTTGTCGTTGCAGAAGAGAAAGAATATACAAACTATCCGCTACGAAGCAAGTAACATTCCCCTTAACCAAAGAATCGAGAGCGACTGAATCTGAAAGGTAACTATAGATTAGGTTCTTACTGAATCTTCTTAAAAGATAATTATGATTAGTAGTATTCGATCTTACTGAAAAAGACAAAGCGTTGATCACTGCCAAGTCTTCGATAGATTTAAAAGTACGAGTGGTTACGATACTTCCTTCCGGCTCCGGAGGAAGTGAACGCTTATAAACCAAGCCGGCAGGTGTGGTAAGAAGATAAGGATCCGAAAAGGTTACCGACTTTCCACGAGTCAGGTCCGTAGACATTCCGGCAAGAGCCATGTCGATTGTACCGGCCGCAATCTCATCCGAAAATTGGCGAAATGTCTTGAGAGGTTTTACCTTGAGAGCAACTCCAAGATAATCCGCATAAAGTTTTGCGAGCTCCATATCAAAGCCTGGAAAACCGTCTTTAGGATCTTGGATATAAAAAGGCTCATATACTCTGTTTACTCCGACGACCAATTCTTTCTTTGCAAGAATCTGATCCAGTCTGGACGAAAGTATTTTATTCTGCGCGAACGCAGAGGATGAAATGAAAATGATAAGAGCCGATAAGAAGGCCGGCCGAATGCTTCTCGGCTTCTTCATGATACCTAAGTTATCGGCATCTTTTGTATATAAAAGGAGTTTTTACTTTATTCTATAATCTGAAATTCGGTGCGGCGATTCTTGCCATCCGTTTCTGGGTTTTTCTCAGAATAGAGAGGCTCCTGGCTTCCTTTTCCATCTGTGGAAAGTCGGGTCCCAGCAATTCCCTTTTTCTGTAAATAATCCCGAACCGCAGACGATCTTTGGCGACTTAATTCCAAATTGTCCTTAGGATCTCCATGAAGATCTGTATGCCCAGTAATCTTGAGTTTTATATTCGGATTTTCTTTTAAAAAGTCCGCTAAACGGTCCAAGATCGGTAGAGATTCTTCTTCGATCTCAAAAGATGCGGTTCTAAAGTGGATGGACTCTAAAGAGATTTTCTTACTCTTCTTCAGATCTTCCCATTCATTTTGCGGAGAAAATTCGTAGATATCATAGTTCCCTCCTTCATTTGCTAGCCTGCAAAAGTACGCATTTTTACCGTCCGACGCTTCTAAGAAGAAGGCTTCGTCACCCTTCGAATTAACTATCGGTCCAAGATTCACTGGAGTAGTAAAACTTCCATCTGCCTTGATCTCAGATTTATAAATATCTAATCCACCAAAGCCACCAGGACGGTTGGAAGAAAAATACAAATACTTTCCATCACGACTCACTGTTGCGCCTAGCTCAGCGTATTCAGTGTTGATAGGTTTATCTAAGGCGAATGCTTCCTTCCAGGCCTCATTCTTAAATTCGGAAATATAAATATCGGACTCGGAAACTTTACCAAAAGGATATCTGGTAAATAATAAGAAGGTTCCATATAAGAAAGGATTCTCCTCAATCTCGGGAGTATTCACTTCTTGTGGAAGAGGCATGGGTCTCTCCCAGCGGCCATTTGCAAAATTAGAATAATATAAATCTCTAGAGACCCCGATCCTTCCGCTAGACAATTGGAACTCAATGCTTCCGTCTCGATTGGAAGAAAAGATAATCTCCTTCTCATCTCCCGTTATGAAAGGACTCTGATCATCAAAGTTAGAGTTTAATTCTCTGATCTCGATTCCTTTGCTCCAAGAATCGCCTTTCTTGATCGACTTATATAGATCAGAATAATTCGAGTTCTGCCTTTTCGAATAATAATACAATGTCTTTCCATCTTGAGAAAGACTAATGCCGAATTCGTTCAATCCAGTATTGATCTCTCCTTTCAGAGGAGAGACTTTGCCTTGAGAAACTTGATCAGCGGTAAAGATAGAAGTCCCGCTTAGAAGAAGTAGTAATAGTATAAAGATCAGATTAGAAACGGATGCACCGCTTTTTATTCGAGACTTTTTAGACAGAAGAGTACGGTAAAAGGAAACCATACTCTAACTATCTGCTTTTTAAAGGAAAACCTAAGCGCTTTCCTTTAAAAAATTAAAGATACTGTTTCAATACTTCCGGAAATTCGATGCTACCGTCTTCTTTTTGGTATGTTTCCATGACTGCGGCAAGAGTTCTACCTATTGCTAAGCCGGAACCATTCAAAGTATGAACGAGTTGATTCTTACCATCTTTGGATTTATAGCGGATCTTTCCTCGTCTGGCTTGAAAATCTTTGAAATTTGAAACCGAAGAAATTTCCATCCAGCGATTCAAACCAGGCATCCAGACTTCCAAATCATAAGTCTTGGAAGAAGCAGCCGAAATATCTCCGCTGCATAACAGCATCACTCTATAACGGATTCCTAATTTCTTAAGGATATTCTCCGCATGAGAGAGCATTTTCTTATGTTCTTCTTCTGAATCTTCCGGTTTTGCGAATTTAACTAGTTCCACTTTTTGGAATTGATGCACTCGCACCAAACCTCTAGTGTCCTTTCCGTAAGAACCGGCTTCTCTTCTGAAACAAGAAGTATGAGCAGTAATCGATATAGGAAGTTGTGCTTCCGGAATAATCTCATCTCTATATAAATTCGTGAGAGGTACTTCAGCAGTAGGAATTAAATTCAGATCATCCCGATCTAGGCGATAGTATTCGTCCTTGAACTTAGGATACTGGCCAGTAGTGAGCATACAATCGTCGTTCACCATTACAGGAACCCAAACTTCTGTATATCCGTGCTCTTTAGTATGAGTCTCTAACATAAAATTGGCAAGGGCTCTTTCTAACTTAGCTCCCAGACCGAAATAGGTATAAGCCCTCGCGCCGGCTAGCTTTGTGCCCTTCTCAAAATTAAACCAACCTAAAGCTTCTCCCAATTCGAAGTGAGGCTTAGGTTGAAACTTGTAATCCCGATTATCTCCTACTTCATACAGAACCTTATTATCATGCTCGTTCTTTCCTGTAGGAACATCTTGATCCAATATATTCGGTAGACCTAAATTGATATCGGTAAGCTTTGTCTCTTCGACTTCTAGAGAATCTTCGATTTTTTTGATTTTATCTCCAATCTCTTTTACTGCAGCAGACGCCGCCGCAATATCTCCGCCTGCTTGCTTTACTTTTCCGATTTCTTTGCTTGCCTTATTTCTTTCTTCTCTAAGAACATCAGCCTCTTTCTGAAGATCTTTCCTTTTTAAAATGATAGAAGCAAGTTCATCAAGGACCGCAAGATCCTTGAATCCTCTTCTCTCTAAGTTAGCTTTTAATTCTTCAGTGTTTTCGGTAATATATTTCAGATCAATCATGATGGTACGCCTTCCTTTGCGTGAATTTTAAGGAATTATTATATAGAATCTTTTCTACTTCTGCGTTCGGTTCTTTTCGAAGAGAGAACATCTTCTCCAAGACAAACTTAGTATAAGCGGGTTCGTTTCTCTTTCCTCTAAAAGGAGGAGGAGCCAAAAAAGGAGCATCTGTCTCAATCAACATGCTTTCTAATGGTAATTTTTCGGCTGCTTCTTGGATATCTCTAGCATTCTTAAAAGCAAGAATTCCCGAAAAAGAAATATAGTATCCTAGATCCACAAGCTTCTTCGCAGTCGGATAATCATACGTGAAACAATGGATCACTCCGAATGCTTTGTCTCTATGCTCTTTTAAAAGAGATACTGTATCTTCTGCGGCATCTCTTGAATGGATCACCACCGGCAAAGAAAGTTTGCCTGACGCATCTAAGAATGAATGCAACACATCCGCCTGATACGCTTTAGTCGAGTCGTCGTGATAATAATCCAAACCGATCTCTCCGATCGCGCATAACCTTTTATCTAAAATGTTTTCGCGGATCAATGTCAGAATTTCTTCTTTTTTGGGAAATTCATGAGTCTCGGTTGGGTGACAACCTATCGAATAAAATACCTCAAGCTCTTCGTCTGAATATTTTTCGGATAGACCTTTCGCTCTAATTGAACTCTCAAGATCGATTCCAATCTGGACGATCTTTTTTATACCGAATTCTTTAGCGTTTCGCAGTGATTGTGCAACTTCCAGGCCTTGCTCTTGTATTATATCTAAGTGGCAATGCGTATCGATGATCGAGTACATGTGAAATGTCTTTTAAAAGGCAGTTTTCATGATTTGTATTGACTGGAAAGAGAATTTTTTAGAATCCTTACAGCATAACAAAAGAACGAGGAAATTCGATAATTCGGGACATAATAACTTGGATCAAAAGATCCAGGCAATTGAAGTCCGATCCGCATATCGACCACCTCACTTTGAAACGGACTATAAGTAGTGAATCTTAAATCCTATCTTGCATTACTGTATTATCGCCTCAGATATAAATACCAAGATCTGAAGTTGAAACTTGATATTAAGATCGCTAATTGGAATAAGAAAGGCAAAGAACGCCTAACTGTGATGGTGATTCCTCACTCGGAACAGAAGACCATCAATTTCCATATCTCTTACAGAGCCATTACTATCTTTATCGGAACCATTCTGGTTCTTCTTTTAATCAGCTCAATCAATGTGTTGAGCCATTCAGGATCTATTCACCAGCTTACTGAGTTAAACCTTTCCAACCAGGACTTCATTCGTCAGTCTGCAAAGATGAAAGAAGAGATCAACGGTCTACATGAGCACGTTGAATATTATCACAATCATGTTGGTGCTCTTTACGGAAGACTTACAGGTGATAATTCCAAGGTAGCAAAAGGAATCGGCGGAGCGGAGAAGTTGAATACCGAGCCCGGCAAAGCACTTCCACCAGGAGCTGAAGTCTTCCGATTGAAGGAAGATGTTCACAACCTAAAGGTAGCGAACGAACTTACCCAAGAAATCATTAGTATATTAAAGAAACGTAAAAATCTTATTCGCCAGACTCCATCTATTTGGCCTGTGAAAGGTTATGTTCTGTATCCTTATGGCGAATACCTAAACCCTGTAACTGCAAGAAGAGACTTTAACAACGGACTTGATATCGGAGCCTTTGCTGGTTCTGAAGTTGTTGCAACGGCACCAGGAACTGTGTATGAGATCGGATATACTCGTAATACTGGCTACTTTGTAAAAGTGGCTCATAAATTCGGTTGGAAAACGATCTACTCTAACTTAGATCGCGTGAAGGTAAAAGCCAACCAACAAGTCTCCAAATCGGAAGTGTTAGGATTTGTAGGTAAATCTGAGAACAGTCCGCAATACAGTCTTCATTATGAAATTCATGTGGGCACAAGAGCAATCGATCCGTTTGCATTCTTAAACCAGATCCAAGACTGATGGCCCATACCGAAGAGCAATTAGCAGTAAATAGCATCATCGGCGAAGGAGCCGAATTCAACGGAGAGTTCAAACTTTCCGGACTCCTTCGTATAGACGGGATTTTTCGAGGTACTATAAAAACCGACGGAAAAGTCCTAATCGGAAAGACCGGAATCGTCGATACGGATATTAAAGCTCGTATTGTCGTCGCCGGCGGTGAGATTAATGGGAATATTTTCGCGTCGGAACGAGTGACTCTGCTCGCCAGTTGCCGCATGAAAGGTGATATCATCACTCCCAAAGTGGTTATGGAAGAAGGAGTGCAATTCGAGGGAAATTGTAAGATTAACCCGACTTCGCATTGAAAATCCAATCACAAGATCCTCGCAGAGAATCACGCAGAAAGAGAGACTTTGGTCTTTCTCTATCTTCTTCTTTATACCAGCCAGTTCCTAGTCCGGTTTCAGATGCGCAGATCCCGGATTCAAAGAGTGAGTTCTTTGATCTTGTAGAGCATTTACTTCCATACAATCAAGAAAGAACGAGAGACCTGAATTCTCTACTAAGAGATTTACCGGATGCAGAACGTAATTTTCTGAAGTCTCCGAGCTATGCGAATCTCGAAGTTTACAAAAGAATCGTACAAGGGATCTTGAAAGAAGTCTTAGAAAGAAATACGAGTCTAGAGACTTTGAGAACAAGAGCCAGAGGCGGTTCGGAAAAAGTATACCAAGTAGTTCAAATCGTTGATGATAAGATCCAAACACTTGCCGACTTTATAGTTCATCCTGAGAATTCTACGTTTGATCTCATGAAGAGAATGGAAGATATTCGCGGTCTCTTAGTAGATTTGATGAATTAAACTTGGGTCTTAGATCCTAAGTTCTTAAACACATCCGGAAGTCTTGCGGGCTTTCTGGATTCTAAAACTAAAAACGCCCAAGTCAATTCTCCAGTACAAATTAAAGTATCATCTGATACTTTTCGAATTTGTAAATCCCATCGGATACTCGCAGGCTTAATCTCTCCCGCTTTGATATAAACTTTCAGTTCTTCGTCAAATCTCGCAGGCGATTTGTATTCAATCAAAGAGCGAGTTACGACAAAATCCAGACCATTCTTTTCTAACTCGTACTTGTAGTCATACTCCAAGTATCTCATGTATTCGTTGAGAGCCGTATCGAAGTAGGTAAGATAATGCGCGTTGAATACTACAGCCTGGACATCGATCTCGGAATAACGGACTCTAAGAGTGTAATAAAATTCCTGATCTGCTGAGCTCATGCATTATACTTGCTTCGCTCAGAAAGCTCGTCATCGATAATTTTGAAAGGATCGGAGTTTTTAAAGGACTATAAGCCCAATGCATCTAGGACTTTTTGTAGGGCATCCAAACTTGGATAGGCAATGCTAAGCTTTCCTTTTCCGGAAGAAGAATTATGAGAGATATCCACTTTCATAGAATACTTTCTGCGAAACTTATTCTCCAACTCTACTATATCCACTTCTTTACGTTTGGATTTTTTCTTCTCTTTTACAGGAGCATCTTCGGTAAGATTCGCTACAATATCTTCGACCTGACGAACAGTTAATCCCTTCTCCGCAATTTGATATGCGAGTTGTTCGGATTTTTTTCGATCAGCAATCGCAAGAAGAGGACGTGCATGTCCCTCTGAGATCCTTCCATTCTTAACCAAGTCCATTACGGAATCAGGCAATTGCAAAAGACGGATCAAATTGGAAACAGTGGCTCGATTCTTTCCGACTCGAGCGGCAATATCAGTGATCTTCAGTCCTGATTTTTCAGAAAGAGTTTTGTAAGCTAAAGCTTCCTCAATCGGATTCAAATTCTCTCTTTGGATATTCTCGATGAGAGCCATTTCCAAAGTTTGATTTGCATTCGCTTTCTTAACTACGACAGGGATCTTTACAAAGCCCGCAATTTTACAGGCTCTATATCTTCTCTCTCCGGCAATGATCTCATAACCGGAACCAGTATCTTTTACGACGATAGGTTGGATTACACCGTGAGCCTTAATGGTCTCTGCAAGCTCGCGCAAAGATTCTTCGTTAAATGTTCTACGAGGTTGATCAGGGTTCGGACGAATCTCAGAGAGTTTGATCTCTCTAAGGGAACCTTCCCCACCTGCTTCTTTGAATGACTTGTCTTCGGAAACGGGGATTAAATTCCCCAGCCCTCTACCGAGAGCCTTAGGCTTCGCACTCATAAATTAATTCTTCCCGGCGACTTCTAGAGCCAGGCTTCTATAACTCTGAGCGCCAATCCCTTCCGGATCATAGGAAAGAATGGACTTACCGAAAGAAGGAGCTTCCGAAAGTTTGATGTTTCTAGGAATAACAGTAGTATATACTTTTTCTTTAAAATAAGACTTCACGTCTTCGGCGACTTGCTGAGCCAGATTCGTTCTCTTATCGAACATAGTAAGAAGAACTCCTTCCAGCTCAAGAGCAGGATTCAATTTCTCCTGAACTAAGGAAATGATCTTCATCAATTGAGTCAGACCTTCGAGCGCAAAGTATTCTGTTTGCAATGTGATCATCACACTGTCTGCAGCAGACAAAGCGTTGATCGTGAGTATTCCAAGAGAAGGGGGACAGTCGATCAGTATATAATCGTATTCGGTTCTTAGTTCACCGATAGCCGATTTCAATCTGAACTCACGATTCTCTTCTCCCAAAAGGTCAGCTTCTGCACCGGACAAGTTGATATTGGAAGGAATGATATGTAGATTTTCAACTTCCGTTCTTTTGATGCATTCAGCAGCGGAAGATTCTCCGATCAAAAGTTCGTAGGAAGTGTTCTGGATGGTATTGATCTCGAGACCTAAACCGGAGCCTGAGTTTCCTTGCGGGTCAAAATCCACGATCAGTACTTTCTTACCGATCGCAGCTAGGTTTGCCGCGAGGTTAATGGACGTTGTTGTTTTGCCTACACCGCCCTTTTGGTTACTGATGGATACGATCTTTCCCATAGAATTCTTTGCTCTCCTTTTCGAGGAGCTTCCAAGCTCTAGGGATACCTTGCCTTGTCGATCCGGCCTTTTTCAAGAACTTAATATGTCGCATGCCTAAAAATTCAAGTTCAGACAAGAAGATGGTCTTTTCAACTTTGAAGCCACTATCACTTAAGATCTTTCTCTCAATCTTTGCATTGAATTCGTCTTTGCCAATGAATGGGACATAATAACCATCTTTAACAATGCATCTAGATAAGACTTCAGCACTCCAAGGATAAGGCACAAACCCTCTAGAAACACCCAAATCCCAGTTTGTTTTCCAGTCCTCTGCACGGGAAAATTGAAATTCAACGCCATCAATCCCATTCTCTTTTGCAAACGATTCAGTATGAGAGAGCTTTCTTCTTTGCGAATCTAATAGAACCACCTTAGGTCTTTCTGATTCAATCAAACAACGAAAGAAGAAGCCGGGAATACCAGGTCCTGTTCCTGCGTCTCCCACCTTCATCTTGTTAAACGATCCAATCTCTTTATGAATTCGATAAATATGAAAGACAGACTCAAGAATATGACGATCTAAGATCTCGTTTGTGTCTCTTTTGGAGAAGAAGCCGCCCGCCTCGTTCTTCTCCTTTAAAAAAGATAGAAACAAAGAGACCAACTCCCAATCGAACAATGAAAGAATACTATTCGCATCTTTCGGAAACCTAAATCGAACTGCGGATTGTATCCCATCTTTATCATGATCGAATATAGGAAGATTGGTCTCTGTTTCTTTCATTCTACTTTTGGATTTGATGATTGTATTCTATGACAGACTTGAATATGATTTCTATTCCAGTCTTCAACTGACCGACAGTCATACTCTCATTCTTACCATGAATCCCATCTATCTCTTCCGAGGAAAGTAAAGCTGGGATCAGTCCATAGCATTTCAAACCGATCTGTCTCATGTAGGAACTGTCTGTAGTTCCTGGAGAAAGAAAAGGAGCCGCGATCGATCCTGGCTCAACTGCAGTCGCAACTCCAGCGAGTACTCGGAAGAGTAATCCATCCATTGGAGAGATGGTTCCTGATTCTAAATGTCTCGCGCTTACTTCTACTCCGTGCTTAGCACCTATAGCCTTTACTTCTTCTAAGATCTTTTTCTCATCCTGACCAGGTAAGATCCTAATATCAAGTGAAGCAGAAGTTTCAGATGTGATCACGTTAATGCCTACTGGATGACTATCAACTCCTGTGATGCTTACTGTATTGCGAGTCATAGCACGTAGATGTCTGTTGGAATTGATCACACCTTTTAAGATCAGGAACAACAAAGGATTTCTAGATCTCTTCAACACAAACGAATTCGGAAAAGGACTGATGCCACCTAAAGCGTAAAAGAAAGCTGCAGTCTCATCCTTGATCATCGTTTTGTTTCCAAGGCTTTGTACATCTTGCAAAAAATCCACCATCGACTTTGCAGCGTAAGATACAGGAGGAGTACTACCATGACCTGAATTTGCCTTCGCCTTAATGTCCAACCACACGGCTCCCTTCTCCGCATGTTGAATATTGAATACTTTAGAACCTTGGATCGCAATGTCTCGTGAACCTGTACCACCTTCGTTCAAAACATATTCATATCCGTTAAATATCTCTCTATGCTTCTCCAGCAAGAAGCGAGTTCCATGAATGGATCTACTCTCTTCATCAGCGACTGCTAGAAACATAAGATTTCTTTCTAATGGTATCTTCTTCTCATGAACTAAAAGAAAAGCGTACAACTCCATGATGCCAAGACCCTTAACATCGACCGCGCCTCTTCCATAGATACGATCTCCTTTTCTAATTCCAGCGAAAGGAGGTTGTTCCCACTCTTTTGCATCCGCCTCGACAACATCGATATGATTCGTAAGTATTAATCCTTCTTTGCTTGGATCCTTACCTTTCATCTCCGCAAGAATGGAAACTCGATCAGGCTTGCCTGGGTATTCAAACAATTTAGAAGGAATGCCTCTCTTATCTAAGATAGATTTCAAGAAGAGAGCTCCTTCTCTTTCTCTATTTCTTACTGTCGCGATGCGAATGTAAGCTTGCAGATCTTTTGCAGCTTCTTCACTCAATGCAGAGTAATCAATATCAGGAGCTTTGCTAGTAGGAGTGATTGGATTGATCCCTCTTTCGGTAAAGCCAATCGTATATAGAATGAAAATCGCAAGAAGGGCAGCCAGAGCGATTCCTATTTTTTTGAGGGACATAGTTCCTCTCCACGTATCTATTTTTTATAATCGGATTTCAAATCGTTACTCGTATCGTAGTTCGAACGAGCTAAGGCATTCGGCTTAGAGGTCCGTTGAAAATTATTCTCTCTTTTAACTTCGGCAAGGAGTTTTCCTTTTCGATAAGATTACTCGTGATATAATTTATATAGACCAGTTGGGATTCGGCTCTCTTAAAGATGAAGTTCCAAGAATCGTTCAGATATCTAAAAAGAATTAAAAGGAAATCCCTTACTATAGTTCCCACTAACTCAAGAGAATACGGTCCTAAATTCCGCAAAAAGACTCTTAACATTTTCTGCAAATAGTCGATGTCTAGTATGAGGTCCTTCATGTTTAGGCTAGTTTTTCTTATTTCACTTTTACTTTCCGTTACCTCCATTCACTCATTCACTCCTGGAAAGTGGTCACATATGGATCGAGTAGTTCTCGGCTTTGAAAAAGGCGGCCCATCTCAAGAGGTCGTGAAAGATTCTAAAGGAAAGATCATTTATTCAGCTAAGTATGAGTATGATGAATCTGGAAAATTAGTAAGAGAGAATTACACAGGCTCCGACGGGAAGCCGGATGGTTATACCAAGTTTACTTATAAAGATGGAAGAGTTGCTAGAGAAGAACTCTATAATAAAGAAGGAATCAATCTAGAAGTAAAAGTATTTCAATACGATAATTCTGGAACCTTATCTGTAGTTGAGTTATTAGATCAGACAGGAAAGCTCATCTTAAAGTGCAACATCTCTTCTTGGGGAGAGAATGGACTCATCAAAGAAGCGCATACAGAATGGGCTGACACAAAGCTCACTGAAAGATTTCATATAGTAAAAGACCCGAACAAGCCGGGGCTCTTTCAACAGAATATATACAACGAAGATAAACAACAAGCTGCCTCTACCGTCCTAACTTTTGATGAGAAAGGAAAACTTCTAAGTAGAATGAATGTGCAAGGGGCCAACGAGAGAATGAACCGACTTCTTTGGGATAAGAACAATCGACTTCAACAATTCACTTACTTGATCAAGCAAGGAGATACTTGGGCAGTTGAAAAGACCCACGAGTTAGTCTACGGAAAATAGTCTAGCGTTTCATGTGAAACGTCGGGAGAAGATCCTAGCTCTCGGCGTTTCAAAGCAAAAGCTCTTTCGATTTTATTTATCTTCTCCCTTCCCCACTTCAATTTCACACTTCAAGCGTAGAGCTCTTGCTCTCTTCTAAAAGATCGCAATATTATTAGTTGAATAAGCTTACATCTAGGAGTCTTCCTATGACTCCCGCTCATACAATTGAACTCTTCTAGCTCAGCTTCTTCTGTTCGTAGTAAGATAACAACAGCATCGTTCCGAGCGAGGCGAGTTCTAAGAGTGTGGATGTGCTACTATTCTTCGCAACACTCAAATCTTTCTTACTAAGGCAGTAGCGTTTCATGTGAAACGTTCAGATCTAGATTTGCGCCTAATTATCCGGAGTAGCTCTTGTGCTTTTCTATTCTGTAAGAAGTTTTCTCAACTTAGAATGCACAGATATTCCAGAACGTTTCACGTGAAACGGAACGATGAATTGTTTGATTTTAGTTATTTTAGATGTAGGAACTTTTGCTTTGTGGGAACTTAAGAGTTCCCACATGGATCTTGTGATTTTTTGGAGCTTGTGTGATCGGGAATTTTATGATAGAGAGCTACGGGTACCACCGCACCGGCCCCTTTCGCAGCGACAACAGGAGCGAGAAAACGACCTCCAAAGGAGAGTCGGTGATCGAGCATAAGCGAGATCAAACGAGTGATAAGCTTCAATAATCAAACTCAGTTAAAATCGAAAACTTAAAATAAACTTACACATGTAGCCTGGCCCAATGAGGGCGGGGCTCACCTCAAACTGGGCTTGGCTTTCTTCCCTTAATATAAAAAAGCAACATATCAATATCACTCGGATCAACACCTGAGATTTGAGATGCCTTCTCTAAATTTAAAGGGCGATGCTTCGTTAATTTTTGGATCGCTTCCTTCTTAATACCTGGGACAAGCGCGTAGTCAATGGACTCAGGAATTGGAGTAGTAAGATAACGATTTTTCCAATCGATCGTATCTTGCTCTCTCTTAATATAGCCTTCGTACTTGATCTCCATCTCGATCACTTTGCAATCTTGCTCGCTCAGACTTTCCGATTCAGGAAGAAGGAAACGAATATCTTGGAAAGTTATCTCTGGTCTTTTCAAGAAGGAGTCAAGCTTGGCTCCGTACTTCAAAGATTGAATTCCTTTTCTTTCAAGTAGTGCTTCGAACTCGGGAAGAGGTTTGAGAGGAACAGATTGGATCTTCTCTTTTACTTCCGAGATCTTGCGATAGCGATTCGTCATCTCGGAGAATGTTTCTTCTGAGATGAGACCCATTTTATATCCGTACTTCATTAATCTTTGGTCCGCGTTATCTTGGCGAAGAAGAAGACGATGTTCTGCACGAGAGGTAAACATTCTATATGGATCCTCTACCCCTTTGTGCACTAGATCATCTACTAGAACTCCGATATAAGATTCACCGCGAGAGAACAACATCGGCTCCTCGCCTCGCAAAGAAGAAAGAACACTATAAGCAGCAACCAAACCTTGGGCTGCAGCTTCTTCATAACCAGTTGTTCCATTGATCTGGCCTGCATGATACAGACCTTTGATCTTCTTAGTTTCCAGAGTCGGCTTTAACTCTGTCGGATCTACATAGTCGTACTCAATTGCATAACCTGGTCTTAGTATCTCTGCATTTTCAAGACCAGCAATAGAACGAACTAATCTCCATTGCACTTCTTCAGGTAAGCTAGTAGAGACTCCATTCAAATAGACCTCTTGCGTTTCGTAACCTTCCGGCTCTAAGAAAATCTGATGTCTTTCTCTATCAGCAAAGCGAACAATCTTATCTTCAATAGAAGGACAATAACGAGGACCGGTGGACTTGATCTGACCGGAATACATCGGAGAAAGATGAATGTTCTCATTGATGATCTGATGAGTTTTTTCATTTGTATAAGTGATGTAGCAAGGGATCTGCTTTCGAGTGATCTTCTTAGTTGAAAAAGAGAAAGGAGAAGGATCCGAATCACCCTCCTGCAAACTCATCACAGATATATCGACGGAGTTCATGTGAATACGAGGAGGTGTTCCTGTTTTCAACCTTCCTAATTTCAAATTATATTTTGCTAAGGAATGAGAGAGACCTTTCACAGTCGGCTCGCCAAAGCGTCCGTTCTCTTTCTGAAAAGTTCCTATATGAACAATGGAAGATAAAAATGTGCCGGTAGTTAGGATCACATGGTTCGTGAAGATTTCAAATCCTCTGCCAGTGCGAATTCCTACTATCTTATCATCTTCAATGATCAGATCTTCCACAGTATCTTGTCTGATAGAAAGATTCTGTATGGACTCCAAGGTATGTTTTACTTTGAGCTGGTATTCTTTCTTCTCCGCTTGTGCGCGAGGGGCCCAGACACTAGGACCTTTGGATGTATTCAACATTTTGAATTGAATACCTGTTGCATCGATGACCTTACCCATAAGTCCACCAAGTGCATCGACTTCTCGGACCATATGTCCTTTTGCAATTCCTCCGATAGCCGGGTTGCAAGACATTTGCCCGATCGTATCTAGGTTCATTGTGATCAGAAGAGTTTTCGCACCGCCGATAGATGAGACATAGGCTGCTTCGGAGCCTGCATGACCCGCACCAACTACAACACAATCAAAGCGATTCGGAAAAAAAGAAGAGCTCATTACATCCTTTCGACTCTTGGACAAGCTCGAATGATTAGTCGATCATTAGTCGACAATAGAGCCTATCCTTAGAATCATGTAATACATAGTATCACTTTCAGGTTCCCTGTACATGCCCGAATCCATCAAGAAACTCTCTTACTTCGAAGGAAAAATAGTCCCAGAGTCAGAAGCGAATATCAATATCAAAACTCATGCTCTTCAATACGGAACAACCGTCTTCGGTGGTATTCGTGGTTACTACGATGACAAGAGTGATAACCTCTATGTCTTTCGCATCTTAGATCATTATAAAAGATTAGTGAACTCTACTCGAATCATGCAGTTGCAATTCACAAAATCTCCAGAAGAACTCAGAGACATAACGATCGAACTTCTTAAGCAATCAGGTTATAAAAGGAATGTTTATCTCAGACCATTTATTTATACCTCTGCTCTTCAATTGTCTCCGAGGTTCCACGATGTTCCTACTGAACTTGCTATCTATGTTCTTGAGTTGGATGATTACTTAGACACAAAGCGTGGTCTTACCACTATGGTTTCAAGTTGGAGAAGGTTCGACGATACTGTCATCCCTACTCTTTCTAAAGTTTCCGGCGGTTATGTGAACTCAGCTCTCGCAAAATCCGAAGCAGTTCAAAACGGATATGACGAAGCAATCTTTCTAGATGGAAGAGGTTTCGTAAGTGAAGGCTCTGCCGAAAATATTTTCTTAGTGAGAGATGGTAAGATCATCACTCCTTCTATCTCTTCTTCTTTGTTGGAAGGAATTACTAGACGTTCCGTTCTCCAACTTGCAAAAGACTTCGGATACGAAGTCATCGAAAGAGATATTACTCGAAGCGAACTTTATATCGCGGATGAGATCTTTTTCTCGGGAACGGGAGTGCAGATCGCTTGGGTAAGTGAAGTAGATAGGAGAAAAATCGGAACCGGAGAAATGGGACCGATCACAAAGAAACTACAATCAACTTTCTTTGATCTGGTGGTCGGAAAGAATCCGAATTATAAACACTGGTTGACTCCTATTTATTAATCTCTAATAAAAGAGACTATGTCTTCCGCATTCGGGATCGATGAAATCCAAGGACAAGAGAGAGCTTTAGTATTCTTAAAAAAATACAGCTCTCAACCGGAGCTATTGCCTCCCCTTCTTATCTTTCACGGTCCCGAAGGAACAGGAAAAGAATCAGCAGTCGAAAGATTTATCCGACATGTTCTCTGCATCGAAGGGACTTCCTGTGGGCATTGCGTTTCCTGTCGTGCATTCATGCATCAATCCCATCCTGATATCGTTTGGTTTCCTTTAGAAAAGAATAAACAGATCTCAATAGGTAAAGAGGATAACCCAGAGGAGTTCACGATCCGATGGTTGATACGCACCAGGCTCTATTATAGACCTCATCTCTCTAAAGTAAGATTCATAGTCATACCTGATGCTTCCCTCATAGGCAATGAAGCAGAGACCGCATTATTAAAATCCTTAGAAGAAGCTCCGGCTTTTACAAGATTCATCTTTATAGTAACCAATTTGGATCAGCTTAAGGAAACAATCATCAGCCGAGCAGTATGCATTCCTTTCGGATACTTACCTCAATCCATCATCAAAGATTTGCATTATAAGAATTCCTTAACATACTTACCTGCTCAGGGAGGAAGTATGGATCCTTTTGATTGTCCTCCCCAAGTCCTAGAACAAATCTCACAAAGAATTGGCGGAAACCTTCGGCAACCATTGGATTATCTTCGTTTGGAAGAATGGATCCTTGGCTACAAAGAAGAACATGCAGATTGGAAAGAAGATTTTTCCTTCAAAGATTTTCTGGACCTAGTCGGTTTGCTTCTATTACAAGAGTATTCGCGATCTGATTTCGAAGCTAATCTTCCTAAAATGGAAGCAGTCTTTCGATTCAAAGAGAAATTGCACGAAAAGATACATGGACAAGAGAACATCTCGCTCTCTTTACTGATTCACGAGCTTTCCTTGCTCGAGCAGAAGTAATAACTTTTGTCAGATTTAGTTTATATTCCTTCACTTAACTTCGCATAACAATCGTTAATCATTATAAAAACTTACTAAAATAAGTAAGAGACATAATGATTTATCTATCACCAATCCTATTTGTTTTTCCTCATGTTTCTTCTTTGATTTCCGAATTTTCATTTGTAGGTGACCGACTGAAGAAAAATAGTGTAATCTCGTCGAACGGTCTTCCGGATCGTTTTCCTATTCAGTTCTATCTATCTTCCGAGACAAAATGGTAATCGATTATCGATTTGTCATCGTTGCGTTTTGAATTTTTTATTTGGAGTGTTCCTTGGACCCTAGCTGGCAACGTGTATTAGAGGAAGTCTCCAAAGAAATTCCTCCTACTTACTTTGATAAGTTTATACATACATTGCAATTAGAGAGTCTTACGGACGATCGTTGTATACTTATAGCTCCTTCTTCAAATATCAAAACACATGTAGAGAAGAAGTACCAAAATTATATCGAAGAAGCTATCTTTCGCGCGAGTGGAAATAGAATACCAGTAGAGATTGTCTTAGAATCTCCTTCTAATTTAAATCAAGTCTTGAAGGAAAACTTCAAGGATCGTTCTTATTCTTTTAATCAAGATTATACTTTTGATAATTTCATAGTCGGAAGCACGAATCGGTTAGCCTTTAGTGCCGCTACAGAGTGTGTAAAAAATCCTGCAGAGATCAATCCTCTCTATCTATTCGGAAAAGTAGGTGTGGGTAAGACACATCTCCTTCATGCAATCGGTGCAGAGATTCTAAAGAGAGAGCCTTGGAAAACAGTCCATTATGTGGACATTAAATCATTTATGAGCGAGTTCTTATTCGCTCTTCAGTCCAGGGACTCTATCGAGTCTTTCAAAATTAAGTACCAATCTTATAACTGTCTTTTAATCGATGATATTCAGCTCTTAAACACTGGAGCGGAGAAAACCCAAGAGGAATTCTTCACTATTTTTAATTTCTTATTCGAGAGAAAGAGACAGATCGTCATCGCTTCGGATCGTCCCAGCTCTGAACTTCCTCTACATGACCGTTTGAAATCTCGCTTTGTAACCGGAGTCCAGGCAGATATCCAAGCTCCAGATAAAGAAACTCGTATTGGAATCCTGGAAAAAAACTGCCAAATCCTGAATCTAGGTCTTTCTACAGAACATATCGCTTTAATTGCCGACCTGATCGAAGATGATACCAGGGCATTGCTTGGAGCTTTGAACGATCTTGCTCTTCATAAGAGAGCGTTTTCTCATCTATTCTTCACAAGCTCAATGATAGAAGAGATCTTAAAGAACAGGATCTTTCGTAAAAAGAACTTCCAACTCAGCCAAGACAAGGTCATCGAACATATCTCTTCTCTATACCAATTGGATCCGAAAGAGGTCATGGGAAAAAGTCGCAAACCTGAATACGTTATTCCTCGCCATCTCTGCATGTATGTTTTGCATATTGGCTTTCGACTGAATAAAAGTCAGGTGGGCCGCATGTTCAGTAGCGAGCATACTACGGTAATTCATGGCGTTCGCAACATAGAGAAAAAGATCAAAGAAGATAAAGATTTTTCCATTAAAGTAGAAGAAATTCTAAATCGATTCCGCTTCCAATAAAAAACCCAATCTACAAGCCTCTAGTTTATACGACATAGAGCTGAATATAAGATGTAAATATCTAGTTCATTTTATATTCATAACATCTCAATAAGACATAACCCATAATTATTGTCCCTTATAATCAGCGAATTATGTTGTTAAGATAACAGATATACAGGAGTTTTTTCCGGTCCCTGGAAATTGTACTTTTCAATATAAATGCGACATATTTCCCTTATCTAAAGGATTATGCCTCTTATCTACATACTTACAGGTACAAGTACAACGACAGTACATATAAGAAATATATATCTATAACCATTCATTAATAATGGAGAAAGTAAATTGAAGATCAAAGTGAACACATCTGAATTTCTAAAAGCGATCCACGCTGTAGAAGGAGTTATCTCTGCTAGAGAAATTCGGTCCGTTCTTTCCAACTTAAAATTGGAGGCGGAAGATTCTTCCGTATCTATTTCTGCGACGGACCTAGAGATATCTATTAAAACATCATTAAATGCTGATATTGATAAACCGGGAAATATTTCCTTACCTGCAAAACAACTTTCCAGTATCTTCAAGACGATTCACTTCGAAGAAGCTTTGCTGTCTACCGAGAACTCTGATTCAGATTCCAGCATCACTTATATTACTGATGCTACAAAGAAGAACGACTATAAGAACAAACTGAATGGAATGGACGCAGAAGAGATTAAAACCATTCCTAAAGTGGATCCTTCTCTCATTTCTGATTTTCCTACTTCTATGTTTGCTGAGATGATCCGCAAGACTTCTTATGCGATCGCTCATGAGGATCAAAGATATATCTTTAACGGGCTTTTTATGGTTCCGAAAGGAGATAAGCTTGTCTTCGCAGTTACTGATGGAAGAAGACTTTGTAAGATTGAAAGACCTCTTGCTTCTTCTTTGAAATTCAAGGATTCGGTGATCATTCCTGCTAAGGCGATTAGAGAGATCTCTAAAATGATTGGAACTGCAGAAACCGGAAAGATCGGGATCATTGATAATCAAATCTACGTGAACGCGAATCAAATAGAGTTACTCTGTAAATTGATCGAAGGAAACTTCCCGAACTATGAACAGGTGATTCCTAAGAGTTCTAAATATAGTGCAGTGATTCCTAAAGAAGGATTCCAAATCTATTTGCGCCAAGCATTGATCGCTGCCGAAGAGCCTACTCGTCAGATTAGATTAACTTTTGCTAAAGGAAATCTGAACTTCTATGCGCAAACTCAAGGAGTGAACGAAGTCAGCATCAATATGCCGATCGAATACTCCGGCGAAGAGATTACTGTGGCGTTCAAAGGCGAATATCTTTCTGACGTATTTAAGTCTATCGATGATAATGAATTTAGAATAGAGTTTAGCGATTCTAGTTCTCCGGTAGTGTTTAAGGATCCTTCCGATCCTGACTTTATATCGGTCATCATGCCGATGAAAATATAAAAGAGAAAATCGTGTTTTTACGAAGCCTGAAGCTTCTCAACTTCAGAAACCACGAACAGATAAGCCTGGAGTTCCATTCCAGGCTTATTTTCTTTGTGGGTGAAAATGGAGAAGGTAAGACCAATCTTTTAGAAGCTATCTCTATGATCTCTTGGCTTAAAAGTTTTAGAGAATCAGAAGAGGCTAATTTAATCCGCTGGAACTCCGATGGATATTATATCAAAGGTGAAGCCGAAAGAGATCATAAGAAAGAGATCTACGAATTAGGTTTTTCTAAAAAACCGGTCAGTCGTCGAAAATTAAAATTCAATCAAGAAGAAGTAAAGAAAAGATCCGATTTAGTCGGAAAGTTCCTCAGCGTTTTGATGACTCCTTTGGACCTGATCATTGTAGAAGGTGGCCCGGTTGAAAGACGTAGGTTCTTGGATAGTTTGCTTTCTTCTTTAGATCCTTCTTATCTTGCGGATCTGATTGAATATAATAGAATTCTAAAGCAGCGAAACGCTCTTCTGAAAACAGGTTCTTCGGATGCAGGCTTATACGAGGTTTGGAATCAAAGATTGATCGATAAAGGAATTCTTCTCTTTCAAAAAAGAAAAGAATTCATTCTGGAATTCGATCCTATTTACCAAGAAAATCTAAAGAAACTAAGCGGTGGTAGGGATCAACTCATCTTGGAATATAAACCTAGCTTTCAAGACTTAGATGATTTCAAACAGACTCTTTCTCGGAATTTAGCCAGAGATAGAAAGCTAGGATATACTTCCGTTGGGATCCATAGAGATGACCTCTTTGTTGGAGAGAATGGTCGGGATATTATGGATTTTGCTTCCCAAGGCCAAAAAAGAAGCACGGTAATTTCTTTAAAGGCTGCGGCTTTCGAGTATTATCGAAGAAAATTGGGAAGAACTCCCATTCTTCTAATCGATGACGTGATCCGAGAATTGGATGTGAAAAGACGTGAATATTTTGTGGAACTCGTATTAAATTCAGGCCAAGCTTTTTTTACAACCACTGACTTAGAGGGAATTTCTGACTACGTCGGAAGATTGGAAGATGAGAAACAGATTTTCCTGGTTAAAAACGGTTTAGTGACGCCTCACCAATGAAGGAAGAATCCGGTTTAAATAAGATCAATACAGGAGAATTTAAGAAAGTCCTAGAAGAGTTAGGACTCTCTGAGGAAAATCTCTCTAACCGGATTGCAGTCCAAACCTTGAGTAAACGTTGGGCAGACATAATCGGTCCTATTTACGCAAATCATTCCGAGCCTTATTCCATACAAGGGGATGCACTCGTGATAGTAACTTCCCACACTGCATATAAACAAGAGATCTTATTCATGAGAAAAAGGATCTTAAGTTATTCTATACGTTATTTGGGAAAAGACATCATTCGAAAGATAGAAGTTCGGATCGGAAACCTCTCTCCTAAACAGGCAAAGCAACCCATTAAACCGGTCGATAAAACCGGGCTAGACGGCAAACAAGATCTAATCTCTCTCATCGAAAAAGAGACAGATCCTATCGCTAAAAAAAGACTTTTAGAACTGATTGAATTTCTTTAGCGAGGGTTATTCTTTCCGAAACTCTCACCGAATTTCCTTGCCTCCCTAGGGATTTCAGGAAAACTATTCCTAGATTCCGGAGGACTGGATGAGCCAACCAGACAGTAGTTATAGCGCAGGTCAGATCAAGATCCTAGAGGGTTTAGAGGCCGTACGCAAGCGTCCCGGAATGTATATCGGAACCCAGGATGAGAGCGGGCTTCATAAAATGGTATACGAGGTTGTGGACAACTCGGTGGACGAGGCCATGGCCGGTCACTGTACCGAGATCTCTATCTCTATTCTTCCTGATAATATAATTGAAGTGAAAGATAATGGTAGGGGAATTCCAACTGCCATTCACCCTGAGAAAAATATTTCTACGATCGAAGTCGTTATGACCATTTTGCACGCAGGTGGTAAGTTTGAGAACGACGCTTATAAGGTTTCCGGAGGTCTTCACGGGGTTGGGGTTTCTGTAGTAAACGCTCTTTCTGAATGGTTGGAGGTAGAAGTTTACCAAAGCGGCAAGGTTCACCAACAAAAGTATTCCAGAGGAGTTCCTCAGGGACCTGTCCAAGTAATTGGAGAGTCTTCAGATCGAGGAACAGTAGTTCGTTTTAAGCCGGATGCTGGTATCTTTACCACAACCGAATTCCAATATGACGTTCTTACTTCTCGCTTTAGAGAACTTGCCTTCTTAAATAAAGGCTTAAAACTGATTGTTCAGGATAAGAGAAAAGCCGAGTCCGAAAAGCATGAGTTCCTTTTCGATGGAGGTATCGTTTCCTTCGTAGAATATCTAAACGAGAACAAACATCCTCTTCACAAGACGATCCATTTCGAGAGAAATAAAGACGATGTAGTCGCTGAGATCGCGATCCAATATTCGGATACTTACTCCGAGAATATATTCTGTTTTACGAATAATATTAATAACAACCTGGGTGGAACTCACTTAGAAGGTTTTCGTGCAGCTCTGACGAGAACGTTAAACGATTTCTTGAAGAAGGACCAGCAACTTTCCAAGAAGCAAGCCGCACTTTCCGGAGAGGATCTTAAAGAAGGAATCACTGCAGTTATCTCGGTAAAAATTCCTCAGCCTCAGTTCAACTCTCAGACAAAAGAGAAGTTGGTAAACGCAGAGATCAAAGGGATCATGCAGACGCTTACTGGAGAAGGTTTGTCTCTTTTCTTTGAAGAGAACCCTACAGTTACTAAGAAGATATTAGAAAAATGTATATTAGCCGCTAAAGCAAGAGAGGCGGCACGTAAGGCAAGAGATCTTACTCGTAGAAAGACAGTTCTTGAAGGAGGCGGTCTTCCTGGTAAACTTGCAGACTGTTCCGAAAAAGATCCTGCCGCTTCTGAACTCTATATTGTTGAGGGAGATTCCGCCGGTGGATCCGCTAAGCAAGGTAGGGACAGAAATTACCAAGCAATTCTTCCGTTGAAAGGAAAGATTCTGAACGTAGAGAAATCTCGCTTGGACAAGATCTTAGGCAACGAAGAAATCCGAACCTTGGTTTCTGCACTTGGAACCGGGATCGGTGAAGATGAATTCAACGTGGATAAGATCCGTTATCATAAGATCTTTATTATGACGGATGCGGACATCGACGGATCACATATTAGAACTTTATTATTAACCTTCTTCTTCCGTTATATGAAATCGGTGATCGAAAGAGGATTCTTATATGTGGCTCAACCTCCATTGTATTTGATCCGTCACGGAAAGACAGCAACGTATTTATACTCGGATAAAGAGAAAGACGAATACATGAAAGAGTTGGGAACTGAAAAAGCGGTTATCCAACGTTATAAAGGTCTTGGGGAAATGAATCCGGAACAATTATGGGAGACCACGATGGATCCGGAGAAACGAGTCGTTCTGAAAGTGAAATTAGACGACTATGTAGAAGCCGAAGACACATTTAATATATTGATGGGAGATGAAGTCGTCCCTAGACGTAGATTCATCGAAATTAATGCGGCGAAAGTCGCAAACCTGGATCTTTGAAAGATAGAAATAGGGAGCTCTAAAATAGAATGAGCCAAGAGATGGAGAATGAGACAAAGACCCTAGGGTTTAGCCCTGCTTCTCGCCCGGATATAGGCGAGGCGCTTAAGAACGGTGTCAGAGTCATTCCGGTTGAAATAGAAGATCAAATGAAAGAAGCCTACTTAGGTTACGCGATGAGCGTTATCGTAGGTAGAGCTCTTCCGGATGTGAGAGACGGTTTGAAACCGGTCCACAGAAGGATCCTTCATGCTATGAATGAAAGAGCATGGAGAAGTGATCGTCCTTATGTAAAATGCGCTAAGATCGTCGGAGAGGTGATCGGTAACTATCACCCGCACGGAGATAGCGCAGTATACGATGCGTTAGTCCGCATGGTTCAGGATTTTTCTCTTAGAGTTCCTCTCATTGATGGACAAGGGAACTTCGGATCCGTGGACGGCGATAATCCGGCGGCGTATCGATACACAGAAGCTCGTCTCGAAAAAATCGCCGAAGAACTTCTGAGAGATATCGAAAAAGAAACAGTCAATTTCTCTCCCAACTTCGATGATACCAAAGAGCAACCTGATGTTCTTCCTGCAAATTTTCCGAACCTACTTGTAAACGGTTCCTCCGGGATTGCAGTCGGGATGGCGACGAATATTCCTCCACACAACTTGGCGGAATGTATCGAAGCAGTTATCGCAGTCATTAGAAATCCTGATATTACGATTCCTGAATTATTGAAGATCGTTCCTGGTCCTGACTTCCCAACCGGTGGTATTATTATCGGCGGAGAAGGTTTACTCTCTGCGTATCATACAGGCCGCGGTTCCATTCGAATCCGCTCCAAAGTCGAGATAGAAGAGACCAAGAAAGGAAGAGAAGTAATCGTAATAACCGAAATCCCTTACCAAGTCAATAAACGAACTCTACTTGAAAAGATAGGAGAGTTGGTCAATGAGAAGCAGGTAGAAGGTGTTTCGGAAATCTTAGATCTTTCTAACCGAAAAGGGATCAGAGTCGAGATCCATATTAAAAAAGATGCAAATGCTCAGGTAATCTTGAACCAGCTTCTGAAGCTGACTCAGTTGCAGGTTAGTTATGGAATTACCATGCTTGCTATCTTGGATAATAAACCTAAGATCTTTAATATAAAAGAGATCCTGGTTTCTTATTCCATTCATAGAAAAGAAGTCATTGTTCGTAGAACTCAATTCGATCTAGATAAGGCAGAAAAACGTGCTCATATTTTAGAAGGATTGAAGATCGCTTTAGAGAATATCGAAGAAGTGATCAAGGTCATTCGCGCTTCCAAAAATGCTGCAGAAGCAAAAGAGCAATTGATGGCGCGCTTTGTTCTTTCGGATGTTCAGGCAGACGCAATCTTAGAAATGAGATTGCAGAGACTGACTTCTTTAGAAGTACAAAAAGTCATCGATGAGTTAGCAGAAGTCAGACTCATGATCTTGGATTACAAGGATATCTTGGCTAAACCGGAAAGAGTTGCCGACATCGTTTGCACGGAACTTTCTGAAGTTTCCGATAAGTTTGGAAATAAGAGAAAGACTGAGATCAGCCTAGAAAGCGTAGAATCTTCCTCCTTTAATGCGGAAGACTTGATCGCAGATGAAGAAATGGTCATTCAGATTACTTATGATCAATTCGTTAAACGTCTACCTCTAGATACATTCAAGAGACAGCGCAGAGGCGGTAAAGGGATCCAGGGACTTTCTCAAAAACGAGATGATATCGTTAAGATCATGAAGTCTGCAATGACTCACGATAACGTAATGTTCTTCTCGAATATCGGAAAAGTCTATATGATGAAAGCCTACGAGCTTCCGCAAGCTTCCAAAGAGGCTCGAGGAAAATCCTTAAAAGCAATCATTGGTTTAAGCGAAGGAGAGAATGTTTCCGCAGTCTTCACTTTTAGAGCGGAAGATAAACAAAAAGATCTTCTACTTGTAACCAAGAAAGGTTTCATCAAACGGGTTGAATTATCAGAATTTTCTAATGTAAAAAAATCTGGAATTATCGCTATCGGCTTGAGAGAAGGCGACGAGCTCATCGCAGTTGTTTCCGTAGAGAAAGGCGATGATTTCATGATCTTCTCCGCAAATGGCCAGGCACTTCGAATCGAAATGGATTTAATTCGAGCTCAAGGGAGAACGGCCCAAGGTGTCACCGGAATGCGTTTATCCTCCGATGATTCTATCGTAGGACTTTCTAAAGTGGTAGAAGGCGACGATATCTTTGTGATTTCCGAGAATGGCTACGGCAAACGCTTAGGTTTCGAAGAGTTCGGAACAAAAGGCCGAGGCGGAAAAGGAATGACCTTCTTGAAAATCGGAGAAAAGAACGGCGCAGCAGTCGGAGTCGGTTCCGTCGGTGGAGAAGATGAGATCATTCTAGTCACTCAACAAGGAATGGTAATCCGAACCGAAGCAAGCCAGATCTCGAAAATGGGGAGAACTGCTGTCGGTGTTCGAGTAGTAGATATCAAAGACAACGATAAAGTCCAAGACTTTACGGTGATCCGAGAAAGTAAGGAAAAATGATTCGGATCGGATCAGTCGAGATTCCCGGTTGGTTGGCCATGTCGCCCATGGCCGGGATCAGCGACAGCCCGACTCGGACAATGGCCAGAAGATACGGCTCCGCCTTTTCTTATACTGAATTCGTATCAACAGATAGCCTCGCAGTAGGTTCAAAAAAAGCCCTTTCTCTATTAAGATTTCGTGAAGAAGAAAGACCGATCACTTTTCAGATCTTTGGCAATAAATTAGAAATTATCGTAGAGGCCGCAAAACGGATTCGAGATTTGAATCCGGATATCATAGATCTAAACATGGGCTGCCCTGCTCGAAATGTTTCCATGCGTGGTTCCGGAGTCGGATTACTTCGAAAGCCAGTATATGCAGGAAAAATAATAGAAGAAATGCGCAAAGCCTTGGATATTCCGGTAACCGCAAAGATCCGATTGGGTTGGGATGATTCCTCTCGAAATTATATGGAAGTCTCTCGCATCTTGGAAGAATCGGGAGCCATGGCTATTTCCGTTCATGGTCGCACCAGAGAAATGGGATACTCCGGAAAAGCGGATTGGGACGCAATCGCCGATGTGAAATCGGAAAGAAAGATCCCAATCTTTGGGAATGGTGATGTATCTTCTTATGAGGATGCAGTTCGCAGAAAAAAAGAATCCGGAGTAGACGGAGTCCTGGTCGGAAGAAATTCCATCGGAAATCCTTGGATCTTTTCAAATAAGATCAGAGAAGAGTTATCTTTCTCCGAGATACTATTCACCACTTTCGATCATTTACAATTGATGAGAGAGACTTTCGGTGATAAGGTAGGACTTACCCTTCTTAGAAAGCATTTAGTAAGATACCTCCAAAGCAGAGAGCAGATTCAACCGATCCGAGTGGAACTTCTTAGAATGGAAGACCCGGATCTTCTCATTAGAACATTACAAGAATTGAATCGAGAGCCGGCGCTGAGCGTTTAACTCCTTCTTCTCCCAAGAATGGGATTGACAAAGGATTTTCAAAATAGGCAGATAATGAATTTCCCGAAGGAGATTCTTGGAATGGGAATTGGCAATAAAATTCTAACCGCATTTGTATTCGCGGCAATGATCGTACTATTCGTATGTAAGAAGGAGGAAGCTCCTGTTCCTCAAATCGTAGGAACAAAATACTCAGGATTTGATCAATCGATCTATAAAAAACCAGGCACAACTAGCAAGACTGAGTTCGTTACCACAGTGTACGGAATGGAAGAAGTTACTGGTCTTGAAATAGTGAATCACGAAGGACTGGATGCAAAAGGGAACAAAACTGTAACCGAATATCTAAAACTGAAAACGGTAGATAACAAAGAAGGATATGCTCCTTCTAAAAATTTCTTCGAGGCGGTTCTGTTTGCAGTTGGTGATGGAGACCAAGCATTTGTGAAGAATTCCTTAACTTCTCCTACCAAAGGAAAATTAGAAAGAGGCATGTATTGCTTCGAGATAGAATCCAACGGAGATTTTGCTAAGGTGAACTGCTACGGTTCCATTTTGAAAAATGGAAAGTTGAATAATCTCTTAGGAATTTGGATCCAACCGAACTCCCCTACATTATCTAAAGATCCATTGCTTGGAGATAGTCTTCGAAATCTAAAAGCAGCTAGCGCAACCTTGATCGAACTCGCAAAGGCGGGTGATGATACTGCTAAGCAGGATAAATTAAAGGCAGAAGCTTCTAAAACACTTAAGACAGTTGCGGATAAGGGAGATCAGTTCTTAGAGGATGCAAATGCTCTTGCAACAGAGTTCGGTTTGTCCTTAACCGAATAAAAATTTCAAATCGATCAGAATAGAAAAAGATTTAGGCAATAAAAAACCCCACTACTAAATTGAATAGTGGGGTTTTGCATTTAAGCAGACTAAAGTCTGGAAAATTAAATTATTTTCCAACCTCTTGTGCTTTTGCAACGAGAGCGTCGCGTCCGCCAGGGAACTTAGCGTAAATTACGCATTGGCACTCTTCCCAGTTGTCTTTAGAAACATCTTTAGGATCAGAACCAGCTCCAGTAGCTTTACACTCGTAAACTCCCACTCCTTTTACAACACCTGCAGATTGAGAAACGATTACAGAAGCAGTTGCCTCGCCGTCGGATACTCCGGAAGCGGATTCAACAGTCTCACCAACCATTTTCTTAACTACGTCGGAAGCGCCTTGTAGACGAGAAGCTTCGCGGCAAGTAGACTGCATCATTGCAGGGCTTTTTTTAGCGACTGCTTTAGCAGATGCGCGAGAAGAGAACTTCATGTAGTAATAATCTTTTGGATTAGTGTCCTTAGGAGTTTTACCGTCGTTTCTTTGCTCAGGTGGTCCACCCCAACCTTCGAAAGACCATCCTCCGTCACCTACGGAAGTTGCATCTTTTTGGGCAGTATTTGCTCCGCAATAGGTTAGTAATGCAGCGGATAGCGAAATAGCGATTAGTTTCTTGATCATCATTTTCTCCTTGATCAGATGGAATTGAGGAATATATCCGATAAACGGATTCCGCAAGCTATTTTTTAATGACTACGTTTAAATTTGAATTTGGTTCGCTTACGAGGAAAAATAAATTTATTCGCAACGCACAATTGTCAATAAATTTCCTTATACTCATCTTAGTTCTGTTACTTTTAACGACGAACGACGCAATAGCGACGACGATCGCTTTTCTTCCGGGAAGTTGGGAAGGTCAGGCACCTCAATCGATTGAAGGAACGGGAGAAAAGCCTTTTGAACTCGCAAGGTTGGGTCAGTTTTACGCAACGAGAATCTATTCTGTTCAATTAAAAGAACAGATGATCAATTCTTCCGATCCGGAAATAAAAGATTTTCTAATTCCGCAGCTGCCTCGGGACAAATTCAAACAAACTTGCTACAGACTAAAAGCGGATTATGTAGTAAGAGATATGATAGAGATCCACGAGAAGATTCGGATCGATCGGTCGGTTTATGACTGTAATTTATCGAAAATGGAAGAATACTCCGTAATCGGTCGAAAGGACGTGTTCGACACGATAGAAAGGTTGACCAAAGAATCCTTTCCTTTGGTTCCAAAGAAGCAAAAGAAAGAAATACATAATAAGGAATTAGTCAGAGCAAATAAAACGCAGATCTTCGTTTTGGATGCTTCTTATTCCTACGCGCCTGAGCGAAAAGAATTTATGTCGCAATTGGAAGCGATCTCTTGGCAACCGGAAACAAAATTTAGGCTCATAGTTTTCAGTGAGAACGGATCCAAAGTTTTTCCTGAATCCTCTCGTTCAGAATTCATCAAACAATGGAAGGATTTTAAATCGGAAGGTAAATCGGATACCGAACATTTAACCAACGCATTACTTAAACTTAGAAGGGTTTTAGCGTCGGAAGATTCTCCCGGAAAGAAAAAAGAACGAACTGTTACCATTCTTACCAATGCAAAAGCGGCGAATATGATCAATGGATATGGTTCTGCTATCGAAGGCTTGCGACAACTGGGAGCGCCTGTTTCTATTTTATATTCTTCTTATTCTGGGCCTGAATCGAGAAGGGAACATAAGGAAGCAGCGAAAAGAGGTGCTCAGTTCAATGAAATCACATATTTTCAAAGAGTGGCAACTACTCGAGATTCCAAGACACTTGTATTCAAAGAAGGAAAACTTTATACTACGCCGCAGACTCCCGATTCGAAAGTAAATTTGGAAACAACGGATATGGAGAAGGTCGAATTTGCCGGAAAATATTCGGTAGGAGAATTCTTAAATCCATGGAGCCTTTCCTCGATCTATGAAGAAGTCCGAAAGGAGAAGGTGCTTACATCGGAACCGGTTCGAAGTAATTTTTCTTCGCAGTTCGCAAAGATTGTAAGTCTTACTTCGAATTCGGAATATTTTGGGAATTTCCCGAAAGCGCTTATAAAATCAGGTTCTAAGGCATTTTGGATCAGGATTCCTCTGACCACCGGATTCGGAGAAGGTAAAAAAGGTCTTTGGGCAGCCACGTTTCTTTCGTCCTCTTTTTCATCGGAGGGGGTCGAAGTAATACCGGAATCATTGGAATCCTATCCCTTCTCACCGGCAAAGACATTAGAATGCGATCCTTCGATTGCCCGAAATTATTTTCGGAACACGGAGAAATTTAAATTCGATTGTTTGGTTAGAGGAGAGATCTTGGAAGTTTCTCAGCCGTAGGCAGAAGATGGACGAATCTAGTTTTATTGCATTATCCCCTCTGACTCGAAAGATCCTGGAGAAGATGAAACAGGCTGTATCTTCGGATCTTCCTCTTTTACTCCTTGGAGAGAGCGGGACCGGAAAAAGTCATATCGGTTTTGCTTTCTACTCTCTTTGCAAAGAACGATTTCCTCAGTATCAGTCTTACGATTTTTCTATCTCAGAATCCGAAGAAGAAGTTGGCGAATTCTTTACTAAGTTAGACGGGAAAGGTGGTAGTATAATCTTTCTAGAAGGAGTTTCTAATCTAGGGCCAAATTTCCAGGTGCAACTTCTTCAAAAGATCAGAAATGAGAAAGGAAAGAATCGTTATCTTCTCTCGGACAATCCTGATTTTGCGGAGAAGGTAAAGTCAGGTCAGGTGCAGGAATCTCTTTTTGTCGAGATCCAGACTTTGCAGGTGCGACTTCCTACATTAAGAGATCGTAAAGAAGATATTCCTGCGTTTACTCGTCTTTTCTTGGAGCTGGTAGGCAAGAGATACAATCGCAAGAATATTAAGATTTCGGAAAAGCTTGGACGCTTTCTCTTGGAATATGACTATCCAGGAAATCTCCATCAGCTCAGGAACCTATTAGAAGGAATGGTCTCCATGCATAATGTAAAGACCTTGGATACAAAGCACCTTCCTCCCGAATTATTCGAGACAGGCTATAGACAGAATAGCGATCTTTCCGTTAGAACGGGAATACCTCTGAGAGATTATGAAAGAGAGATTATACGTCGTAATTTGATTTTAGTGAACGGAAATAGAGAGAAAGCGGCGAGGATCCTCGGAATTTCAGAAAGGACAATCTACAGAAAGATTACCGAGTTCGAGCTATTCGACTCGCAGGATGGAAAAACTCCTCCATCTTCCTAAAGAAGTAATAAATGGTTTCTTCCTTTTCGGAGCTTGTTTTTACTTTCTGGTTTATCTCAATCAAGAATTCATAAAGTTCCTTGATCTCCATATCGGAGAAAGAGGAACTTTCTCTTCTCAATCGTTTGAATGTGTGATTCTTTCTTGCGGGAGAATAGCTTTCAATTCCCAATAGAGAGGATTGTTCTTTCTCGCTTAACACCTTGTCGTATAAACGCAGAATGATCTTATAAATTCTCAGTTGATCCAGATGATCTTTTAATAATGTAAGAAAGATCAGAATAGAATCCTTTCCTATCTTGAATTTCGAGAACTCTCTAGAAAATCTTCCATAGTCTTTTTCGAAAAAGTAATCTACTATCTCCGACGAACTAAATTCGGAACTTTGAAAGAGAACTTCTCTTAGATCGGCGATGCCGAAAGATTTCTTTCCAAGATAGAGTTTTAGTTTTTCAAGATTTCTTAAATAAGCTCCGGCGCTCGGGCTGACTTTTAAGATGAATTCTTCTTCTGCCTCTTCGTCTAGTTTAACTTCGACTTCCTTGCAGGCTCTTAGAAACGCGTCCTTTCGTTTGTCGGGATAGATCTTGGAGGATTTAAAATAGGAAGATCCTTGCCCGAAGATAGAAAGAAGTTCCTTCGGAACATCCCAATGATCGTAATGAACGATGACTCTCACGGATTCAGGTAGATTGATCGAATAGGACTTGGGAGAATTCTTGGATTTATTCTTTCCAAGCAACGGTTTAAAGAAGGTGACTCCCGATTTGATAATGAATAATTTCTGGGCCGCGAACATATCCAGATTCGAAGCTTCACTTTGAAAATTCTCCAAATCTCCAGGTTCCGCTACAAAGACAACGATCTCATACGGATCAGCATTCTTCTTATAAGCGTTTTTATACAGGTCGCTAACCACTCCGAATTCGTAAGAATCTTGTGAAACCACAAAAAGAACTTGGGGAAGCGCCTCAATACTTGGCTTGGTCTTATGAAGAAAATCGATCAGATTCTCGTAAACGGTCGCTTCCTTCGGATTGGCCACGGAAATCATACTGGATCTGTTTCCTTCTCAGTCAAGCCTAGATCCTATTCTTTTCCTAAAGTGAATTACCAGTTTTTCCGATATATTTCTTAAGGCATCGCTTTGCCGGGAGGGAATATGAGGATCAGTGACGGCGTTCAGAGAATTTCCACACCGGAAGATTATCTTACTTATATCAAACCCATCCTGAATAAGTCGGAAGTGCCTGCGATAGAACCAATCCGCCAAAGGGATTTCTCAGATCTTGGAAAAGCTCTCCAGCTTTATGGTAAAGAAGGAGAACTATCAGGAAAAGAATCTTCTGCCAAAGGAAGATTTCTGGACTTCTACGCTTAATCTTTAAATTATTTTATATTTTTATAATATACTGACCACTATCTGCGATCAGTAAAATGCTTCTCTCGTCTTTCGAATCCTAAGATTCAATTTAGAGAAACCTTCCCCAAATCGAATGGTATAAAAAGAATTTCCGGATCGGAAATCCTAGAATATTACTATAAGACCCTTTATAAGATTTTGCGGGTGAATTCTTATCTTGGATTCCATACGCTCCCGCCTTATCAAAAGGTTTTGCTTCCAAAATATATGAGAGTATCTGTTTCTCTGTCCATTCATGGAACTCTACTTCTGAAGAATCATAATCAAAGATCTCTTTATCGGATGTGCGAATTCCTAAACCGGAGTATACGATATGAGATTTTCCGCTTAATGAGGATAACATCCGCAAGGCTTCCTCTTCGTTTAATGGTTTTTGTAAAATTTGATCCTGATAGACTACGATAGTGTCTGATGAAACGATCACCTGTTCGGTATTTGTAGGGACAGGTCCTAACTTTGAGAGAGTTACTCTCTGCAAATATTCCAGAGGCTTCTCTCCATCTCGACTCGCTTCATCTATTGGTAAGGGCGAGACTTGAAAATCGAGACCTAGAGAATGTAAGATCTCTTTTCGTCTCGGAGATTGGGACCTCAAAATCAACATATATCCAATCTAAAAGAAAAGCCTTGCCAGACACTCCTTTTCCCAGTATCAATGTCAGCACGGATTGATTCGATGAATTTCTTTTATAAGCGTTTTACGATATTCTTAAAATTTACGATCGGCATTTTTCTTTTGATAACTATAAATGCTTCCTTGTTCTCGCAAGAAGCAAGCAAGCCTCAAACAAAAGAAGGACAAGAAGCAAAGCCAGCCTCCAATCCAAATTCAGATCCCAAATCAAGAGCGTATTCCCTTCGTAAGAAGACTTGGATTTCTCTTCGATATCTTAGGACTAGCCTGCTGAACTTCGGTAAGAAGGCGGACTGGGATTCTTCACTTAGCGAATACTCTAAAGCTGAATCTTCCTTTCAGAGAGGAGAATGGGATTCTGCAGGAAATCAATTCCAAGTCTTGAAAACAAAGCTAGATCAGATTGCAGAAACTCAGGCGAAAGATGTCTTCTCTCGTTCAGAGGCATTAGAGAAGGATATCCAACCCAAAGTAGTGGATATGAAGCTGAACACTGACGCTCCCGGTAGACAGTACATTCCAGTGATGGAAAAACATCTGCAGATCTATAGAGACACTTGGCTTGCAGCTAAATTAGAAAGAGAGAATGGGAACCAAGGACAGAACTTATACTTGGCTAAGCAGGGACTTCTTCAGTTATATAAGGCTAAAATTCTTATGGAGAAAGCAAAGGAAGGTAAGCTGGAATCCGAAGAGAAATTATCCAAGAATCGCGTTTTAGAAACGGATTATTTAAGTCAGGAAGAAGTTAAATACTGGGATGACTGCTTGGAAGTTCTTAACGAACAAGAAGAGAAGAATCGATCAAAAGAAAAGCAGGCCATTCGAAATGTATACCAAGACCGAAAGGGCAAGAAACCGGAAGAATCTAAGAACCAGCCCGAATCTTCTAAGCCCTCTGCTTCCGAAAACGGTAAAAAATAAGGAAAGAGAGTGATCCTTCCGAAGTTAAGGATAGAGAACATGAAATTTTATAAGATCTTACTTCTCCTATCTATTCTAAGCACAAGTTCCTGTAGAGGATTCAATCTTCAAAACTTTAAGAAGAATACGGTCAAGGCGACTTGCGGTTGGTTAAATATTTTCTGCGATCAAGTCGTAGTGATCCCGGACCTCTCTGATTGCGATCCGTTTCACGAAGAATACGACGGATATTCTCATTACATCGATAGAGGTGTATTAAAAAACGATTATAAGATTGAAGAAGAAGCTAAGCAGGAAAAAGGACCTGAGGATCCTACTGAACCTTCTCCCAAGAAACAGGAAAAGATCAAGGCAAGGAATACCGACTACGGCCATAATATGAGAATAGATTCTAAGAAACTATTCGAGAGATATGATATCTCCGCAGGTAGAAGATCCGATAAGGACAAATCTAAACATCCTTGCAGCGTCTTGCAGAATGGCGGCAAACCTAAAGTGTATTATTCAGATCCGGATACGAAATCGAACGGGAGGGAATTTTGAAAAACGTATTTGATTTAAGCGGCAAAACAGTATTGGTCACAGGTGCAACTCGGGGCATAGGAAGACAAATCGCACAGGGATTTTTAGATGCAGGAGCAACTGTTTATGGAACAGGATCTTCTGCAGAATCTATTAAACGTTTAGAAGGCTCAGGCATTGAAGCATTTGCAGCAGATATTCGTCTGGTCGGTGCGATGGATCCGATTATCGAATCTATCGGAAAGAAACACGGTAAATTGGACGTTTTAGTCAACAATGCCGGAGTGGCTGCCAATCTTCCTGCTGCCTTTTTTAAGGAAGATGATATCCAAAATGTTGCTCAAACGAATTTTGTGGGAGTTTTTCGTTCCTGCCAGGCATATTACAAGATCCAAAAGAAAAAAGGTGGGAACATTATCAATATCGCCTCAGTCTTAGGACTAGTCGGAACGAAATTTGCCTCCGTGTATTGCGGAACCAAAGGAGCGGTGATCAATATGACTCGAGCTCTTGCGGTAGAATGGGCAGGTTCCGGTTATCGAGTCAACGCAATCTGTCCCGGATTTATAGACACCGACATGACGGATATGATCAAGGAAAGACCGGAAGTGTTACAGCAAATGAAAGCTAGAATTCCATTAGCAAGACTGGGAAAACCGGAAGACTTAGCCGGAGCCGCAATCTTTTTATCTTCGGATGCAGCAGCTTATGTAACAGGACAAGCCATAGTTGTGGATGGAGGTGTTACCTCCGGTATATGATCCTTGAATTACACCCCCAGAATCCGGAGAAGAGGATACTCGGACAGATCTCCAAGAGATTGTCCGAGGGAGGGGTGTATATATTTCCGACCGATACTGTATATGGTCTGGTCGCAGATTCTCAATCCCATGCTGGGGTAGAGAAGCTTTATAAACTAAAGAATATTTCTAAGAATCAACCTCTCTCCCTACTCTGCGGAGATATTTCTACGGCTTCTAATTATATGGAACAGCTTTCTAATGAAGCTTTTCGTTTGATGAAGAGGATTACTCCGGGGCCGTTCACTTTCGTTGTGAAAGCGAACAAGCATCTTCCTCGTGTTTCCTTTTCCAATCAAAAAGAAAAGAATATAGGGATCCGAATTCCGGATTCTAAGTATCTATTGGCTTTATTGGAGGTACATCCAAATCCTCTTACCTCAACTTCCGTTTTCTTTAAGGATGAATTTGTCATCGATGTAGACAGAATTGAAGAAGAATACGGCAGCAGAGTGGATGGCATCATAGACGGAGGAATTTTAGAGTTGGAGCTTTCTACCATTCTAGATTGTACCGATGACGGCATTTCCGTTCTTAGAGAAGGAAAAGGAATGGAACTCATTAATAATTTATAAAATAGATCCTGGAGGCGTTATGCAAAAAAGACAATTAGGAAAAATAGGTCCTTTGGTTTCCAGCCAAGGTTTAGGCTGTATGGGTATGTCCGATTTTTACGGACCAAGAGATGATTCCGAATCATTGGAAACCATTCACAGAGCTTTGGATCTGGGAATAAATTTCTTCGATACTTCCGATATGTACGGTCCACATACGAATGAACTTCTTGTGGGCAAGGCACTGAAAGGAAAAAGAGATCAGGTTGTGATCGCAACTAAGTTCGGGATCGTAAGAGATCCGAATGATCCTACGAAGAGAGGGTATAACAGCAAACCAGAATATATCAAGGCGGCTTGCGAAGGAAGCTTAAAGAGATTAGGTATTGAGCAAATCGATCTGTACTATCAGCATAGAGTCGATCCCGATACTCCTATAGAGGAAACTATCGGAGCAATGGCTCAGCTTGTAAAAGAAGGAAAGATTAAATACTTAGGACTCTCCGAAGCTGGTGAAGAAACCATTCGTCGTGCTCATAAGGTCCATCCGATTAGTGCCTTGCAAACTGAGTATTCTATTTGGACAAGAGATCCAGAAGATGGAATTCTCCAAACTTGTAGAGAACTTGGAATAGGCTTTGTAGCTTACAGTCCTTTGGGCCGTGGCTTCTTGACCGGACAGATCAAGAAGTTTGAAGATCTGGATGCTTCCGATTTTAGAAGAATGTCTCCTCGCTTTCAAGGAGAGAACTTCCAAAAGAATTTGGAACTTGTAGACAAGATCAAAGAGATAGCTGGAGAAAAATCAGTAACTCCCGGACAACTCGCACTTGCTTGGGTGCTCGCTCAAGGAGAAGATATTGTTCCCATTCCAGGAACTAAAAGAAGTTCTTATTTGGAAGAGAACGCGAAAGGCAGCGATGTTCGCTTAACAAAAGAAGAGTTAGATCGGATCAATTCCGCTGCGCCAAAAGGAGCGGCCCACGGATTGCGTTATCCTGCTGCAGCCATGAGCTCGTTAGGAAGGTAAGCTCCTATTTTTTAGATAAAGCGGTCTTCCATTCTTCTTCTTTGAAGCCGATGAGGCCGAAACCTTCTCCAAGAACGAAGGGCCGCTTTACTAAATTTCCATTTTGGGACAAGAGTTCAAATTGCTCGTCCAGACTCATCTTTGCGAGTTTATCTTTGAGTCCTAGCTCCTTATAATCTCCGCCAGAAGTATTGAAAAGTCTCTTGGAATCTCCATCCAAGTAACCGAGCATTTTCTTCAGCTCCGCCTTGGTCGGTGGAGTCTCTCGGATCGCCTTCTTTTCGAATTCTATCTTTTTGGATTCCAGATATTTGAGAGCGTTTCGGCAGGTACTGCAGTTTTTGTATTCGTATACTTTCAGTTTCAAGGCAGGTTCTCCTACGGGAATGGGTCCAGCTTGGAATTTTATGTCGTGTTTGCAAGCGGGAAGCGGAGAAAAACTTTACCTTGAAAATTAGGATTTTTGCCGATAATATCTCGTAGGACGCGCTCACTGTGCTGAATAAGAAAACTAGTCTAACCGGAAGACAAAAAGCGGCTATCTTTCTGATCGCCGTCGGATCCGAAGTATCCTCCGAGATTTTCAAACATTTACGTGAAGACGAGATCGAGCAGATCACGTTTGAGATCGCACGTCTAGATAAGATCACTCCGGAAGACAAGGAGAAGGTCCTTGTAGAATTCAACGAGCTTATGATGGCTCAGGAATTCATCTCGAACGGAGGTATTGACTTCGCTCGCGGACTTCTCGAAAAAGCTCTCGGTAACCAGAAGGCAATCGATATCATCAACCGTTTGACTTCGAGTTTGCAGGTCCGACCTTTCGACTTCATCCGAAGAACTGACCCTCAGCACTTATTGAACTTCATCCAGAACGAGCACCCTCAGACAATCGCATTAATTTTATCTTATTTGGATCCTCAGAAAGCGTCTAGCATTCTGTCGGGGTTGCCGCATACAATCCAGGCCGAGGTTGCGAAAAGGATCGCAACCATGGACCGGGTTTCGCCTGACGTTCTTCGCGAGGTAGAAAGGGTTTTGGAAAGAAAGCTCTCTACACTCGCAAGCGAGGACTATACCTCTGCCGGTGGTATCGATTCGGTGGTTGAAATCCTCAACCTTGTTGACAGGGGAACTGAAAAGACCATCATCGAAGCTCTTGAAGAAGAAGATCCGGAACTTGCAGAAGAGATCAAGAAACGGATGTTCGTATTCGAGGATATCGTTCTACTCGATGACCGAGCGATTCAAAAAGTATTGCGAGAAGTGGATAACTCAGATCTCGCAAAAGCTTTGAAATCGGTAGATACAGAAGTGCAAGAGAAGATCTTTAAGAACATGTCAAAACGTGCCGCGAACTTACTTCGAGAAGATATGGACTTCATGGGTCCTATCCGTATCAAAGACGTGGAAGACGCTCAGCAAAAAATCGTTAACATCATACGTAAACTGGAAGAGTCCGGAGACATCGTCGTTGCTCGCGCTGGCGAGGACGAACTCGTAATGTGAGGTCCCGCACTTGGACCTTCTTCGTTCCAGACAATTCTTGTTCTTTCTGTGCGCTGGGCTATTGATAGCCCAGTCCGGTTGTTTGCAGGAAGAAACTGCTGAGAGAAAAATAGATTTTTCTGAGCTTTCTTGGAAAGGGCGCTTGCTCACTAAGAAACTGGAGAATCAGGATTCTAAACCGGAAGCTAAGAACAAAAAGCAAATCCAACCAGAAGAAGAATGGATCGAGATGCCTCCGATCCCTTGGACCTTCAATACCATATTTAAAATTCCTCCGAGAAGCGGACTTCATCAAGTTGATGTAAGATCCGAGTTCAATTTGAACAAAGATGATCTGCTCTTAAAGGTCCCGGCGGGATTCTATTTTCCTGATATAGGAGAGAACTGGAAGATCGAGTTAAACGGAACAATCCTTAGGGAAGAATGGTTTCCAACGAAAGAAGGTTCCTTAACTGTAAATCGTTCTTTGAAAGGTTTAGTAATTCCTGTCAATACTGGGATCTTAAGGCCAGGAAAAAACGAGATCAAAATTCAATTTGTAGGAGAAGCGGATAGCAATCCATTTAAGCCGAACGATCATTTCGGTTTCTATCATCCTAAGAATTTCAGGATCTCCTCTTTAGAAGAAATATATAACTCCAGCTCGGAGTACTTCGATATTTTTCTGTTCGGGATCTATTTTATCTTCGGGTTCTATCATGTTCTGTTCTTTGTCACAAGAAAGCAGGACATTTATTATCTTTACTTTGGATTATTCTCCCTACTCTCTTCCGTTTACTTTTATCTAACTACGTATCATTTATATAATAAATTCATTAATTATCCGGGAGGGCCGGATACGGAATTCTTCTTTAGAGGAGAAATCTCTGCCCTGATTCCGATCGTTCCTATATTCATGCTATTCGCAAAGGATTTCTTTTATCAGCAAGAAGGAAAGTTCTGGATGATACGGATCTTTTGCTGGTTGAGCCTTGTATCTCTTCTTGCGAATTGGTTTCTTCCTTTCGAATACGTACTGCCGAACTTGCTTATATATCAGGTCTTACTTCTTCTGATGCTTTCGTATGTGATCATATTTTCGATCAACTCCATTCGTCAGAGAAAACCAGATTCTATCAAGCTTGCGATCGGGATCGGTGTTTGCGGAATATTCGGACTTTGGGATACCTTGGATGCGATGACTAAGATCGTCGGATTCCATTATCCTTTCTTTAAGATCTCGTTCTCAGTTTTTATTCTAGTGATCATCAGTCTTTTAGTTTCTCGTTATGTGAGTTTGTACAAACAATCCCAAGCATTGAACCAGGAAATTTCCAAACAGAGGGACGCTTTCTACAGATTCGTTCCTTCTGAATTTATTTCAATCTTAGATCGGGAAAGCCCAGTAGAGATCAAGATCGGCGATTCGAAAGAAAAGACTATGTCTGTTTTCTTTGCCGATCTAAGAGGTTATACGACTGTTTCCGAAAAGTTGAGTCCGGACGAGAACATCAAATATCTAAATAAGTACTTCTCCGCCTTTGAAGATATTATCTTTAAGAATGCCGGCTTTGTGGATAAATATATCGGAGATGCGATCATGGCCTTATTCTCCGATCATAGTGAAAGGGCGGAGAAGGATAATTTCAACTCTGCCGACAACGCATTGCAGTCGGCGATCGATATGGTTCGTCATGTGGAAGCCTTGAACGACGGGATCGGCATTGGCGCAGATCTAGGGATCGGAGTGAATACTGGTCCTTTGATCTTAGGAACTGTGGGAAGCGAGAGAAGGATTGATACCACTGTCGTGGGCGATACGGTAAATCTTTCCTCTCGTGTGCAAAGTCTTTCCGGATTCTATAAGGCTCGTATTTTAGTAACTCATCATACATTTCTTAGATTAAATTTGCTTTCCGAGATTAGGGCGAGAGAAATCGATACAGTCATTGTGAAAGGAAAGACCCAACCAGTGATCCTGTATGAAGTTTTTGAAGCTGATCCCCCTGAAACGGCTGATCAAAAACATGATACTAAGGGAAAGCTAAGCGAAGGAATCACCTTATATAAAGCTGGTCAGTTTCAGAGTGCTTTCTCTATCTTCAAAGAATTGTATAAACGAAGTCCTCTAGACAATATCGTGAGATTGTACGCTAAACGAACTAAGTTGGCTTTAAACCAAGCTCCTTCCAAAGATTGGGATGGGATCTTTCGATTACATAGAAAGTAAGAGCTTCCTTCTCTAATTTCTGAAATTTAAAAAATATTTTTGAAACATGTAATTTTTTCCGCTGTCTTATGTGGATAATAAATAGTTGCCAAGACTTTTCTTGAGAGTCTTTGCTTCCAGAAAGTTATAAGAATGAAGAAAAGAAGTTTGGTATTCTTACTTTTGTTTTTGCCTACTTTTCTTTTCTCGGATTCTCAAGTTCAGCTACCTAGCTTCCGGCTTCCTGATCAAAAAGGACAGATCTTTGCATCCGATTCTGCAAAAGGAAATACCTATTTCCTTTTAGGTTGCGGCTTTAAAGACGTAGTTCTCTGCAGAAAGCATGGACGAAAGATCTATTGGAAAATGCAGACTCTCCTGAAGGATGAGGACAAAGTACTCTTCTCCGGATATTTGAATCTGAAGAATGCTCCTCAAACTGTTTTCGATTATATTCTAAAAGAGAAAGATAAGGAGTACGAGAGCATTCTTTTGGACAAGGAAGGAATTCTCTCTCGAGGACTAACGGATGGGAGATCTTACTTAAGAGTGTATTCCCCAAAAGGAAATCTGATCCATACAGAATACTTTCAAACGGTAGATGATTCTAAGGTCTTGGAACTTTTCGAGTTTGTAAAAAAGGGAAGAAGGAAATGAATCGAAAGAATAGAATTTATTCCTATTTAGTTTTAATTGTCGGTTCTCATTCTCTCATAAATTGCGTGCATAAGAATCCACACGCCGCCGAGTATTTTGAGAAGTACTTTAGATACCAAGATATCATTCAAAAAGAATTTAAGGAAGATTCGACTCGCAATGTTCTTTCCGGGAATCCAGATAAGGATGCTCAGGAAAAGTTTTATAAGAAAGATGACCATCTAATCCTAGGGTTTCATCTTTCGGAGAATGGAAACGGATACAAGAAAGAACTCGCAGACTCTGCCTTTCCTGCGGGGCCTAGCAGTCCATATTCTATTTATGTGGATGCACAAGAGAACGAATTTCATTCCAAAAAAACATTCAAGATCAAAAGGACTGTGGAGATGATCTCTCCCGAAGCCAGTGTGTTCGATATGTTCCCAATGATAGATGAAACCATTCATCATCTAAAAACATCGAACGCAAAAAGCGTTGCCGAATATTCTGAATTGCAGAGTTTCTTGTGCGGCAATTTTGACTGCGATATTCGCAGAGAACACGAGATTACTTTCATTACTTATACCTTATCCGAGCGTATGAAAGAGAAATTCCCGATCACTTACAAAAAATGGCATAAGAGATTGGGCCAGCTCGCATTTAGATTTCAGCTGTTCCAACCAGGTGGCTTTGAAAAGGGTTTAGAATTCTATAACGAAGGACAAAATATTATATTGGGAATTCCTGATTCTCATAAAGGATATTGGTCTTCGCCAAAGGCATTGCACCTGAGGACATACGCTTATTTAAGCGTATACGGATTGAAAATAGACGTGAGAGGCTTAGGATACACATTCAAATTCCATAGAGCAGGAAATACGGATATAGTAACTGGAGAATTCACTAAGATTCCCGAAACAAACATTGGCGGAAGATTTTTATCCATTCTTCCTCCAAGCGCGATCAGTTTGTTCGTTCCGGGAGATATGGGCGAATATTTCGAAGACATGTTCGAGCTGCTTGTGAAAGGTTCTGATGGAAAAGGCGGCAACCGTCTAGAGACAAGGACTAAGAGAAACGGAAATCGAACTAAGGTTGTACTCACTTCTAGCTCCGAAATTTTCAGAGATAGATTTCTTCCTTTCAAATCCCAGGATGAGGAAGACGAACCTCCCTTCTTCTCTGAACTTGGCAGAGCACTTGTAAAAGACTTAAGAGGAAAATGATTTTTATATCTTCAAGTTAACTTGAAGATTGCAAAACGATTTTAGAAACTTTCTAAAACTGCTTGACTTAGCTCCTTCAACAAATAATTCTATTTGGGTTCGGCGTTATGCGCCGGAACTTTATTCTAGAACTGTGTGCGGAGGAATCATGGAATTCACCCTCTTTACTACTCAGGCGGGTCTCTACTTCTTAGTTAAGTACATCCACTTCTTAGCGGGAGTCACTTGGATCGGGTTATTGTATTATCTGAATTTTGTTCAGGGTCCTTTCTTTGCCGAGACTGATGCCGAAACGAAAAAGAACGCCACTCAAAAATTACTTCCTAGAGTACTTTGGTGGTTCCGTTGGGGAGCAATGTTTACTTTCCTTTCCGGTATTACTATGATCGCTCTTGCGTTGGGGCCTCTTGGTTACCCTCATAACTCTCAGTGGGTCGTTGTAATTCTAGTCGGTGCTGTGTTCGGGACCATCATGTGGGCAAACGTTTGGTTTGTGATTTGGCCGAATCAGAAAGTCGTTATCGCAAAAGCAAAAGGAGAAACTACTGTTGATCCTGCTCCGAATGCGAACAGAGCGTTTGTCGCTTCCAGAACGAACGTATTGCTTTCTATTCCGATGTTGTTTGCCATGGGAGCTGCTCGTAACCTTCCTTTAGCTTATAGCCCTGACGGTTTGAGAGTATTCTTAGGAATCATCGCATTGATCGCACTTCTTATCGAAGTGAATGCATTGGTTGCTGACCAAAACGGACCGACTATTAAGCCGATCAAAACAATCAAGGGAGTCATTACCAGCGGAGTGATCTTAGCTCTATTGACTTACATTCTGATGGAAGTTCTCTTAACGGTGAAAGCTGCTTAATGAGATCTCATCAAATTACTCTAAATGAGAGAAAGAAAAGCGGTATCCACCGCTTTTCTTTTTTAAGCCTGCTAGTTCTATCTTTCTTCCTTCAATTTGCTTTGAATTGTAAACCGGAGAAGCAACTTTCTCCTTTGGCAGAAGAAGGAAAGAGTATCTATATGGCGAACTGCATTGCTTGCCATAATGTGAATCCTAAGATAGACGGGGCAGTCGGACCTTCTGTAGCGAATTCTTCTTTTGCATTATTAGAAGCGAGAATGAAGGGTGAATACCCTGCAGGCTATACTCCGAAGCGTCCAAGTGCAGCAATGACTCGCTTCAATTTTAGCGAGTCTCAATTAAAGTCCTTGGAAGAATTTCTGAAGTAATCGAAAGAACTTCATCGGCGAGAGATGTTTGAATCCTCGCCGACCTTCTGTAATTAATTTCGTCCGATGGAGAGTCGGACGTTTCTCAGAATATCTATGATCTGTTTGTGGATCTTTCCGTTAGAGGCAACCACTTCGGCCTGACCAGAAAGGAAATGTTTTCCTTGGAAGTCAGTCAGCTTTCCCCCAGCTTCTGTGAGAATAACAGAACTTGCAACGGTGTCCCAGAGTTTTACACCCTTCTCCCAGATTCCATCTAATACACCTTCTGCAACCCAGCAAGTATCCAGAACAAAGGAGCCAGTCCTTCTCATGGAACGTCCACAACTGATGAACGCGGTAATATCAGAGATTACTTCGTTTAATATTTCTTTTCTGTTTGTTGGAAAACTGGATACGAGAAGGGATCGAGCCAGGGCATCCGTATTAGAAACATCTATCCTAAGTCCGTTCTTGAATGCGCCTTGGCTAAGAATGGCCGAATAACGTGTGTCGAGCTCCGGCGCGAAAACAACTCCTGCAACAGGAGTCTCTCTGTGTTCAAGACCTACGGAAACGCAATAGAGAGGGATTCCTCTCACGAAGTTCATGGATCCGTCGATCGGGTCCAAAACCCAACGGAAGGAATTGCTTCCTTCATAACGAAAATAGTCTTCAGAAATAATTGAATCGTTCGGAAAGTTTTGGCGGATGAAATCGATCAGGAATTTTCCCATCAGCTCGTCGGCCTTGGTAATTCTGTCTTTCTCTTCGGAGTCGCTAACGATTCCGAAGACTCGGATCTCTTTTTGGAGTTTTCTTGCGGATTCTAAAATGAGTCCGGATACTGATTGTACGGACTTGACTCGCTTTTTCACTTCTTCAAGCGGGAAGTCAATGGGTGGGGCTAACGATTCCATATCCGGGTCTTATGTCCTTTCCTCCCGCAATATCTTCCAAGCCATGTTTCCGGACGGAGAAATGATCCTTTCCGCCTTATGAGATCGAAGCCAAGCAAAGAAGAAGTTTCGGGCCGATTCTTCTAAGGTCATGCTGTCCGGTCTTAACAAAAGATCAACAACTTGGTGAAACGAAATAAAATCCTTTGCTATGGTCTCGACGGAGGCATCCAAGAAGCGGGCCGTTAAAGTAAGATATTCTACTGCTATCGGAGCGAAAATTTTCCCTAGGGTCCAATCTGCCGAGGTAATCCCTATAGTTTCGTGAATGATACCGACCTGCTTGGAATAATCCACCTCGTCAAAGATCTCCGAATAAGTGTGTCTTACCCCTTCATTCGCATCTCTGGAGATCTGCACCATAAAGTCCGACTCTTGGTATTTCTTAGGACTGAAATCGATCACTGCGCCTTCATGTACGGTAAGAGAGTCCAAGGGCACTACTCGAACGGAGAAATACACCCGCTTTGTATGCACGGACATTGTCTTTCCTTGGGCCGCAGGTTGAAAGATCTCCTCTTTGTTTGCGCCGCCCAGATGCATGAGATGAAAACTGGTCACCACTGCGTAGGGAGGAAGTTTATCCTTCCAGATGTCGGGAGAATTCTCTCTAAACATCTCTCCTTCCGTATAAAAAGGCTTTATTAGAAAAAGACGATCTATGTCTCTCTTGGGCCGAGGCTCAGGCAGTACTAGACAATTTGCAACTAACTCAGGAGCTAAATGTAAAAGTGATTTTAAGAATGACTCAGCCGCATGGAACTCTATCTCGAAAACGGACGTAGAAGGAAGAATATAAGTTTCCTCGAATTCCAAGAAAGACGTATGAAGATTATCCACATATAAGGATACCGGTTCGTTCTTCCCTTTGGTTGCGGTTAGTAAAAGCTTATTTAATTCTTTTATTTCATTAAGCTTCATTTTTTGTTTTGGGTAAGATCCTAACTTCGAAAGGCTTCAGTATCTTGAATCCGGCCAGACTCATTTTTCTAGAATGATTGATATAGATCTCGTAGTCCTTGGTTTTTCCTTTCCGAAAGGTCTTTTCTACATTCGGTCCGTAAAACCGGAACGGTATGTCGGCTAACCTTAGCACTCTCCTATATAAAAGCATGAGAGAGACAGGGCTTAAACTAGACCCTATGTATACGACAAAACCTTTTCCGAATTTATTGCAGGTGATTACTGGTTTTCCCTTATAGAATTTATTTTTATCTGTATATCTGGCCCAAACCTTGGCTGTTGTAGGCTCTAATATCTCACAAATCTTGGAACAAGTTCCGGGTAAGACCCTAAACCTAAACTTGACTTCTCTATTGGAAACTGCTTCGAATTTACGTACCCTTACCCCAGCCATTTCGGAGAAGGGACCTGGGATCTGAGAATCCAACATCCAAGAGTTTTTATCCTTTGCGCCGGCCCGATAACCTAGGACTAACGTTCCTCCTTTCTCTACAAACTCTTTCAAGCTTTGAACGATCTTATCATCGATCATAGAATAGAGGGGAAGGACGATGACTTCGTACTTACTAAAGTCCGTCTTTGAGATCGGAGAGAAATGAGTATTGACATTCAGTATATTCATTCCTGAAAACCAAGTAGCCATTTCAATATCATAGCCGACTTGTGCGAATGGAACGGGATTGTACTTCAGACCTGAAGAAACTGGCTGGTGTTTGAAATTACGAGAATTCTCTATGTCGTGAAGAATCGCTACATCTGCGGGAAATTGTTCCGAAGCAAAGTCTTGCGCATGAGGAAGAATTTCAGAGATTCCTTTTTGCAGCTCAAAATATCTTTCAGTAAGAGCCTTGTCATGATCTAGGATTCCATAGCAAAGCTGTTCTTGTCCATACCTTGCAGTTCTATATCTGAAGAATACGATCTGATCGGAGCCTTGAACAATTGCTTGCTTCATCCAAAGTTTGATCTGTCCGGGCGCGGGAAGATAACCTAGAAGATCATGGCCTTGAAAACCTGAGATCTGTTCCATTACCGTGAAAGACTGATTCTTTAAGCCGCGATTGTACTGATGCATTGCCGAAATAAATGGATGAGGAAAAGGCTCTGCCTGGTCTCCCCAAGTCGGATAATTATCCCAAGACACGTAGTCTAAATGAGTAAACAACTCAGACATATCGATTACCGGAAGAAAAGGGCTCGGATACAAATTTGTGGTCAATTTTCTTCCAGGAGAATGTTTACGAAGGATCTCGGCCTGCAGTTTCACGAAATCCACAACAGTATCCGAATGAAATCTATAAAAGTCCTGGATCATCGAAGGATTGTATCCCGCACTCACGTGAAGGCCAGGGATAGGAATCTCGTTCCAATCGTTAAAGATCACTCCCCAGAAAACATTTCCCCAAGTCTCGTTTAGATTTTGAACTGTCTTGTACTTGTTCTTTAACCAAACACGAAATGCTTTCAGAGAAGTATCCGAATGATCTATATCGGAACCTTCATGACCTATCTCATTGTCAACTTGCCATCCGATCACTGCAGGATGTTTGCCTAAAGCTTGGGCCATCTTGGTCACTACTTTAATGACTGCCTTTCTATAATTGGAAGAAGAGAAACATGCTTGGCGTCTAGTTCCTATACCTCTAAGAACTCCGTCTCGTACTTGAAGAATATCCGGATACTTCTTTGCTAACCAAGGAGGAAAGGTTGCAGTAGGAGTTCCTAGGATCGCATCCATTTTGTGTTTGTGGACTAAGTCTAGAATTTTCTGCCAAAAGGAAAAATTGAAATTACCTTCCTTCGGTTCTACAAGAGCCCAAGAGAATTCGGCTAAGCGAACTCGAGTCAAACCCATGTCTTTCATGATACGAATGTCTTCTTCCCAATCTTTGGAAGTCCATTGTTCGGGATAATAATCCGCTCCGAAAATCATCGGGCCCTCTCTAAGAAATAAAGTAGGACGATCTTTCATGAAGCGGGCGATCTTTCCAGAAAGAAAACCGGGAAATACGATTGAATTCGGGAAAAAATACTGTCTTTTCGATACGATTCGGAGAGAATAGATAGGAACTCATCCTACAAAGGTCGGGAAGCCTAAGCTTTCATGCAAAACCAAGATACGTATTATTATGGGATCCTTCCCGATGTTCATTTTCGTTTCTCCAGTGCAGAAATTTCTTATGCAGTGACTGCTGCGTCTAACTTGCATGATTTCGATGACACAGGTACTGAGCTTCTTGCAAGGACAATGCTGTCTGCCTTCTTCTTAGCTGACTTAGTGAAGGAAGAAACAAAGTTAAGTGTTCAAATCCGTTTCTACGACGATTCAGAAATTCATTCCGTACTCGCATACAGCACGAGAAACGGAAGAATGAAGGCAACTCTCAGACACCGTCCAGAAGAAGATGTCGAATCAGGCCAGATCTCAGAAGAGAATCTAGGCATATTAAAAGTCTTTCGTTGGAAAGACGGAGAATGTATTTATCAATCCATCGTCCCTTTTAGAAATCTAAGTTTCGAAGAGAATATTGAAAATTATCTGAGAGATTCGGAGCAGATACCTTCTTTCCTTATCGCTTATGTAAAGTTGGAAGGTCTGCATTGGAAGGTAAAAGGAATCTTACTCCAAGCGTTACCGGAAGCCAAGCAGGAACATATTGATGCAGTTAGAGAATGGGCCGGGGCTGTCGAAGCAAAGAAGAATCAGATATTCGATCAAAATGTTTCAAACGCATTAGAAGAATTAAAAGGTATTTGGAATACAAAGCTTGAGATCCTCGAAGAAGGCAGACCAGAATACAGATGCGATTGTTCCGAAGAGAAGATCAAGGAACTGATTCTAAACTTAGGAAAAGAAGAGGCAATGGATATCGCAGAGGAGCAAGGACAGATAGAGGTCACTTGCGAATTTTGTAATTCCATATATAGGTTTCCTAAGGACAGAGTACTAGAGCTATTTTAGAAGGCGGAATGCGGAAGCAATTTCAGAATCTCACATTAGAAAAACTTGAAATTCCCGCCCGAAGCATCTCCCGACTCGCTGGACAGCTTTGGAATCGAGGAAAATTTCCGATCCTTCTTCTTTCAGGAAAAATGGGTTCTGGAAAGACTACCTTCTCCTCACGATTCGTGAATTCACTACTCGATTTTCTAAAAGATAAAACGGATCGTTCGTCCTTGTTCGTGAATTCTCCCACATATACATTGATGAACGAATATCCTTTTCCGGAGATCCGAAATTCTTCCGGAGAATTTTTGACCGTTTATCATTTTGATCTATATCGTTTAGGTTCTGCAGAAGAGATATCCGATCTTGGTTTTGAAGAATACTGGGGAAGACGCGGCGTCTGTCTCATCGAATGGTGGGAAAAGGCTGAGTCGGAGCTAAAGAACTATAAATTTTTGATACGAATTTCCCTTGAAGAAGCGGACGAAGAAACCAGAAATATGGAAATGGAACTTCTTGGCTCCGAATGGAATGATCTCGATTTATCTTCCGAGTTTTTGTCCTCTTCGGAGAAATCTATATGAATAAAATCTTATTCTTAGACGCCACAAATACTTGGATCCTGATCGGATGTTATTCCAGAGATGAGGAAGGCAAGATCACAGTTCTCTCTAAATATGAAGAGTTGCATAATAGGGAATCTTCTACCGTTCTTATTACTGAGATACGCAATTGTCTGCAAAAAGCAAATTGGGAGAAACCGGATCTAATTGTAACTGCCTTAGGTCCCGGATCTTTTACTGGGATACGGATCTCTGTTGCGACTGCTCGTAATCTTGCTCAGATCTGGAATATTCCTGCAATCGGATTCGATAGTCTAGAGATCTATACCGCACACTACTATTTGGAGATCGAGACGGCAATTTCCGTTTCTATAGAAGCGAAGCAATCTAAAATATATTTCGGACTGAGAGACCAAAGAGGGTATTGTGGTACGCTAGATATTCCCCCGGATCTCATCGCAGAAAAGCTTCCTGAAGATAGATTAGGATCTTATATTACAGGATTGAAATTTACCGATTCTCCGGAATTGTATCCAGGCCAAAACATGAAGGAAACTCTTCCTTCTCCGATGGCAATTCTATTAGAAAAAGCGAATGAATTGACGAAGGCGCTTTCGAACCAGGCTGATTATTCTTATGAGCTACTGGTTCCCAATTATCTCCGTGGAACATACGCGGATGATAAACCCAAGGTATACTATACATGAAAGAAAAAAAGAAAACCGCTATATCGGTAACTAAAAAGAAAAAAACTACATCACCAAAAACGGAAACTACACTTAAGAAAGATCATTCTTCCAAAAAGAAGAAGGATCATAAAGCCTCCAAGTCTAAGAAATTCGAGATCCTTTCTACAGAAGAAAGAACTGCGAGTGCGTCCCCTTCTCCAAAAGAGAAGAAACAAAAGCCTGTTCAAAAAACAAAGGTCGCTCCTGTTGAAGTTTTGCCAGAGCCGAAAAGAAAAGAAAATCCATCTCCGAAATTTGCTAAGGAACCATTTTCTAAAAAGTTAGAAAAACCTTTTCGAAAAGACAAAGAATCTCATGTTCCAAGTCACCATTCTAAATTTTCAAATAGAAGATTTGGAGGTCAAGATTGGGAAAGAGAGAATGAACCGGGCCGCAAGCTTCTCAAATTCTTTAGAGCAAAAGCGGGCAAGGTTCTTTCTTTGCAGGAAGTCTATTCAAAGTTTATCGCTCATGCAGGACAGAAAAAAGGATATCGAAGAGAAAGATGGGAAGCTCAGGAACAAAAACGTTCTGCGGAAGAGATCTTAACCTTTTTTGAAAAAGAAGGTTTAGTCGAGATACAAAGAAAGAATATCATAGTTTGTGAAAGCCAAACCCTGCAAGGAACCATTTCCCTGAGCAAAAAAGGGGACGGCTTTGCAAAGCTTACTACAGGGACCGAAGTATTTATACCGAGCCAATACACTTCTTCTGCGATACAAGGTGACTTGGTAGAAATTCTTCCTACAGGCATTGGTCGCAAAGGAAAATTAGAAGGAGAAGTGGTCTCTATCATTCGAAGAGGAAGAGAACTCTATAGAATGAAAGTCATCGAGAAGGGTTTCAAATTCATCATCGGTTCCTTCTTGGATATGGATGGAGATCATAAAGAAGGGTTTCTTCCCCGCAAAAGCTTGTTACAGGATCTGCAAGACGAGATTTCCATCGGCGATATCATAGTAGTCACTCTGAAAGAGGATTCTGATCAGGAGAGAAATCTATACGAAGCACATTTCGTTCGATTCGAATCGGATACAAAAGAAGATACGGATCTGATGAGAATGCTAATGAAATACAATTATAATATTCTTTATCCTGAAGAAGTAAAACTAGAAGAGCTTCCTGACGAGGTTGAAGAATCCAATGTGAACAATTGGGGTTCTCGAGTAGATCTGAGAGAACTCAAATCAATTACCATAGACGGAGAATATTCTAAGGACTTTGATGACGCGATCTCTTTTATCGATGAAGGAAAGAAGATCCGCTTCTATGTGCATATCGCTGATGTGTCTCATTATGTGAGACCTGGCTCGGATCTGGATGTCGAAGCATACGGAAGAGCTACTTCCGTTTACTTGGGCAGTAGAGTTGTCCCGATGCTGCCGCCTGAGTTATCTGAAAATCTTTGTAGCCTCGTGGCTCAAAAGAATCGTTTGGCGTTCACTGTCGAAATGGAAGCGGATTGGAGCGGAAACATCTTCCATGCAAAATTCTATAAGTCGGTGATCAAGGTAGACGAGCGTTATACCTATACAAAGGCGGAGAAAGAGATCCAACAAGGAGATCCTAAGAACTGGATCTTCCAGATGATGAAGTTTGCCAATATTCTTAGAAAGAGGCGCTTGGATTCCGGAAGAGTGGATTTGAATCTGAAAGAGACCAAGGTTGTTACAGATTCCGAGCACAATGTGATCGAGATCAAACCTGTGGATCGATTGCAGGCTCATATTCTTATCGAAGAGTTCATGCTTTCTGCGAACATTAAAGTTGCAGAGTTTATTCGTAAGAAGGAGCGCCCTACTCTCTATCGTGTTCACGAACCAATGGACATAGAGAAGCTGGAAATGTTGAACTCATTCCTTCGTTTGAATGGGGTCAATACGCAACTCCATGATACGAGTTACGAATCCATTCGCTCAGTATTACGGGTATTGGAAGGAAGTCCTTCTGAGAGATTGTTTAATATCTCTCTTTTACGAAGCTTTATGCAGGCCTATTATTCGGGAGAGCAACTTGGGCATTGGGGCTTAGGCTTTAAGGACTATTGTCATTTCACTTCTCCGATCAGAAGGTATCCCGATCTTGTTTGTCACAGAGTTTTGGAAAGCATTCTTCTCTCCGAAGAAAATCCGTACGATGTAGAAGACATCAAAGTCATGGGATTGCATACCTCTCATGAAGAAAGAAAGGCTACGGATGCAGAGAGAGATTATTATAAACTCAAAGCTTGTAGATTTTTGGAGAAGACAGGTCTCAAAGAATTCACTGCTACTTTAGTTGGATTCAGATCTGCTTTTGCATTTGTAGAATTAAACAATCCTCCTGTCGAAGCTGTGATCCCAGCGATCGAATTTACGGACGAAGGAGAGCTACAAGCAGAGACAGACTTCTCTTTCTATTCAAAGAAATATACCAAACAGTATTCTTTAGGAGAAACTTTTGAAGTCGAACTAGATCGAATCGACTTTGAAGAAATTAAAATTTACGTGAAGATGAAGAAATTCCAAAAGAAAGGATAGACAAAAGTAAAACATATTCCAAAACATTCGTTACGATAAAACTCTGTTTTTCGAACAGAGTTGAGGAGTAAAAGTTGGAATCGTTTCTGGAAGAGAGAGTCTCTCGCAGTCGCTTTCTCAAATTCTTATTCAAAACCGCGGCAGTCTCCGCAATTCTCCTTCCTCAAGTTTCTTGTAAATCAGGCCCTGTTCCTAAGTTACATGGACTAAGTGATGATCAGTACTGGGCCTTTAAATCTTTGGAAGAAGTATTTCTGGAAGGAAATCCGATCCAAGGTTTCGATCTAGGCGTCGCAGCTGACAAGTATATCTACGGTCATCCTTATCCTATAGAAACGGAATCTGTTTTAAAGCTATTAGCATTCTTACCGACTTCCACGCTTGTTTCTTTCGCTCTGGACCTCTCTTTTACTTCTCTTGCAGGTCTTTCTAAAGAAGACCGTGAGAAACGACTTCTCTCTTGGAAGAGTTCTTCTCTTTCATTGAAGCGCGGGGCATACAATATCATGCGTCAGTTATCCTTCTTCCTTGTGTCCATGGAAAAAGATTATTCTAAACTAGTAGGCTACGAGGGCTAAGAAGATGGGCGGAATTCCTGCAGCAAACGATCAAATTATCACTCCGAACAAACATGCGGAGATCATACAGAAAGAAGGAATCAAAGACACTTGGAAGCTTAAGACCGAGGCAGTAGTCATCGGTTCCGGAGCTGGAGGAGCAGTGGTAGCTGCTACTCTTGCAAAGGCAGGATGGAAAGTGATCCTGATTGAAGAAGGTTCTTATTTTACTCCTGCTAAGTTCACCGGCGACGAATTCATCTCTCAGTCTCGTCTGTACAGGGATGCAGGTTTTATTATAACGGAAGAGCAAACTCTTTCTATCCTTCAGGGAAAAACAGTCGGTGGATCTACCACAGTCAACTGGCAAACTTCTCTCTATCCTCCCGACTATGTAACTAACGAGTGGGACAAGCGTTTCGGTTGGAAGAATTACGGAAGACAGGAAATGGATGCGTTCGTCTCCGAAGTTCACGAAAGGATTGGAGTGCACGAGGTACCTCCAAATCTAATAAACGCAAACAATAACACTCTGATGAAAGGTGGAAGAGCACTTGGTCTCCATCCTGAAGTATTAAAGAATAATAATAGAGGTTGTATTGGACTAGGCCGCTGCGGTTTAGGTTGTCCGATCAACGCGAAACAGTCCGCATTCTTGACTTGGATCCCGGATGCGATCGAAGCGGGTGCGACTGTAATCTCCAATATGAGAGCCCAGTACATCAAAGAAGACGGTAATATTAAAACCGTAGTCGCAGAATTCACTCCGGACGCTTACGAAAAGGCTCCAAATAAGATCATAGAAAAACTGGTGATCGATGCCCAAGTCGTAATCGTAAGCGCGGGCGCAATCGAAGGACCTGCACTTCTTCAGAGATCGGGACTCGGAAACGATTGGGTGGGAAGAAACCTGAAAGTTCACCCTACTAGCGTAAACTTCGCGATCTTTGACGATAAGATTAATATGTTCTCGGGACCTCCTCAGTCTGCAGTGATCAAGGACGGCCATAACCAAGACAATACTGGCTATGGCTATTGGCTGGAAGTTGCACCTTTCCGTCCTACATTGGCAAGCTCTCTTGTTCCTTATTATGGACAGAAGCAATTCGATGTGATGAAGAAGTATCCGAACATGAGCGGCGGTATCGTGCTTGTTCGAGACGGTGCTGACGGTGAGGCTAACGCGTCCGTAAAATGGTCCTTAGGAAGAAGAAAGGTATACTTTGAACTGACTCCTACCGATGGAAAAAACCTTTTGAAGGGATTGAAGTCACTTGCAGAAGTGCAGGTTGCCGCAGGCGCGAAAGCAATCGTATTTCCATTCCCTGATGTGACCGATCCAATTCCTGTAGATAAGAATTCTAAGTTTGATTGGATCCTGGATAAGAGTATAGAGCCCGGCAAGGTTCTAGTAGGCTCCGCTCACCCACATGGTTCTATCCAAGCCGCCGATTCTCCTGAAAGAGGAGCGGTTGACATGAACTTTCAACTCTATGGGCATAAGAATATTTTCGTAATGGATGCTTCTGTCTATCCGACAGGATTGTCCGTAAACCCGCAAATCACTACAATGAGTGTGAATTTGAGGGCTGCGAGAGCATTAGCTGCGAGAAAGGCGGAAGTTTTAGGAAATAAATAATTCCTTTTGGAAAGGCAGAAATTCCACTTTATTCGTGGAACTTCCTTCCAAAATTGGATAAATGCCTTCCATTTCTCGTAATCACCGAAGGAGAACCTGTAAACCGAACGCGGTCCGAATCGGAACAGGTATCCTCCTTCTATGTATGTTCTTTCTTTTGTCCGCACCGATTTTTGCGGATCTGAAAGACGGAAAGAAGGCTTATTCCAGAAAAGACTACGCAGAAGCCCTAAAGCAATTCCAGAAGTACAACGAAGGAAATCCAACTTCGGGAGAAGCTTGGATGTATATGGGCTATATCTACGAAAGCAAGAAGGATTATACCAAATCCATTCAGGCATTCAAGAAAGCCATTTCGTTAAACCTGCCTAAAAAAGATCTAGTGAACTCTCTTACTAAGATCATTCTTTATCATAATTACCAAAGAGAATATGGAGAAGTGATCTCCTATTCGAATCGTTTACTCAAGATCGATCCAGATCTAAGTCACATCCAAAAGATCCGGGCCGCTGCAGAAGAAAGATATTCTTCCGGAGGGACTCGCAGACCTGTATATCACGAAGAAGATTCGGAGCAGGAAAGTGTAGCAAGCCTGGAGAAGAAATTGAAACAGGATCCTCATAATAAGAGCATCCAATGGCCGCTTGCATTATCTTATTATAATGAAAAGGAATTTGCGAAATCGGAAAGATTACTTGCAAACCTGGTATCTGAAGAACCTGAAAATATTGAATTCGGATATAAGTATGGGGCTGTCTTAGTCCGTAATGGAAAATACGATGAGGCAATCGCGGTTCTAAATAAAGTAGAATCGAGAATTCCTTCTGAAAGAGAGAAGCTTTTACATTTCACTCATTTGACCCAGGCGGCCGCATATCATAAGAAAAGAGATTTTGAAGAAGCCGCCAAATATTATCGCAAGGCCTACAATAATAAGCATACAGTTCAACCGCTGATTGGTCTTACAAAGATCAAATGGCAACTCAAGGATTGCGAAGGTGCAATCAAGAACGCAGAAAAAGCATTAGAATTCGGAGAGAGAACCAGAGAGATCAAAATGTATATAGGCCTCTGCAAGATCCAACTCGGACTGAAGACAGAAGGATATGATCTTTTAAAAGAAATCGGATCTGCGATCGAAAAGGAAAATCCGGATATGAAGGATTTGCCTGAAGTATACTATGATGGGATTCTAAAGCTCGCTAGGTATTATACGAACAACGGAGAATACCAAAAGGCTCTTCGATATTTTCAATCCGTTCAACCTGACGAAGAAGAGCAGAGAGAGTATAGATTCTACTTAGGAAAGGCTTATTATTATACTGGTTCTCCGGATAAGGCAATCGCTCTTCTCGAAAAGGTAAACGATTCAGCGGGAGCATATTATTTGCTCGCGAAGTGTTTTGCAAGTAAAGGCGATGCTGATCAAGCAATGTCCTATATTAAAAAAGCGGGAAGTATCACTTCATCGTATTGGAGTGCCGCTGAAAAAGAAAAGGCTTTCCAGAAGTTTTCTAACGATGAGTCTTTTCGTAAATTTTTAGAGACTAGAGGCGGAACTAGAGATCCTAAGAAGCCGGATACAAATCATGATAGGGAAGAAGGAGAAGGTTCTTCCGACGATTGATTATTTGGATCTTTTTTCTAAGAGAGTTTTGAGATCGACTTGCCCAGGTGCCTTGGGCTCCCCTAAACAACAGTACGTAAACTGAGAACCTATCTTTTCAGGAAAGATCCTGTATTCTTTTCCTGCTTCTCCCATTAGAATTCCGCAGAAGCCGATAGGCATATTCAGCTTAGCACATTGAGAAGATATATAAGAACAAGAGTCTAAAAAGTCTTTGGCTTCCGTTTCGGATTTTGCAAGAGCAGCTACTTTGAAAATCCTTTGAAAAGGAAGTTGGGATTTGTGAGTCGCTAATACTTCTTCCATGACGGGACCTAAGTAGAATAGGAGCTCTTCTCTATTGGGTGCTGCAGAAAAATTATGAACGGAGCGGATAATCCCGAAACGACTCTCATCCAAATTCGTGAAAACCGAATTATCTTTGTCTAGTTCTAGATCTATATAATGTTTTTCTGATTCTAGCCCGTTTATGAGAGGCTGGACGCTGTCCTGATCCCAGAGGCCTACACTTTTCAAACTGGAATCTTCGGGCTGCCTGTATGTTAGTACGCAAGCAGCATTTAGTTTTTCGATTTGGTTTAGGATTTTTTCGGCATTTCCTTGCCTAGAAGAAAATTGATCTAAACGGATCTCTAAAAAATCTGCTGCAGGCTTCTTCTCTAAACCGAAAAATTCCTCTTCGTTTAAAGTTAATACGATATAGATTTTTCGATCCGAAGAAGAAGCCATGACCTTATCTTATAGACCTTTCTGTAATAGATCGTGGATAGAAACAATCCCCAATAATTTTCCTTCTTTGGAAACAATCGGGGCAACAGAAATCGGCTTTTCTCTTCTTTCCATAGATTGCAATACATCGTAGGCCATGATGCCACTCTCGAATACTGTAGGTTTCGAATTCATCATGTCTTTTGCTTTTGTATTCTTATCGAATTTTCCTTCTTTCAATATCTTGCGAATATCGAAATCAGTAATGAAGCCTAAAAGATTTCCTTCTTGGCTTACAACTCCTGTTGCACCTACAAGCTTAGTAGTGATCTCAGAAAGCACTTCATCCAAGTTTGCATCCGGATGGATCTTGGCGAGTTTCTCTCCTTTGCGCATCACATCGTCTACCTTTAAGGAAAGACGTTTTCCTAATCTACCTGCCGGATGATAGAGAGCGAAATCTTCTTTTTGGAAGTTTCTGAGCTCCATCAATGCCATAGCGATCGCATCTCCCAACATCAATGCGATGGTTGTGCTGGATGTAGGAGCGAGCTCTAACGGACAGGCTTCCTTTAAGACAGGAGTTAGAACTACTATATCGCAATCTAATGCAAGTCTAGATTGAGGATTTGCAGTGAGTCCTATAAGCTTTGCACCTATGCTCTTTATTGTTGGAAGAAGGTTGAGTAATTCTTCGCTTTCTCCGCTCTTGCCGATTGCAATGACCACATCATTCGGGGCGATGATCCCCGCATCTCCATGAGCCGCATCGGACGGATGAAGGAAATAAGAAGGAGTTCCGGTAGAAGAAAGAGTGGATGCTATCTTCTTTCCTACATCTCCAGATTTGCCTACGCCGGTGATGATGGTCTTTCCTTTAGAGGAGAAAATAAGCTCTATTGCCTTCTCCACATTCGGATCTAAATTCTCTCTGAAATGTGCAATTGCCTCTATCTCTGTATCTAAGGCTTTTTTAACTTTTTCTAATATATCGCTCAATTCTAACTCTCCTCTCCGATTTCCAACATCTCATGATCCAATTCCAATGAGATAAGTGTTTGGATCCCGGAAATAGAAACATATATCAAAGATTTGTTTCCCTTTCTTTCTACCAAGGCTCTCTTTCCCTTAAAGGGGCCGCCTGTGATTAATACAGGTTTACCGGGGAGCATCATTTCTTCTCTTTCTATTTTTATTTTATCCGGGTATTCCGTTACAAAAATTTTGATATTATCTATGTCATCATCGGGGATCGGATGGGGAGTCCCGGAAACGGACACAAAATGATGAGCGCCACTGGTCTCTAAGACCTTCAGTTTTTCGTTACGGATATCGATCCTTACGAAAACATAAGAAGAAAAAACGGGAGTCTCAACTATTTGGATCCTATCGGACCATTGCTTTCGCTCTGGAATAATGGGAAGGTAGTTTGGTATTCCTTTTTTAGATAGTTCCTTGGCCAGTTTCTTCTCCGAACGAGAAAGAGTATAAACTGCGTACCAGGATTTTTGTGACTCATTCATCTGATTCTATATGAAAGGATACCGGGATAATGATTACCTTACCTTCGGGCAGTTGAAATTTCCAGCTAGAAACAGATTTTTTAAAATGGCTCTCAAAGACAGGATACTTACAGCTTTTTACGGTCTTGATCCTTCGCGCTAAACCTTCCGGTCCGATCTCTACTTCCCAAGAGCAATCCGATTCCAATCTTTGCTCGAGCGCTGCAGGTGGGTAATGGATCTCATTCTTGAATCTTTCGATCTCTGCTTCGGGAGTGCCCGCAAGACCGCCTAACTTAGAAGAATCCAATCCTTTTCCTTCATCTTGGGGAAGGCGAAAAAACAAACTAGGGACTTGGCCTTTACTCAGCTGAAGTCGGATTTGCTCGGAGATCTCTTCTCCACTCCAAGGATTGAAAATAAGAAAGAAGAAGAAGGTGAGATGAATAAGAAAGGAAACTAAGAGAGAGGTTCTGATTTCCATTGGATCTTCTTCCGTTATTTTACAAATTAAAACGGAAACTGTTCTCTTCCCAGCTTTATTTCTTCTTGAATTACTTGCTTGCAATTGTGTAATCTGCGGTGCGATGAACGCTCCTTATGTGGAAATCGGTTCCATTCTAATTACTTGCTCCTTCGTCGGTTGGATTACAAACTATATCGCGGTTCAGATGATCTTCTTTCCTTTGAAATTTAAAGGTTGGGGAATCTTAGGATGGCAAGGAATCATTCCTAAGCATGCCGGAAAGATGGCAGGACTCATCGCAGAGATTCTTACGGATCGATTGATCAAACCGTACGATCTTTATAGAAAAATAGAACCTACCCAAATCACTGAATCTATTCGAGATAAGATCGGAGAAAAATCCTCTTCCGTTGTGAGAGATATACTCGTCGCTGAAAGTCCAGCGCTTTGGAAAATGCTTCCGCAAGAAGCAAAAGAAATCCTAGAAAAAGAGATCAGAGAAGAGATCCCAACAAAGATAGAAGAAATATACGAAGCATTCGGAAAGGATTTGGATCAAGTCTTGCGGATCAAGGATCTGATAAGAGATTCTCTATCCGGAGAGAATGCAAAAGTGCTTTCTGAGATTTTCAGAAGATGCGGTGGTCCTGAATTTCGATTTATCGTACGCTCCGGGATCTATTTCGGATTCTTGATCGGTTGTGTTCAGGTAGCATTTATCGCGTACTTGAATCAATGGTGGACCATGCCATTGATGGGAATTTTCGTAGGATACATCACGAACTGGTTGGCAATCCTCATGATCTTCTCTCCATTAGAAGTGAAGAATTTCATTCTATTCAAATACCAAGGTTTGTTCTTAAAGCGACAAGTGGATGTATCCAGAGAATTTGCTTCGGTGATTTCTTCTAGAGTATTAAATCCTGAAAATCTAATTCGAATCATATTCAAAGAGAAGGGTGGAGATCTGATTATCTCGGAACTCTTAAGCAAAACGAAGGAACTCTTGGACCAGAAGTTGAAATCCAAGATTCCATACGCCTCTCTTCTGTTAGGTTCTCAGAAATTGGACGAGATGAAGGAAAAGATCTGCGATTCTATTCTAGAGCTAGTTCCAGAAGCAGCTGAACGGATGAAGAGTTATATTGAAGGAAGGTTGGAGATAGAAAAGTTGGTGTTCGAGAACCTAAGCGTGCTTCCTCCTGTAGAGTTTGAACAATTGCTTCACTCCGTGTTTAAAGAAGATGAGGCCACCTTGATCAGCTTAGGTGCTTTCTTAGGCGGTCTTGCCGGATGCGCTCAAGCGTATCTAGTTTTTATAAAGTAGACCTGCGGTCTAAAAAATCTATTCTTTTAGGAATAAACAAAAAAGCGTATGTATAAGTAATCACTTTATATAAATTCAAAGTATATACTAGAATTTTAAAATAATGTCTTCTGAGCCAAATGTACTATGCTCAAAAAGGCAGAAACTTAGAACGGAAATATGAGAAAGAATCTTCCGATTACCGGTCGAGAAATTCAATTTAGCGAGACCGCCGTTATTATTTCTAGAACGGATTCCAAGGGCAGAATTACTTACGTTTCCAAGGACTTCGCAACCATTTCCGGATTCTCTGAAGAAGAGATGCTTGGTCAGCCTCATAATATAGTTCGCCATCCAGATATTCCTCCTGCTGTGTATCAAGATCTTTGGGACACAGTGCAAGGGGGACGCCCTTGGAACGGGATCGTGAAGAACCGTGCAAAAAGCGGGGACCACTATTGGGTGGATGCCACTGTAACTCCCGTTTTAGAGAATGGCATCATCACTGGATATATGTCTGTTCGTAAGAAAGCGGCAAGAAAGCATATAGACAAGGCGGATAAATTATTCGCGCAGATGAATCGTCAAAATCGGGTTGGCGGCTTCTTCTCCTCACTATACAAAAAATTTGCAGATCGATTTGGCTGGGCAGTTTTAGCCCTAAGCATTCTATCATTCATTCTTCTTCCTTCTTTCTATGCGTTAGCAAGATTATTCGAGTCGAGTCCGTTGGTTTCGAGTGTTGCACTTCTTTCGATCCTTATCGGGGTCTTTCTTCTAGTCCAATCCGTTCTCAAGTTGCGCGGAAAGATGAATGAAGTCCAAGAGATCGTAGTCAAGATAGTAAACGGCAATTTAAATACGGACATTCCTAGATTAGAAGGAAGCAGAAGTGTAGATCGGATCTATTCTGATATCCGTTGTATGACCATCAGCCTTTGGGGACTTTTGGTGCAGATGAAAGAGAACTATCAAAAGAATTTGAATTTGTACCAACAACTCTTTCAGTCTGCGAATTCATTCCAACAAGGTTCTCAACAGCAAGTTGTATCTGTGGAGGAAACTTCTGCTGCTTCTCAAGAGCTTTCTAAAACGATAGAAGAGATCGTTCTCACAATCAGCGAGCAAACCAGAAGTTTGTCCAATGTGAATGCGAGCATTGGGTCCATAGATATTTCTTTGGGTCAGACTTCGCATTCTATGGAAAATCTGGAAACTCAAACTGGTGATGTAGCAGGAAAGGCGAACCAAGCAAAGCAGATCTTTAACGAAGCAATTCGTTCTATGGAAGAAATCAAATCCTTCTCCAATCAGATCAATAAGATCGTAGGAATAATCACAAGCATCTCTGAAAGAACGAATATGTTGGCCTTGAATGCTTCCATTGAGTCTGCAAGGGCCGGCGAGGCAGGAAAGGGGTTCTCAGTCGTAGCAGATGAGATCTCTAAACTCGCAGAACAAACCAAACTGAGCATCAAAGACATTACGAATTTAGTAAGAAGCACATCCACTTCGGTTGAAGAAGGTGCACTGAAAGTAGGACAATCCGTAGACGTATTCAAAAATCTCCAAGACTATATTGAAGAAGTGCATGATTCAGCCTCTAGAGTGAAAACCCTTTTAGAAGAACAATCCAAGAAGTTGGGAGAGATCCGCGCGAATTCAGATCAAGTTCTCACATTAGGAAGAATGATGTCGAATTCTTCTGAACAGCAAAAGATTGCTGCGGGAGAGATCTCAGATTCGATGCATCTTATTTCGAATAGCGCTGAAAGTATAGCCGAGACTTCGGAGAATATTCGATATTCCGTAAAAGATACTTTAGAACATTCCGAAAAATTTGGCGGGATTTTAAGCCATTTTAAAACGGACTAAGTAAAAGACTTTTTCGATAAATCTGCGCCTTTCACATTTCTGCGAGAGTTCTATTCTAAAAAGCCGATACTCAAAATAGAATGGAGAATCGGTTCCTTCGTCTCGCACTCTTACTCGCCATTGTGGTCACTCTTCTTTCCTATTGGAATCATGGATGGGTTTCTTACTTAAAAGATTTCGTGGTCTTGATCCATGAAGCAGGTCACGCGATTGCCACTTTAGTTTCCGGCGGCTCCGTTCAAATGATCGAACTGCAAGGAGACGAAGCTGGGCAAACGGTTGCCTCTCCTATGACAGGAAAAAGCCCTTTCGTCTTCGTTGTATCTGCAGGTTATTTGGGATCTTGCTTGGTCGGTGGGTTTCTGATCAACAGAGGCTTCAAAGGAAATTTGGTCCGTCCTACTCTTCTTCTTTTAGGGGGAGCAGTTTTACTTCTTACATTGAAGTACACAACAGCAGGAGGGCTCGCTCAAAGAACGGGACTCATTTGGGGAATCTTTATTTTAGTGTCTTCCTTTCTTCCATTCGGTTGGGATAGGCTCATCACAGTATTCTTAGGAACAAGCGTGAGCCTTTACAGTCTTTACGATCTTTTGGACTTCACGGATAATATACAGAACACCGACGCAGGCATCTTGGCTCATTGGGCTACAGGAACTGTTCCTGGAGGAGCGGTTCCTAAATCGGTCTTGTTCTTGGGATATTTGATTGCTCTACTCTGGTCCTTTTTTAGCGTATCCATCATATTCTTTTCATTAAAACGCGCGGTTGGTCCGGTCTCTTCTCCTGTTGAAACTTCCGGTTTCGAAGAAGGAATGGTTCCGGGAATGGACACACCTTTTCCTGGTGAAGTAACACCTGAAGTAATGGAATGGTTTTTGAGTAGAGGCTTGGATCTAAATGGTAAGCCTCTCCCGCCGGAATTTACGAATATAGAGAGAGTTGATGGCTAATAGAGTTCTAGTAACCGGAGGCGCTGGCTTCATCGGTTCACATCTTTGTGAGAGACTCATTCAAGAAGGAAACGAAGTAATTTGCGTGGATAATTTCCACACCGGAAGAAAGAAGAATATAGAAAAACTTCTCTCCAATCCTCGCTTCGAATTGATCCGACATGATATTACGGAAGCGATCCGATTAGAAGTGGATCAGGTCTATAATTTTGCATGTCCAGCAAGTCCGATCCATTATCAATCCAATGCAATCAAAACGATCAAGACTAATGTTCTCGGAACTACAAACATGTTAGGTCTTGCTAAACGAGTTAAAGCTAGGATCTTACAAGCTTCTACAAGTGAAGTATACGGAAATCCTCTCGAGCATCCTCAAAAAGAAACCTATTGGGGAAATGTAAATCCGATCGGTATTCGTAGCTGTTACGACGAAGGCAAGCGAGTAGCGGAAACTCTTTGCTTCGACTATCATAGAAATCATAAAGTAGATATCAGAGTGGTTCGTATTTTTAATACGTATGGCCCTCGCATGCTTCCGGACGATGGTCGTGTAGTAAGCAATTTCGTGGTCCAAGCATTGGCAGGAAAAGACATCACTATTTATGGTGACGGTTCTCAAACGAGATCCTTTTGTTATGTCGATGATCTAGTCGAAGGGATTATCAAGATGATGAATACCCAAGATTTTAACGGCCCTGTCAACTTAGGTAATGATGGAGAATTTACCGTTAAAGAACTTGCCGAACTAGTGTTAAAAGAGACCGGCTCTTCTTCTAAGATTGTTTATAAAACACTTCCTCAGGACGATCCAAGCCGTAGAAAGCCCGATCTGACTTTAGCGAGACAAAAACTAGGTTATGAACCTAAAGTGCCTTTGTTAGAGGGAATTCGGAAAACGGTCGAATACTTTAAAAATCACTTGGATTAATCGTTCGCCAAGAAAATCTGGACCTACTTTTCCCATAAACTGGGATCGAACCGAAAAAATCCTTTCGAGTAGGCTGTATGAATATCGGAGTATTGAAAGAAGCTAAGGAAGAAACAAGGGTAGCCATTACCCCGGACGTCGTTGACGCTCTGAAAAAAATCGGCGCTTCTGTTATTGTCGAAAAAGGTGCCGGTGAAGGCGCATATTTCTCGGACGAAGATTATAAGAAAGCCGGAGCAAGCATTTCAGCAAGAGCTGATGTTATTAAGAAGGCTGATATTCTAGTAAGCATTCATTTGGCTGACGGAGCCACCCTTTCCAAGATCAAGAAAGGTTCTATCTATTTAGGTATGTTCCAGCCTGCGGTAAATCCTCAGGTTATTAAGAAGCTTGCATCTCAAGGTGTGACAGTAAGTAGCTTGGACGCGATTGCTCGTATCACTCGTGCTCAGTCCATGGACGTTCTTTCTTCTCAAGCAACAGTATCCGGATATAAAGCGGTACTCATTGCTTCCACTCATCTTACTCGATTCTTCCCAATGTTAACTACTGCAGCAGGAACAATCACTCCAGCTTCCGTATTGATCATCGGAGCAGGGGTTGCTGGATTGCAAGCGATTGCAAGTTCCCGTAGATTGGGAGCAGTCGTGGACGTATTTGATACTCGTCCCGAAGTAAAAGAGCAAGTTCAATCCTTAGGCGCGAAATTCGTAGAAGTAGAAGGTGCAACTCACTCTGCTGCTGCAGGCGGTTACGCTGTAGAGCAAACAGAAGAGTACAAAAGACGCCAACAAGAAGCTATTGAGAAATTCGCAGCAAAAGCGGATGTGATCATCACCACTGCGTTGATCCCAGGAAGAAAAGCTCCTATCATCATCACTAAAAAGATCGTGGATAGAATGAAATCCGGATCCGTTGTAGTGGACCTCGCTTCTCCAAACGGAGGAAACTGCGAGTACACTCAACACGGAAAGACTGTTCTTACTAAGAACGGAGTATCCGTAGTAGGTCACTTGAACCTGGCGGGATCTCTTCCTTCCGATGCATCCAGAATGTTCGCTAAGAACGTATTAAACTTCTTGAAACTACTTGTAAAAGAGAAGAAGATCAATCTGGATCTGAACGACGAGATCCTTTCTTCGACTACGATTTCGTATTCGGGAGAGATCCGTCACAAGTTGACTTTGGATGCCTTAGGTGGTTCCAAAGCAGTAGGGAAGAAGCCAGCGGCCAAGAAATAAGCCGAGGCTTCCGAAACAAGTTCCGATTACCCAGCCTCCTATCACGTCGCTGGGGAAATGATGCAGGGATAATAGTCTTCCTATCCCTGCCATCAAACTCAAAACCAAAAACCATTCCGGAAATCCAAACAAGAATACCAATACCAAAGCCGCAGTCATCGAATTGGATGCATGGGCAGATGGAAAGGAATGTTTCATGTCCGGATTTTGATCCACTTTTCCTGCGACAGTGACCAGAGGTCTCTTTCTGGAGATCATCTTTTTAAGAGCCAAAACGGATCTATCGTTCGCATAGGCAATCAAGCCAGCATAAGGAATTACGATCCACCAAGGATAAGGCAAGAGATGATTCCATGCCGCATACGCAAGGTAAGGAATAATTAAAAGAAGCATCATCTCTCCCCGATTGATCTGGGAAAGAATTCGATTCAAACGAGGACCGTGAATATTCTCGCGGATAAATAATGCGACTGCATAGTCTAGTCTCTCGAACAGGGATAATTTATCAGAAATTGTTTTATCCAAGCAGTGATTTCCTTAATTCGGAAATAAGTTCGGCTCTTGCAACTGTGTTTTGAGAACCGGAGATAATGTCCTTGATCTGGACCTTGTTTTCCGAGACCTCGGATTCTCCTAGAAATAATAAGAATTGATATCCTTTCTTTTCGGCGGTCTGGATTTGTTTGCCTACTTTTGCGGCTTCCAACATGGTCTCGACCCCTATTCCCTCAGATCTTAATTCTTCTGCGAGCTTCAAGACTTCTGGAAAAAGTTTTTCTTCCATGATAGGGATGAGTACTGCGTTCTTTTTGTTCAGATCTGGAACAAGCTTATGTCCTTCTAAAAAGTTTTTGAAGGTAACATCTCCCAATCCGAATCCAATTCCGGAGAGTTGGTCATTGGAGAAGAGTCCGATGAGATTATCGTAACGTCCTCCCCCGTATAAAGATCTTCTGTTTTCAGGATTTGTATCGAACACTTCGAAGATACATCCTGTATAATAATCGAAACCACGGATGATAGATGGATCGAACTCCATCTGATCTTTTACTCCCAGGCTTTCTAGATCGGAGAATAGGTTCTTTATAAATTCAACAGAGGAAGGATCTATCCCCAGCAAATCACCTACGTTGCTCAAATTGCTATCTAAGTATTTGTAAATAAGATCTAGTTGTTTGCTTGGATTGTCTAGTAAGACTTTAATTTCTTCTTCAAAGGCTTCTTTGCTGATCTTCGCCTTCTTGTCTAGAAGTTTGGAAACTGCTTGGGACTTTTCTGCCGCGAGGCCGAGAGTCTTGCCTAAGAACGAATCCAAGATCCCTCGATGAGAAACCTTGATCTGGTAGCTTCCTTTAGGAGCTCCGAATTTTTTTAAAATTGCGTCAGCAATCAGAATGATCTCTACTTCGGCTCTATACGAATTCACTCCGAATAGATCCACATTCAATTGCCAGTGTTCTCTTAAGCGTCCTTTTCCTGGTTGTTCGTATCTCCAAAGATTAGGAATAGAAAACCATCGGATAGGCTTGGCAAGATTTCGGACTTCTCCTGCTACCATTCTTGCAAGAGTGGGAGTCATCTCTGGACGGATCGCAACATGGCGTTCTCCCTTATCCACGAAATCGTAAAGTTGTCTTTGTACGATCTCTTCTCCGCTTTTTGCCTGATATAATTCGAAGGATTCTAGAATGGGTCCGTCGTATTCCTGATACCCGAATGATTGAACTGTTTCCCGCATTACGGAAAACATCCAATTTCGAAACCTCATTTCATCGGGATAAAAGTCTCTCGTGCCCTTATAAGGGGCAGTGGGTAAAAAGGATTTTTGTTTTTCCAAGCCTGTTAGACGCTCTTAATGAAGCTTAAATTCTTCTTTAATAGAGTCATATTCGCCTTGGCATCGTTGGAGCCAACTATTTCTGCACCGACAAGATAAATTTCCCCGACCTGAGAAATATGTCGGATTTTGAATGCGAATCTCAGAGGAGCCTGCATCTTAAAAGTCAGATCAGCTGTGAAGAATGGCTTATGAAGAAAAGATTCTACTAACTGGGATTCAGTGACTTCTAAAAGGATTCCACCTTCGGAAGCGTTGATTACATTCTGACGTACATCCAAATCCAAAGTATTGGAATCTTCTATCCTTTCATTGAATACTTCTTCTAGTTCGGAATATTTCTTAAGGATCGCTGGATCCAAAGTCCGATCTTTCGTCTCAGCATAACCTAGAGCAACAAGCTTAGGTCCCAGAGGATCTTTGTAATAGATCGGATACACTGCGAAGGATTGCACTTTTCCCAATCGGAAAGCTTTCATTCTATCTTCTAGAAGAAGTTCTTCTTCTAATTCTTTCTTTAGATCGAGTATATCGAATCCGTTCGCTTCTTCTTTGCTGAGAGGTTCTAAAGAGAATGCTTCTTTTGCGAAGATGATCTTGCCACTTCGCTTAGCCAATTCTTGCTCCACGCTCAACTCTCTACCGACAGGGAATACGAGTCTGGAATAAGGATACTCCGCTAAAATATTCTTATGTAGATCGGTTAATAAGATCTGTCCTGAAGTTCCCAGGACCTTAGTGGAGTCTTGCTCCTTCTTCAACATGTGAAAGCGATGAGCGACTACCTTTCCTTGTAAGCCTTCGATTCTAGGCATAATTCGCCCGTCTTTTGCGATGCGGACGTACTCAGGAGTGCAAACAATAACCCCTTCTTCTTGGTTTATGGACTCGACTTTGAACCCGATCTCCATGTGCTTGCTTAAGGTTTTGTAAACGGTGATCTCGCCTTCTTCGTTAACCTGCTCCGGATCTAGCCTCAATAGCATTTTTCCTTCCGGAGTGGTTTGAAGTATCTGTAATTCTAGTTTATAAGGATTTTCTTTTAAGAAGAGTCCGTTGTTATGTACGTACTCTTTCAGTATATATCCGACCTTTTGAGGATCTCGGATCGTATCCCAAACTCGAGGTGACTGTAGGAAGGAACGGTATTCGACTTCCATCTGCTCTCCTTTATAGCTTGCGGAAGTCGACCCTCCTGTTCTTCGCTCTGCCGTCTTCGGTAGAGTTATCCATGTCGGGTCTAGAATACCAATATGCTCTTGTTTTCAATCGAGCAGCTTGGATTCCTTTACTACGAATGTAATCGTAAACTTTCCGCGCTCTGTTCCCGCTTAGTCGGGTGTTATATTCTTTGGAAGCAATATTATCAGTATGGCCCCCAATCTCTATTTTATCGGACGGATTCTTCTTAAGATAGTCCACAATCTGATCGAGTTGTTTGCCATGAGCATCCGTTACCTCGGTCTTATTGAATTCGAAATAGAGTTTAGTACCTAAAACAACCGGTACGTCCGATTCTTTTCTCAGAAAAATTGTAATCGTTGATCCAGGTTTAAGATCTTTTCTAATTACGTTTATACTTTCGGAAATATATTTCTCTGCCTTGGCGAAAATTTCGAAGTCAGTGTCGGGAATTGTTTCGAAATGGAAATTTTTTGACAAACTGTCGTATTTTAATGTTTCGCCCTGTCTGTTCTTGGGCGTAAATACTGTAGCAAGCGCTCCAGGAACTGCTTCTTTAGTAACAGCATCTAGCACAGCAACATTAAGTCCCTTTGCGTCACCCGTTACTGAAGTAACTTTTCCTTTCTCTTCTTTTTTAATTGGAAGAAGAACATAGGTCTTATAGATCTTTTTGTTTCTCTCAACATTTCCTCTCAGATCTAGTTTGTCTTCCGTAGGATAAAATCCAGGAGAAGCAATTTCCACCTTATACAATCGTCCGGTCTTCAAAACAGTTTTGAAATTCGTAGGATTTCCTTTAGAAAGATCTCCTCCTATTCTGCGAGAAGTAATCGTTCTAGGAGGACCTACCGTATCAATGATCTTGATCGTTGCATCTAATCCGATCATGGTAGGTTCGGAGCCATCCAAAACCAATCCTTGGAAGGAAACGTCGTAAGAGTTCCTCATATTCTCAGGAACTTGAAAGCGATAGATATCGTACTGGCCCTGTCCTCCCATTCTGTTAGAAGAAATATAGGCCCAAACACCTTCTTGGTCGAAAGAAATTCCCTCGGAGTCGATCCCTTCTGATGGCTCTAAATTAAAAGGATGAGGCAGTTTCTCCAAGCTTCCTGGATCCGGTACCGGATAAGGAAGGGCTGTCTTGCCTGTAGTTAATTTATCTTCTGCATCTTCCGTATCTGCATCGCCTGGAAGATTCAAGAAGATCCTAAACAAGGAAAACTTCTTTCTATCATTCTCCCTGTTTGTAGAAAAGTAGAGTTGTTCTCCATCGGGATGAATATAAGGAAGAATCTCGCTAGATTTTGAATTTACTTCAGAACCCATATTGATCGGAGAAGACCAAGCTCCGGTTGATACATTTCGATAACTGACCCAAAGATCGTACTCTCCGAATCCACCCGGACGATCGGAAGCGAATACTAAATATTTTCCATCGGGAGATACTGTTGGCATCTTTTCATTGAAATTGGAATTGATCTCGGAGATCCCGATCAGATCGCTCCATCGTTTGGTAGAGTCATCTCTCTTTGTATAATAAATATCTAATGCATCCAATCCTTCTCTATCCGCTTTTACATTTCGTACGGAAGTAAGAAAGATCTCCAAAGGATTTCCGGACTCATCGAATCGAATAGAGAGCCCTCCCTCGAATTTATCAGTATTGAATAGCCTGGATTTCTTTTCTCCGGAAGGAAGGTCCTTCTTATTTCTTTCCCAGATATCTTGGTTCAGGTTGACCGGCTTTCTCCAATCTGCTTCTCCATCTCTCTTTTTATAATTTGCATTTTCCGAAAGCCACAGATCCGATTCACCTTCTCCTCCAGGACGATTGGATTGAAAGACCATGTATCTTCCGTCCGGGCTGATGATAGGATTGTATTCGTCATTTTGCGTATTGAGCGGGGAGCCGAAATTTCTTTCCAATAGGCTCGGAATAGGTTGCGCTTCTCTTTCCGAGGGAAGAAAGGAGATTAGTAGAATTCCGGCTAGGACAGAATATAGAAAATTGCGCGGTCTCGCGTTGCCCGGATTCTGAAGATTGGAAAAAAACATCGGCGATCCTTTACTCGGAGAAAATCCCTGGATTTTCCAGCATTTGGTTTTAGTATCGGAAGAAGGACTCTAAGTATCAAGATGGAAACTAAGCACAATTCCCTTGTTCAGAATGGAAATCCGTCCAAGATTTTGCCCGCAAAACCGATCCTATTCGGTGTTTTGAATATTACTTCGGATTCCTTTTCGGATGGAGGAAGATACTTACAAGAAGGCCAGGCCTTAGCCAAGGCAAAATCTCTATTGGAAGAAGGTGCCGACGTAATTGATATAGGCGCTCAATCTTCGAATGTGCAAGCCGCCTTGATCCCCCAAGAATTGGAATGGGAAAGAATGAAAGATCTCATTCATGAATTGAAAAAGGAGAAGGTCTTGATCTCTATAGATACATTTCGTCCTTATGTGATTCGAAAGGCCTTAGAACTCGGTGTGGATTACATCAACAATATCAGAGGCTTTGTGGACCAGGAGAGCTTGGAGCTTGTCCGGGAATTTTCTCATCTTCCTACAAAGTATATCGCAATGTTTTCTCAAGACCATGGAAATAAGGCGGATCGATCTTCCGACCTGACTCCTAAGACTGTATTATTCAGAGTGTTGGATTTCTTTCGGGAAAGAAAGGAAGCATTGCAAGCCCTGGGTTTATCCGAGGAGAAAATCATTCTGGATCCGGGTATGGGGTTTTTCTTAAGCCCTGATTTTAAGGTAAGCTTTTCGGTACTTTCTCAAATCGATAAATTGTTGGAAGAGTTTCCGAGACTGATGGTCTCCGTGACTAAGAAATCTTTTTTAGGGAATGGACTGGGAGGTGTACCAGTTGAAGAAAGAGAGATCCCGACTGTGATCGCAGAAACATATCTTTGGATGAAAGGAGTTCCCATGCTTCGCACTCATTCCCCACTTTCTTTCTTAAGAGCGATCAAGACCTGGGAATTGGCGAATACGGATTATTAACGGCCGAAGATATTTCTATCCATTGCCTCTTTTCCTTCCGGAGTTAAGGTAGGAAAGAAATCCTCTTCTGAAAATTGAACTCCTTTACTTTTCAATTTTCTAAAATACGGAAGAAGGATCGAAACATCCGCCTTTGGGTTCCTTGAGAGCAAACAGGCTTTCCAAAGTTCTAAAAATACAATCGATTCCTTTTCTGATTCTGGTGCCTTTTGGATCCATTCTAGAGCTTCTGAATAGCGTCTCTTTTCATAATAAGCATGAGCCATATAGTATTCCAGTTCGGGAACTCTTTCTCCAGTTCCAGTAAGGCTCAGTCCGAATACGATAACGTCGTCCCACTTCTCCAAAATATTGGCCATCTTCATCGTGAGCCCGCGTGCGTTCTTATGATAAGGACTTTGTTGTAGGATCTTCTCCAAATAAAAATAACTCTTTGTCCATTCTTGCTTAGTGAAGAAATAATCTGCGAGCCCTTCCCAAGCATACAGTTCTTGGCCTGGAATTGTGGAGAGTGCATCCCGGAAAATAACCAATTCTTCATCTCTGCTCGCTTCGATCAGAAAGTTCTCGAATTTCTTTCTTTCAAGAGGAGGGTTTTGCTTTAGAAACGCCTCCATGAACTTCTTCGCATCGGAGATATCATCTAGTATATAATATAAACGTAATAAATTTAGAGAAGGAACAGGATTATTTGGGAGAAGTTTCTGCGCAGACTGGAACTCTATCTCTGCGTCATCTAAAAGAGAATTACGAACGAATAGAATGCCGAGATTATTCTTGTCCGGAGCGAGAATGGCTTTTCCCCTATGAGACTTGGCAACCCATGGGCTTTGGACGGATTCGACTTTTTCCTGAGTATAATCAGTAGCGGGAAGATACACAAAGTAAGGATCGCTTTCGATCCGCTCGTGGTCTCGGATTGGATATTGGCAATAAGAGAGGAGCCCTAGAAATAAAAGGAAATTTGCAGCGTTCTTAAGAAGCTTCGGAAGCTGGGTTTTCTTGCAGATTTTTTTGAGCATAGAGCAGATACTTTAAGGCGCGTTCCGTATCTCCATGAAACAAATACATGAGCGAAAGATCAAGCGCGTCCTGTGCCTGAGGAGCTTCAAAATCCTCGGGACTTTCCTTGGACATGGTCAGCTTGTCCTTAAATTCATCCAGTTTCTTGCGAGTTAGAACTTCTAAATTATCGAAGAAGAGTTTATCTTCTTTCTTAGGATTTTGTTTTGCCGCTTTTATAGAGTCGCTGAATTGCACAAATCCTGGAGCGCTTGTTGTGACCTTTTTCAGGGTCTCGAACGATTGTTTATAGTTTCCGAGTTTAACATGAATATCCGTGAGAAGGATCTCCATTCTCGCGTCGCTTGGATTAATTTGAAGAGCGGTATTTGCTGCTTCTAAGGCCTCTTGCCATTTTTCGGTATCGAAGTAGATGGTAGCAAGTGCCGCAAAGGCAGTCTTATTTTTCGGATCTATCTTGATCGCATTTTTTAAGTAGAGTTCGGATTTCTCGGGTCTCTCTAATTGCTTATAGCAATACGCGAGGAGAAGATGGGAATTCAGATATCGTTTGTTTAATTCGAGAGAGCTCTTTAAAGCTTTTACCGCAGCATCCAAGCTTCCGAGTCGATAAAGCTCCACGCCAAGATTATAATATAGTTCGGGTGTTTTTCCCAGATCCAAGGCTTTTTGGTAGGTCTTGATCGCCTTTTCGGAGTCTCCACTTCTGGAATATAAGGCTCCTAAATTCAGATACGCTTTTTGGAATTTGGGATTCATTCCGAGGATCTCGGAGTATATCTTGGCCGCCTGGGAGATTTTGCCTTCCTTCTCAAATTTAAGCGCTTCGTTAAACTTTCTCTTGATATCGGCTTCGGCCATAAGAGGAATATCGACCGAATTCTGCAGAATACAACCTGAAAAAAACTTCAGGGAAAATTCAGAAACCTCCGAAAATAAACCATAGAGACAGAGGTCCCAAGAAATGAAACAGATAGCCGCTATCTTTGCATTGATAACAGTAACTGCATGTGCTTCTTCCGAAACTCGAAGAAGTATCAGCGCGTCCGGAGATCCATCCGAGATTTTCTTTGAGAAGGAAATTTCTCCAATGGATCAGGAGTCGAAGAAAGATCTACTCCTGGCAAAAAATTCCTCCAGCCAAAGAGGGCTAGACGATCTTTTAGCGGATAACAAGCCTGTTAAGGCAACCACTCCTCCCAGACAACAAAGCAACACTGGAGAATTCGACGAAGTTGGTTATTCTTCTTGGTATGGTTCCAAATTCCAAGGAAAGCCGACTGCAAGTGGAGAAATTTTCGATAAGACTAAATTGACTGCTGCTCATCCAAGCCTTCCTCTTGGATCTGTTGTTCGAGTGAAGAACTTAGAGAATGAAAAAGAAGTCTTAGTGAAAGTAAACGATCGTGGACCTTTTGTAAAAGATAGAATCATCGATTTATCGGAGAAAGCTGCCGACTCATTGGAATTCAAAGATGTAGGGCTTGCTCGCGTCGGTTTGACTGTAGTGAGCAGAGGCAACGGAGCAGCCGGAGAATCCGAGGATATGGAAGGCCTGGACGACGAGGATGCTTTATTAAAAGAAAATAATAAACCGGAAAAGCTGACCCCTAAGAAAGTGGTAACTACTCCTGCTACTCTCGTTAAGGGAGCTCCTAAAGGACAAACAGTTCAAGTAGGCGTCTTTAGAAATAGTCGTTTGGCGGAAGATTACAGAAAGAATCTTTCTGCGGAATACGGTGAGAAGGTTTATTTATTCGAGAGAGATGGTATGTTCGTTCTTCAAATGGGAGATTTTACGGATAGAGCTAAGGCAGATATCTTGAAATCAAAACTGAAAGAAGACGGAGTGGATTGTTTCATCCCTAAAAAATAAGAGTTCTGTCTTAGACCTTAAAATGAAAAAGCCTCCGATCTCGGAGGCTTTTTTGTCCCTTTATCAAAGTTGGATGCTCTTTGATAAGATCCAAAACTTCTGGCCCTGATTACGTAAGGTAGTTAGAGTTTAACCAGAACAAGAAATGCGGATCATCAAGGCTTGCTGCTGGCGCGGCAACCTTGGACTTTCATTCTGTTATCGCAAATTGTCTTTGCTAATTGAACGTACGCAGGAGTGCAAACTCCTACTCCTTGTCCACAACCTGCATCAGTCGCTAACAATAAAGTAAAACATTCATCATAATTCTTTAAGTCTTTAGCACACAAATCGTCGTGGTTTACCAGAAGGTTGCAATTGGAGATCGCAAACATCCCCAGCGTTAGGCTGAACAGAAGAAAAAAGAATTTAGATATCATAACCCCTCGGAGACGATTCAAAGTCGTATATGTATTGTAGCGCAAATCCTAAACAGACAAGACAACTTGTCAAAAAAAATCCGAAATAGGCCAGTCTGGAAATTAAATTCCCCCGCCATGGATGAACTCATTTAGTTCATCGTCTCCTTTCTTTTCGGCAGGTTTTTTCTCAGAAAGATTCGCTCTGGCGTAGAGCTCGTTTACTTCCTTCTGTAAAGTATCCACTTTTTCTACCAAGATGGAAAAGACTCTTGCAACTGGATCCGGCAATTCTCCGTGATCTAGCATTCTTTCTCCTTCTTTTCCGAAATCTATTTTAGATCGTACTACCTTGCCTGGAACACCTACAACAGTGCAGTCCGGAGGAACATCCCTTAGCACAACGGAACCCGCGCCAATCCTAACATTGGTTTCAATCGTGATATTTCCTAGGATTTTAGCGCCCGCACCGACTACCACATTCTCTTTTAGGGTTGGGTGTCGTTTGCCGCTTTCTTTTCCTGTTCCTCCAAGTGTGACCCCTTGTAGAATCAGGCAACCTTTGGCGATTTCAGCGGTCTCACCGATCACAACTCCCTGGCCGTGGTCGATAAAAATTCCTGGAGCTATTTTTGCTCCCGGATGAATATCTACACCGGTCAAAAACCTAGCGAATGTGTTTATCATTCTAGGAATTAAAGGAATTTGGATCCGATATAGAAAATGTGCGATGGAATGAAACCAGAGAGCATGCAGGCCAGGATAACAGAGAACAATCTCGATGTACGATTTTGCGGCAGGGTCGTTTTTTCGAATGGCTTTGATGTTCTCGAACAATTTCTTATCCCGTAAACGAAAGGACTCGGAAAGAATCGCTAAACGTTATTATGAATAAGCCTCTAAGTTAGCTTCGGTATGTAAAGGAGGAATCATTTTGAGAGTCAGTTCGATAAATATTCTAAAGGAAAACGGAACAGAGCATTGAGTAAATCAAAGTACGGATTGAATGTGCTATTATTCTTTCTGACATTCCTAACTCTCACTTTCCAAGACAATATATTCACGATTCCTTTTGAACGTGCGGAGAAGATTGTTCAAATTTTTCAGGCTCAATGGCCATACTCCGTCTCTCTTCTGTTTATTATCTTCTGTCATGAGATGGGACATTATCTGGCTGCGAGATTTTACGGGATCCGTTCTACTCTTCCGTATTTTCTTCCGGTTCCATTAGCTCCCGTGGGAACAATGGGCGCAGTGATCAAGATCCAAGAGCCCATCCGAAATAAGGTTCAATTATTTGATATAGGCGTTTGGGGTCCTGCAATGAGTTTGGTTCTGTCGATCCCCTGCCTGCTCATAGGACTCCAATATTCTAGTTTGGTTTCTTTTGCGGAGAGGACCTCAGTCCTTCTTTCTAATTCGGACCTGGTAGATATTCGCTTCGGGAATAGTATCTTTGTATATTTCGCATCTCAGCAAATTCTAGGGCCGTACGATCCCAATTTGTTTAGCGTAGAATATCATCCTCTCGCGTTCGCAGGTTGGGTCGGTCTCTTGATTACTGCGCTCAATCTTCTACCATTCGGTCAGCTGGACGGAGGACATGTTATCTACTCTTTGGTGGGTGAGAAATATAGAAGCTGGATCTATTATTTATTTTCTGCGTTTCTTCTCCTAGCGATCTGGAATTATTCGTGGATTGTTTGGGGATTACTCATCTATTACTTTATCCGAGTGGAGCATCCTTATATTCCCGATGGACCTTCTCCTTTGGATAAATACCGTAAGATTTTTGGATGGAGTATGTTACTATCTTTAGTACTTATCTTTCCGATCTCGCCGATCACCGTAGTAACTTCTACGGGAGTGCAGCCGAGTTTGGGAGAGGAACTTTGGCATAGTCTATCCAATTTATTGAGCCGATGAAAAGAATTCTAATATATCTACTTTTTCTTATCTTCTTTCTTCTAACTAGTCCAACTGCCCATGCCCAGGAAGAAACGGATATTGATATTCAACTTACTGAAAGTCCATACGGACTTTCCTATGACGGAACTAATTTCTGGTTCGCAGATAGCAAAAGAAGAGCCATTATCAAAGTAGATCCTGCCGGCAGACAAGAAGCGTACAATTTGGGGATCCCTTTTATTGCAGGATTGAATTTCGATCCGAGAGAAGGAAAAGTGTTCGTGGCTAGCAAAAGAGTCGTTCTCAAAGTGGAACCGAATACTGGCGGAGTTACGGAGAGGATCCAGGTTCCCATCGATAAGATAGGTGGCATTGCGAACTTTCAGAATTATTTATATATCTTGGACGCGGATTCGGGAAAGGTCACTGTTTATGATAAAGGAGCCCAAACTTTTTTGGGAGGCTTCTTAACGGACAGGTCCGAGCCAAAGGATATTTGCTTTGCGAGAGACAGTCTTTGGATTACCGATTCTTCGGATGGAAATGTCTATAGATATGATCCAAACAACGGAAAGATCACTGGTTCTATTCGTTCTCCTTCTAAAGATATTAGAGGAATTGCGATCATTGGAAGCCGCATTTATGTCGTGGATCGTACAAGCAGAGAGGTTAAGAAGATCTCCTTTGTAGAAACGGACCGTTTTCTTTCTTCTGGAGAGGCAACGTATTTGGTGAATGTAAAAGTCAAATATTCGTTGGATGAAGCGAGTCTTGTAGGAGGAGTCGTGGGACTTCTTCCTCCACCTACAACCGAACACCAGAGGATCAGAAATCTTAAGACCAAGGATCCAAAGTTCAGAGGGGACATGGTTATGGGGACCAGAGCCTTGTCCAAAAAATTGGGCATTGATGATCCGAAAGGCGTTCAAACATTAGAATATCATTTCGAAGCAAGGACTACCAATGTCAGGTTCTATGTTCTGGATGATTTTCTGAGAAAGAAGGAAGAAATTCCTACGGATCTCTCTCCCTTCACAAAGAACAAGGTTTCCGTAAAGGACAAGGCGGGAAATTATTTCATAGATAAGATTTTCGATGCGAGGTTATTCCGTTCGGATTGGGACGGATTGAAGAAATCTCTTTTAGATTCGGGAGTACCTATTCGCCCGGTAAGAACATTATCTTTTTCTAATCCTTCTAAACCTTCTTTCATGGACACTTTAGATCTATATATTCCTGGCTTTGGTTGGGTTCCTCTGTCTTCCATTAAACCGGAGAAAATAGAATCTTCTCGTTCTTATCAGAAGGGAGAAGATGTGGTGGATCTTTTCAGAAGCGAGGGCTGGAACAATCTTCCTTCGCCCATTCTATTTAAGGCAAAGGATTCCGATTTTTGGAAACCGATTCCTGCAGAGATAGAAGTTACCTTATTGCCGAAAGGAACGGATCTCTCTTCTAATTGAACATTTTTCTTAGAAAGAATTTTTTGTAAGCGATGACTCCTAGAGTCAAAGTCCTTCCAAACATATAAGTTGCGAGAGAAAGCCAGAGAATATGATTGCTGGCTTCTAATTTTCCCCAATATGCGATCGGAAGAAAGAAGACTATGCTACTAACGATCATGCAGTTCCTAAGCGTTTTTCCTTCGGACATTCCTAAAAAGAAGCCGTCAAAGATGAAAGCAGTTGATCCTAATAGAAGTACAGGAATGATCCAGTAACCATATTCTTGTGCTAATACAGCGACTTGTTTCGATTTACTGAATACGGCGAACATTCTCTCTGAGAATCCTAGAAATAAGAAACAGAAGATTAAAGAGATTGCGAATCCGGAAATAATCCCAAGCTTTAAGATTCTTTTCAATCCTTCGAAGTCACGATTTCCTTTCAATGTTCCGGCGATTGTCTCCGTTGCGACTGCAGCTCCATCGATCCAAAAGGCACCAACCAAGATTAACTGATGTAATATTGCATTTGCCGCTAAGACAGGAGATCCTAAGCCGGAGCTATAATTTCTAAAAAGACTGAAGGTTGTGATCAGTAAAAGTGTCCGAACCAATATATCCGAGTTTAATGACAGTAAGGATTGAAAACCGGATAAGGAGAAAATTCGGATTTTATCATACACTTCTCTGAAACGTATTCTTTCTTTTGCTAAGGGAATCAGAAAGAAAAGTAGCATAAGATATTGGCTTATCGTTGTTGCATAACCTGCTCCCGCTGCGTTCCAATTCAAATAAAGAACGAACCAAATATTCAAAAGAAAATTGGATACGTTTGCAAGAATAGTGGCAGCAAGAACGATCCCGCTCTTACTTCTTCCTAAAAACCAACCCATTAATACGAAATTGCAAAGAGTTCCCGGGGCGCTCCAAATGCGAGAGTGAAAGTAATCGTAGCCGGAAGCCTTGACTTCTTCTTCTCCTTGTAAGAAAGAAAAGCCGATCTCGCCGATGAAGTATTTCAGAAAGAGTAGAAGAAAACCTACAAAACTTGCGAGTACTAGGGAACGTATGAGTATCTGAAAAGACTCCGTGATATTTCGATTTCCTTCGGCCTGGGCGGTAAGCCCCGTCGTGCTCATTCTTAAAAAGGAAAATCCCCAAAATAAATAATCGAATAGGACATTGGATAATGCTACTCCCGCCAAAAAGGTATGAGTCTCCAGTTGTCCCAGGATAGCAGTATCCGCCAATCCGGTTAGAGGAACAGTAAGATTAGCGAGTATATTATAAAAGGTAAGTTGGAAAAACTTTTTGTCCAAGAGAGAAGGTAGCTTCCTTTTTTGTCATAAGACTAGGAAAGAACATTGCGTAGGAACTTTCCTTTTGCTATTCATGGTTTTGGCTTATTCTTCCAAGCGTTTTGAATGTCGCAAATCTTCTTTTTCATTCTTTCCGCAGTATTCGTTTATTTCGCTCATTTCTTTTTTTTAACAAAAGGAAGAAGCCATACTTTCGAAAACTGGGTTCTTTCTCTTAGTTCTTACCTTGTCATTGTTGGGATCATAGCACTTGCATCTGTAGCATTGAACATCTATAGTTTGTATCTACTCGATGTGAGTTTGCTCGTGCTCGATTTGGCATCTGCCTATTTTGTTTTTCGTTCAAGACGTTATTCTTTTACTTTTGGATGGCAGAATAAGATTTTATTTTCGTATGAGAATCTGATTTTAGCTGTCTTCCTTTCGATTACGGTATTCTTATATTTCTTCTTTCCTACAGAGTTTGTTTTGGGAGGAAGGGACCCTGGTGTGTATTCGATTTCTGCAGTCCAGATTTCCAAAACAGGAGGTTTACAAATATATGATCCTCTTTTGAAGGAAGTAAAGGAAGTTGTAGGAGATTCTATACTTTCGAGTTATCCCGGGATCTATTCTAATTTTGAACTTGGTCTTTCTAAAGAATTAGGTTCACTAACGATCCAATTCTATCATCTATTTCCTTCATACTTAGCCTTGGGTTATGATCTTGGTGGAATGCAAGGCTTGTTCAGAGTAAACTCATTCTTCGGAATTTTGTCCTTATGTTTTGTTTTCTTAATTACTAAAAGAATCTTGGGGTCTATTGGTGGCATTGTCTCTGCGGCTTTGTTTGCTTGGAACCCCGCGGAAATATGGAGTGTACGCATCCCTCTTTCTGAACCAGTGAGTCAGTTCCTGATCTTATTCTCTTTCTATTCCATCTACAAAATCATCTATAAGAAGAATGAATTCTTGTTATTCTGGCCGGGTATTCTACTCGGACTAAATTCATTCAATCGCGTAGATGGTTTAGTCTTGCTTCCTGCTTTAGCGGCATTTTCTTTTTATACATTCTTATTTGCTCCAAGATATTTTAGAAAATCCTGCCTTTTGTTTTTTGTGACATCCTTCGTTTCCGGCTTAGGCGTTCTATACGGATATTTTTATTCTAAGCCATACTTCTTGGATTTATGGAAGGAAGGGGCACTGAACAAACTTTCCTTACTGGGAATCATATCGATCGGATTTGTTTTAGCTCTATTGTTGTTAGAGAAACTTTCTTTCGTTCAAGAATTCGTTCTTAGAACTAAAACCTTCTTAACAAAGAAAAAAAGCTTTCTGAGAGTTTCTTTTTTTCTAATATTCTTTTTGCTCTTTGGGTATACGTATTTCCTGAGACCGATTCATTTTGGGATTTCTTTAGATACACAAGCTTCTTCATTCGCAGCGAACTCATTGCCGATTTTTCTTTGGTACGTTCCCTTCTTCTTATTCATTTTTGCTGTCTTCGGTTATGATAGATTGCTTTTCTTCAATCCTAGAATTGGCTATTTGCCTTGGGTATTTTCCGGCACTCTATTATTGGTCGGCTATTTGTATGATCCTAGTATTTCTCCGGATCATCTCTGGGCTTCCAGAAGATGGGTATTATTTTCGATCCCGATTGTAATTCTCTTAGGTGCGATCGGTCTTTTTTCCTTCTCTTTCTGGAAGGGAAGGCTTAGACAACTGGGGATCACTCTCCTTGTCCTTTTAAGCCTCGGTCATTCTTGGATGAGATCGAGGCTCTTTCTATTTACCCCAATGCTGGAAGGATACGCTCAGACATTCCAAAAATTCTCCGAGTCTTTGCCGGAAGAAAACTCAGTATTCTTTACTACCGAAGAAAACATTGCAGGAATATTAAGTTTTGTTTATGGAAGAAAGACATATCTACTCTCAAATACACAAGTCTTCTTGGAAAAAGCCGAAGGCTTATTAGCCAAAGGCCTTCAACCATATTTGATCCAAAGCACTGCCTATTTCGGAGATCACTCGAATTTGCAATTTCAACCTATCGCAGATTTAAAAGTAAACGGATACTATCCGATTCCTACGAAGGAAAGGTATCCGGACGTGCTTACCTTGCTAAGCCTGGACCAAAAGGTTTTTCGTATCGAGAGAAATACCAAAGGTAGCCAGTCTCAAACGGAAGTGTTTTACGAATGGAGAATGGGAGAAGGTGGATTTAAAACATATACTGGGTATTTCGGAAACGATCTAGAGATCCATTCTACCCGAAAAGAAGGCCCCTTGGTATACGGTCCCTTTATTTCCTTGCCGAAAGGAAGCTATGAGATTGTTTTTTACGGGAATGGTTTAGACCAAGCTCAATTCCAAGTCTCTGCAGATAACGGAAAGATGGAACTAACTCCATTAGAAAAATCAAATGCAACGGATCATAAAAGAATCCCATTTAAGGTTTCCGAAAAGGAAATGAGAAACTTGGAGTTTAAGGTTCTTGTTCCAGGAAAGTCCAACGTAATCGTAAGTAAACTTACCTTACAAAAAATCGAACCTTAAAGATTCTCTCGATTTTGAAATACATTGCAAGCAACCAAATCTCCGGTTACATTCACTGTTGTCCTGCACATATCTAAGATACGATCCACACCTAGAATGATACCGATTCCTTCTGTAGGAATTCCTACACCTGCTAAAATGGAGGCAAGTATAACGATCCCTAATCCCGGAGTGCTAGGTGTTCCAATAGAAGCAACAACTGTCGCGATAAGTATGAATGCAAGACTGGTTGCGGTTAATTCGATCCCATATACTTGAGAAAGAAAGACTGTCGCCACTGCCTGATACAAAGCAGTTCCATCCATGTTCACTGTGGCACCTAATGGTACGATGAACTCTGCAATCTTCTTAGAGACTCCCATCTTTTCGATCGCAGTTCTTAATGTAAAAGGAAGAACGGCTGCAGAACTAGAAGTGGAGAAGGCAAGCAATTGCACTTCCCCCGCATTTTGAAAGAACCAGATAGGACTTTTTCTTGCGAGTAGCACGAGAAGCAAAGAGTACATGACCAGGATCAATACGAGCCCACCGAGAACTGTTAGGAAGTAAACCCCCAAACTTAATAAAACCTTAATGCCTATCTTTGCAGTGATCTGTGCGATTAAACCGAATACCGCAAAGGGTGCAATCTTCATCGCCCATTCTACAAAGATCATGCTAGTCCTGAAGATTGCATGGAGAATGGGAAGCACATGGGTTGTATGCTCCTTCTCAATAGATAAAAGTGCAATTCCGACGAGTAGCGCCAAAAACACTACACCTAGCATATCTCCATTTGCAAATGTTAGGAATGGATTTCTTGGAAGAACAGAAATGATCAGCTCCGGGATCTTCTCTATAGAAACCGGATCGGAGGAGCTCATTACTTTTGCAGGGATCTGGGACCTAGGAACTCCGGCAGGATCCACGAAACGTCCGGGCTGTACGATACTTGCGAGAGCGATCCCTATAGATACGGCTAACGCAGTAGTAAAGACGAAGTATAGAAAGGTTCTTACCCCGAAATTTCTAAGGTTCTCCAACGTTTCTCCCGCATGTATCCCAAGTACGATGGAACAGAATACTAAAGGGATCATAATGATCTGCAAAAGAATTAAGAAGAAATGTCCGGGCATACCCAACCAAGCAGCGATCGGTTTAGAGTACTCAACGGCTATAAATTGATTTTCGGGGCTGAGATATAAGCCCGTAAGCAATCCGCCAACCAAACCGAGCAACACCCTAAACCAAAGCTTCTCACTGAGAAGAAGTTTCAAACGAGATAGAATATTCGGATTAGATTGAGAAGCGGACATACTTCGACAGAATAGGAGTCGTGTTCTTATTTTTCTATTGATTTTTCCCTTTTCAAAATGATAGTGAAGGCTTTAGCCATTTTTCGCCGATATCTAAACTTGAATTAGTGAGTCGGCAAACTAAAAATAAAGAATAGGCTGGAAGTCAGTTTCGTTCGCCGGTAATCGAAGCCGTCTATAGGAGTTTATGGGGTTAAATCCGATTTCTTGGGACCTGGTCCTTTTTAACTACTACTCGTTTGGAAGTTTATTGGTTACTCTAACCACTATTTTTCTAGGGATTTTCTTTTTAACACTTAAGAACAGGACGATAGCGACTACGCATTTCGGTATAGGCTTCTTGTTTTTTGGGGCCTTCGAAATAGGTTATTTCATAGCCGCGTTCTTATATCATCCGATCGCTGCGTATCACCGTTGGCTTACAGGAGGGATGGTTCTTCCTGCAATAACGCATTTTACTCAATTCCTGATCCGCTTCCCGGGAAATAGCAATCAACGTATCGCGAAATGGGTTTTGATTGCGGAACATTCGGTATCTGTAGTCACTGTTGCGCTCTTCATCTTCCTGACTTCTATTTCCGACAAGATCTATCACTTCACTGCCCATCACTGGGATTTTAATGCGTTCGACGCAAGTCGCTATCTCGCTATCGTGATCGCTCTATTTTGCTTTATCGGATTTATCATCGTTCCTGCTTGGAGAGCGATCTTCACTAAGGATAAGAGAAGACTTGCTCTTCTCATGTTCACGATCGGATTTTTAATAGCAGCGGTTTATCCGAATATCTCGAATTTCTTAAGTAGAGATGGAGAGATGGAGCGTTCGACGTACATGACCTCGAACGTGATCTCCTTCGTTACGGCCTTCTCCTTTATGGTGATCGCGTTCATCAATAACAGCGCCGAACGCACCACCTTTATGGTAAAGATCGTTGGGATCACTCTTTTTACTATCTGTTTGATCATGCAAGCCCTCGTTTATATTTCCAGCCAAGAGAAGGATGCGGAATATGATAGCTTACGCATGGTAAATATAGAAAGAGCCCTCGAGAACGGAGTAAAATCTCAGGACATAGAATACACATTTCATTGGAAGGAAAACAAGGATGACTTGGATACTTCCGAATATGATTCCAAAAAAGAACTGAATCTAAGACAGGTAGAAGCGGACTTACAGAACGTAACCATCTACGAAGAAATTAAGAATCTAAAAGATTCGAACTTCAGAGGATCCGTAAATTCTTTATTAAATAAAAGTCATACATACTTCGGCGGATACAAACGTTTTATCCGTGAATTGTTGGATGCAAATCCTCAACTTTCTCCTGCAGAAACCAAGGCGCTGATCATAACAAAAGCGGAGAATTGGAACAAGAGAGCGTTCGTAACCACCAACAAATTAGAAGGTTTAGTCGGTGGCTCCTTCTGTAAGAAGGGCCGCGCCTTCCTCAATGGGCTGGGCAGCGCTGAAAAAGGCTTTAAGGACGAGATATTCTCCCATTGGTCCGAAGATTGTCTTTGGGACGGAAGGGATCTTAGCGATGAGGAACTCCGTGCAGAGATACTTTGCTATTTCCGATATTTCAAGCCGAGCGAGACCAGGCACTACAGAAGAAGCAAAGATGGTCTAGGGCATTATGTTGCCTTCATGAAATTCATACCTGAGAAGCAGGAGATGAGCGAGGTAGGATTCTCTTACAGAGTGTATCGAGAATTCATGCACCCTACTGCGGTGAAACAGACTGCGATCTTACTCATCGTGATCTTCGTGGTCCTCGCATTATTCCCTCTATTCTTTAAAAACAGCTTAGTGGATCCTTTGAATAGCTTACTCTCGGGGGTGGAGAAAGTGAACAAAGGAGACTTGGATGTGGTCGTGCCGGTTAAAGTAAGGGACGAGATCGGATTCTTGGCTGACTCCTTTAACGCGATGGTGGCTTCCATCAAGCAAGCTAGGAGAGAGTTGCAGGATTACGCAGAAAACCTGGAAGAGAAAGTTCGAGAAAGAACTAGAGAAGTACAGGAGAAAATGGAAGAGGTCCAACGCCTCAAAGTGCAACAGGACGGTGACTACTTCCTTACATCCTTGCTTGCGAAGCCTCTTTTCTATAATGCGAATAAATCCAAGCTGGTAAAAACGGAATTTATCATACATCAGAAGAAGCAGTTCGAATTCAGAGGAAAACATTCAGATCTAGGTGGCGATATATGCGTTACCGGTAATTTACGTTTGGGTCGTCCGGATTCGTTCAAGAGATACACAGTTTCCATGAACGGTGATGCAATGGGTAAGTCCATGCAAGGAGCGGGTGGAGCTCTTGTTATGGGAGTCGTGATGAACTCTATTCTCGCTCGTTCTGCCGCTAATAATAGGATTTTGGATGCTACACCGGAGCAATGGTTAGCAGAGATCTATAATGAGATCCATGCAGTCTTTAAATCCTTTAACGGATCCATGGTGATCTCCGCTTCCTTATATCTGATCGAAGACGAGACGGGAATGTGTTGGTACTTCAACGCTGAACACCCGTATTCCGTACTTTATAGAGATGGAAAAGCAAGCTTCATCGAAGACGGTCTTACTCTACGAAAACTCGGCTTGGATTCCGAGTTTGAATTTAAAGTCCACAATTTCCAATTGAAGAAGGGTGATATCATCATCCTCGGTTCGGACGGAAGGGACGACGTGGATCTAACTCCAGAAGAAACGATCCGTACGATCAACGAAGACGAAATGCAGTTCCTTCGTCATGTCGAAACCGCTAAGGCAAATCTAGAAGATATCGAGATTGAGATCCGCAAGACAGGAGAGCTTACGGATGACCTTTCGTTATTGAAGATAGAATTCCAAGGCGAGCCTAAGAAGGACGAGATCGAAGATATTTTCGAGTCTTCCGATCATATAGACAAGGCACTCAATACCGACTCTGTTTATGAGGAAGCTAAGAAGATGTACAAGACCGGTCGTTTGGATGAGGCCTTGGATCTTCTCAAGACGGGCTACTTGCATGATAGCGCTAATCAAAGGCTGAACAAATTGCTGGGTCTTTTAAGTTTCAAAGGCAAAGATTACGCAACTGCGGTCGAAGTTCTGACCAATTACCTTGGTATAGATCCAGATCTGCATGAGTATTGGTTCTATCTTTCCATCGCAAACAAGAAGATGGGTAAGTACGACCAAGCACTTGCTGCCAGCTTGAAACTATTGGAAGTAGATCCTAACAATCTCTCTAATTTGATCAATCTTTCTGATATTTATCGTTTGATGGAAATGTATGATCGTGCCGAAGAATACGCTCGCAAGATCATGCAGCAAGAACCTGCAAACGAAAACGCTCACAAATTGATCCGTTTGATCGAGAGAGATCGTTGATATTTTTCAGAAAACCAAAGGTAGGACAGATCCTGGGGATTCTCGGGATCTGTTTTATCCTGACGATCTTTGTCCTTCCGACCTTTTCTCAAGCAAATAAGAAATCCCAGACAAAATCCGTTCAAAGCAATTTCCCTTTAATCTTAAGAGGAGGAGAAGTTCAGGTAGTCATCCGCAACGAGACCTCGGAAAAGGATTGGAACCAATACGCTTTCGAAAAGACCAAAGGCCTTTTAGACGCTTACGAATCTTTTATTGGAGTAAGTTTTCACCAAGCTGCGGCTCCGATCTATAAATCCCTTCCCGAACCTGAAAAGAACAAGGTCAAACTCATCTTGAAAGAGGCAGTCTTTCTGAATGGAACTCGGATCGGAGGATATAATAATGTCTCCGGGGATTTGGGAAAAGATCTAGGAATTTTTATGGAGCCTGGAATCGTTCCTCGAGGTTACCCAGCACTTTTACTACATGAACTCGGTCATTTCTATTTCACGGAACCATCCTGGTTAAGCGAAGGGATCGTTTCCTTCTTGCCTTATCTTTTAACTAAGAAAGGAACTTTGAAGCTCGATTCAGAAGAATTATCAGCAGTCATGGACGAATGGAGTTTAGAAGAAGCAAGACCTCCAAAAGACCTTCCTTTGTCTCAAGATTTTCGCACTTTGGATCCTTCTCTGGGGCTTTGGTTTTATTCCAAGGCAGTTAGAACTCAGATGATCCTATACAAGGAACTTGGAAATGCCGGATATAAGAGTTTTCTGAAACAGGTTACTCTTGCAGAGACTTTGAATACGGAAGGAGTTTTTAAAATCTTGAATAAGATCCAAAAGAAGAATTGGGATCATATATTGCAAGGTTGGGTCCTGGCGGGACCTTATGCTGTTTATCCGGTGAATTCCTTTTTGCAACTGAAAGAAATTGATAAACTTTAGACTTGCTTTTTACATTGCACGTGTTATACAAAAAAGGCGATTTGGCAGGAAATTCTTTTTTCGTTTGATCGGATTGGTTCCAGCTTTAATATAATCCATTTATAAGAGCCTTTTCTTGGTCCGATCCATTTCACTAACAAAATGCGCTCGGCCGAATCGCTATCAGGACCGATCCGACTTTTAAGCGCATGGAAATTCTATCAATCTTACAAAACGACGTACTTCTGAACTATTACTCTTTCGGAAGCTTGTTATCGATCCTCGCATTCCTATTTACTTCTCTCTTCTTTCTTTTTGTTAAGGAGAAGACTCCAAGTACATTTCACCTTGCTTTGGGTGCGTTATTCTTCTCCTTCTTTTGCACCGGATATTTCTTTGCCGCGTTCTTATATCATCCGAACGGAGCCTACCATCGATGGTTAACCGTAGGTTTTATTCTCCCTGCACTGACTCACTTAGGACAGTTCATGTCCAGGTATCCTCAGAACGCTCATCCTAAGTTTAATCGAAACTTATTGATCGTATTATATTCGATCATGGTGATTGGAGTTTCTTACTTCTTTTATATCACATTAAACGCTCCTAAGAAGTATCACTTTACCGCACATCATTGGGACTTCAATGTAGAGGCAGCGTCTAGAAACGTCGCTATTCTGATCGGGATCTTTGTCTTGGTCTGCTTTTTGATCGTTCCGGTCTGGAGAATGGTAAAAACTTCCGGAAGCATTCGCTTTGCAATCGGCGGGTTCATGGGTTCGCTTTTGATCGGAGGGGTGATCCCGGCCGTTACGAATATTCTTAGCCGAGACGGATGGATCGAAAGATCTACTTACTTAACCTCTATTGTACTTTTGATGACCTTGGGTCTTTTCTTGATCCTTGTGATCTTCTTGAATTTCAGCGAAGAAAAGACCACTTTCATGGTCAAGATCGTAGGGATTACTTTCGTAACTTTGATGCTGATCATGCAGGCACTTGTCTTTATTTCTAACCAGGATAAAGAAGCAGAGTATGATACTAAGAGTATCGTTAATATGGCTCGAGTCCTAGAAGGTGGAAAGAAACCGTCTGAATTGGAATACGTAATCAACTGGGCCGGCGGTTCGAACAGTCTCGACTACTCTCAATATGATAATAAATTCGATCTTCGCCTTCCTCAATTAGAGATAGACTTTAAGAATACGATTATCTTCGAGCATATCAAACTTCTTCCAGAGGATACTTTTAGGGAATCACTGAAGAAGACCCTTGCGGGGACTCACGAATATTTCAGCGGATATAAGACTTCCATCCTTAAATTCCTGGAGAGAAATCCGAATCTAGAAGGCAAAGAATTAAAGACCAAGCTATTCGATTATCTTACTTCTCTGAATACCGCTGTCTTTGTGACTTCGAATAAATTGGATTATATCTTTCCTAAAGAATTTTGTGTCGACGGAAGAAAATTCCTAAAAGGTGCGAGCGGCGACGTTTCTTATTTTAAAGATCACCTTCTCTCCAAATGGAAGGAGAAAGACGGAAGTTGTACTTTCGATGAAAAGGATCTTCTCATCGGTCATCTGAAAGCGGAAATACTTCTCTACTTCCGCCCCTTCCAGCCTGCGCTTTCCAGACATTATAGAAAGAGCTTAGACGAATACCAACATTTCGTTACTTATATAAACTATGATGTGAAGAAGGATATCGTAAGCGAAGTAGGTTACTCGTATCGCAAGTATAGAGAATTTATGCACCCAACTGCAGCAAAGCAAACTCTCATCCTGGGAGTAGTGCTTGTGGTTGTCTTCTTAGTATTCCCGTTATTCTTCCGCCAAAGTTTGGTTTCTCCTTTGAACCGTCTTCTCTCCGGAATGGAAAGAGTGAACGAGGGAGCTTTGGATGTGGAAGTCAAGGTGGACCTAAAAGACGAGATAGGATTCTTATCCGATTCCTTTAATAACATGGTGGCTTCTATTCGCAAAGCAAGAGGAGAGTTGCAGGACTATGCGGAACACCTTGCTACAAAGGTGAGAGAAAGAACGAGAGAGCTTTCCGAAAAAATAGAAGAATTACAAAGATTGAAAGTACAGCAAGATGGAGACTACTTTCTCACGTCTTTGCTTGCAAAACCGTTATTCTATAATGCGAACAAGTCCACTAAGGTAGGAACTCAGTTCATTCTTCGCCAAAAGAAACAATTCGAGTTCAAAGGTAAGAGCGCGGATCTAGGCGGGGACATTTGCGTCACAGGAAATCTTCGTTTAGGAAAACCGAACGACTTTAAGCGCTACACCTTTGCTATGAACGGTGATGCGATGGGAAAATCCATGCAGGGGGCCGGTGGTTCCTTGGTCATGGGGGTCGTGATCAATTCGATTCTAGCGCGTTCTGCCGCAAATGATCGTGTATTAGATACCACTGCTGCCGATTGGCTAACAGAGATCTATAGAGAGATGCAATCCGTATTCAAATCCTTTAACGGATCCATGGTAATCTCCGGAACATTCGTGATGGTTGAGGATGATACAGGTAAAGTCTGGTACTTCAACGCAGAGCACCCCTTCTCCGTAATGTATAGGGACGGAAGAGCAGGTTTCTTAGAAACAGGATTAACTCTTCGTAAGATTGGTTTGGATTCGGAATACGAATTTAAAGTCCATACCACTCGATTGGAACCTGGAGATGTATTGATCGTCGGTTCGGACGGTAAGGATGATCTGGACCTGACTCCGGAAAAAGAAGTCAGAACGATCAACGAAGATGAGATGCTCTTCTTGCAACTCGTGGAAAAAGGCCAAGGTGATCTTACCAAGATCGAAGAAGAGATCATGAATTCAGGAGAATTAACGGACGACCTTTCTCTTCTTAGAATAGAATATTTGCCTATCAATTCTCCTGAAACGGATTCTAAGCCGGATTCTCTCTCTGATCCTATCGATTGGAAATTCATCTATAAGAAAGCAAAAGAAGATTATATGGGCGGCCGCTTGAGCGAGGCATTGGTTTCTCTCGAAGGATTATATAAATCAGATCCGCAGAATACCAAGGTCACTAAACTCCTCGGACTTCTTAGCTTTAAAGGAAAGAACTACGCAAAAGCAGTAGAGGTATTGAACAAATACTTGGGTGCCGATCCGGATCTAGTGGAGTATTGGTACTATCTTTCCTTAGCAAATCGAAGGATCGGAAGAATGGACGAGGCTATTCTTGCCGCTAAGAGAATGGAAGAGTTGCAGCCGGACAACCCTATGAACCTGATCAATCTTTCGGATCTATATCGCCAAACCGAGCAATTCGAATTAGCTTTAGAATACGCTCACATGGCCTTGGAAAAAGATCCCGAAAATGAAAATGCTCAAAAATTAGTAAGATTGATCCAGAGAGACAGCAGAGCTACTTAAAAGTATTATAGATTCTTAATACTTTCCGTTCTCGAAATCTTTATAAAGCATCGAGGTCTGAATCCCTTTGTTTCCTTGGTATTTGCCGGATTTATATTCTGTGATCTCGCCTTCGACAGTGTGGTAGAATATCTGACAGATCTCTACATTCGGATAGATAACAAGAGGCTGGATTACGGAAATCTCCAAGGTCCAGAATCCTTTGAAGCCCACATCACCGAATCCTGCAGTCACATGCACATACATTCCTAATCTTCCGATAGAGGAACGCCCTTCAAGCATAGGAACTAGATTATGAGTTTCAGTATATTCAAGGGTGCGTCCCAAATAAAGAACGCCCGGTTGCAAGAGTAATCCGTTCTCCGGGATGATTAGGTTTTCGGACGGATTGGACTTCTTCATGTCCAAAGGAGTTTCCGTATAGCGAACCAGCTCGTTATGAAGTCTTAGGTTATAAGAGTTCGGATTCAACCTGTTATCGGAATAAGGCTCGATGACTATGTCCTTGTCTAATCTATTCTTAATTTCCTTTCCAGTTAGAATCATTCGATTTTCCGATGCTTAGTTTTTTCCTATTTTTGCGGCCCAGCTTTGGGTCGCTTCCATTTTTCGAATTTCTATCTTCCCTTAAATTCGGGTTTTCTCTTTTCTTTGAAAGCCTTTAAGGCCTCGATCCTGTCCTCGGTTTGCAAGGTCTTATTATAATGTTTTCTTTCTATCTTTAAGGCTGTCTTGATATCTTTACCTTCTCCTTCGTTGATTGCTAACTTGGCCAGCTTCAAAGAAATGGGAGCCTTTTCAGAAAGTAGCAGTGCAAGCTTCTTTCCTGCAGTGAAGGCAGAATCATGCCAAACTGAATTTGCAAGTTGGATCTCTAACGCAGTCTCTGCATTGATCACCGAGGCAGTGAGGATCAGTTCTAAAGCTTTAGTTCTTCCGATTCTTCTCGGAAGTCTTTGAGTTCCTCCCGCACCTGGAATAATTCCTAAACCGGTTTCAGTGAGTCCCACTTTGGCTTCGTGGCTCATCAAAATGAAATCGCAACAGAGTGCCATTTCTAACCCGCCACCATACGCGTCTCCATCCAAGGCTGCGATGGTTGGAAAAGGGAGATTTTCCAGTGCCTGAAAACAGACACCTACCTCATCCAAGAAACGATGTACTTCTTTCTCGGACATGTCCGCTCTTTCCTTCAAATCGGCTCCCGCGCAGAAAACGGAACCTTCTCCTGATAAAACCAGTGCACGTATTTTCGGGTCTTTGTTTGCCTTTTCAATACAAGACATAAGTTCTCGGAGCAATTGCCTGGAGATTGCATTTCGTTTTTCGGGTCGATTTAAGGTAATAATACATGTATAATCTTCGATCGAATAAAGAACGGTTTCGCTCATATTTGCCTGCTGGAAAAATCTTATTCCCGGACGAAGTATTTCTTCCGATAATTGGGTAGATTGTCTGGTTTTTCTAAATCGGCAAGCAAAACCGGTCGGCTCGAGCGGTTCTAGGTTAAGTAAAAATGCGGTCTTTGATGCGAGCTCTTATTTTCATCCTGCTCATTTCCATACTTGGGGTCTATTGTTCGAATAGCAAAAGCACGGATTTGGCTAGCGAGTTGGGGATTGGGGATCCAGTCATCACCTCGATCGATCCTCCTTCCGGAGCGCCTCCCATTGGCACGAGTCCAGGCACATCCATAACTATAAACGGAAGGCTTTTCTCAGCAACTGCGAGCAATAATACGATCACATTCAATGGAGTATCCGGAACTGTATTGACTGCGACCTCGACCGAGATCACGACTGTAGTTCCGTCGGGAGCATCCTCAGGGACCTTATTCCTTTCTAAATCCGGTTCCGGTCCTATCGTCTGCGATAAGAATAACAGCAGCAGTGCAATGAACTGCTACGGCACTCCCTTCTATATAGATTGTTATAAGTCGTTTAATAACCAGTACGGAGATGAGATCGGGGTTACTTATCCGAACTCAAAGACATTCGCAATTACGGGTCAGACTGGAACAGTCGCTCTCAGGATCGATTTGAATACTGAGGGAGCCACGAATGTTAAATTAGGTTGTGATACCTATCTGGTGTATTCCAAGTTTTCCAAGTCTTGTGGAAGGACGGATGTGGGAGATCCCAACAATACAGCCACTTGGATCTACCAACCTACGATTACTTTCCCGAGTTATTATACCGTTCAGATGTTCGTTACAGCGGGTAAGGGAAACTGCGAAATCTCTTTTCCTTAATATAAGGGCCAAAAAAATACTTGGTTTATTCTTAATATTGGTTTAGCATTCGGTTAAGGGAGGATCAAATGAGCACAATTACTGCAGCATTTCTTGGATTACCGGACAAGCCTTCCTCGGATCCTCGCAAGATGCCTAAAATGGAAGGAGTTGCTAATAAGCCTTATGAGAATAAGCAAGCAGACACCTTCGATCAAAAGGCTATGAATCCGAGTTATGCGGGTGATATCTATAAGATCAAAGGCGCTTTTGTAGATAAGCTTTCCTAAACGATCTCAGCTTTATATAGTGAGCCAAATAAAAAAGCCCGGGATTGCCGGGCTTTTTGCTTTTATAGATTAGATCTGAAAGATCAGTCTTCTTTATAATTGATCTCGAGAATGTTTCCGGATGGATCCAAGAAATGGAGAAATTCTCCTCCGTCTCTAGCTTCTGGTCCTCTTACGATCTGAACCGACTTGGACTCGAGCTCTACGATTGCTTCAGTGAAGTCATCCACATCCAAAACGAAGCTTAGAACAGGAGACTTTACTTCGGTCAGGGAACTTTTCGCACCATTCGTATTGAGGAGTTTGATATTCACTGAATCGAGGCCGATGATCGCGAACTCGTTTCCTTTCTCCTCTAAGGTCTCGAAATCGAAGAGTTCGGAATAGAATTTAACCGAAGACTCGACGTCCCCTGTAGGTATTACAATATAATCAATTCCTTCTACGATGATCATTGAGGTAGATCCTGTTTTCCTTTTTCGTCATTATGAGAAGAAAACCGGGCTTGTCTATCGGAAAACCGTAGTAAGGCTGTTTTTCAGTCCTAGGAGGGGATTTAGAGCATTCTGATTAAGAATCGAGTTTTTGGAAACCCAAGAAGTCTCTTAACTCGTTATTGTCCTTACCTCCCTTCCACAGGAAGCCATCTAGAATATAGTGAGTAAACTGAGGAAGGAAGAAGAGAGGAACAAGGATGAATTCGAAACCCAGTCCCAATTCGGATCGTATTACGGATTTGTTTCCAAAAAGATCCGAATGTTCTCTCCAAACAAAACTATCCCAAAGCCATTCCTCGGAGAATGCCAATAAGACCAGAACGAATACAAACGGAAGAAGGACCAAAATGCCCTTTTGGAATGCGGAATAAAATAAAGAAGGAAGGCTCTTTCTACGAAAACTGGAATAAGCGAATACCAAGGCTATATAGGGAACACCGTGGTTGATTACGTTTGTAAGAGTGAAAGCGAAATCGTCATTTAAGAATACAATTCCCACATACCAAACCGAAGAGGTGTTCACTAAGAGTAAGATCTTTCCCCAAGAGATCTCTTTCTTGTTCAACAGAAAGTATACTTGGCTCAAGGAATATAGGAATACCCAGATCCAAAATAGAATATGGACAGATCTTGCTAAAATCTCATTCGGAAAATAGAAGAAGTCACCTTCCATAAACCATTCGAATCTTCTTGTGTCTGGAGTGAGGTGCCAATATAGAACAGGAAGAATAGTTACTGCATACAAAGTTATCTTATCCCAAAGAATAGAAATGCCTTGGGTGTTTTTTTCTTTGCGAATATACAGAGATAGAAAGCCGTACTGCTGTCGGATAAAATGAAATACTGCTAAGTAGGCGACCGCGCTCCAAAATACCAACTTTCCAAAAGAGTAAAGAATCAGTGCAAATACGAAACAGAACAAAGGAGTTAAGGTGAGAAGTGTCTTCTTACGAGTCCAAACCTCTCTATCCAAATATGCTCTAAATAAAGTGGAATATACATGAGACACATCCACTCCCGGAATCAGCAAGAGCCATAACCAAGGAGGTAATGCTTTTCCGTCCGTTCTTCCTGAACCTGGAATCACTTCTTTGGGAAAATCAAATTGATGAGCGATTAGAACAATAATTATGCTAACGAGCCCAGGAGCGATAAGCCAACTTAGATCATAGTTGCGAGAGATGATCCATTTTCCCTTCTTCTCTTCTTGCAAATTCACTTTTGAATTTTGATCCATCAGATCCTACTCTGAGTCTGTACTTTCTTAGAGGCTTCGAATCCTCTGTACAATGCTTCTTCGAAGATGGAGATCCCGCTTAGATCGCAATGAGCAAAGTGAATCCCCGATACTGACTGGGACAATTTCTCTCTTTGCCCGCTCCAAAGAAAACCTGGAACAGGACGGATCATTGCATGAGCATGGGTCATGATATCGATTCTTGAAACCAGTTGTTCTATATTTGGATGAGGCCGTTTTAGATCAGATAGGATCTCTTCCTTCCAATTTTCCCAATTCTTAGGAAGCATCGCTCTTCTCGCTGCGAGCGTATCCTTCTCCGCAAATGCAAGATAGTAAGTCAAAACCGATTGAGGCCGGAGAGCACGTAGATCTTGATGAGTAGACACAACATATCCAAGAGATCGACTTTTATAGATTACATTTTCCCAAGCGGGAGGATGACCTTTTCCTTGAGGCAACTCATCCACAAATAGATTTGCAACCAACCAAGGAGAATATTCTAAATTTTGAAGAAAGCTTTCCTTCTCTCCTAAAATATACTTTCGAGTAAACGAAGGAAGAGCATAGACCACCTGTTCCGCTTCGAATACAATATCTTTGCGCTCGTTCACATCGTACGCATTGATCTCCCATCTGTTTCCTTGCTTTCGAATCCGTTCTACCAGCGTAGAAGTTTTGATCTTTCCTTGAGAAGGTTTTTGTAGGAGTTCCAACAGGAAACCGTTTCCTTCCGGCCAGGTAAGCACGGGAGGAGATTCTTCTTCGTATCGTAATCGAGAACAGAAATAGTGAAGCCCTGCCCAAGCAGAAATAACGTCGGAGTTCCCACCGTAATCGTCTCTGGTGCAATAGTCTGCATACCATAACAGCTCAGGAGATTGGATCCCTTGCTCTTTCAAGTATTGGGAGAAGGAAACACGATCCAGTTTCAATATCTCAGGATCTCTGGAAGAAAGATCGATCGGAATGCAAAATGCCTTATGACCATCTCTCCCGATTCGATTTTGCCAATGATTGATGATCTTTCTAAATAGGAGTTCTTGTGCATCTGGTTCTCCCGACCTGCGAGGGACGAGGCCTGCCTGCCACCTTCCTTGATAATACAATCTTTCTTCTGGATCGAAACAGAGATATCTTTCCGGATAGATCGGATTTCCTTGGGAGTCCTTTCCTTCTACAAGTCCATTCTCTTCTAAGAATTTTCGGACGAGCACACTCTCCGGTCCCGGCTGGGGAAGATAATGTGCGCCCCAAGGATACTTGAGTGAATTGGTTTCAGAGTAACGAGAATTTCCTCCCGTTTGCTTTTCTAAATCCAAGATGAGATAGTCTTGGATTCCAAGCTTGGAGAGATAATAGCCGCAGGAAAGTCCTGAGATACCGGCGCCTGCAATGAGGACCTTTGTTTTAGTTCTTTCACCCTGAGGAGAAAAATCAGTTCTCGCAAGCCTGAGCCTGTGCCCTGTTTCTCTATCTGGTCCAAGTATAGAACCGAGGACCTTTTTCTTTCTCCAGCGGAAATAAGAACCGATCCCAAGCAATGCAAAGCAAAGTCCAAGGACTGAGAGAAATATCTTTCTAGAAAAACGATCTTCCTGCATAGAAAAGCGAATTGCAGATTAGTTTTTGCGGAAGAAGAAGCAAGGAAAAAGAAATTTACTTTTGGATTTCTAAAGCATTCTCCTTGGCTTTTGCACCTGGATCTGAATATTCATCCTATGGCAGTTCTTTTGGATTTAGACAATACCCTTTTCGATTCCAGCAAAATCTACGAGGCCACGATACGCAGTATGGAATTGAATGCTAAGTCCTTAGGCTTTTCTTCCGGAAAGGAATTCAAAAAACTTTATGATTCTGTACGAGCAGAAGTGAAGAAGGAACTCCCTGAGAATCCGGTCAATCGATTGAGGATCTTGTATTTCAAGAAGATATCCGAATTGCTGCACAGCGGGATCAACCCGGCTTTTATCTTAAAATTGGATGCTGCTTATTTTCGTTTTTTCTTGGAAGGCATCAAAAACTGGAAGAAGGAGAATTCTAAAGAGTTCAAAAGAATTCTTTCTTTGCTTAAAGAATTGCAAGCAGTACAAAACATCGTTCTGATCACAAATGAGTCTCTAAGAACTCAAGTACTGAAACTCTCTGTTCTGCTTCCAAAAGAGATTCGGTATAGCCTTGTAACTTCAGAAGAATCAGGAGCAGAAAAACCTTCGCCCATTATTTTTCAAAAAGCACTAAAGGGAGAAGATCCTAAAAAGTCATATCTGATCGGAGACTCTCTGCAAGATGATATTAAGGGAAGTTTATCACTCGGGTTAGAGACATTTCATTTAGAAGCTCCGATTGCTTCCGGCAAAAAAAGATCTGTTCTCGAAAAGAAAAGCTTAGATGGAAAATCGTACTGGCAATCTCCGGATCTGGCTTCGGCTTTGAATTATATTCTGAGCTTAGAGAACGGAAACTTGGTTCTTTGAGCTTGAGATTTCTTTAATACTCAAAACTTCAATTAAGACGCTATTACGTTTAGGTCTAAAACGGTTTTCTTTATTCTCTTCAGAAACCAGATCGAGTGATCGTATAAACGCGATTCTTATTACTTCTTTCTCAATAGAGCGAATAGAGTCAGATTCAAGTTTATCTGTTTAAATGTAAGATACCAAAGAAGAAGAGTTCCATAGTAAAAAGACTTTTTTAGAAAGATCCCGAGCTTTGCTTTCGGGCCGGAAACTCCTGAAACAGAAGCAATCGGTTTCAAGATCGAAAACTCCACAGAAGAGAAGCCGCATTGTTTTGCGAGAAGTTCTAGAGTCTTTTCTGTATAATCGTTTATATGATCTTTTGCTTCTAAGTAATGTCCGCCTTCTTGCATTCCTTTCATGGCGACTTTCAGTTTTGCTTTGAACAACTGAACTGGAAAATTCGGAGTTTGAACGAATAGGAATCCGCCTGGCTTTAATAAACCGAATAAATACTGAATGAGGCTATGAGGTTTAGGAATATGTTCGATCACATCCCAGAGAGTGATGATATCGAAACTCTCTTTCGGCAATCCACTGTCTTGCACGATGCCTGGGAATACTTGCTTCAGGCCGTTTTTTTCTCTCGCAAATTGGACCGCTTTTTCGGAGATCTCGTAACCGATTGCCTCCCAACCAGGGCGAGTAGTTCCCACAGTCTTTACAAAGAAGCCTAGGCCACAACCCACATCCAAGATCCTGCCTTTAGGAGAGTGGATGAATTTTTGAATGAAGTCTTGGTAGATATCTCTGTGAGCCACATCCCACCAGTCTAAATCATAACCGGTCTCGTCGTCCCAATATCCTTCATAATGTTCATCTTGTTCGTATGTGGAGAAGGCGTGGGTGCAATTCAGGCAACGCACGATGGAGATGCCGTTTTCGATGAAGAGTGTTTTGTTTTTATCGCTGCCGCAGAGGTAACAGATCTGGTTCAAGAGGGGGTCCGTTTAGGAGATGAGGTTTATCCTTGGGCGGTCCCGATCTAAATTCCAGTAAAAAACGAAGGCCTTTTGGGGCTTTTTGGATTTTCGAGGATGGGTTGGGCGAAAAGCATGGAACTAACCTCTTCGATTCGCAAGGAGAAATGTTTGGCTAAAGTACAGTTCACAAAAATGGAAGGGATAGGGAACGACTACGTATATGTAGACGCGACCAAAGACGATTTGCGTTTGAGCGCGGATCAAATCCAAAAACTTTCAGATCGTAATTTTGGGATCGGAGGAGACGGAGTCATCTTCATTCGTTCTTCTCAGAAAGGCGATTTCCAAATGGATATGTACAATGCGGACGGATCTTCTTCAGAGATGTGCGGGAATGGGATCCGTTGCGTAGGAAAATTCGTGTACGATCATGGTCTTACTAATAAAAAGCAGCCTAAGATCGAGACTGGAGCTGGGATCCTAGAATTGGATCTGAAAGTAAACGGTTCCAATAAGGTAGAACAAGTTTCCGTAGACATGGGCAAACCGATTCTTGTTCCTTCTCTCGTTCCAGTAAAATGGGAAAATGAAAATCCAATCGTGGATCAACCTTTGGCTTGGCTCACAGAGCAGCCTGGATATTCATCTTATCATTTAAAATTCAGCGCGGTCAGCATGGGAAATCCTCATTGCGTGATCTTTGTAGATGATCCGGATTCTTTTCCTGTGAGAGAGATCGGCCCTATGATAGAAAATCACACGGCATTGTTTCCTCGCAGAGTGAACGTGGAGTTCGTAAATCTAAGAGGAAAGGATCATCTTTACCAAAGGACTTGGGAAAGAGGAGCCGGAGAAACTTTGGCTTGCGGAACAGGTGCCTGTGCAGTCATGACAGCTTCTCATCTTACCGGCAGAACAGGAAAAGATGTACGCATTGATCTAAGAGGTGGAACTCTAAGAGTGCAGTGGTTGGAATCAGGGCATGTGCTGATGACTGGACCAGCAACAGAAGTATTCAGCGGAGTGATAGAAGTTTAATCAGGCTTCTGCGTAGCTGCCTTCCAGGAGTTTGGTCATTCTATCTCGGACCACTCCTGAAAGTTGCTTCATATTCTCGTCCAAAGAACCGGAGAGAAATTCTCTGTGGTCCACTTTCTCTCCGTAGACCACTTTTACCTTTTTATAAATAGAACGTTTCTTTATATCACAGACTTCTTTGGGCATTCCCATAAAACTGCGCACGATAGGCGGGATCGGAATATCGGAATAGTTTTCTTCCACAGGAATGATAACTGAGGGAAGAATATCTACCTTATTGCGGATTGAGAACGCTGAGAATCCGGTATGAAAGTCTACCATTCCCGATTTAAAATCGTTTTTGACCATATAGTCATGGCCTTCGGGGAAGATCCCTAAAACGTCTCCACGTTTGAAGACTTGTTGGATCATCTTAATGGAGCCGATGGAAATATTTCCGTCGATAGACATAGGAATACCTCCAGCGATCTTTGCCAAATCCTTGAAGATAGGAATTCTAAAAGTGTATTCTGCAGCGATCCAAGAAATGAATCTAGGAAATGTATAAGAAAGAATGAATGGATCCATATCGGATCTATGATTGCAAGTGAGGATGAGTTTTCCGTTGTTTACGATATTCTCGGTTCCGTACGCACTTATATTCACCGCCATTCCGATGAAGGGCGCTACGAAGTTTTTGATCCGAAGATATGTCTTTGCTTCTTTCTCCACACTAAGAACCTCTTCTTGCTACTCGCCTAAGAAAACGCTCCACCATTTTTTATCTTGGTCACCCTGCTTCGGAGAATTCGGTTCCGATCCGGAAACATTCGTCTCCGTTCTGTTAGGTCTTCCGTAATCTCTTTGTTTGCGCTTCGGTTGGACATTGGAGAGATTCTTTTTGATCTCTTCGTATTCCTTGGAAGCGTTAGAGTTCGAGCGTATATAATTTCGAATATCGTCCCATTCCGGGTCGTCTTCATTGCCATAAGCGGCATAGTTGAACAGATCGATCTGATCGAATTCAGGCATACTATTCCTTTCCGTTAAGGGGAGGTCCAAATAGATTTCGAGTAAAACGGCTTTTTACGCAATTCTACTCAAACCATTCGCATGTTTGCCCGGGAAAATACTATGGCAACAGTTTTCGTAAATTTCAAACCGGATTTTCGAGTTCGGATTTTAAAAAATCTCTCAATCAGAACTGAATTTGAGACTTTCACTTTCCGAATGATTAAGTTATGGAGAGAGAAAATCTCCCCCCTTTAAACAGACATAATTATAAAGAATCGGAAGACGATAGAGATACGAGTACGGCGACGAATCGGGGAAGAGTGATCCCATTTCCTTCTCCACCTGGAAGAAATTTGAAAAAGATCCGGGAATTGTACGAAATACTTTTCGATCCAAAGCGCTAGGACCGAGTTCTGATCTTAGAAAATCTCGAAGAGAGTTCTGAGATAGTTCAGATATTCGGTTTTCTCGATTTGATTTTCGGAAGGAGCCCAAGACGCAAACTCCTTGTCGGTGGCCGGATCATACGGTCCCGATTTTCCTTCGAAGCAAATGCAGGTATCCGAAAGGCATACTAGGGTGTGGTATACTCCCGGGCTCAGATCTATTCCGTAGACCGGTCCTTCGGATGAAAGAAGATGTTTTTCTCTGATGCTTCCATCCTCTTCGAAGAGAATGAATCCTAATTTTCCTTTTAGTACCAAAAAGGTCTCGGGTTTAGGTGGATTTCGATGTCGATGCGCTTGTACGTACGTGTCACGAGTCAGAACGTTTAGAAATCTTTGGTACGGTTCGTGTAGTTCGTGAAAATTGTGATTGGTCCTTCCTCTAGGAGAAGAGGAAGCGATTGGAAGGAGTTTTTGGAATAACTCCTGGTCTATGAGTTGTTTATCCGGCCGCGACAAGTTGTAGGTGCTGCTCACAATACGCGATCAGATAGTCTTTGCAAGCGGTGCAGGTGTCTGCGGCTCCGCAAGCCTTGACTACTTCGCGATAGTCTTTTCCTTCTTGTTTAGCAGTCTCTACGATTCTTTCAAACGTGATTTGAGCGCAATGGCACTTTTCCATTCGTGATTCCCGGTCTCTATTTCTAATACTATCGTTTTTGAGACTCATTATTAAAGTCAAGTTTTCTGGAGTAAAATTCAGGAATATTTTCATCCCTAAAGAGACATAATTTTATTTGAGATTTTATGCGAAAGAGATCGAAGCGTTATCCTGCGATGCGACAAGCAGGAAAGAAGAAGTTTCCGATTGGAATTGAGGAGTAGCTTGGTGCTTCGCAGATTTAAGCGGAGAGCTCGGTTCTCGCGAAGCGAGAATTCGCCAGTGGCGCGCCCAGAAGGATTCAAACCTCCGACCTTCTGATCCGTAGTCAGACGCTCTATTCAGCTGAGCTATGGGCGCGAGTTTTGGCTTAAAATAGCCTTTGTTCCAGTAGAGCTAAATGCTTTTCCGGAAGTTTCGGGACCAGTTTTTTTCCCTTAGTGTAATTGTATAGCAGGAAACCGGATAGGCCAAGATAGATAATCACTCCTGCAAGATGAGCCAAGTTTGCAAGCCAAGGGCCGGCAACTGGGATCATAGAGAAGAGCCAGGACAATATTAGAAATGAGATGAAGTAAAGAACGTTTAAGAATGAGAGTTTGGAATGTCTATATACTTCTGCTTCTTTGGAGAAGAAGGTAAAGCCTATAAGCCAATTTCCGAACAGAGGAAGAGTGACTAGATAGACTCTAAAGATCTCGGTCCTTGTAAAATCAACGGCTCGTTTCCAATAAGGAGAAACAAGTCCTAGGAGTTTAGCTTTGAGATCCGCGAATTTTGCTGAGTATTTTTCGAACTTCATTCTCTATTTCCGGAAAGAAAGGTAATACGAATAGTTTGCCTTGGTATGCTTGAAGGGCTCCTAAGATCCCATAACCCAAGAGGGAGAGCCAAGCGACATAGCTGATAAAATCCGTAACGACAGGATTCGCATGGATCCATCTAAGTATGGTGCTCAGAATAGGAAACTCTCTTAAGAACCAAACTAGAAGATATAAGAACACAAAACCGGAGTTGAGCTTGATGGCTTGGATTGCATGGAACTTGCAAATCTCTTGGCGTCTTCTGAAAAACCAAGGAAGAGCCCATCCGAAAAAAGGAATATAGGATATTGCGGCAAAAAGATTGGGATAATCATCCCCTTCTAACAAGCGCTTTGTCTCTTCCAGGAATTCCCGGGTATTGAATCTCTGGTCAGACATTCTTTTTTGTTCCCGCGATCAGGTTCTGTTTTGGAAATTTTCGGAGACGCAGGGATTCGAACCCTGGGTACAGGTTACCCCATACGACAGTTTAGCAAACTGCTCCTTTCGACCGCTCAGGCACATCTCCATGATTTCCAATCGGAGAAGGTAGGATTCGAACCCACGGTGGGAGTTACCCACGACGGTTTTCAAGACCGCTGCCTTAAACCACTCGGCCACTTCTCCGGTTAAGGATTACTTTACTGACAAGATGGGGGACCCTGTCAAGGTGATTTACCTATGGGTACGGAAAAGAACCGTGCGAAGAAGTCGGGGATCGGAAGAAAGAGATCTCAAAATTTTCACGCCAAGGTTTTTCAGTCTCGAGAAATTTCAGGACTCAGGCTGGAGAAATGGGCGAATCTAGGTACTTCTATTTCTCATGCGGAAGATAAAACCGTTTTTGTAAAAGCAGGAATTCCCGGCGAGACTGTCGATGTTCGGATCGATAAAGAAAATTCTAAACTGATTTGGGGAAGAGTGACTTCTGTCGAAAAGCCTTCTCCGCTTAGGATCGCATCCGATTGTTCTTCTTTTCCTGAGTGTGGAGGTTGTTCGTATCGCCACATTACTTACGAAGAAGAGCTTCGTATTAAAAAAGAGCTCTTGCTCGAAACTTTTTTACGAGCACTCAAGATTTCTAAGAGCGATATTCCTTCGATCGAGATCCTAAGTGGGCCGTCGGAAGGTTATAGAAATACTGCTCAGATCAAGATCCAGAAAACAAAAGGCAAGATCCAAGCTGGATTCTTTCAGGAGAATTCCAATTCTCTCGTTCCTTTTCCGGAAGAAGGATGTAAGAATCTTCCGAAAGAAATGAACGAATTCATTCATAAGAATTTGGAGAAGAGAGGATCCGTTTTCGGTTCTAAGGATTGGAAGCTTAGATATTCTCTGGGTACGATCTTGGAATATGATAGATCCGAAGTGAAAATAGGTCCCTTCTTGCCTGAAAATTTAGAATGGGCCATTCCTGCGGAAGGTTTTACTCAGGTGAATCGCTTTCTCTTGGAAGATTGGATGAAAAAGATCCGCTCTTGGATCCCGGAGAATACCGGCAAGGTTTTGGAATTTTATTGCGGAGCCGGTTTGATCAGTTTGGCAATCGCTTCTCGAGTCGGGGGCTTGGCAGGCTTCGAGTTATCTAAATCTTCTGTAGAAGCAGCAAAGAAGAATTCCGAGAAAGCAGGCTTTTCTCACTTGGAATTTACCGCGATGGATTTGGATTCTACTTTGCCTAAAGAATTGTCCGGATCCGGTTCTAAGCTTTGTATCTTGAATCCTCCTCGGGCCGGTGCGTCTGCTAATTTATTAAATTTCTTTAATAATCTTAAGCCGAATCGGATCATTTACTCTAGTTGCAATCATACTACCTTAGCTCGAGATCTGAGCCTTTTGGAAAGCTTCGGATACAGATTGAAAGAGATAGTTCTAACGGATTTTTTTCCGCGGACACAGCATTTCGAAGTTTTGGTTCTATTAGAGCTTTGATCTCTCGGATTTGTTTAGCTGAAGAAATAGAAAATCGCGCTTGAGCCTTGCACTTTTTTATTTTCGGAGCTTTTCCGTTCAAAAGAAATTGACTATAGATGCTATGCGAAGAGAAGAATTATATGCCCATCCTGGATGATTACGAACTTCCTTCTCGCAAACCCGATCCCACTTCTAAAATCGAAGGAGTGTTCCAAGGAATTTGGTTGGAGAATGAGATTTGCTTTGCGATCGCCGGCGGAGGTTGTAAGGCATTTTACGGTTTGGGTTTCGGTCATGAGTTGAAGTCTTGGGGGCTAAAGCTCAGACAGGTTTCCGGAGTTTCTGCCGGGGCCGCCATGGTACTTTGTCTTATTTCTGAAACGGAAGAAGAGACTGTTTCCTTCTTTGAAAGAATTGTTCGCAAGAATCCTCGCAATTTTTATTTCACTCGTTTCTTCAGAGGAGAGAGAGCGTTTCCTCATGAGGAAATGTATCGTAAAACAATTCGATTCGGGATGGATTTTCAAAAGATCATTCAATCCGGCGCAAAAGTTTTCATTCATACGATCAAAGCATTTCCTAAGGACGATGCGCATAAGAATACATTTCGTTTAGCAAGACTGATTGCAGAAACCGGCAAGGCGTTTATAGAGGACGAAAGGGATAGAGGCAAGGGTTTGCATACGGAGAGGACCTTTCGTGTTCTGAGAAATTGGAACATGAAGGAAGTATTATTTACCGAAGCAGACTTCAGGGATCCGACCGTGATCGAGCAGATTATCATGAATTCTTCTTCTCTTCCTCCTATCGTTTCTTTTCAAAACCATGGAAGGGAATATTATTTGGACGGCGGTCTTACGAATAACTTGATGTTGGAAGCCTTTCCTCCGAACGCAAAAGTGATCGGTATTCATTATGAACAAACCACTCTTGTAGGAAAGGATCCACATCTCTTGGATCGTTGTTTTTTGGTGACTCCTTCTAAACCTCTTCCGATTTCTTCTTTTGATTATACGAACGCAAAAGGAGTGAGAGAAGCTTACGAGCAGGGCAAATCGGATGCGTTTCGAAGTAAGGAAAGAATACTTGAGTATCTCAAAAAGGATTGGGTAAAGAAAGCGGAGAAACTTGCTCGTCCTTCCTGATTTCTAAAATTAAGATAAGGGAAGCTCTTCCCTAAATTTCTTGAAACCGAAAGCGCATCTCTCATTCTAAGCATTGGGTAGAGAACAGTGTCTGATCCTTCTTCGATTATATCCGTTAAAAATGTTACAAAAAAGTTCAAGGACGTGATTGCTGTCAGCGATCTCTCTTTGGAGATTCGCAAGGGAGAATTCGTTGGTCTTTTGGGACCGAACGGAGCTGGTAAAACCACTCTCATTGAAATGCTAGAAGGGATTCAAACTCCTGACTCTGGCCAGATCACTCTTTTGGGAACGAGTTGGTCCAAGAACGAAAAGTATTTACGTAGCAATATAGGCTTGGCTTTGCAAGAGACTCGATTTATGGATCGAGCTACTGTTTGGGAAACTTTGAAATTATTCGGAAGTTTTTATAAGGCTCCCGAATCCAGGCTTCATGAAATTTTAGAACTCACAAGATTAACTGAAAAGAAACAATCCTTCGTAAATAGTTTATCCGGAGGACAAAGACAGAGATTGGCTCTGGGTGTTTCTATTATGAATAAACCGGAGATCCTTTTCTTAGATGAACCTACTACCGGTTTGGATCCAGGAGCCAGAAGAGATATCTGGAAGATCCTAGAAGATCTTCGCGCGTACGGAACTACTATGATCCTTACCACTCATTATATGGAAGAAGCCGAAGTTCTCTGCGAAAGAATCATCGTAATGGACAAGGGAAAGATCTTGGACCAAGGAACTTTATCGGATCTATTGGGAAAATTAGGAGGAGGAGAGATCGTTCGCTTCTCCTTAGAAAACGGAGCAGATCCAGTGGGACATCTTCCCGAAAAAGGAAGATTCAAATTCACTTGGAATGGCGAATCAAAGGAAGGAAGAGTCTTCGTAGAAAGGATCACGGATTATCTTCCTGCTATGTTGGATTCCTTTTCCAGATCGGGGATCGTTTTAAAAGAATTGGAATGTCATAAGAAGACTTTAGACGACTTATTCCTTTCCATGACAGGAAGAGGTTTGGGAGAATGAAACAGATCTATCATTTAGTCACGATCCAATTAAAGGAATTTTATAGAGAACCCGGGATTCTGTTCTGGGCGTTTATTTTTCCGATCGCGATTGCGGGAGTCTTAGGACTTGCATTTGCAAATAAGGGAGTTCCTCTCACTAGAGTTGCGATTCTCTCTTCTTCTCATCATGCTGACCAACTTTCTTCTCGAATCGAGAAAGCATTCGCTCAATCTGTAGGTGGGAACTCCGACGGATTAGGAGTCATTCTTCCGAACGTACTGCAAGAAGAAGACGCAATCAAGGCTCTCAAGAGAGGAGAGATCAATCTTTTAGTAAAAGAAGATGCAGATGGAAATTTAGAATTTTCCTTCGATCCAAGTAATGCGAATGCACAGAGAGATTACCTTCTTCTTTCAAACGCTTTATTGTCGGAATCAGGTTCCGAGAAGAAGGTTTCGAATATTAAAAAATTAGATTCTAAGGGAACAAGATACATCGATTATCTAGTCCCTGGAATGCTTGCTATGGGAGTCATGAACTCCTGTCTTTGGGGAGTGGGTTGGAACCTGATCGAGATGAGATTGAAAAAGCTTTTGAGAAGGATGTCAGCGACCCCGATGAACAAACTTGCTTTCGTTCTTTCCTTCTTCTTTACTCGATTGGTAGTCACTATTGTAGAATCGATTATCTTCTTAACGTTTGCATTTACGGTCTTCGATACTGCATTCTTCGGATCGCCAATTGCAGGATTCTTGGTTTTTCTGACAGGTAATTTTGTGTTCGCCTGTATCGGGATCTTTGTGGGTTCGAGAGCGCAGAGTTCTCAGGTTGGAAACGGTTTGGTGAACGCGTTTACTTTTCCGATGATGGTGCTCTCCGGTATCTTTTTCAGTTATAAGAATTTTCCGGACGTGGTGCTTCCTGTTATCCGTCATCTTCCTTTGACTTTAATGGCGGATTCTCTCCGAGCGGTTTTCATCGAAGGTTCAGGACTTGCTGAGATCGTTTATCCATGTTTATGGATGATACTCATCGGTTTCGGTTTCTTGGGATTGGGACTTCGTATTTTCCGTTGGTCTTAAAGGAGAAGAAATGAATTCCAATTGGAAACAATGGGTCTACGAAAAAACTGCAAAGCCTTTATTCTTAAGTATTGATCCTGAGACCGCGCACTATCTGGCTCAGGGTTTGCTTTCTCTAACGCAAAGAGTTCCATTTGTATTTCCTATTTTAGAAAGCTTAACTTCTTATTCGAGTGAGAGATTGAGATCCAAGGTTGCCGGAATCGAATTCGCGAATCCGGTGGGTCTTGGTGCAGGATTTGATAAAACGGGAGAATTGTATCCTTTCTTATCCAGGCTTGGTTTCGGTTCTATAGAAGTGGGAACAATTACCGGCCAAGGACAGCCGGGAAATCCGAAGCCTAGGATCTTTCGCTACCAAGAAGACCAAGCGTTGATCAATCGAATGGGTTTCAATAATCCAGGAGCCGATCTTGCTGAAGAAACTCTGAAGAATCAAAAGAAGAACTCTGTTCGTGGAATCAATGTAGGAAAAACGAAACTAGTTTCTGAAGAAGATGCCGTACATGATTACGTTTATTCTTTGAAGAGACTCACTCCATACGCAGATTATGCTGTGATCAATATTTCTTCTCCCAATACTCCTGGCCTTAGAAATTTCCAAAAGAAAGAAAATCTAATACAGCTCATGCAAGGCATTCGAAGCGGTTTGGGTGGGAAGTTCCCCATTCCAACATTCGTGAAATTTGCACCTGATATGGAAAAGGAAGAGCTAAAGCCTTTATTAGAACTTATGCCGGAGCTTCAGCTTTCCGGGGTAATACTCACAAACACAACGATAGATAAGACTGTGCTTTCTCGTTATCCGAATGTGGAAAAAGAAGGTGGAGTTTCCGGGCGACCTTTACGTCAAAGATCCACTGAAATGATCCGTTATGGGTATTCGATCTTAAAGGGAAGTATTCCGATTATAGGGGTCGGAGGAATCGATTCGGGAGAAGCTGCTCTCGAAAAGATCCTGGCAGGAGCGAATCTTATACAAGTGTATACCGGTTACGTATATAACGGGCCGCTATTGCCTGTAAGGATCTTAGAATATTTGGATAAGACGATGAAAAAGGCAGGAGTGAATTCTATCTCTGAATTGGTAGGAAAGGATCGGATCTGAAATCCTTCGCTCTGCCTTGCTGTACGGATTTCTATTTTAAGAAAAAAGAATTTATTAGAGCAGAAAATCTCTCAGAGCGCTATTATTCGTCTGCGGATTTGCATCTTCCTCTATCATCCCATTCTGCCTTCCAATTTGCCGAGCCCTGATCTTTTACGAGTCGGACAACTATATCAGTGCAAATGGTTTTGTTTGTGTTTTCGGAAAACTCATATTCTCCTTCATAACGAAACCAGAATTGCTCTTTTGTAGGAGTTAGGTTCTGTCCGAACTCAGGCTCTTTAAGTCGAATCGCTTCAACTGTTTTGGATTTTCCTTTTTCTTCTAGGATCGCTTCTTCGACTACTTGGTAGACTTCATCCTTAGATGGAGGTTCTTTGCCAGGCTCAGTGACGACTACAGATCTGGCCATTCCCATATCTGCGAAGACCCAACCTCTTTCTCTAACGAATTGATAGATGACTCCCACTGGAGTTTTGGTGGTCTGTCCTTCTTTCTTACGACTTGTAACAAAGAATGAGAATTTATAACGAAGATCTGGATTGCCGCTTTCTTCGTTGGAAGCCTTTTCGATTAGTTTAGGTTTTCCTGTTGCTTGCACTTCCAGGATTTTGTCTCCTGGGAATTTCTTAGACCACTGGATCTGTAACTCCTTCTTAGCCTTTTCCTCATCCGGAGTACCTGCGATTTGGGCAAAAATACTGGGGCGGCAAATGAATAAAAGGATTACCCCGATTGCAAGATAGATCTTTGCCATAGATCCTGTGTTTTATCTCCGAGAAAGATCCTTGTCAATGAAATTCCAGATTAGATCTTATTGGAGGAGGTTCTCGGTTTGAAACAGATTCATCTCATTCGTCATTCTAAATCGGATTGGGAAAATTTATCTCTCAAAGATAAAGATCGTCCTTTATCTAAACGTGGTAGAAAGAACGCACGATTTCTTGCTAAATATATGGATAAGGTTTCGTTTTCGACGGATCTCGCCCTTGTTTCGCCATCTAAGAGAACTAAAGAAACTTTGCATATACTTGAAGAATCTAATTCTATTTCTAAAGAAACTCATGTAGTAGATGAGATCTATGAAGCGGATTACTCGGATCTGCTTCGCCTAATCAGAGGAGTCGATCCGAAAAAAGAAAGCGTTCTATGTATCGGTCATAATCCCGGATTCGAAGATCTGGCAAATTTTCTGTTACTTAAGGATCCTGAATCTTCTCTCTTTGAAAAATTTCCGACTTCTTCTTTTATTAGTCTCGTTTCCGATGCGGAATCTTGGGAAGATATCGGTATCCAAAAATGTAGATTGGTAAGGTTCTGGATCCCATGAAGGAAGATTCTTTACATTTAGATAATATTCCCTTTAGAGTCTTGATCGGAAAGCAAGAGATCGACGCAAGAGTTTCGGAAATGGGAACCCGGATCGGAAGGGATTATGAGAATAAGGATCCTCTTTTCGTATGCGTTCTACGAGGAGGAGTTTACTTCTTCTCCGATCTTACAAAGTCTTTACCATTTTCCGTTGAGCTGGATTTCATTCAGGCAAGATCCTACCAAGGAACGGAATCAGTAGGAGAAGTCGAATTGGTCAAAGATCTGGATTCAAATATAGAAAACAGACATGTGATCATTGTGGAAGATATTGTAGATACAGGAAAGACCCTGAAGTTTTTGATCTCTCATATTCTTTCTAAAAACCCCAAGTCATTAGAAGTTGCTGCTCTTTTATTTAAAGAAGGAGGAGAAGCAGTCGGATATCCAATTAAATACGTTGGTTGGTATATCGGTAAGGAATTTGTGATCGGTTACGGCTTGGATTACGACGGTAAGTTCCGAAACCTCCCCGGTATTTATCTATTTCAGGAATAAGCCTAAGTTAACTTTTAATAAGAAGCTAGATCTGCCAGAAGCTTGCATTCTTCATTTGCGAATTGTTTGATTCTGAAGAAACAGCGTACGGATAGATCGTCTTATTCTTTCTATTCAGAATGACCTGGTTGAATTCCCGATTTCTGGATCAAGGTCTTTAAGCCTGCAATAGATTCTTCTAGATCTTTTATCTTTGGTAAAAATCTTTCTCCATCTACGAAGCTTTTGGTTTCGTTTTTACTTAGATCGGAATAGATCTCCGCAGACAATGTATGATACGCCTTTTGCAAACTCTCAAATGAATATTCTAGGTTTTTAGGAGAAAGAGCTCTTTTCTTTGTACGGTATCTTCTTCCCCAAGAAATCATAAGTTTTACTAAGACAAAAAAATATGCGGGCAGAAGGAGCAAAATCGCCGTCTTGGAAACTGCAAATAGGTTCCAAGTTTCGGATATCGCGTGGCTTAAAAATGACCTCAGCCCTGAAACGAAAACGACAGCAATCGTATAATTGATCCTGGGCGAAGAGGGGGAGAGAGTATTGATGATATAAAGCAGGGGTATGGAAAGTATCAAAACCAAGATCAAATCGACAGGAAAGAGATTTGAAATCAGATCCAGAAAATGAACGATGGCGTTATAGGTTTTCACCAGATCGTCGACGGATTGGTTTAACCTGTCAAAGTCCGCCTTTAGATTGGAGAAAAACTGGGTGATCTGGTTCATTAATTTACTCCGCAAAATTCCAGGTTGGGAAAAGGGAACTGCTGCACTTCATAGGCTGCAAGAACTTTCCTTAACTCAAAAGCTCTTCCTTGTTTATTCCGTTTTTGCGATCTATTTCCTACTCTATCACGAGGCCCATCTTCCTCTTTTTTGGATGATCGGTCTTGCATTCGTGGGCTATATCGCTTCCGGGATCTTGTTTTGGGGAATCGTATACGCCTTCCGTAAATTGGAGACTAAAGTAGAGTTACCTGCGATTTTTGCGGAAGTTGGTATCGCTCGTCCTACTACCAAATTCGTTCCTTGGATTGAGGCATCTTTCTTTTTAATTCCTGTCCTGGTTTGCTTTTTGACAGGCTTTTTCGAGAATAGATCGGGGATCTTATTCTTAGCGGTTTATGCAGTCGGCGTCCTACTGATCCGACTGATCGAAAACAAAGTATATTATAAAATCGGATTATTAGGGATCTTGATCCTGGCTGCGGGCCTTTCCAGCTTTAAGGCGCTTCAATTGACCGAGGTTTGGGTTGCTTATATACAATTCAAACCTTCTTTCGAAGAAAAGGATTTGTCTAATTGGACATTCGATGAGCCTTCTCGCACTCTAAGTAATCCGGATTTGAAATTAAGTGTGCATCTTCCCGAAGACTTTTACTTTCACAATCCCAAGAACTTGAATTTAGAAAGTAAAACCGGTATAGGACAGATCGCAGGGATTATTTCTTCGAGCGATACGGATCCGAGTCGTTATCCTTCTATTCGGATCTTCTACTTTCCTCAGAGATTCGAAGATGATACTCAGTTAGTGAACGATTTCAAAAAATTCTTGGATTCACTTTTAGAAAGAGGGGATATACAAGAAGTTAACGAACTGGAAAGAGAAAGTTTCGAAGATCGATATTACGGAAAATTTTGGACCTTTTACGATGTTCTTAGACCAAGATACGCGAAAACAGGGATCTTTATATTAGAAAAACATAAGGAACCTTATACTCTTGTTTTTCTGATCTCTGAAAGCTTGATCAAGGGAAGAAAACACGAAGAAGCCGTAGAAAAGATACTTTCTAGCCTAGAAGTTCATAGCGAGTAGAAATCTTAATCCTGAGGCATTTTGCCGATGTACTTTGCTCGGGGACGAATTAAGCTCCCCGAGTCGTATTGCTCCATTGCATGAGCTAACCAGCCTGCACTTCTTGCAATCGCAAATATCCCGATCCCAGCTCCTTTAGGTAATTGTAATGCTTTGGAGGCTAAGGCAAGTCCTGCATCTACAGTAGGATAATCATCAATCAATTCTGAAATTTGCTGCACGAATTGTAAATGGATCTGTACATCTTCTCGGTCCGGAAAGAATCTCTTTACAAGATCTATGAGTTTCTTTCCTCTCGGATCTCCTTTCTTATATAGAGGATGCCCGAAGCCTGGAATACTTTCTCCGTTTCTTAGCTTTTCTTCTAAGAACAATCTGTCCTTTTTGGCAGAGCCGCTTGCTTGAGACAAGAGTTGGATCGCCTTCTCCGTTAACAGTCCATGCTTTGGTCCTGATAAGGCAGCAAGTCCTGCAAGAACTACTTGGTAGAGGGAAGCTTCGCTAGAGGCCACGCATCTTGCAGTAAAAGATGATACATTCAATTCATGATCAGCGGAGAGAATGAGGGCCGCTTCTAAGAGTCGGATCCTAGAGGAAAGATCCTTGGGCTCTTTAGATCTTTTTGAATCCGACCAACTCGAGAGTAGTGTCTCCGAAATGGATCCGGAAGAATAAGTCTTATCAGAAGCGAATAGGCTTAGGTATCTTAGGATGCTTGATCCTGTCTTTCGAAATGTTTTTGAATCTTTTCGAAATGCTTTCGGGTCTTCATATTCCAAAAATGGAATTAAGATCCTACATCGATCCAATATGGGCCGATCAGAGATCAGATTGATGATCTTTAAACATTCCGGAGAAAGGCTGGGCCATTCTTGCTGAAAGGGAGAAATATCTTCTGCCTCCCATAGTAGAGTAGCCGTTTCTTCGAAGCTGGAAGTCTCTGACAACTGAAGAGCGTCCTTGCCTCTGTAGAATAATGTTTCTTCTCCCAATAACGTGATAGAAGACTCTAAGACAGGTTGGCCTAATGAGAGAGCCGTCTTGGCAGTCTTTCCTGGTTGGCTTCTTTCTTCTCTACGTAGGAGCAATTGCTCTACATCTTCCCTTCTATAGCGTTTGCTTCTGTCCTTATTTCCCCCTGATTCA